>JAQXHC010000029.1 GCA_029007035.1 Oscillospiraceae bacterium
GGCAGAGGATTTGTACGAATACCTTGCAGAGGAAAGTGAGGGGTTCAGTCTTATTGCAGAAAGGAGAAAAGTCTGATTTTTTAAAAACCTCTTGTAATCTTCGGAAATATGTGGTATAATATATAAAACAAGATTAGACTATATTATTACGGAAGGCTAAGATGAATTTTTATGGGGGGTTCGAAAGTTCCTACCGTGTTTTTGGAAAAGAGTCAGGATGATGACCTGAAAACCTCGTAGAATCGTCGTTTTTCAATGTCATCTATTTTGAGCAAGACAGACAAAAGTTCTCCCTACGATTGTACGGAGAACTTTTTTATTGCAGCTTATACTAATCCCCAAAACAACAGACAAAACGGCGGCAAAAATCCCGCACACTCAGTACATGGTACAGCCTGAAATAATCCATCAGGCAAATATTTCTTGCATTTATCGGAATAATCTGTTATAATAACTTTAGTAATGCTATATTGCTTTTAAGGTGGAATAAAATGAACATATTCAAGGAACTTTATCTCTACAGAACCATGATTGCATCGCTGGTCAGAAAAGACCTTAAAGGACGCTATAAAGGTTCGGTTCTCGGTTTTCTGTGGACTTTTATCAATCCGCTGCTGCAGCTGGGAGTATATACGCTTGTATTCCAGATGCTTCTCAAAAATCCCATGGAAAATTATTATATGCATCTGTTTGTCGCCCTTGTACCGTGGATTTTCTTTTCCTCGGCGCTGACTACCGGCTCAAAAGCAGTTCTCGGACAGGCAAATATGGTAAAGAAAATCTACTTTCCACGCGAGGTTATGCCGATTTCCTATGCAACGAGCAGCTTTGTAAATATGCTGCTGTCGTTTGTTATAATTTTTGCGGTGCTGATTATTTCGCCGATCAAAATTCACCCGCTGCTGCTTTTGTGGCTGCCGTATATTATGATTTTCCAGTATTTCCTTGTTGTGGGCGTAACTATGATCACCTCGTCGGTGACGGTGTATCTCCGCGATCTCGAGCATATCATGAGCGTTCTCACACAGGCATGGATGTATGCGTCTCCGGTAGTTTACCCTATCGACTATATTCCCGAACGCTACAGAAATATATATCTTCTCAATCCGATGTCTCCGATAATTCTCGCTTACCGCGATGTGCTGTACTTCGGAAAATGTCCGGAAACAAAAATAATCATCCTTATCGCTGCGGAATCAACAGTCGTGCTGATCGCAGGCTTCCTTATATTCCACAAGCTGAAAAAACACTTTGCAGAGGAGCTGTAAAATGGCTGTAATTGAAGTTCGCGACGTAAAAAAGCATTTTAAGGTATACTTTGACAAGGGACACACCTTTAAGGAGAAAATACTTTTCAGAAACCGAAACCGCTACGAAGAACGTGCCGTGCTGAACGGAATATCGTTCAGCGTTGAAAAGGGCGAGGCTATCGGACTTGTGGGTCACAACGGCTGCGGCAAAAGTACGCTCCTTAAGCTTATGACAAAAATTATATATCCCGACAGCGGTTCTATCAAAATTCAGGGACGTATTTCAAGTCTTCTCGAACTTGGCGCAGGATTCCATCCCGATATGACCGGACGGGAAAATATTTATACAAATGCCTCGATATTCGGTCTTACAAAAAAAGAAATTGAAAGCCGTATCGATGAGATAATAGAATTTTCCGAGCTTGAACAGTTCATCGACAATCCCGTGAGAACATATTCATCGGGAATGTATACAAGACTTGCCTTCTCCGTCGCAATCAACGTGGACGCCGATGTGCTGCTGATTGACGAAATTCTTGCTGTCGGCGACGCCGCCTTTCAGGCGAAATGTTTTGAGAAACTCCTTGACATCAAAAGCAGAGGGACTACAATCGTTATTGTCTCTCACTCGCTGGCACAGGTTGAGAAAATCTGTGAACGCTCAATATGGATTGACGGCGGAAAAATCCGCATGGAGGGCGCGCCTAACGAGGTTCACCCTGAATATCTCGAATATATGGGCATGAAACGCCGTGCAATTAACCACTCCGCGGCACAGAACAATACAGCAGGCAATGGCGGGGATAAATCAGAAGAACAGCCAAAGGAATTCATCGCTGAGATCACAAAGGCTGAGCTGACAGGCGAAAACGGCAACGACTCAGGCAAATTTCGCACAGGTGAAAAGGTGTCCCTTAAAATCCACTATAAAGCCGACCCATCGAAGCTCAACGGCGTTCTTATCGGACTTATGTTCTATCGCAACGATAAGCTTCAGTGTTACGGAACGAACACTCAGCGAGAAAGACTGACAAATTTCACACTCAAAGACGAGGGTACTATCACCTGCGACATAGACAGGCTCAATCTCGTGGCAGGCTCATACTGGATAGATATCGCCATCCGCGACAACGATATGTTCGCATACGACTACAAAACTGCGGCTGTCAGATTCACCGTTTACAACAGCGTCGCTGAAGTAGGCGTTGCAAAGCTCGACCATAAATGGAATTTTGACTGAATCCATGTATGAGGCGTCCGTCTTCATTGGCATCTTTGTATGCCTTTTCGGCGGATTTTACTGAATACTGCATATTTTCACCTTGTTTCCGACATAATTGTGCTCAAAGATCCGCACTTGCATTCTATACGGACAAATTCTGAAAGCAACGACCATACTCCGGGAGGTATTTTACTTTGAAAGAAAAAAAAATAAAAAATCGTCTCCCCGACTGCGCGACTTATAGTCAGGGGGAACTTAATACATCAAATCCGATTGTAAAATTTATCAAGCGTCTCGGCAGAAAAATCACCTTTTGGTACGTTAATCCGTTTGGTGAAAAACAGAATGAATTCAACAAAGCCGCTGCCGATGCTATCTCTCAGCTTATTGAAAGCAAGGCAGACGACGAAACAATCAAAGCTGCTCTTGCTGACGAGCGCTCCTATGCTGCAAAGAATTTCAGCATAATAAGCCGTTCGTATGAGGAAATGACGCGCCGAATCAACGAGCTTGAAGAACGACTCGACAATGAATCGAAAAAACGAATTGAGGGCGATGCAGTCGTGTCGGATAAGGCTGACCGTCTCCACGGCGAGTCCGGCAGAGAGCTTAACAGCTATGCCCGCATACGTCACCCCGAATATCGCATGAATGCACCGTTTTCTGACTGTCTGGATATTGGAAGCGAATTCACAAACGCTGTTACAAGGGAGCTTTGTGAGCTTCCTGAAAGCGAAATCGATGCCGATACATGGAGCGCGAATTATACAAGAGCTATGAAATATGAGCTTTTCCGCGTTGAAAATGATGCTGCAAAAAAAATCATTGCTGTTGTATGCAAGCGCTATATGCAGTGTATGGACATTGAAGCCGTCCGCAGCGAGGCTCTTGACCTTTACCGCCTGCTTAAAGAAAAAAGCGTTTACAATATAAAAATGATTTCAATTGAGCCGGATCTGTCTGAAACGGTAAAAGCCGGCGAGGTTACGTGCATTCCCGAAAAAGGCGCGGGAAACTATATTGCAGGGCTTAATCCCCTTTTATGCGTATTCTGCGAAAGCTCACCCCACATAATCCGCTCCGACGGCTGTTCCATGATCATGAACAGGTCACTGTTCAAGCTCAGCGGTCAGAATCCGCTTCAGGAGATTTCCGACAGCACTCTTGCCGAGCTTGTTCATTTAAGCGATTTGGGACTCCACAGATACATTGTTCAGTCTGAAAAAGCCGCGGAAATAATGACCGAAAAAGGATTCCGCGAGCCGATGATTTCTTACCCGGTTATCAGAGGAGCAAAACTTCTGCCAAGAAAGCGAATATTTGATAAAAAATCCTATACAGTGGGATTCGCTTCCTCTCCTATGGATATGGCTCAGGCTGATGACAGAGGCATCGGTCTGCTCTGTGAAGCCGTTGAAGCCGCTCCCGACATCAGCTTTGAGATTCTATGGAGATACGATTCCGCCGTAATTCCGTCAAAGCTCAGAGAATGCAGCAATTGCCGCATAATTTACGGAAAATACGATATGACGGCGTTTTATTCCGAAATTGACTGTCTGCTTATTCCATATAAAACAATTAACTGCAACCATGCCTGCTCCCTTTCGGCTGTTGAAGCCATGCTTAACGGAATTCCCGTTGTATGCACTGATGTTTCGGGTGTTTCCGAGGTCGTAAGCGAATGCGGAATAGGCGAAGTGACCTCCCCGGATCCCAACGGACTTGTAAAGGCTCTGCGCCTTGTTGCCGACAGATACAGCATATATCTCTCGCCGGTCAACAAGAAAAGACTTGACGCTATCCTTGACAACGATGACATCGTCAGCATAATAGAATCGGAAGCCGAAAAACAGCTTCCCGTACGCCCTGTTACTCTCTTTGAATGGGACAGAAGACTCAGATTAAACGGCAAATATCTCGTCAAAGGGCACGACGCTATGAAGGAATACTATCAGCAGCAGGAAGTCGCCGATAAGTATACCGAAGTCCGGTTCACCTCAAGGGCACTGAAATATTTTGATATGCTCGAACGCTGCAATATAGGAATAATTCTCGAAAGCCGCTTCGGCGAGCAGAGACCGCGTATTCTTGACCTTGCCTGCGGCGACGGACGAATTACAAGCGAATGTATAAAGCACGGCAGCTGTGTTTCGGCTGATGCAAGCGATGCAATGCTCGGAATTGTGAACAGCCGGTTTGAAAACTGTGATAACAAGCCCGAAACACGGGTTTTTGATATCATAACCGACGAGCCGTGGGATAAATTCGATGCTGTAACCTGCTTCCGGTATGTAAGGCATTTCGAATATAATATAAGGCGAATACTCTATAAAAAATTTGCCGAAAGCCTTAATGACGGCGGACTGCTGATAATGGACGTACCGAATATCGACTTTGAGCTTCGCCTTAAATCCGTTACAGGCTGGGAAAATTATAATATATACGATGTTTTCTGGACAAAGGAAAGAATCATCGAAGAACTTTCAGCCAATGGCTTTGAAGTCAGGTATATTATTCCCACCGGTGAGGGACTTATGACAAATATGCCGGAGGATATGCAGAAAATGCCCATGACATGGACTATCGGAGCAGTCAGAGCTCCGCGTCCGGAGAACTGAAATGGCAAGAATTTATCCTCTGTTCAGCTCCAGCAAGGGCAATTCCTCATTCATAGGCAACGAAAAAGAAGGAGTTCTGATTGACTGCGGCGTAAGCTTCAGACGGCTGAGTGCCGCTCTTGAGGTCAACCGTATTCCAATTGAGGCTGTAAAAGCAGTATTCATAACCCACGAGCACAGCGACCACGTCAGCGGACTTAAAATGCTCACAGGCAAAACAGGTATACCTGTTTACGGGCAGAAGCGTACTCTTCAGAGACTCTGTGACTCAGGCAGAATCGCCGCGGAATCCCCCGTTATTGATATGAGCGGAATCTCAATCTCCTGCGGAGGAATGGAGCTAAGCTGCTTCAACACTCCGCATGATACGATCCAGTCCTGCGGCTACAGGATCCACACTGCGGACGACCGCTGCTGCGCTGTATGTACCGATCTGGGACACGTTACGGACGAAATTCACCATGCACTTACAGGATGCAGGCTTGTCCTCATCGAATCCAATTATGATGAAAACATGCTCCGCACAGGAGGTTATCCTCTTTATCTGAAAGAACGGATACTTTCACAAAACGGTCATCTCTCAAACGACGACTGCGCTGTGGAGATCGGCAGACTGATTGAAAGCGGAACGACTCATTTTATTCTCGGTCATCTGAGTCAGGACAACAACCGACCTGTTTTAGCCGATTCTGCAGTTCAGGGTTATCTCAGAAACTATGCGCGCGGCAGAGACTATCTCCTCGGAGTAGCTCCCGTCGAAACCCGGGGAGGAGCAGTGATTTTCTGATGAACATTAAGCTTATTACCGTCGGAAAACTGAAGGAGGATTATCTCCGTAATGCCTGCAGCGAATACATAAAACGGCTCTCGCGCTACTGCACATTTGAGCTTTATGAAACAGATGAATGCCGTCTGAGCGATAATCCCTCCGAAAAGGAAATTTCCGCGGCTCTCGAAAAAGAGGCTGATAAAATTTTAAAGCTTGCAAAGGGACTGATAATTCCACTCTGCATTGAGGGAAAACAATATACAAGCCCTGAGCTTTCACGGATTATTTCCGAAGCCGGAGTTGACGGATTCAGCTGTATCACATTCATAATCGGCAGCTCCTATGGGCTTTCCTCCAGAGTCAAAGCTGCGGGAAATATAATGCTTTCAATGTCGAAAATGACATTTCCTCATCAGCTTGCAAGAGTCATGCTTCTCGAACAGATTTACCGTGCTTTCGGCATCGCCGGGGGAAGCAAATATCATAAATAAAACGCAACGGAGATTTTTATCATGAAAAAAATGCGATTACTCTGTCCTTTTGGACCAAAAGATACGCCATGGATAGCAGCAGGAGCGATTCTTGGCTCTTTCATATCGCTTTTTGTGCTTGCTTTCGCGCTGACGGGGGAATCGGCTCACCCGTTTATCCTGTTCCTCGTGACCTTTGCAGGCGTGTTAGGAGGTATACTGCTTCTTGCTCACCTTGCTGCATATGTACCGAACAGAGTCGAAAAAGACGAGATCCGACGTGCAAAGCCCCTTGAATGGAGAGAAGCCTCTGAAACCGATCTACAGGCAGCAAAGGATCGCCACAAATTCAACTGGGTTGTATTCGCCGTACTGGGAGTCAGCGCTCTCTACATATTTTTCGATATGATGCAGCACAGAAATTTCGACGCATTTTACATAATTTTTCTCTTAATTATCATTGCTGCTCTGGCTTTGTATACTGCCTTTCAGATTGTAAACAACCGCTTCTGGAGCGATAAAAATTTTCTGCTTACGGAATGCGCCGAAACTTCTGTTTTTGACGTTATCGAGGTTCGCCGACGCCAGCGTTATCATACCGAAACCGTCTATTATATGGTGGTTTTCCTCGAGGACGGAAAATATTATTTCAAGCAGTACGACAACTCGTACATATGCAGTAAGATTCATATTATCAGACGCGGAAACCGCTACACCTACGTTCAGTGCGATTCGGACGGTTCGGAATAATTGACATATTTTTCAAAATGCGGTAAAATTTAAACGGTATATATATTTCCGCACAGCTGAAAATAATAAATAACAAATGTAAGGGATGTTGATTAAATGACAGATGCGAAAATTTACTCGGATATCTTTGATATTGTAAGCGAAAATTATAAAAAAACCGGCGGTTCTTTCGGAGTGTCAAAAACCGCCTATCTCCACCTTGCCGCAGATAATCCGTCAGATGTGGACGTTTACGAGCTTTCCAAGGAGAATGACAACAGAGTTTTCCTTGAAAAGTGCTATATGTCGTTTCTGAAAAGACTTGCCGATGAGCGGGCTTTTGAAAGCTGGACTCCACGCTTTGAATTGCCGAAAAGCGAATATCAGCGGCTTCTGGTCATCACAATGATCGGTTCGGCGGAATATGACCGTGCACAAATCAGGGCATACAACAATATCTATTCACAGAAAAACGTCTACGGAGGAAAGCTTGAAACGATTTCGGCTACAACAGGTATGACCATGCCGGATAAGCTGCTGAAGCTCTACCGTAAGCAGCCTGAGTTCCTCAAAAAAATCGAGCGGAAAATCGCGGGAATCAAAAACTGACAAGCTGACGAAAGGAATATTAAGATATGAAAATTTATATTGACCTTACCAACCTCATGACTGTCGACTTTGTTACGGGTATCCAGCGCGTCGTAAGGGAAATAACCGTTAGAATGCTCAGAGACAGCCGTGCAGAGCTTGTGCTGCTGAAATATTCATTTCCAAAAAATGCCTTTCAGATTCTCGATAACCGCCGGTTTCTTGAATATTTTTCCGAAAACAAAGGCGAAAGGGACAGTATTGCAACATCCGAAATTATTCAGTATACCGAAATCCCGACAGGCTCAGTTTTTTTCGACATTGACAGCGTATGGAACAGCCGTCTGAAAAGAAGCTATCTCTTCCCCATTCTCAAGCAGAGGGGAGTTAAAATCGTAACCCAGCTCTATGACCTTATTCCCATTACACATCCCCAGTTCAGCCATGAAAATACCGCTATCAACTTTATGATATATGTAGGAGCAAACCTCAAATATGCCGACCTGATCATTTCGAACGCTCAGGCTACCGTCAATGCTCTGAACGACCTGACCGATAAAATGGGAATGGAACGCAAAAAAACAATCGTCGTACCTCTCGGCTGCGACTTTAAAAGCAGCGGAAAAGCATCATCCGAAGACGACGTGGACCCTGAGGTTACAAAAATTGCAAACGGAAAATACATTCTCATGGTCGGAACGATCGAGCCGCGTAAGAATCACAGTCTTGTTATCGACGCTCTCGAAAAAGGACTCGCCGAAAAGGGCATTAAGGCTATTTTCGCAGGCAGAATCGGCTGGAATGTGGACGCTCTCGAAAAACGCATGAGAGAACATGAGCTGTTCGGAAAAAGTCTTTTCTTCGTTGAAAAGCCCAACGATGCAACTGTTGATTATCTTTATAAACATGCCTTTGCCGTTGCGTTCCCGACCTTTAACGAGGGCTTCGGACTGCCTGTAATTGAGGCATTTGAGCGCGGAACTCCCGTAATCGCCTCGGATATTGCCGTTGTTCATGAGGTTGCAGGAGATTTCGCGGACTATTTTGATCCCAACGACAGTGCTGACCTTGTTAAATGCGTGGAGAAACTTGTATCCGATCCTGCGGAATATGAAAAGAAAAAGGCTCATCTGAAAGACTTCGTTCCCTATACGTGGGACGAATCGGCAGTTGATATGCTTAATGCGGTTCTGACTGTCGGCGAGAATCCGGTAACTGTTCCGGACAGCCTGAAAATCAAGCAGATCGTTGTTCTCACTGCACGAAACGACGATATTCTCGCAACTCTGCCGTTTATTGATAATTTTATGCCGTTCATAACCGAAATGGTCGTATGCTGTCCGGACGATAACGTTGCGGAGCTTAAAGAGAAATATAATGGCAGACTTGAATTGAAATTCCTTACCGACAGTGAGGTCCTCGCAGGAAATCCTCTTCCGAAAGACCACTCGACGCGCAATTTCTTCCTGAGATGCCTTATATTTGCAAACCCTGTGATCGACGACGTTTTCATAATGACAGATGACGACTATCGTCCGCTTCACACTATCGGTCAGGACGTTTTTGTAAAGGATGGAAGATACCTCGGCTATTACTGCTACGACCTCAACGAATGGCAGGGTACTTACGGTAATCCCACATCGTTTGACAACTGCATGAGAAAGAGTCGCGAGTTCCTTTCGGCAAACGGCTATCCCACAATGATGTATTCATCCCACCAGATGCAAGCGATTGATAAGCGTATTTTCAATGAGATGATTGAAAAGTATCCTGAAATCAAGACTCAGGGAGTATGCGAGTGGTGTACCTATTTCAACTACGGACTTGCCGAATATCCCGATATGTTCAAACCGGTGCCGTACGTTTCCATGGGCTGGCCCGGAGCACGCAGTGACTGGGATCTATACGTACAGCCAACAGAATTTATATTCGAGAATCATTACAGTGTTCTCTACGAAAAGGGAAAAGTATTCGAGGGCTTCTCTGAGGAATATTTTGATGGAATCGAAACGGAAAATCTCAAAAAAGCGATGCTATTCTCCCGTGAACTTCAGAAACAGGCAGAGGGCAATAATGTATACAGAGCCTACTGTGAGGACTACTGGCTTCAGTACAGGGAAATCCCTTCATTTGTGGCTATATGCGGAGCTGACGGTAATCTTGCAATTTCATCACCGGTATATTTCCAGCTTAAAAGCCTTTGCTGGACGAGAATTCCGATTACCATTGACGGAAAAATTATTTCCGAAATCGGCTCGCAGAAGATACTTCTTTCCTATTGGTTCAGCAGCGAGGCAGGAATACCTCTCACTCCAACAGCAAACATCAGGATTGACAACAGCAATCTCAGATTCATGCTTCCGGTCAAAACTCCGCCGTCGGGCGAGCGTGCCCTCTTTAACCTGAAAATTACTCTTGAGGATAAGGATAAGGTTGCATCAATCGCAGTTAAATCAAATATTGTCTGAAACATAAGCGAGACCCTATTTAATCAGCATTTCTTTAGGGGTGATCTATAATTTTTTATGACAATTGAATTTAGAGGTGCTGTTGAGATGGAAATATTACCATGATTTTAATTAATCGGAAAGCTCTTTTAACTTTATTAAAAGAAAATGATATAGCGGATAAAATAAAAAAAGGCCCTGTTTCACTATTTTGGGTTTCAAAAAGTATTACCAATAAAAATAAAGTAAAAGTAAAGACAATAATTGTTACTCTGCATAATTCACTTGTTGTGACAAAATACAATAACTCTGTTATTCCCATTCATATATATTCTTTAAGTGAAATAACAAAGCAAACATAAGGGACGTCCGTTTTTATCGGACGTCCCTATTTGCTCTGCTTTTCTTTAAGGCAGTACATTTGTCTTTTTTAAGATTATAAATATAAAGAAAAAGTGCAGTCATCAATCATAATCGTGAGCAGGATACAAACAGTGTGTCACTGTGAATCGCCGCTCCGATAGTAGAAAACAGCGAGCTGAGTGCGGTCGCGGAGACAAAGCTTATCGAGAATTCCACTGATATAATTTCTGACGGTACCCTCGCTGAGATACAGCCGTTCGGCGATTTCCTTATTTGAAAGTCCGTCGGCTACAAGAGCGATTATCTCACGCTCCTTTAAACCAATTTCAGATGACTCCCAGTCATAGCTTTTTTTGGGCTGAACGAGTCCGGGAATACGACTGACAATATCATTTCCGAATACGCTCTGACCGCTCATTACAGCTTTAAGGGCGGCATCAATACCCTCAAAATCCTGTTTCAGAATATATCCCTTTGCTCCGATATTCAGCGCTTTAAGTATATACTCGTCATCGGAGAATGTGGTGAGGAACAGAATTCTCGCTTCCCTGTCGGCGGAGAGTATTTCTTCTGCAGATTCAAGTCCGGTCATTCCGTCCATTCTGATGTCCATTAGCAGAACATCGGGCAGGTACTCAGAATAAAGCCTAACCGCCTCCTCTCCGCTGTTCCCGACTGCAACGACCTCTGTTCCGCGGGCTTCAAGTATTGTTTTAAGCGACGATGAGACAATTCTGTCATCGTCTACGATTATTATTCTCATTTAACCCGATTACCTCCGTTATAGTCTTTTTTTACGGAAATAAATATCCTGAAGCCTTTTTCCGTGTCGATTCTGAAAAGCCCGCCGATATTCTCTGTCCTCTCTCGCATATTCCCCAGACCCATTCCGAAATTAACTGAATCATACTTTACCGTGCCGTTATCCGTCACGCTGAGCTGATAAAGCGCAGGGTGTTCGCGAATCACAACGCTTATCCGGTTGGCATTGCTGTGACGGATTATGTTGGAAAAAGCCTCCTTGACAACCGATATGAAGCAAAGCTTGACATTGCCTGCCATATTTTCACTGAAATCCAGATCCATATTCACATCATAGCGTTCCTTCATAGCGGAAGCGGCTTCGGTAACGGCATGATGCAGATCTATCGACTCGTACCGCAGTCCGTGAACGCTTTCGCGTATACTGTTCATCGCACTGTCGAGAGTGTCCTTCAGTCCGCAAAGCGATTCGTATTCCGATGGGCGGTCATTTTTGTCAATTACAGCAAGCATAGCTCCTGTCTGTAAAAGAGACCGTGAAAGCATATGTCCCACATTATCATGAATTTCACGGGCAATTCGGTTTCGTTCAGTCAGCATGGCAAGGTTAACCTCGTAATCCTGCCTGTCAAGAAGCAGTCGGTTCTTTTCACGAAGGGAATTGGTAAGTTCGGTATCGCTGTCACGAAGCCGGATAAGCTCGTTTTCTTTTTCAATGAGTGAGGCTGTTCGCAGACTGAGCACGGCAGACAAAGCAGTCAGACCAATAATCACGGCTGCTGACCTGATACTGCCGCAGAATATACAGCAGTAAACCAGCGATACAGATAAAAAAACTGCGGAAACAGCCCGTCTTTCACGGATTATACTGCAGCAGACCGCAGGCATAAAACCGCACCCAAGAGGTATGCATATCAGCGCGTAGATTATTTCCGCGGCTGTGATAATTTTTTTATTTTCGCAGGCAAACTGAAAGCTTATAACGATTATTGTAAGAAGCAGGCGGATAACAGGTCCATAAAGACTGTGAACGTCCAAAAAAACCGCCGCAGAAAATGCAGTTATAACGGCAGTATCTGCAAGCTTTTTCCCCATTCCGGCTCCTCCTGTTACGTTTTTATCTTATTATAGCACATAATATTCACTTTTTCAATCCCCCTCAGGCGATGTCATGACTTGCAGCATCGGTTCGTTCATCACCCGGAATAAGGAACTCAGAATTCCGGACCTATAGGAATCCGATAAAATGACGCGACACATGATGGCATGTTGGAATGCAATATTGCCGAATATGATAAACAAAAACTGCAAACTTATGCACATAACGCAAAAAAATCTTGCTTTAATATGAATTGTGTGATATAATTAAGATGCATAAACATACATCCGGCTTCGGAAAAGTACGGATTTCTCACACAAAAAGGTCAGTATGGCTGTAAGCGCATTACGCAGACTGTCTCTAAATCTGACTTTGCATCTTTATGCGTCATTTTCTTAACGGCGCTATGGAGAAATCCATGTAAAGCTGATATGTATGAGCAGTATATTATACAGAGGAGGGTATATATATGCAGCTAATCAGAAAAACGGCAGCCGTAAGTGCCGCTGCCACTATGTGCGCCGCCTTGACGCAAGGAGTTCCGATGACAGCCGTAACGGAGCAGTGTATCGTCATTAACGAGGTGTGCGCCAAGAATACAACCTTTGCCGCAGCTGACGGACAGTATTACGACTGGGTTGAACTTTACAATTCATCGGACGGCATCATCGACCTCGGCGGTTACGGATTGTCGGACAAAACGGATACACCATATCGGTTCGTTTTTCCGGAGGGTACGAAAATCGGCGGAAAACAGCGAATCATCGTATTCTGTGACTCAAAGGCGATTCAGCCTGAGGGACAGCACTTCGCTCCGTTCGGACTTTCAACGACAGGGGAAACTCTCACACTGACCGACGCTGCGGGAATTACTGTGGACACCGTTACTTTCGGTCAGATGGAAACCAATGTGACCTATGGCAGATTTCCTGACGGTTCGGACAGCTTTGCCTATATGGAAATGACTCCCGATATGCCGAACGTGGAAAAGTCAGTTATCGGAATCGACGTAGCAGAACCGATATTTTCAAAGGAGAGCGGTTTTTATAACGACTCGTTCTCGCTGACCATTTCAGCCGCCGATAATATGACAATCTACTATACTCTTGACGGAAGTGAGCCAACTGCAGAAAGCCGCGTTTACACCTCGCCTGTCACGGTCAGCGATATATCGTCGTCAGCCAATGTTCTCAGCGCAAGAACCGATATAGCTCCGTCCTCGTGGATGTCCAGCGTCACTCCGCCGAGAAATCCCGTTGATAAGGCATTTATTATCCGTGCCGCAGCTATGGATGAAAACGGCAATTTCAGCGACACCGTCACGAAATCTTATTTTGTAGGCTATCAGAATAAAGCTTCTTATTATCAGAATCTTAAGGTCATTTCGCTGGTGACCGACAGCGATAATCTATACGATAATGAAAAGGGAATATACGTGCTCGGAAAGGTCTATGATGACTGGAAAACAGGTCCTGATTACGATCCTGCCGCTCAGGAATGGACAATTCCTGCCAACTACACTCAAAAGGGTGCGGAATGGGAGAGAGAAGCGTCCATGGAAATCTTTGAAAACGGTTCGTCGGTACTCAGCCAGAATGTAGGACTGAGAATCCACGGCGGAGCGACGCGTTCAATGACTCAGAAGAGCTTCAACGTCTATGCACGGAGCGAATACGGAGCGTCAAAGATCGATTTTGATCTGTTTTCAGGTGCTGTAAGCAGTCAGAGTACGGGAAAGACTCTTGACAAGTTTGACAGCTTTATGCTCAGAAACGGCGGCAATGACGGTCAGTATACAAGATTCCGCGATAAGCTGAATCAGACTCTTGTTTCCGACAGAAATATTCTTACTCAGGGCATGGAACCCTGCATCGTCTTTATCGACGGAGAATACTGGGGACAGTATGAAATCACCGAAAAGCTTGACGAGGATTTCATTTCTGCTCATTACGGCGTTGGCAAAAAGGATATCTGCATCGTAAAAAATGAAACGCTTGACACAGGCGATGCCGCCGACTATGACGAATGGACTCAGCTTTACGAATGGATCAAAGCTTCGGATTTATCTAATGCCGCAAATTATAGTGAGCTGTGTGAAAAAATCGATATGCAGAGCTTCATGGACTATGTGAGCGCAGAAATTTATTTCAATAACTGGGACTGGGGCGGAAACAATATGGCGATGTGGAAATCGTCGTCTATCGACAATACTAACCCATTTGCCGACGGAAAATGGCGCTTTATCCTGTTTGATACTGAATACAGCGTCAATCTTTACGGTACAACCGGCGCTTCAACTGATTCTTTCCGGCAGCTTATGGAAAACAAATCGTTCTTATCCGATCTGTTCAGCGCGGCAATTAAGAACGAGACGTTCAAGAGCGAATTCTGCCGTACATTCATGGATATGGCAAACGAAAACTTTGATTCCAACAGAATCTCAGAACTGATTTCACAGTTTTCGTCAGCCTATCATGATACAACAATTGATACCTATAATCGCTTCTGGCCAAACTGGCCGGGCGGAAACAAAGCCGAATCTTCATATTCAAGTGAGGTCAACTCCGTGAAGGACTTCTATTCTTCACGTTATTCATCAATTACCGGTGCAATGAAGAATACACTCGGACTGAGAGGTTCTCTTGCAATGGTGACAGTGAAAAATGATGCATCAAAGGGCAGTGTTTCTGTGAATACAATCACTCCGGATTTTTCGGACGGATCATGGAGCGGAAATTACTACACTGACTATCCAATTGCTCTCACAGCTGAACCGAAACCCGGTTACCGCTTTGTCTGCTGGGAGACCTCTGACGGAAAAACAATTGGAAATGCGTCTGCGGAAATTCCTTTCAGTTCCGATATTACGGTTACTGCGGTTTATGAAGAATCAGAGAATCTCATGGGCGACGTGAATCTGGACGGAAAAGTTGACGCAGCGGACGCGGTGCTGCTTCAGAAATATATTCTCTGCACGGCGGAGCTGACAGCCGAACAGGGTGCGCTTGCCGATGTCTGCAGCGATGGCATAGTGAATTCTCTCGACCTTGCTGCACTGAAGCAAATTGCTTTCGGAAAGAAATAAATCTTTTTGACTGTAAGAACCTGTCCACATAGGAAATGTGTGCGGATTTTCAAGCAGAATTTTTCGCTGACAAGGCAAAAATGTGCAGGCATACTTGACGTATGGCAAGCATTTTTAACGCAGTAAGCGGCAAAATTGCCGAAAAGCCTGAGAACGAATTTTGATTCGTTCTCAGGCTTTAAACTTTTCTAAGGGAACTGCTCTTGGAGCAGTCTTTTTCGTTTTGTTGCTGATTCCTATATTATGCCAAGCTGCTGTAGGTAAACGAAAATAAACATCGTCGCAAACATCAGCGCTGCTGACATTGCAATCAGGATAACCGCCGTAAGAACAACATTCAGCGGAGCAACTCCTCCCTTTGTGCCGAGCCGCTGAGGACTTACCGGACCTCCGAATCTTAGTTTCTCTTTGCGGACGGAGCGGACTGCGTACCTGTAATACAGCCAGTTTCCGAAAAGACATGCCGCCAGCCGGAAAATCCAGTCAGCTGCGGAGCAAAGCTCCATCATAGTTTTTATGAAATCCTCGTTAGCCGAAACAAGCTTTGCTGCCCCCTGCAAAAACGGCATATCAACCGCAGTGACACCTATTGCATAAATGGTGTCGGGCAGGTTCAGAAATACCGATACAAGTGCAGTTATTATCGCCCAGAGCCACATTTTTCTGTTTGCAAAATAAAAATACGGACAGAAAAGGCAGATTATATTAAATGAAATTTTCGTGCCGAGGTCTTTCATTCTTTTGAATATCGGCATATAATAGAGAGTATTTGTACTTACAAACTGTGCGACCTCGCCGAGGTTTACTCCATCACCGAAGCTCTCCTCGGGATTGAACCCCAGATATTGCTTGTTAATGTCAAGCTTTTCCATAGAATCTGCATAGTCTGCCATTCGCTGAGCAGCTTCGTTTGATTCTTTGTCATCGGGAAGAACGAATCCGCACTTTATACATTCGGTCTGCGACGGGTCGTTCCTGGTAAAGCACCGCGGACAGATTTTATATTCAACCCCGGGGGCTTCTGCTTTTTCACCGTTGTTCTGAACGCAGGGAGCACCACTGCTCTGCCATGTTCCGCCCGACTCGTGAAGCGCATCGTTAAGGCATTTCCCCGCTTCAAGGTAGCAGTGCCTGTGGTAGGGCGTTCCGCATTCGGGACATACGACAATATCGTCTTCACTGCTGAATATCTCACCGCAGCCGTAGCATTTTTCACCCGTATATTTCATTGTATCCTCCAATCTGCAGGAGCGTGTTTATATAATATTACATTTTATTATATCATAGTTCGGGCAGTAAAATCAAGGACTTTTAAAAATAATATTGACGGATTATAATAAAATTTGGTAAAGCATTCACATAATCCACTTTTTTGTAAAAAAATCCACTCTGCATATTGACAAATGGTCGGGATTATGGTAAAATATACAATATATCAGATATCAGCCCGAAGTTAACGGGCAAGGAGGGTATAAAAATGAGAGGGTTGTTTTTCAGAAGAGCAGGGTCAGGCATTATCGGTCTTTCACTGCTTGCAGCGGCTGTTCCGACCATCAGTATGGCAGAGGAATCAGCTTCACAGGGAAATGTCATCTATTCCTCAGACTTTGAGGATGGCGACGTTTCGGCATTTACCAACAGAGGTGAAAATGATACGACAGAGCTTTCTGCCTCGACGGAAGCTGCCGCAAGCGGTACAACATCGCTTCTTGCAAGCGGACGCTCAAAGGAATGGAACGGTCCGGCATTCCGTCTCGACGTAGTATGCGAACCGTATACCGAATACTATGTAAGTGCTAAAATCAAGGGACGCTATTACACAAACGCTATGCTCAGCTTCCAGTACAACGACGCTGACGGCGTAACTCACTACTCCAATCTCGTTCAGAATCTCAGCGGAAGCGACTGGATGTCAGTTGAGAATGTCAAGGTAAGCTTTACCGAGGATATGACAGACGTCTACGTTTATTTCGAGGGCGGCACAGACGATATCTTTATTGACGATTTCAGCGTAGTAGAGGTTCCCACTGTTGAAATTGAGAAGGACATTGTCTCTCTCAAGGACGCTTTTGCAAACGATTTCAAAATCGGCACGGCAATTACACCGTCAGATCTCAGTTCAAAACCCACTATGGATCTCGTTGAAAAGCATTTCAGCGGCAGCATCACGGTCGGCAACGAGATGAAGCCCGATTCTGTACTCAATCATGACGCTTGTCTTGCCTATGTTGAGGAGACAGGCGACGATACAGTTCCGCAGATTTCATTCTCGGCTGCAAAGCCCGTTCTGAATTATTGTCAGAAAAATAATATCCCCGTTCGCGTTCACACTCTCGTATGGCACAGCCAGACTCCGGACTGGTTCTTTAAAGAGGGCTATGCTACCGACGGAGAATGGGTTTCTTCCGAAAAGATGCTCAAGCGTATGGAAAACTATATCAAGGCGTATTTCGAGACTCTCACCGAGCTTTATCCGGATGTTGATTTTTATGCCTGCGACGTTGTAAACGAGGCATGGACCGAATCCGGAACTCCCCGTGATCCCGGCGAACAGGGCAGCAGCGGTTCGGCTAAGTCTGCATGGGTTCAGGTATTCGGCGACAATTCCTTTATCGAGCCTGCTTTCACTTATGCAAGAAAGTATGCTCCTGAGGGCTGTAAGCTCTATTACAACGACTATAACGAATACATGGACGGCAAAATGAATGCTATTGTTGCGATGGCTGAAGATCTCAAGGCAAAGGGACTTATCGACGGCATCGGTATGCAGTCCCACCTTGATGCAAGACAGAGCCTTGATGCAGCATTCCCGTCAGTCAATATGTATAACAGAGCTCTTGACACTTATGCAGCAACTGGTCTTGACATTCAGATCACAGAACTTGATGCAACAATTCCTGAGAATTCCGGCGATCAGTATTATGATGTTCAGGCTGATTACTACAAGGGTATCTGGGATTCAATTCTTGCCCATAAGGATAATATCTCCGCAGTTGTACTGTGGGGAATCGCCGATGATGCAAGCTGGAGAGCAAGTCAGCAGCCGCTTCTTTTCGGCGGCGATTATATGGCAAAGCCTGCGTTTTATGCCATTACCGACGGAATTGAGGTGACCACAAAGGAGCCTACAACCGTTCCAAAAACAGAAACAACAACAATCGGCGATTTGCCCGATGTTCTCTTTGGTGATGCCGACTGCAACGAAAGCGTTAATGTAAATGACGTTGTAGTAATTATGTGCTACACTGCCGACCCCGATAATAATAAGCTTTCTGCTGAAGCTATGAATAATGCCGATGTATTTAATCGCGGCGACGGGGTGAACAGCAGTGATGCTGTTGCGGTTCAGAAATACCTTGCAAAGCTTATCAATGCTCTTCCCGAGGTATAATGTAAAGACAGCACCGTGCAATTAACATCTGCCGGTTTTGCTGCACATCTGTACGACAAAATATTCGGGATTTTCCTGAACAGTTATTAAAAACCTGCTGATGAAGATCGGCAGGTTTTTTTGTATAGAATTTATCGAATCTGCGGATTGGCAATGGACCTTGAATACAAGTTAAATTATTTGCCTTGGTAAAATATTGGAAATTTTATAAAAAACATTGACGAAGGAAAAAATGTGTGTTATAATAAATTTAAGCTGTATGTAAATATATATAGGCTTGTCCTTACAGCTATATTAGATTACTATAATTTCGAAATACAGGGCAGGCGTTTATTTACTATAAATTTGTATGTGGGGAAGTTTTTTATATGAGAGAGTATTTCAGAAAATTCAGCGTCAGAAAGATTGTTCTTGCGGTTGCTGACTGCTTTTTGATAACTGTATCAGCTCTAATCGCAAATTTTGCACTCTCGGTGTTTGAAAAGGCTGTTCCTAACTCAGAAGTTCTGATCTCAATGGTATGTGGAAGCATATGCTGTCTTCTCACACTTATGATTTGCGGAGCGTATAAAATTATGTGGCGGTATTTCAATGGAAAGGACTACCTGACCTGCCTTGAGGGCATAGTGCTCGGTATGTTTATGTCCTGCATTGTGATTGGCGTACTGAAGCATGAGGTGCAGATAATTTATACTCTTCTTCACGGCTCTGTATCATTGATTGCAATTTGTCTTTTCAGATATCTGTTTAAAAGTACGTTTATTACTCTGTCTAAAACAGATAAAACGAACAGTTCAGCTAAAAGGACTCTTATAGTCGGCGGCGGACGTGCATGTGAGATTATCCTGAAAGAAATACGTCATGCCGAAGAGGAGCACCGTTCATACTCAAATGCCTATGAGCCGGTGTGCATTGTTGATGACAGTACGGCAAAAATCGGCAAAACAATCGACGGAGTACCCGTAGTGGGCAATACGTCTGATATTTCAAAATATGTTGAACAATATAAAATCGAACAGATTATATTTGCCATTCCCTCATGCCTTGAAGAGGAACGCAAGCGTATTCTGGATGTCTGCTCAGCGGCAAAAGTTCCGATAAAGATGATTCCGTTCATCGGAAATCTTATTTTTGAAAATGACACTGTTGAGCTTATGAAGCAGATCCGTGACATTAAGGTCGAAGATTTGCTTGGACGCGATCCGGTTAAATTTGATAACAAGGATATAAAGGAGTTCATTTACGGAAAAGTCTGCCTTGTAACAGGCGGCGGCGGTTCCATCGGTTCGGAGCTTGTAAGGCAGATTGCAAAATATTCGCCTAAGCAGATTATAATTGTTGATATTTATGAGAATAACGCCTACGAAATACAGCAGGAGCTTGTAATGGAGTATGGTGACAAGCTGAACCTTGTCACGCTTATAGCCTCCGTAAGAGACTATTTCCGCATCAATCAGATTTTTGAACGATATAAGCCGCAGATTGTCTTTCATGCAGCCGCGCATAAGCACGTTCCGCTTATGGAGGTTTCTCCGATGGAGGCAATCAAAAATAACGTAGTTGGCACATTTAATGTGGCTACAATTGCCGATTTCCATAAAGTCGAGAAGTTTGTAATGATTTCTACGGATAAGGCTGTTAATCCGACAAACGTTATGGGCGCGTCAAAGAGATGCTGCGAGATGATTATTCAGTACATATCCCAGCAGAAAGAAACCACAACCGATTTTGTTACAACCCGTTTCGGAAATGTTCTCGGTTCAAACGGCTCGGTTATCCCGCTTTTCAAAAAGCAGATTGAACAGGGCAAACCTGTTACGGTTACTCATCCGGATATTATCCGCTACTTTATGACCATTCCGGAGGCTGTAAGTCTTGTTATGGAGGCTGCTGCAATTGCTCACGGCGGCGAGATTTTCGTTCTTGACATGGGAAAGCCTGTTAAAATTGTAACCCTTGCGGAAAATCTTATCAGAATGTACGGAAAGATTCCGTATAAAGATGTTCAGATTCAGTTTACCGGTCTGCGTCCCGGTGAGAAAATCAAAGAGGAGCTTCTCATGAATGAGGAGGGACTTAAAAAGACGTCCAATAAGCTTATCTTTATAGGCAATCAGATCGAAATAGACTCAGATAAATTTATTGTTCAGTTGCACAAGCTGAAAAGTGCGGCAGCGGAAAATGACGAAGCTACGGCGGTCAATGCTCTGCATGAAATTGTTCCGACATTTACAACACCCGAAGAATTCAACAAGCATGAGTTTGCTAAAAAGGATTCGCCTGAAATTGAAAACAAAAAACTTTCTCCGGTTTTATAAAAAATATGCTCTCCGACTCATATTGAGACGGAGAGCTTTTTTATGTTCAGAGAAACAGTCCGGACAGGAAAGCCGCGGCTGCGGCTGCGAGTGCAACTAAAATAAGCGGAAAATCAAAATATGCAAGAACTGCCGCTGCGGCTGTTCCCACAGCTGCCGTCATGATGCTTCCGGTACTGTAGAATATAGCAGGAATCGTCATTGCGCTCAGCACGGCATAGGGGATATAATAAAGGAAACTGCGAAAAAACTGTGATTTGATTTTCCTGTTAAAAAATGTGAACGGTATCATGCGGATCAGGTAGGTCACGCCTGCCATTACAATGATATAAAGAGCGAGCTTCATGCGTTTTGCACCGTCCTTTCGTCCTCGTTGTCTGTTTCCTTGACGGGAAAGAGCGCCGCGCCAATTGCAGAAGCTGCCGCTGCACTGATAATTATTGCAAATCCGCCTGATACAGTCGTGATCAGATATTTGAAAATAATGCTTACTGCCGCCGCAACAATGACTACTGCAAGCACACTTCGTTCCTTTCGTGAGGGAGGGATAATTATTGCAAGAAACATTCCGTATAGGACTATGCCCATTGCACCGGACACCGATGCCGGCAGAAGGTGACCGGCTTCTGCTCCGAGGAGCGTTCCGGAGGTCCAGCCGAGAAAGGCGATAAGTATCATTCCGAACATATATGACGGAGTCAGCGGTTCCTGCTGAGCCGAGCATACAGCAAAAATTTCATCGGTAATTCCGTATGAAGTCAGCAGACGCTTCGGTGCGGAAAAGCTCTTATCAAGCTTTTGTGAAAGGGATATTGCCATAAGCGAATACCGGAGGTTGATTGTGAACTGAGTAAGGGCCATTTCAATCAGCGTTCCTCCTGCGGTGATTATGCTCAGTCCTGCTGCCTGACCTGCCGAGGTGAGATTAGAGGCTGATATTATTGCTGCGACTGTGGCTGAAAGTCCTGATTTTGCAGCCAGGATTCCAAATCCGAATGAGACCGAGAGATACCCCAGTGCTATCGGGATTCCGTGGGACATACCTCTCAGAAAATGATTTTTCAATTCATTTCGTCCTTTCGATAAAGCTGTTATTTTATGATTATTATACCATAATATTGTTTGTTTTGCAAGTGTCCGGGTGTATGCTGACCTGATATTCCGCTTTATGATCTGTGCAGGACAAGGCTTAAGTAATTGACATTTTCTGCCCATTGTGATATAATAAAACATTAGATTATACTTGCGGATAAAGGAGACATTTTTCATGGTATATAACAATATTCTCGAGGTAATCGGCCACACCCCGATTATCCGTCTTAACAGAATGGTCAAAAAAGGAAGCGCAGAGGTGCTTGTTAAGTTCGAGGGACTGAACGTAGGCGGCTCAATTAAAACACGTACGGCTTACAATATGATCATTGATGCCGAAAACAGGGGACTTATCAATAAGGATACAATAATTGTTGAACCGACAAGCGGCAATCAGGGTATTGGTCTTGCGCTGATCGGAGCGGTAAGGGGCTACAGAACAATTATAATTATGCCGGATTCCGTCAGCGAGGAGCGAAGAAAGCTCGTCCGGCACTATGGTGCGGAGGTTATGCTGATTCATGATGCCGGAAATATCGGTGACTGCATTGATGAATGCCTGCAAACAGCTATACGTTTAAGCAAAGAAAATCCGAATGTGTATATTCCGCAGCAGTTTGAGAATCCTGCAAATCCTCTTGTGCATAAATATCACACCGGACTTGAAATTCTCGAACAGACGGGCAGAGAAATCCACGGCTTTTGTTCGGGAATCGGCACAGGCGGCACGATCAGCGGAATCGGTGAGGTTTTGAAAGCTCTCTATCCGAATATTGAGATATGGGCGGTTGAACCTGAAAATGCGGCTATTCTCGCCGGAGGAAATATCGGAACTCACCTGCAAATGGGGATCGGAGACGGACTTATTCCCGAAAATCTCAACACGAATATCTACAATGATATATACGTGGTTTCCGATGAAGAAGCAATCAGCACAGCTAAAGACCTTGCACGTCTTGAGGGAATAATGTGCGGTATTTCAAGCGGAACTAATGTGGCAGCTGCTCTTAAAATGGCAGAAAAGCTCGGCGAGGGCAAAACGGTTGTAACCGTACTTCCGGATACTGCAGAGAGATATTTTTCCACCCCGCTTTTTGACTGATTTAAAGCAGCACCGCACAAAGCATAACGCTCGGTTTTGTACCGGATATGTACGCATATTTTTCGTAATATCGCAAAAAAACTATTGCCTTGCGTCAGTTTGTCTGCGATTCGGGTCTTGATATTTTGCTTTTTTGCCTGTGCCTTTTGGCAGAGTATAACTGGTTAAGCAATAATATCATCAGCTGAATTCAAAACAATATGCCGCAAGGTGTTTTTTTAGTTTGAAATTTATGAAATTTCAGCGAAATCTATTGACTCTGACGGATTATAATGATATAATATTAATTGCGGTCTTTTGACCGGGAATAAGTAAAAACCGGAGGTAACATATGTCAAAAAATGATGAGAAAAATATCAGTATTACTCTGAAAAGCGATGAGGATGACAAGCGCGGTGTTGTTCTTTCCTTTTCAGCGATTTTAAAAATGATAAAAAAATTCTTTGTCCCATGGATAGTAATTGCAATTCTTCTCGGACTTCTTGTTTTCGGAATTTCAACGGCAATAACTCATTCTGCCAAGCCTCCGCTTAAAGCCCTTATAAGCTTTAGCTTTGACGGCATTGAGAAGGGCAAGGATCCGAACGGTAATGAATTCGATGTTTACACTATAAAGAAGCCTTCTGTTATCGAGGCAGCTCTTACAAGCTTAAATATGCCTCTTGAAATGGTTGAAGAAATCAGACAGAATATCACCGTTGAGGGTGTTAAACCCGCTGACGCAATCGACAGAATTACCGTTTACAAATCAATATATGAGAGTGGATCGAACGTTTCTCTTTCGGCTGCGGACAAAATGCTTGAAACCGAATATTATCCGACTCAGTTCACAGTTACATTTAATTATGCAAAAACAGATATCAGCAGCGACGATGCTGTTCAGGTATTAAATGCTGTTCTTAACTGCTACAGAGACTATTTTTTCAAGACATATGGATATAATGAGGCTCTTGGAAGCGCTGTTACCGCTACAGATTATTCAAACTACGACTATGCAGAGGTTATCGACATCTATAGCGACACCCTTACAACTATTCAGAAATATGTGGGCGAGCTTTCAAAAAATGATACAACAAGATTCCGTTCAAGCATAACAGGCTATACCTTTGCAGATCTTTCTGAATCAATTAAGGCGATTCAGTCGATTGACCTTGATATGATCTCGTCATACATAACAATAAACAACGTAACAAAAGACAAGGATGTTCTTCTTAACTACTATAAGTTCCGTATTCAGAATCTTGAACGCTCGAAAGTTATTTATCAGGAACAGCTTGCTGCAATCACCGAAACAATTGCCGGCTACGAAAAGGACAGCATTCTTATCATCGGAAACGGCACTGACGACATCAACACGAATTATACACAGGCTTCAAAGGAATATGACAACCTTCTTGAAAAGAAGCTTACAGCTCAGGATAACCTTTCGAGAACAACACAGGAAATAATATATTATAACGAACGAATCACAGCACTCAATACAACAACTGTAGGCTCAAGCGATAAGGTTGAAAAGGCTGAAGCCGATCTTGCAAAGCTTAATGCCAAGGTTGCTAACCTTATCGAACAGGTTAATCTCACATCAAATGAATACTACGAAACAGTTTCACTTAAAAACGCCTATAATATCCTTGTTCCTGCAAGTTCCTCGGTTGGAACCTCAATTACGTCGATGATAAAAAGCTCAATTATTCCTGTTCTGGTAACAGAGATAATGGTTCTTGTAGTTTATATCGGTATTGCATTTGTACTTGCAATCGTTGAGGGCAGCAGAAAGCAATCGGACATTGTTGAAGCTGCAACTGAAAAAGCTTCTGCTGCAGGCGGAGACGGAAATGACGATGAGGACAAAAAAGACTAATAAGCTATATTCAGGCAATTGAATCTTATTCGCGCCGGAATGACAAAAGCTATTATAAAAAATATGCCGCATGATGATTCTGAATCCATCATGCGGTGATTTTTTATTTAAGGCAGCACCGTACAAATAATGCCTGACGGTTTTGCACGGTTCTGCCTTAATACTAATTTTATATCACACGATAATTTCTTGTCATATGTCAGTACGGCTGTGAATTCTTTATGCAATCTACCGAAAAATCCAAATTCGCATCTTTGGCACAAGTCTCGTGCGGTATTGCATTGAAAATAAGCAGCTTTCTGCCGATATAATTCCAGACAAGTACAATTACAGCTGCCACTAACTTGACGATTAGATAATATATGTCCAGAATGTACACACCTGCATACATGAGCAGCTCTGTAATTCCCAGTCCCGAAAGGCTTATCAATGCAAATAAGACAAATTCCCTGAAGCTTTTGCCGTTTCCGCTGCTTTTGACCGACTTGAATACGAACAGTATTGACAAAATGTAACTGCAAATTGTTCCTGTGATGAAGCCCATTGCTGCAGAGATAAACAGATTTGTCTTTGTTGCACCCGTAAATACAAGCTCCCTGAAAAGAACAAGCGTCCCCGAATCTATGATAAACGACAATGTACCGACAATGGCACATCTGCCGAATTCCGTTATAAGCTCTGTGATTTTGTTGTTCATTCTGATCTCCTTTTCCGTTACTTCGTGAATTGCTGTAATTCAGGAATTACCGATTTAACCGGTGCTCTTTTTATTATACATATAATTATACATATATTTCCGGATTTGTCAATATAATGAAAGAATACATTTTTATATCATTTGTTAAATCGGGGGCAAAGAGGTAAAATATTATCTCCGACCACTTGACAATTTCACATTAATACGCTATAATAATATAACATACATATCAACCGGAGGTGAGAATGGAAATGGACGGTGCCGCTGACGGCAGTATCCCGGATAATTGCAGAAACAACGCGATCCTATATAGAATACTCAGACACGGTCTGCACTATTTGCTGTGTTAGGCTGTGTCTTTTTGTGCATTTGCAACGATTTTATAATTCACGGAGGTATTTCTATGTTAGGGCAGATTATTCTGCAAATTATACTTATAGCTCTTAATGCGGTTTTCGCCTGCGCGGAAATTGCTGTTATTTCCATTAATGACACCAGGCTCGAAAAGCTTTCGGCAAGCGGCAACAAAAAAGCTGTCAGACTTAAAAAGCTTACCTCAGAGCCATCAAAATTCCTTGCAACAATTCAGGTTGCAATAACTCTTTCGGGATTTATCGGCTCTGCGTTTGCCGCCGATAACTTTTCCGAACGGTTTGTAAAGCTCTTTACAGGCTTTGGACTCGGTATATCCGAAAGGACGCTTCATTCTGTTTCGGTTGTAATAATCACTCTTATCTTATCTTATCTGACCCTTGTTTTCGGCGAGCTTGTTCCGAAAAGACTTGCAATGAAAAATCCTGAAAAGCTTGCCCTTGCAATGTCGGGAATAATTTCTTTTATCGCCAAACTATTCGCACCGATCGTATGGCTTCTCAATATTTCCACTAACGGACTGCTCAGGCTGATGCACATTAACCCAAATGAAGAGGACGACACTGTCACAGAGGAAGAAATCCTCATGATGTCCGACGCAGGCGCTGAAAAAGGAACTATCGACGAAACCGAAAACAGGATAATCAAAAATATCTTTGCCTTTGACGATATGACAGCTGAACAGATCTGTACTCACCGTACGGATGTATCAGTTCTATGGGCTTCTGACAGCAGCGAGGCTTGGGAGGAGACGATTCACCGCACGCGGCATTCGTTTTTCCCGATATGCGGCGAAAGCGTTGATAATGTTATCGGTATTCTTAATGCAAAGGACTATTTCCGGCTTGATGACAAGAGCAAGGATAATGTGATGAAAAACATTGTACGCGAGCCGTATTTTGTCCATGAAAATATGAAAGCCGATCGTCTTTTCGCTAAAATGAAGGGAAATGATGCCGACCATTTTGCTGTTGTCGTCGATGAATACGGCGGAATGACCGGAATCATCACCGTCACTGACCTTGTGGAGCAGCTTGTCGGCGAATTCGACAACGACGAGCAGACAGAGGAGACTGCCAGATTTATGTGCATTGAGGAGAATGTGTGGAACATTCCCGGAATCACAGCTCTCAGCGAGGTCGCAGAGGAGCTTGAAATAACGCTTCCGGCAGATAAATACGAAACCTTTGGAGGCTACATAATTGCGGTTCTCGGCGAAATCCCCAAGGACGGTACACGGACTTCTATCGATACCGAGCTTCTGCATATTGATATTATGGAAATCAGACATCACAGAATCGAGCTTTGCCGCGTACGCAAAAATGTAATTCCCAATGAGGAAAATGAGGCGGAGTGACGGCAGAATTTCTGTGAAAGGAGAGGAATCACTTTGACCCAGCTTTTAATAAGAAAATTTATAAAGAATTATGATGATACTGACAATCCACGCGTCCGTGAAAAATATGGTACTCTCAGCAGTATTGTTGGCATAGTCTGCAATGTGATGCTGTTCCTTCTGAAATATGCAATGGGAACTCTGGCAGGTTCTATTGCCGTAATATCTGATGCATTCAACAACCTCTCCGACAGCGCAAGCTGTATTGTAACACTGTTCGGCTATAAGCTGTCCGCTAAGCCGGCTGATAAGGATCACCCTTTCGGTCACGGACGAATGGAATATCTGACATCGCTGATTATCGCGGCTGTGATTATCGTTATGGGTATTGAGCTGTTCAAAACTTCAGCTGTTAAGATTATTCATCCGGAAAAGGTTGCATTCCGATGGATTGTATTTATATCGCTTCTTGTATCAATTGGAGTAAAGCTGTGGATGTCGCTGTTTAATACAAAGCTCGGCAAAAAAATAAACTCCACCGTTATGCTTGCCACTGCCAAGGATAGCCGTAACGATGTTATTGCCACTCTTGCAACTGTTATATCCGTTGTTGCTTCGCTTTTCACCGATTTGCCGGTGGACGGCGTTATGGGAGTGCTTGTGTCGGCTTTCATTCTTAAAGCGGGCTATGAGATTATCCGCGATACCGTTGACGAACTCCTTGGCAAGCCGGCTGACGCGGAATGCGTACGGCAGATCACCGGGATTGTGCTATGTGACGAACGTATTATCGGACTTCACGACATGATTATACATAACTATGGTCCGGGAAATGTATTCGGAAGCTGTCACGCAGAGGTCAGAAGCACCGAAAACTTTGTGTCGGTTCATGACCTTATCGATACAATCGAACACGAAATACATCGCCGGATGAAAATAATTATGACAATCCACATTGACCCTGTGGAGGTTGACAATGAGCAGCTGAATATTCGCAAAGAAATGATTTCGCGTAATCTTCGTGAGATCAGTCCCGAGCTGTCTTTTCATGATTTCAGAATGGTTGTCGGTGACACACATACGAATCTGATTTTCGATATTGTCGTGCCTTTCGGATTTAAAATGAGCGACGACGAAATCAAGGAAAAAATCGACCGAAGTCTTGAAGGCGATTCCGTGAAATTCTACACTGTTATAACTTTTGACCACAGCTACACTGATTCGGATTAGGTTCTCTGATTTGTAAAAAGCACTATTATCCCAAAAATTTGATGCGTTTTAAGAACTGCGGAAAAATTTTTGGGGATTTTTTGTAGCTTAATTTACTTTCTTATTTAAGTAAATAAAAATTTCAATACAAATTTAATCTTTTTGAAAGGTGGAAAATCTGCCCTGACCCATTTTGCTGATTTTATGATGATTGAGACATAAGTTCAGAAAATGCCTGAATATAGGCAGAATACAAATAATAATATATATTGATTTATAAATAATTCGTTAAATTCAGCTAAAATGAATTTTGAATGTCTAAAAATAAAAATATAATTTATTAATTATTACTTAATATAAAACATAAAATTAAATATAGCAATATAGTCCAAAATCTCGGCAACATTGTCAATTGATTATCGTTAATTTTTACTATATAATTTGGTTGTTGGCTGAGATAAGCAGAGGGCTTAGCTCACCACCACATAATTAAAATCTATTATGTGTCCTGCAAAAAGGCAGCTTTACCATTTTTGTCAGCTTCCGGTATTAAACTCCGCCGGATTTGGATTTATGCATTACATCTTACTACAAGCTTCAGCAGAATGCTGTTATTGAACATTAACGCCTATAATATGTTTAATCGCCTAAAACAGCTTTCGTCACTTGATTTATTTCGGCTTTTGTTTTGACATGACATTGGGTCGGCGCTTCGGATCTGCGCCCTGCCTGCTTATTGTGAACTGCGTATAGAGGGTGCGCTGCTCACACGTTAAATACCGTTCTTTTCCGGCTTTTTGAGAGGGTGCCGGTAAAGAGCGGTATTTATTTTTCTGTTGAAAATCGTGCAGGTTTGTGATATAATAATTCTGTGAAAGCACATAATATAATTAAGAAAAGAGCGATTGCCATGCTTGCAAATTATCATACCCATACTTCACGATGCCGGCATGCTGTGGGCTGTGACCGTGAATACGTAGAAAATGCGGTGAGAAGCGGAATGAGAGTTCTCGGCTTTTCCGACCACTGCCCATGGATTTTTCCTGACGGATATGTTTCCGGTACGCGAATGCTTCCTTCTCAGCTGGACGGATATTTTGCGTCACTCACCGACCTGAAAAGAGAGTATAAAGACGATATTACAATATATATCGGCTTTGAATCGGAGTATATCCCCGAGCTTATGGAGTCGCAGAACCGTCTTCTTGCAGATTATCCTGTCGACTACATGATTATCGGCGAGCATTTCACCGAACGTGAGCCGATCGGAATGTATACGGGCTTCGAATCAACGGACGATGCGTGGCTTGAGAAATATATCAGCTTGTGCATTGAGGGTATTGAAACGGGGATGTACAGCTATGTCGCCCATCCCGACCTGTTTAATTTTGCAGGCAGCTCCGCAGTTTATGAAAAGCAGTTCACCCGTCTGTGCCGCTGTCTGAAAGAGCATGATATGCCTGTTGAGATCAATCTTCTCGGCTTCTGTGACGGACGGCATTATCCCTCCGACAGATTTCTGAAAATTGCACAAAAGGTTGGTAATTCCGCGATAATCGGTTGTGACGCGCATCAGCCCGAGGTTCTCTCAAATACGGATATTATGGAAAAATGCCGGAAGATTGCTGAAAAATATTCTCTTCCCATTGTTGATTATCTGAAAGGACTTGAACCATGCTTATAATCTCAGTCAAAGATGTGTCTGTTCAGTCCCGGCACATACATGCTCACAGTCTGCTTAAATCCTGTCTCAGGCTGCACGGAATAGCTTACGAAACCGACTGCGGACTCGTCAGGAACAAATACGGAAAGCCATCGCTGGAAACGGACTGCGGTGTGCATTTCAGCCTTACTCATGCCGAGGGAATCGCGGCGTGCGTTACTTCGCCGTTTGAATGCGGTATTGATGCCGAACCGGTAAAAAAATATCGTCCGAATGTGGTCAGACGTGCCTTTTCCCGCGGTGAACAGGAACAGCTTGAAGCGCTTGATTCCGAGGATGAACGGATTCTTCTGTTTACGCGGCTCTGGACGCTGAAAGAGGCTTATGTCAAGGCTTTAGGAATAGGGATTTCCTATCCTCTCGCTGAAGCTGAATTTGATCTTTCCGACGGCTCGATCCGCACACCGATTCAGGACTTTACATTCAGAAATTATCTTGTTTGCGGAGAAAGATTTTCTGTTTCCGTCTGTTATAGTAATAAAAAGTGAACAGTATAAGGTAACCTCTGAAAATGAGCTTTTAGAGTTTATCATAATTATAAAACCGTCGGATAATCTGTTTGTCCGACGGTTTTGTTTCAGCGTCAACACGCACTAATTCATTTTATCGAGATATTCACGGATTTCACGTTCCGTATGAGTTATCTCCGCACGGAGCTCCGAGGCAGAAACGCGCCTTGCTCCGTTTCCGAAAATAATCATCTGCTCCGGACCGTCGGAGGTAGCTACACGCACGCGGTGCTTTTTCGACAGTTCATGAGTAACCCGCTCTATATACGAATCGGCGGTCTCGGACTCACGGGTATAGACGATGCTTATTCCGCCGTATTTCTCAATATCGCGGTGATGTCCCTTTACCTTGTATGCATCGAAAACGAGTATGACCTCACAGTTACGGCAGCCGCGGTAATTGCTGAGTACATCGGAAAGCTGTTTACGTGCGTCATCAAGGCTTTTTTTTGCCAGTATTTTCAGCTCATCCCAAGCGAAAATTATGTTATATCCATCCACAAGAAGATATTCCGGACCGCTGTAAACGGGCAGTTTTACGTCCTTATACTTTTCGGTAGATTCTTCACGTACACGACGGAAAGCTTTTCTTGGGTCGCAGTCGGGTTTTCCGTAGGTTCGCCTGAAAATCTCCATAAGCTCCTCATCGGTGGCTGAAGTATCCGGACGGCGGTTCATACGGACGTAATCTTCCAGCACCTCTGCGAATTCCTCCCGGTCTGTCAGGCACGACGGCAGGTGCATTCGCTCGGGAACTTTGTCCCACCGTACAATCGAGCCTGCTCCGTGAGAGCAGAAAACCGAGTCGGCGGTATTGGCAGTGTCGCCGTCACAGTCATAACCAATCTGTGCGATAACCTCATCGGCATTATGGCACTCGCGGTAGCCGTCAACAGTCAGTGAAAGCCGTCCCTTTCCGCGGGTATAGGCAACAATTTCACTCTGATATCCGTTCATCTCCGAAACAGGAGCGTACCCTCTGAGAATTGCCGTATCGCCGCTCAGTTCGGGAGGAGAACACTCTCCGCACATTTGCTGAATATCGGTCATGGCGCGTCCGACGCATTCAGATGGGATTTCAAGCTCAAAGCTGTAGAATGGTTCAAGGAGGATACTCTCGGCGGAGCGCAGTCCCTGACGAACGGCGCGGTAGGTAGCCTGACGGAAATCTCCGCCCTCGGTATGCTTGACATGAGCCTTGCCCGAGGCGACGATCAGCTTAATATCTGTAATCGGCGAACCGGTGAGGATTCCGCGGTGAGTCTTTTCCTCAAGGTGGGTGAGAATCAGTCTCTGCCAGCTGCGGCTAAGCAGGTCCTCGCTGCACCTGAGCTCAAATTGGAGTCCGCTTCCGCGTTCGAGGGGCTCAAGAATGAGGTGGACTTCGGCATAATGGCGAAGCGGCTCATAATGCCCCACACCCTCAACAAGTCCGGCGATCGTTTCCTTATAGGCGATATTCCCCTTTCCAAAGCTGATTTCATAGCCGAAGCGCTCCATTACGACAGATGCAAGAATTTCGAGCTGAACTTCACCCATAGGACGGACATAAATCTCCCTGAGCTGTTCATCCCAGCCAATGTGAAGCTGAGGGTCTTCCTCCTCAAGAATCCGCATTTCCGCGAGCGCTTCAACGGCATTTTTTGATTCGGGAAGAACGATTTTACAGCTCATAACCGGCTCGGAGAAAGCGGCGGGAGAATCCGTTTCAGTTCCAAGCCCCTGACCGGCATATGTTGAGGAAAGACCTGTAACAGCGCAGATCTCTCCGGCTTTTGCGGCATCGGAGGGAGTAAACCTTGCTCCGGAGTAGAATCGGATTCCGCTTATCTTTTCACGCAGACTGCCATATGAAATCTCGTCCCTCAGTGAAAGTGAACCTCCCGTAAGCTTCATAAAAGTCAGGCGGTTTCCTTTTGAATCAGTGGAAATCTTGAAAACCTTTGCTCCGAAACCGTCTCTGCGGACAGGCTCGGCTGTGTATTTTTTCAGAATATCGATAAGCCTTTCGATGCCGTCGAGCTTCAATGCAGAGCCGAAACAGCATGGAAAGATGCGTCTTCCGGCAACTTCGGCGGCAATTTCGTCAGAGGTTATTTTTTTGTCTCCGAGGAATTTTTCCATAAGCGTCTCGCTGCACTCCGCGGCGTTTTCGCAAATTGATTCGCTGTCCGAAAAGTCGGCACAGAACGGTGACAGACGGTTTTGCAGTCCGAGCATAATACCCTCGCGGCTTACACCGGGCAGGTCGGTTTTGTTGACAAATATCAATACCGGTATGTTGTATCGTTCAAGGAGCTTCCACAGAGTTACGGTATGACTCTGAACGCCGTCTGATGCGCTGATTACGAGTATCGCATAGTCGAGAACCCGCATAGTCCGTTCGGTTTCGGCTGTGAAATCTGCGTGTCCCGGCGTGTCGAGCAGTGTGAATCTCTTATCACCGACAGTGAATGCAGCCTGATGTGCGAAAACTGTGATACCGCGCTCTTTTTCAATTTTGTTGCTGTCGAGCCATGCACTTCTGTGGTCGACTCTGCCGAGACGGCGTATTTCACCGGTTGAATACAGCAGAGCTTCGGAAAGCGTTGTTTTCCCTGAGTCGACATGGGCAGTAATCCCGATGGTTATATTTTTCATTGACTGCACCTCCTTGTCAGATGCAGATTCTTATTTTTCAGCATCTTGTGTTCACTTTGCAATATCGTTTGGCATAATCTCAATTTTTACCGAGTTAACACGGACTCCGAGTTCACGGCTGTCTGACGATTCTGTAACTTCGCATGGTCTCCATACCTTGTCGGTAATCAGGGTGAGAAATCTTGTTTCGTGATTTATTTCCGTTTCAAAGACTGCAGAATTCATGTTGTCAGTTCTGAAAACTATGTTGCTGTGTGCATCGGTGATTTTCAGTCCGACTGCGACAGGAGATGCAAATTCTATATGGCACTTGCAGCCTCCGTATTTTTCAAGATGAAGAACGGAGTTTTCTTTACTCCAGCGGAATTTTTTTCCGTCTCCGCCGCGTTCACACGGATAAAAACGCTCAAACAGCGAATCGTCGCCCATATCAGCGGATTTGCTTTTAACTCTGATATCGCGGAGAAGCCTGTCCCAGTGAGGATCATATCCCTGCCAGCGCTGACCGGTGTTTTCGTTTTCGTCGTATATTTCATACATATATACGTTTTTGGACTTTATTCCGATTCTGTTTATCCTGAACTCCCTGGAATGGTTGACGACAAGCAGAACGGCGTTTTTACCGTATTTCTGACTTATAACGCTGCCGAGACGGCAGGCTTCGTCCGCTGTGAGATTAGTACGTATGAAAAGAATTCTTTTGCCGCTGTTTTTTAAATCAAGCAGACGCTTCACACGACGGTCGGCAATGGTTTTTGTATCTTTATATGACTCGCTCAGCGGAATATCCAGAGGAAAAATATGCTGATGTATCATATTATATCTGGAGTCGACGATTCTCTTATGTGCCGTTGTGGTCTTTTCCTCTTTGAGGTTGTCGTATTCGAGCCAGTCTCTGAAATCGTTACTGATTGCCTCAGTCAGTTTATCGGGATCGGTGCTGAAAAGCCAGTCGAAAGGATAGGATTCAAACCTCAGTCCGAGCCGGTTGAGCTGATGTGCAACTTGACACGTTCCTCCGAGCGAAATAACCTTGTCAAAAGGTTCAGGCTCATATTCAGCCGAAAAAATATTGCTGATGTTCTTATTGAAAATACTCATGATGGCGTTTAACTCCTTCATAGCGTTTTTTCCGTCATTTGTGCTTTTTTCATTATATCACATCTTTTTCGATAAGTAAAGGCAATACTGTACAATAAAATAACACCTTGGAGCGGATGAATAAAAAGTCTCCACTAATGGTTGACAAACAGGAAAATATGTGGTAATATTTTATATAAGGATATTCAGATTAAATTTTAACAAATTATGAACATTTAAGGCGATGTCTCATAATTATTGCCTTATAAAAATATTATATATTAAAGGAGTATATTGCAATGACACTATTAAAAAAAGCAATCGCAGGAGTTCTCTCCCTCTCGCTGATTGCAGTTTCAGCATCAATGCTTCCGAAATCGGAAGTTCAGACCAATGCCAATGCCGCTTCGTCAGATATCTCATCGACCTATAAATGGGACGCTGTTAAAATCGGCGGCGGCGGATTTGTTTCGGGTATCGTTACCGGACAGAAAGAAATGTATCTTCGCACAGATGTAGGCGGCGCGTACAAATACAACTACGAGGATAAGAAATGGGAGCAGCTTTTCGGCTTCATCACCGAAGCGGACCGCGGTCTGCTCAGTGTTAAGGGAATTGCTATCGACCCGACCGACGACGATACGGTTTATTTTCTCTGCGGCTGTGCGTATTTTTCGGATGCAAGAACCGTAATATATAAGACAACAGACGGAGGAAAAACCTTTACCGAAAGTGACGTGACCGATATGATACAGGTTCACGGAAACGGCGACGGACGTGAATGCTGTGAGCCGATCGCTATCGACCCCGATAATCCCGATACGATTTATGCAGGCGGCGATGTTACCGCAGGTACATCAGCTCTCATCAAGACAACAGACGGAGGCAAAACATGGACTTCGGTTGACAGCTATGACAGTCTCGGTCTTTTCACCGCAGAGCTGAAATACCCCATGTGGACGGATCATATGGTAAGAGGTACCGAGGCGAAGGAATATAACCAGCAGAACGGTATCGGCACTATCCACATCGAGGGAGGCAAGGTCTATGTCGGAACCTCGGTTACGGGTCAGGCAAACATTCATGTTGCAAGCGTAAAGGATGATAAGTTTACTGCACTCAGTGCAGATTTGCCAACCGCAAACTATCCTGTTTCAATCTCAAGCGATAAAAACGGTAATATTTTCTTTACCTATATTGCAGGTCTTGCTTTCGGAGGAAATGCAGGAGGAGCATATAAGTACAACACTGCAAGCGGCAAGGTTACGGATATCTCGCCAAGCACAAATGCAATCGGTATGATTACCGTCGACAAAAACGATCCGAACAAGCTTCTCGCAAGAACCTGCGGTGTATGGAGCGATCAATGGTATGAAAAGGAATGGACAGATACAAGTATTGCATGGGGCGATCATTTCTTCCGTTCAACCGACGGCGGTACAACTTGGCAGGATATAACTCCCGGTCAGCAGGACGGTCCGTGGGGCGAAAAATATTTTGTTTCCGAGCCTATGGACATAAACGGATATGACTGGATATACGGCAAGGCTTGTCACTGGGGAAGCGGAATTCTCCTTGATCCCAGAAATTCCGACAGAATTCTCCTCACCTCAGGAAACGGTGTTTTTGCCTGCGATAACGTATGGGACGAAAGGGGAGTTCAGTTCTACTTCCAGCCCGACGGTGTTGAAGAGGTTGTTGCTCTTGATTTTGTAAGCGTTCCCGGCGGTGCGGCATACTCTGCAATCGGCGACTATGACGGATTTATTCACGGCGACGACCTGTCGGTAATTCCTGAACAGTATAAGCCGAATATGGGTTCAACATCCGCTATTGCTTATTGTCCGCAGAATCCCGACGTAATGCTCCGTATTGCTGAGGGTGACGGCAATAACACGGCTTCCGGATATTATACTCTCGACGGCGGAACGACATGGACGGGAATCAAAGTCGCTTCCGGCGGCAAGGCGGCAATAACAGAGCTTTCCAACGGCAAATACAGATTCCTCAAGAGCGGAAAGGAAAGCGGCGCTGTTGTCTACTCCGACGATTTAGGCGAGACATGGGAAAATGCTACAGGAATCGGTGGCTATAAGCCCTCATACTTCCTTGTGGATCCCGACGATCCCTCGCTTGTTTATGCTTCGGGCATTACTTATAATCAGTACTGGGCATCAGATACGACCAAGAAAGAGCCGACATTCGACGAATGTCACTATTCAATTTACGTAAGCCACGACTACGGCAAAACATGGTCTGAAAATCCTGTCTGCAGGTATGATATGTGCGATGCTACAGGCGATCCTGCCTATATCACCAAAGACACTGTTGCTATGGCGGCAGGCTGGAACGGTATGTATATTATCACCGAAGAGGGAACGAAGGCTGAAAAAACCGACGTTTTCTACTGCAAGACAATCGGCTACGGCGCACCCGAAAAGGCAGGCGGCGTGAATACTCTCTTTATGTACGGCAAGCCTGCCGAGACCGATCGTGAGGGAATCTACCGCTCTACCGACGCAGGCAAAACATGGGTCTGCATCAATACCGATCATCTCTACGGCGGTACGGGCAACGGCAATTTCCTTGTAGGTGACATGAACGAATTCGGCAAGGTTTATATGTCAACTGTCGGCTGCGGAATCATATACGGCGCAATTTCAACAGGCTCCGACGAACCGACAACCAAACCTACATCAGCTTCCTCCACAGGCGGCGATACCGATTTGATTTGGGGCGATGCTGACCTGAATGAAAAGGTCGAGGTGAATGACGTTGTAGCAATTATATGCTGTGCGGCTGATGAAAAGGCGAATCCGCTTATTTCCGACAAAGCATATAAGCAGGCTGACGTTTATAATCACGGCGACGGCATCAACGGAAGCGATGCGGTTTCGGTTCAGAAATATCTTGCAAAGGCTATTTCCGAGCTTCCGGAGTCCTACATGAACTGATAACAGTAATCCGCATAAATACCTGTCAATACGGTTTATGAAACAAAACGGACGAGCAATTCAGCTCGTCCGTTGATTTTTTGCATAGGATTATTTTATTATCGGAATTGAATTTCCGTCGGCATCATAGAAAACGATATTGTCGATATAAAGGTTTGATTCGTTGGCTATACCCCAGCGCATGATCAGGAAATTGGCGTCTTCCATGTCGGCAGTCCATTTCTGACCGCCGTCAGCAAGAAGAAATTTAAACTGAGCATGAACCGCACCGGACATATCAAAGTTATATTCTCCTCCGCTGAAATCAGAAAAGCCGTACCATTTTCCTCCGTCAACAACGGTTCCGCCTCCTCCGCCGATCCAGCCGGGGGCTTTTATATTGCTGCCCTCGTCAGTTACCAGCAGTTCAGCTGTTGCATCAGCATAAACATCCAACTCGATACTTCTTACCTTTTCGAGGTTTTCCGCTCCGATAAGATCGACGGCACTTATTTTTATTTTCTGGACGCGGCTGTCGAGAGGAATACTGCCGTCGTCGGTGAATTTCAGCATCTTGTTGCCCTGAACCTCAACGACCGAGAGCGTACCCGAAGCCGCATCGGAATTATCGGTATCGTTACGCTCCACAACTGAGGCGAAAGAGAAATCGCCGTCGTCGAAGGTTACGGCATTAGCGTCGCTTGCTTCGACAGGTGACGGAGCAGTAAGCTCTTCGGTGGTTTCCTCGGCAGAGGTCGCCGGAGCGGGAGATTTTGAAACCGAATCATCGTCTGATGACGAGGAGGATTTCTTGTCGCCGCAGCCTGCCGCCATAGCAAACATCGTTGCAGCCATAGCTCCTGCAATAAATTTTCTGTAATTCATAAAAACTCCTTTCTTATAAGAATCTGTTTATAGCAGTCAAACCGATTCTGATGCTGATTCCGGGAACATTAACGGATAAAAGTGCAAAGTATGTGCAGAATTTATACGGAAATTTTGTCCGCCGCTGTTTTGTGAATCAGTATAATAATGCCCCCTGAGAACAGAGGGCATTATTTTCATTCAAATCAGTCTTTCTTTCTTGAAACAAAAGCAATTCCTACTGCGGCTGCCGCTGCTGCGACAGCAACACCAACACCCTTAACTCCGGTGTTTGTGGACTGCTCGTTTTTGCCGCCGTTTGATGAAGAACCTGAATCATTCTTGGATGTATCCTTGTTGTCGGTCTTATTATCAGTTTTATTATCGGTCTTATTGTCGGTTTTGTTATCCGAGTTGCTGCTGGTTGTAGTTTCCGATTTGTTATCGCTGCTGTTGTTATTATTGTTGTTATTATTCTCAGTCTTGTTCTCGGTCTTGTCTTCGGACTTGTTTTCGGATGTAGCTTCGGTTGTATCAGGAGTTACGTTTGAAGTACCGTCGTTATAAAGTCCCTCAACTGTAAATCTTACTGTAAGAGTTTCGGCAACTTCAGTGGAAACACCGAGGTCATTCTTTTTGTTGATGTTCCATGGGTCGCTGAGAAATGCTCTTGAAGCACCTGTGCCGCCCTCATAGAATTTGAGATTATAAGCAGCGTCACTCTGAGTGAAATTAACTTTTTCTCCGTCGGCAAGAATTTCGTCAACAGTAATCTTCAGATCCGGATACTGGTCAGCAGTAAAGTTCATTTTGTCTTTATCGCTGGGGTCAGAGCCGCTGATCTGGAGCCATACCTCCTGGAAACCCTTTGCATCTGTTCCGCCGTTTTTGAAAGTGATTGACGTTTCATACTGAGCGTTGCCGTCGATATTTGCAGCCGAAATAGTATAGTCGCCGGTGTTTCCGTCCGAACCTTCACCGTAATAGGTGTTTCCGCCCATGAGACCGCGGATTTCAGCAACAGCAACAACATCGTTGGCAGCGTTTACGTTAAAAACAGCCATAGCGGCAACCGAGCTTGCAGAGAGGGCAGCGGCAGCGATTGCCGAGATAAATCTTTTCATCTTCATAATAAAAACTCCTTACTTTAAATACTGTGCTGATTATGCACAATATATAATTTTATATCCTAATTATAACATCTGACATAAATAAAGTAAAGCGTAATTATGCACAAATTTATCGCTGCAATTATATGAATATTTATTTGTTTTCTCTATTCTGATAAATTATTTCAACAGCGTCGCGCATCATGTCAAATGGACGGACTTTGGGTGTGATTTTTATTGAAACATAGGATCTGCCTGAGCCGTTAAAGGTGATTCTGCCTTTATAGGCGGCAGAAAGAGCTGTGATCTGATTCATGCAGAGATATTCGGTGTAGAAGAACATCGAGCCGTTTTTCTGCGATATTTCGGTGATTCCGAGATGTGCCGCCTTGTTTCTGAGAAGTGAAACATCAATTAGTCCCACGACGGATTTCGGCGGCTCGCCGTAGCGGTCGATAAGTTCGTCGACAAGGTCGTATTTATCCTCGTCAGAGGTCACAAGCATGATTTTACGGTACATATCAATGCGCTGATTAAGGCTTGAAATGTAGTTTTCCGGAATATGGGCGTCAATCTGGATATCAACAAGGCATTCGGGAATTTTCTCGGGCTGCTCGCCCTTTTCTTCGGCAATTGCCTCCGAAAGCAGACGAAGATACATATCGTAGCCTACGGCTTCCATATGTCCGTGCTGTCTGCCGCCGAGAATGCTTCCTGCGCCGCGGATTTCAAGGTCACGGAGGGCGATTCGGAATCCGCTTCCGAACTGGGTGAACTCTCTCATGGCACTCAGGCGTTTAGACGCGACCTCGGTGAGAACTTTGTCCTTCCGAAACGTAAAATAGGCATATCCGCGTCTGTTGGAGCGTCCGACGCGTCCGCGGAGCTGATAGAGCTGCGAAAGTCCGAAACGGTCGGCATCTTCAATAATGAGCGTATTCACGTTGGGGACGTCCACACCTGTTTCGATAATCGTCGTGCATACGAGAATGTCGATTTCGTGCTCAACAAGCTGCTCCCATACGTCAGACATTTCATCCTCGGACATCTGACCGTGGGCGCAGGCGATTCTCGCGTCGGGCACAAGCTCTTTCAGCCGCGAAACACAGCCGAGAATCGTCTCTACGCGGTTGTGAATGTAATAGACCTGACCGCCCCTGCGAAGCTCGCGGACAATTGCCTGTGCAACCGTGCCCGTGTTGTATTCGATAACGTAGGTCTGGACAGGATATCTGTCCTGAGGCGGTTCTTCGATTACCGACATATCACGTATTCCGCTCATAGCCATATTGAGGGTCCTCGGTATCGGTGTGGCAGAGAGCATGAGTATATCCACACCGGAAAAGTCTGTTTTGAACTTTTCCTTGTCAGCTACGCCGAAACGCTGTTCCTCGTCGATGATAGCGAGTCCAAGATCCTTGAAGGCAACGCTTTTCTTGATGATTTTGTGAGTACCGATAATAAGGTCGATCCTGCCCTGTCTGAGCTTTTTGATAATTTCTTCCTGCTGCTTCGGCGAGCGGTATCGTGAAAGCAGCTCCACATTCACGGGAAAATGCTCGAAACGGCGCAGGGCGGTCTGATAATGCTGATAGGCGAGAACCGTTGTCGGTGCTAAAATCGCACACTGCTTTCCTGCGAGAACGCATTTCATAGCCGCACGCAGGGCAACTTCGGTTTTGCCAAATCCTACATCGCCGCAAAGGAGTCTTTCCATAGGACGCGAACGTTCCATATCGGCTTTGATTTCGGCTATGCTTCGGAGCTGGTCGTCGGTCTCGACGTAGGGGAAGCGCTCCTCGAAATCGCGCTGGATCTCGTCATCGGGATAGAAAGCGAAGCCCTCGCTCTGTTCACGCTTGGCATAGAGAGCAATCAGCTCGTGAGCCATGTCTTTAACTGCCTTTTTGACGTTGCTGCGGGTTTTCTGCCACTCGCCCGATGAGAGCTTATTGAGCCGTACTCCCGAATCGTCTCTCGGTCCGATATATTTTGACACAAGGTCAAGCTGGGTTACGGGGATATAGAGCTTATCTGTGCCTGCATACTGAATAGAGATATAATCCTTTGTAACTCCGTCGAATTCAAGCTTGCGGATCCCTATAAACCGACCGATTCCGTGACCGGAGTGAACAACAAGGTCGCCCTCGTGAATATCGGCAAGACTGCGGATCTCCTCGCTTTTGTTCTTTCTGCGGGTTTTTCTGCGCTGAGAAGAGTTCATTGCTCTGCCCTGAGTAATAAGGACGGTCTTGTTTTCGGGATACTCAAATCCGCTGCTGAGACTGCCTGACATCAGCACAACGCGTCCGGGAAGAGCCTTTATATCGTCGGAAGCAATGTCACAGGGAATATTTCTCTCAGCAAGATCCTGGCAGATGATCGGCAGCGTTTTATCACTTCCTGCAGCAAGAATCACACGGCAGCCGCGGCGGATATATTCCCTGAGATCGTCGACAAGCTGATTCATTTCGCCGCCCCATACTGCATTCTGCAGTGCTTCGAAGCTGATAAGCCTGCGGAAATCAATACGTTCGCCTCCCGATATGAATGTGCTCATGTAGAAGCAGCAGTGCTTTTCGGCAATGGCACGCAGCTGCGGCAGCTCGATGTAATGGCCGTCAAGCCCTTTGCAGAGCTGTCCGTCTTCAAGGAGAATTTTTACATCCTCATTGTGACGGCTGATAATGCCCGATGCGTTTTCTGCAATGGAGGAATAATCACTGAACATAACCGCTCCATCGATATAATCGAAAACCGTTGAGGGACTGCCGTAAACAAGCGGATAGTACTTTCCGCCGTGAGCAAGGATTTCGCCTGCTCTCAGACGGCGCACGTCTGCACCGAGATGATCGCGTATCAGTTCCGCACGTCTGCCTCTTGCTTTTTTTACAAGCTCCTCAATTTTTTCAGCAAGCTCCACGGGAGAATAGAGCACCTCGCTGGCAGGGGATATTTCAATCCGTTCAAGCTGCACGGTTCTGCGCTGAGTATCGGTATCAAATTCCGAGATCGTTTCGATCTCATCGCCCCAAAGCTCTATTCTTATGGGCTTTGATGCCTGAACGGGGAAAATATCCGCAATTGAGCCTCTTACCGAAAACTGTGAGGCGCCTTCAACCTTTTCGCACCGCTGGTAGCCGCTTGCAGTGAGTCTTGAGCAAAGCTCAGTCAGGTCGATTTCGTCGCCTGCATTAAGCTCGATCGTACCTGCGATCAAAGCTCCGCAGGGAATAACCGGCTGCATAACTGCTTCGACAGCCGCGCAGATTACGCTGCATTCGTTTTTTGCCGCTTTGGTAAGTGCAGAGATCCGCATATATTCATATTCGCGGTTAGCTCCTTCAACGGGGGTGAGCACAAGCTCCTTTGAGGGGAAAAGCACGGCGGATTCATTGCCTGACATGGTATTTATGTCGTCACAGAGCTTTTTTGCCTCCGCCTCTGTGCCGGTGATTACGAGAGAAACGCCTTTTCCCCCGAGGGCGCACATCAGCTGAGCACGGTGTATATGGGAAAGACCCGTTACGGAAACGGGTGAGATTTTTTTATCGATAGCTTCACAAACGCTTTTAAAGCCCTGAAGCTCGCTGAACACACTGCTGAAAATGTTCATAGGTTTCTCCTCGTCAAGAGTTGTATTTGTTCATAGCCTCGTCGGTTTTGCCGCATACCATGAGTTTCACGCACTCGCAGGCATTTTCGGCGGATCGCTTCATCTTTTCAGCGTCCTCCTTGTTGAATTTTCCGAGAACCCATTTTGCAAGGTCATAGTCGGGGTGAGGCTTCTTACCAACACCAATTTTAATGCGTGAAAAGTCGTCGCGTCCCGTGAGGTCGATTATGCTCCTCATACCGTTGTGACCGCCGTGACTGCCTTTTCTGCGGATTCTGAGTCTGCCCGGTTCAAGGGAAATATCGTCATAAATCACTATGAGCTTAGACGGATCGATTTTGTAGAATTCAAGTGCCTGAACAACTGATTCACCGCTGTTGTTCATATATGTGGCAGGCTTGAGGAGAAGACAGCGCACACCTTCGATTGTGACTTCCGCAGTTTTGCCCTTGAAGCGCAGGCGGTTTATTTCTGTTCCAAGCTGAGCTGCGAGGGCATCTATTGTAAAAAAGCCTGCATTATGGCGTGTACCGTCGTACTCCATGCCCGGATTGCCCAGGCCTGCTATTACGTATTCTATTTTACCTCCGCTGTTCTGCGAATTAGAGGAAATCCGGTCGAATATATCAAAAATGCTCATTGCTAAACCTCCGATGATTCTTGAATCAAGATAAAACCGTATTATTGACGGCTGATGCTTTTGCCGTATATCTGCACTACGGTTAACACATTATTATATCACATAATCGTCTGTTTGTCAAAATGTAATATACGCTGTTATCATGCGGCACTGCCTTTTCGTAGAAAAAATATCAGACTCTTGAACAAACTCCCGATATGCTGTATAATAAAACGGGGTGAATAAAATGAAGTACATTCTGCGGCTCAGTCCGCTGAGTCTGATAATATTTGCAGCTGCGGTCCTGTATATGCGGAGCAGATTTATTAAGGATATATTCCGTCGGCTCGAAGCAAAATACACTCATAAGGAATTTCGCAGACTCAAACGTGCCGTATATGACGATATGCTTACCGGACTGCTTCTGCTTTTGGTAACAGCAGTGATGCATTGAAAAAATTACATGAACAAAATATCAAAAACCTCTTGCCAACCGATGAGATAAATGCTATAATGAAAATGATATTATCCCCTGCGGCATCGGAGATTAAACCG
>JAQXHC010000030.1 GCA_029007035.1 Oscillospiraceae bacterium
CGGACTGCTTCTGCTTTTGGTAACAGCAGTGATGCATTGAAAAAATTACATGAACAAAATATCAAAAACCTCTTGCCAACCGATGAGATAAATGCTATAATGAAAATGATATTATCCCCTGCGGCATCGGAGATTAAACCGCATGGGTCAGATAAAGGAGAATGAGAATGAATTACGGATATTTTGACCTTGAAAACAAGGAATATGTCATCACCAATCCGGCAACACCTGCTCCGTGGGCAAATTATTTAGGCGACCCCGAGTACGGAGCAATGATTTCAAACAACGCAGCAGGCTACAGCTTTGTTAAATCGGGAGCAAACGGACGCATTTCGCGTTTTCGCTTCAATTCGGATATGGCTCTTCCGGGACGATATATATATATAAGAGACAATGAAAACGGCGACTACTGGTCAGCATCGTGGCAGCCGGTCGGAAAGCCGCTTGATAAGTATAAAAGTGAATGCAGACACGGAACAGCCTATACCGTTATCTCAGCCGAGTATGCGGATATTGCTTCCGAGGTTACTTACTATGTCCCCTATGGCAAAACCTATGAAGTATGGCGCGCTAAAGTCACCAACAACAGCTCTGCTGAAAGAAAGCTTTCGCTTTTCGGCTTCGTTGAGTTTACCAATGATAACAATTATGAGCAGGACCAGGTTAACCTCCAGTATACTCTGTTTATTACACGTACAAGCTTTGAGGGAAATAAGATTTTACAGCACATTAACGAAAACGACGGCAAGGACGAATCAGGCTCCAATCACCGCGAGCGTTTCTTTGGCATGGTGGGTGCTCCGATAAGTGCATACAACGGCAGTCTCAGCAGCTTTATCGGTCCTTACAGAACCTACTCTAATCCTATTGCGGTCGAGAGAGGAAAATGTGATAATGAGCTGAACTTCAATTCCAATTCCTGCGGTGCGCTTCAATCGGATATTACTCTCAAGGCAGGAGAGACGGCAGAACTTATCTATATTATGGGACAGCGCGATAACGCTTGTGCCGACGAGATACTCAGCGGCTACCAAACTGCCGGCAGGGTCGACGCTGAAATCGCTCAGCTGAAAAATTACTGGCATGGTCAGCTCTCGAATTTCAAGGTAGAGACTCCCTCGGCTGAGTTCAACAATATGATTAACGTATGGAACGCTTATCAGTGCTTCATCACCTTTATATGGTCAAGAGCTGCTTCTTTTGTTTACTGCGGACTGAGAAACGGCTACGGCTACCGTGATACGGTTCAGGACATTCAGGGAATTATCCATCTTGATCCCGAAATGGCGGCTGAAAAGATCCGATTCATGCTTTCGGCTCAGGTAAGCAACGGCGGCGGACTTCCTCTTGTAAAATTCAATCACAACGCCGGTCATGAAAACACTCCCGACGACCCGGAATATGTTAAGGAAACCGGTCACCCTTCATACCGTGCGGATGACGCTCTGTGGCTGTTCCCGACGATTGTCAAGTATATCGGCGAGAGCGGAAACAAGGAATTCCTCGATGAGGTGATCGTCTATGCTGACGGCGGAGAGGCTACCGTTTATGAGCATCTTAAAAATGCGATCCGCTTCTCGATGGAGCGACTGGGCGCACACGATATGCCTGCGGGACTTCACGCAGACTGGAACGACTGTCTCCGTCTCGGAGCAAAGGGAGAGTCAACGTTTGTGGCATTCCAGCTTTATTATGCAATGACTGTGATCAAGGATATGGCTCAGTCAAAGAATGATTCCGGATATATCACCTATATCACTGAAGCACAGGAGAAGCTTGCATCAGCTCTCGGAAAGTGCTGGGACGAGGACAGATTTATCAGAGGAATACGCGAGGACGGAATTATTGTCGGAGCAAAGAAAGATCCCGAAGCCAATATGTGGCTCAATCCCCAGAGCTGGAGCGTAATTTCCGGATTTGCTTCGGCGGAGCAGGCGGAAAAGGCTATGGACAGCGTTCACGGAATTCTCAATACGCCCTATGGCGCAAAGCTCCTTGAGCCGCCGTATAAGGATCATTATTTCGATGGTGCGCTCATGCATATATTCAATGCCGATACGAAAGAAAACGGCGGAATCTTCTCGCAGTCGCAGGGCTGGCTGATTCTTGCAGAGTCACTTCTCGGTCACGGAAACAGAGCTTTTGAATACTTCATGGAAAGCTCACCTGCTGCTATGAATGATAAAGCTGAAATCCGCGTAATGGAACCGTATGTTCACGGACAGTTCACCGAAAGCAAGGCTTCGCCCTATGCCGGACGCTCTCACGTTCACTGGCTCACGGGTACAGCTTCGACAGTTATGGTCGGCTGTGTTGAGGGTATATGCGGTATGCGTCCCGATGCGGACGGCATTACGATTTCGCCGTCGATTCCCTCGGAGTGGGACGGATTCAGAATCGAGAAGAATTTCAGAGGCAAAAAGCTCAATATCACTGTTGACAATTCCGTACACAAGGAAAGCGGAGTAACTGAGCTTATACTGAACGGCGAGAAGCTGGATGGCAATTATATCCCTGCCGAAAAGCTTGCCGATACAAATGACATTAAGGTTGTATTCTGAGGAATCACTGAATAAATACAGTCTTACAATTCGGCAAACATCTTGCCGGTATATTTCCGTGCACGCTCTTGGTAGAATCCGACTTTGCGCCGGATTGAATCATTGATTTCCTTATAATGACCGAATTGCTCCGCCGCTGCGACCCTGCATAATGACAATGATTTGTTTGCAGTTTTTTTGCCGGCGGAGCTTTTTATAAATCGGGAAATACCGCATTATAAACGGCTGATGCCTTTGCCGTGCAGCGGTATTGCCGGAAAATCCAACCGAAAGGAAAATGAAATTATGAGCAGAATACTCGACTGGAACAAATACATTGAAAAAGCCGCAAAGACAGCTGCAGAGGGTATCGTCATGCTTAAAAATGATAATGATGCGCTTCCTCTTGCCGACGGAAAGGAAATTGCAGTTTTCGGCAGAATTCAGCTCCATTATTATAAGAGCGGAACAGGCTCCGGAGGAATGGTCAATGTATCAAAGGTTACCGGAATACTCGACGGACTACTCGAAAGCGGAGTTAAGGTCAACGAGGAGCTACTCGGAGTCTACCGTAAATGGGACGAGGAGAATCCCTTTGACCTCGGTACGGGCTGGGGCGCAGAGCCGTGGTCTCAGAAGGAAATGCCGCTTGACAGCGAGCTTGTAAAGCGTGTCGGAGAAAGCTGCGAAACCGCAATTGCAATAATCGGCAGAACTGCGGGAGAGGAACAGGATAATTATCTCGGCAAGGGTTCATATCAGCTTACGGATGATGAGAGAAAAATGCTTGATGCTGTCCGCAGCAATTTCAGAAAAATGATAGTTCTCCTGAATGTGGGAAATATTATTGATATGAGCTACATTGAAAAAATCAGTCCCGATTCGGTTCTTTATGTATGGCAGGGCGGAATGACAGGCGGTATCGGAGCGGCGGATGTACTCACCGGTAAGGTAAGTCCTTCGGGAAAGCTCCCCGATACGATTGCGTACTCGGTAAGCGACTATCCCTCCGATGCTAATTTCGGCGGTAAGGATAAAAATGTCTACGCCGAGGATATATATGTGGGTTATCGCTATTTCGAGAGCTTTGCAAAGGATAAGGTTCTTTATCCGTTTGGATACGGACTTTCCTATACAAATTTTGATGTCCGGCTTGTTGGTTCTCAGAGTGACAGCGAGTCTGTATCGTTCAGCATTACAGTGGAAAACACCGGAAGCCGCCCGGGCAAAGAAGTCGTTCAGATTTACTGCTCTGCTCCGCAGGGAAAGCTTGGAAAGCCGAACAGAATTCTTTGCGCTTTTGAAAAGACAAAAACTCTTGCCCCGGGTGAAAGCCAGAGGTTTGAAATAAGCGTCCCGATGAGCAGACTTGCTTCTTACGATGATTCAGGCGTTACTGGCAATCGTTTCTGCTTTGTTCTTGAAAAGGGTGATTATGATTTCTATGTCGGAACTGACGTAAGAAGCGCGGAAAAGGGATTTTCCGTCAGAATACCCGACGATACCGTTACCGAGAGAATGACTCAGGCATTAGCTCCGGTTGAACCGTTCAGGAGAATCAAAGCTGTGGGTGACGGTGCTGAAATGACTTTTGATTATGAGGATGTGCCTCTTTCAGAGATTGACGAGCCGGCAAGACGCGCTGCAGGTATTCCCGAAGAGATTCCTCAGACGGGAGACAGGGGAATCCGCCTTGCCGATGTGAAAAGCGGAAAGAATACTATGGACGAGTTTATCGCTCAGCTTTCGGATTATGACCTCTCCTGTATCATAAGGGGTGAGGGTATGGGAAGTCCCCGCGTTACGGCAGGCACAGCTTCTGCATTCGGAGGAGTTTCCGACGGGCTGACGGCTCTTGGAATTCCTGCCGCCTGCTGTTCGGACGGCCCGTCGGGAATGCGTCTCGACTGCGGAACCAAGGCTTTCAGCCTGCCTAACGGAACCCTTATCGCGTCCACATTCAACAGAACGCTTATCACTGAGCTTTTCAGCTTTATGGGACTTGAAATGGCTGCAAATCACGTTGACTGCCTGCTCGGACCCGGCATGAATATCCATCGTCATCCGCTGAATGGACGCAACTTCGAGTATTTTTCCGAAGATCCTTATCTTACGGGAGAAATGGCTTCTGCCGAGCTGAAAGGACTTCACTCTGCCGGAGTTACCGGAACGATAAAGCATTTCTGCGCCAACAATCAGGAGACGCGCCGCCATTTCCTCAATTCGGTTGTATCTGAGCGTGCGTTGAGGGAAATTTACCTTAAAGGCTACGAAATTGCCGTAAGAGAGGGCGGAGCGGATTCGATCATGACCACCTACGGAGCGGTTAACGGAGTGTGGACGGCAGGAAATCTTGACCTCAACACTACGATCCTCAGAAATGAATGGGGTTACACGGGCTTTACCATGACAGACTGGTGGCCTAATGTCAACGAACGAGGAAAAGCTCCCGACAAGCGTAATTTTGCAGCTATGGCGAGAGCGCAGAATGATATTTACATGGTATGCGCCGACGGTTCAAAGAACGACGACAATACGCTTGAAGCTCTTGAAAACGGAACTCTCAGCAGAGGAGAGCTTCAGAGAAATGCCGCAAATATCTGTCGTTTTCTGCTTAAAACAAACGCTCTTGCACGGCTCGACGGAACATATGAAGAGGTTACCGTTGTGAATCGTCCCGAAAGCGATAAATCAAATGATGAGCCTGTTGTTTTTTATGATATTGACAAGGAGCTTACCCTCGACCTCAGCGGAATCAATACCGACAAGGGTACAAACTACAGCTTTGCGCTTACTGTTAATAATCCCGGCTATTATAAGGTTACGCTGACAGCTTCGTCGACTCAGAGCGAGCTTGCGCAGATACCCGTTACGCTGTTTGTAATGGGAACGGCAAGCGGTACTTTCACGTGGAACGGAACATGCGGCGAGCCGGTGTCGTTTACTACAGAAATCCCGATGTTCTCTCATTTTACTGCGTTCAGACTTTATTTTGCACAGAGCGGACTTGATATGAAAAATATTAATTTCACCATCACCGGCAGAGAGGTCAGCATAGACTCTCTGTGATAAAATGCTGCAATAAAGCTCAGGGAGAAAGTTGCTCTCCCTGAGCTTTGTGATTTTTTTGACTGAATATAAATACGCGTTACAGTGCGTTCCTTTTTGTTTAAACTGACGAAAAGTTTATTTTGGTATTGACAAGTATCGCGTTTTGTCGTATAATATAAAGGCTGTCGCGAGGCGTAACTCAGCTTGGTAGAGTGCTTGGTTTGGGACCAAGATGCCGCAGGTTCGAATCCTGTCGCCTCGACCACCTTGATTCCGACAGCATCTGAAAAAAATTCAGAAAATTTTCAAAAAAAGCTTGACAAGCTGTTCTGAATGTGATATAATATTACAGTAATCGCTGGTGTAGCTCAGTTGGTAGAGCAGCTGATTTGTAATCAGCAGGTCGGGGGTTCGAGTCCGTCCACCAGCTCCAATTACCGCTTCGGCGGCATATATACACATTTATAATGGGAGAGTTCCCGAGTGGCCAAAGGGGGCAGACTGTAAATCTGTTGCTTTTCAGCTTCGATGGTCCGAATCCATCCTCTCCCACCAAATTTTTCTTCATCTTAGTAGTTCCGCTTTAAACCTGAAGCGGATTTTTTTATGCCTTGAAAAAAAGACTCTTTGCATTAAAATTTCTCGATATTGTGCAGAAATATATGGTTTTTGCAAAAGGAGAACTCTATGATTAAAGCCACAGTCCGCTATTCGGGCGACCACTTCTGGGCGCTCCACAGGCAATTCCGAAAAATAAATTTTGTCAGCCTGTTTATATATTTTTTTCAGTTTTGCTATATTATTTTTCTGATAAACTATATGATCAAACTGTCAGAATTCACCGATACCCACAAGGTTGCAAGGCGGTATATGGCGATAATGGCTCTGCTTGGGGCGCTTATTGCTTTTGAGCTTATTGGCGGAATAATCAGGCGGATCATGAAAATAAAAAAAATCCGCAGTCAGAAGCCCGTTGATGAACTGAGATATTTCATATTTGACGATGAAGCGTTTACAATGCAGATTGAAGGAAAAAGCACACGCAGTCTGCTTCGCCTGAAATATGAGGGGATTCCTAAAGCGGTCGAGGGTGAGGACTATGTTTTCGTGTTTATTGACACGCGTGCCTGCATTATCGGCAAGCATGAACTGACTGAGGGGAATCCGCTTGAGCTGCTAAAGCTCCTGGAGGAAAAGCTCGGAGACCGTTTCAAGCGAGGTGCGCTATGATTAAAACAGTTACAACGCTCACCGAGGAGCACGTCAAGGCATTTCAGACTTATCAGAAAAAAATCAATCACTCAGGCAGGAAGCTCTTTATAGTTGTTATCCGTCTGCTTTTGCTGTTTATTTTCGGAATATATTTTGTGAAGGCTTCGTTTGAAAAAGTATTCGGCGGATTTATAGCGGTTCTGATATTTATTGTTGGCATAATTATGCTGGGAACAGGCATCAAATATGTGATGCTGTTGCTCATGCATACGGATTTTGAACCGGACGGAACGCTTCGTACTGTCGTTTTCAGTGATGAAGAAACTGAGGTATATACCGAGAGTGATGTTTTGTATTCGGAGTATTTCACTGACTACGATTCGATTCTGTCCGCGGCAGAAAGCGGAGACTGGTTCTTTATTAAGTTCAATGAACAAAGCGGCACCGTATTTCACAGAGACGATTTCACCGATGGTACTCCCGATGAACTTCGTGAACTGCTGAAAAGCAGACTTGGCAAAAAATTCAGCTGCCAAACATGACGCAATCACGTCATTAACATATTTTAAGATTAAGATTTCAGGAGGAATCTAAATGGTAAGAGAAGATTTAAGAAACATTGCCATAATCGCCCACGTCGACCACGGCAAGACCACACTCGTTGACGAGATGCTCAAACAGGGCGGAGCATTCCGAGAAAATCAGAATGTTGCAGAGCGCGTTATGGACTCCAATGACATCGAACGTGAAAGAGGAATAACAATACTTGCAAAAAACACGTCTGTTTGCTATAATGGTGTCAAGATAAACATTATCGATACCCCGGGACACGCAGATTTCGGCGGAGAGGTTGAACGTGTACTGAAAATGGTCGATGGTGTTCTCTTGCTTGTTGATGCAGCTGAAGGTCCCATGCCGCAGACAAGATTTGTACTTTCCAAGGCTCTTGAAATGGGACATAAAGTAATCGTAGTGGTAAACAAAATCGACCGTCCCGATGCACGTCTCGATGAAATCGGAGATGAAGTTCTTGAGCTTCTTCTCGACCTTGATGCAAGCGATGAACAGCTTGAAAGTCCGATTCTTTTCTGTTCTGGCAGAAGCGGAACGGCTTCGCTCAGTCAGTATGAGACGGGTACGGACTTAAAGCCGCTTTTCGATACGATTATTAATTATATCGAACCGCCCAAAGGCGATGAAAACGGTCCGCTTCAGATGCTTATTTCCTCGATTGACTATAATGAATATGTCGGACGAATCGGCGTAGGCCGCATTGAGCGCGGTAATATCAGGGTCAATCAGCAGGTTACAGTGTGTGATTACACCGAGTCAAGAAAAAATTACAACTCTAAAATAGTTTCTCTGCTTCAGATTCAGGGACTCAACCGTGTACCAGTTCAGGAAGCTACAGTGGGAGATATTGTCTGGATAAGCGGTATCGAAAATATCACGATCGGCGATACAATCTGCGCTGCAGATACTCCGGAGCCGCTTCCGTTCGTGAAAATCAGTGAGCCGACAGTCGAGATGACATTTTCTGTCAACGACAGTCCGTTTGCAGGCAGAGAGGGTAAATTCGTTACATCGAGACAGCTCCGCGAGAGACTTTTCCGCGAACTGCTCCGTGATGTATCACTCCGCGTTTCCGAAACCGAGTCAACCGATTCATTCCGTGTTGCAGGCAGAGGTGAAATGCATCTTTCAATCCTTATAGAGAATATGCGCCGCGAGGGCTATGAGCTTGCCGTATCGACCCCGAGAGTTCTCTATAAAGAGGGCGAGGACGGCAGAAAGCTTGAACCTATGGAGCGTCTTGTTATTGATGTTCCCGAAGACTGTGTCGGTTCTGTAATGGAGAAAATGGGTACCCGCAAGGGCGAGCTTGTTGAGATGCACCCTCAGGGAAGCCGCATGAGGATCGAGTTCCTGATTCCTGCACGAGGACTTTTCGGCTATAAGAGCGAGTTCCTCACCGACACAAAGGGCGAGGGCATTATGAGTCACGTTTTTGAGGGCTACGAGCCGTATAAGGGCGATATCGAACGCAGAAACACAGGTTCACTCGTATCATTTGAGACTGGCGAGGCTGTTACTTACGGACTTTTCAATGCGCAGGAAAGAGGTCAGCTCTTTATTCCGGCAGGAACTCCCGTATATGAGGGCATGATCGTAGGAGCATCGCCGAAAACCGATGATCTTGTCGTTAATGTCTGCAAGAAGAAGCATCTCACCAATACTCGTGCAAGCGGAAGCGATGATGCGCTCCGACTCGTTCCGCCAAGAATTCTCAGCCTTGAGGACTGTCTTGAATTCCTTGCTGACGATGAGCTGCTTGAGGTTACTCCCGAATCGCTCAGAATCAGAAAACGCATTCTCAGCAATACACAGCGTGCAAAAAACAGAGCAAAATAATTCGACGAAAAAGAGGTTTTTATTATGAAAAGACAAGCTTGGTCCATTATTTTACTGACCTGTGCGGCAGGACTTGCCCTTTCGGGATGTAATGAAACCGTCGGAACTGCCGGCGAAAACAGTTCGATTTATTTCGATACAACCGCCTCTGCCGGAACAACAGCCGCTGAAGATACCGCAGACGGAACTGTTCCTACCAACAGGGTTCCTGATATCCAGACAGCCGACGATTACAAATATGAAATTATCGACGGTTCAGCCGTAATAACAGGATATACAGGTACAGCAAAGGATGTTGTTATTCCGGGTGAGCTTGGCGGAGCAGCTGTTACAAAAATCGGAAATCATGCCTTTGAAGGCAAGTTCAAAATCACAAGCGTGGAAATACCTGAGACCGTAACACTTATCGGCGAGAGTGCATTTTCCGATTGTGATTCGCTTGAAACCATAAATATTCCCGATGGAGTTACAGGTATTGACAGAGCTGCCTTTGCATCATGTCTGAGTCTTACTGAACTTACCATACCTGCAAGCGTTCAGTATATCAGAGAAGAAGCATTTACTGCCTGCGAATCTATGACGGCTCTCAACATTGAAAATCCTGATCTTGCATATGAAAACTGGGGAATCGAGGAGCTTCCCGATCTTAAAATCTATGCCGAATCCGGTTCGGCAGTTGCACAGTGGTCAGGCGCAATGGGCAAATAGCCGAAGAATACGCAGACACTTAAGGCAACACCAAATATCGAAAGGAGCTGACTATGAAAAAACCGATTAAAAAAATAGCCGCATTGACAGCGGCAATGATAATGATATTTTCAGCATTTTCGTGCAGTAAGAAAGGCGAATCAGACGAATCAGAGTCCTCCGCGGCGGAGGTCTCAGCAGGAGAGTTTGTGACAAATCCCGATGAGCCGGACCTCGGTTCCTACACTGTCAGCGAAAAGGGAACGAAGCTTTATTATTCGCCTGACGAGTTCAGCTCCGGACTTATTACAGCTCTCGAGGATTATTTTCTTTCCTTTGAGCACAGAAGCTATGACGAGTACAAGGCGCTGACCTATCCGTATTATCTTGAATGTATGGATAAGTATCTTCAGGAGAATTTCGGATATAATCAGCAGAAATCCTTTGAGCTTCAATGCGATAATTTCAGGGAAAATGCAGGCGGAGAGTTTAAAATCACCCGCTTAAAGGTCGATACATATCCCGAGGGTGTTACCAATGATGACGGAACGGCATATGACGGTGTAAAATCCTATCTTGAAAATATCGGTGAAATGATAGGCGACGAGAACTTTTACAGCACCGTTTCTGCCGACTGTGACAAGCTTCACCACATGGTCTTTTACCTTATGGTCATGACCGAGGAAGAAGAATTTACGCTCTACAGCGAATACGAAATTGTCGTTGCGGAAAAGGACGGCAAATACTATACCTTTGGCTAAGGAGGAACAGCAATGAATGGAATTATTAAGGCTATTGCACTGACTGCAGCGATTTGCAGCTTTTCAGCATGCCTGTTCGGATGCGAAAAAAAGGAAGAATCGTCGAATGTAGTTATAACTGAGGACGAAATGCCATACGGTGCGACGATAACTCAGCTTAAAGCTTCCGAGGATAACGGTATTAAAATCGGTATCGACTATGACAATCGTTTTATCAGCGAGGACGAAGCTCGCCTTGTATCAAATTATGTTGCTGCTCTCAACAGCAAGGACGCGGAGCTTATGGCACAGGTTTATTATCCGCCGTATTTTGAAAGCATAGTAAATGCCAGCGGAGAAGCTGACGGCACAGCTTATCTTCAGAGTCGGTTTGCTGCCATTGAGGAAAGAACAGGCGGTACAACCGACATGGAATATGTGACAATTGAATCTGTCGAAGACGACAAGGAAATGGCTGAAGAATATTCCAATCTTGAAATTGGTCTGAAAGAGATTGCAGGAGAGGATATTACTTCAAAAATCAGGTCGAAAAAGGTTGTCGGAATTGATATAATTTATTCGCTCAACGGTGAAAACAGCATTTCGCTTGCAAACACTTTAGGGCAGTATTCGTATCTTTTCATTTATGATATTGACGGTCAGCTTTATATTCTCTGATACCTGAGCTTGTTTACATAAAAAGCAACGCTATACGATACAAATCCCATATCAACCTATTGAAGAATTTACCGCTATCATTTCATGGTTCTGCGTTGCCCGCCCCTGACAGGCGACAGCCTGCCTGCGGTTGGGCGTCTTGACTCGCAAAATGCTATCTGGCAGCTTCTTTCAATAGAACGATAGGAAATTAGTATGAAAATGCAAAATTAAAAGGGACGAACTTAACTTCATGTTCGTCCCTTTTGTTGTTATATCTTAGGGCAAGGCCGTCTGACATTTTTTTGCGGTATTGTCTTAAATCTGTGTGGAATAGTTCGGAGCTTCCTTAGTTATATAAATGTCATGTGGATGACTCTCTTTAAGACCCGCACCAGTGATTCTTACGAATTTGGCTTTCTCGTGAAGTGAGGGAATATCAGCACATCCGCAGTAACCCATACCCGAGCGGATACCGCCGATAAGCTGGAAGATAGTATCGGCAACAGCGCCCTTGAACGGAACGCGTCCTTCAACACCCTCGGGAACAAGTTTCTTTGCACCCTCCTGGAAATACCTGTCCTTGGAGCCGCAGGCCATTGCGCCAAGACTGCCCATACCTCTGTAAACCTTGAATTGACGTCCCTGATAGATTTCGGTATCACCCGGAGCTTCCGCACATCCTGCAAGGAGCGAGCCGAGCATAACAACATTTGCTCCGGCAGCGAGAGCTTTGACAATATCTCCCGAATACTTTATACCGCCGTCTGCGATAACCGGAATGCCATATTTCTGAGCAACGCAGGCAACGTCATAAACTGCCGTAATCTGCGGAACACCGATACCTGCAACAACTCGTGTCGTACAGATAGAGCCGGGTCCGATGCCGACCTTCAAGCAGTCTGCGCCTGCTGCAATAAGAGCCTCGGCAGCTTCAGCAGTAGCGATATTTCCCGCGATAACGGGAATATCGGGATAAGCTTCCTTAACCATTTTAAGGCAGTTGATGATATTCGCGCTGTGACCGTGAGCTGAGTCAAGAACGAGAACATCTGCCTGAGCGTCGATAAGCGCCTTTGCTCTTTCAAGTACGTTTGCCGTAACGCCGATAGCTGCGCCGCAGAGCAGTCTGCCTTTGCTGTCGCGGGCAGAGTTGGGATACTGAACGGTTTTTTCGATGTCTTTTATAGTAATAAGTCCCTTGAGATAGCCGTTTTCATCGACGATCGGGAGCTTTTCGATCTTGTGTGCGCGGAGGATTTCCTGAGCCTGTTCGAGGGTTGTTCCGACAGGAGCAGTGATGAGATTTTCCTTGGTCATAACCTCGGAGATTCTTGCATTGAAGTCTGTGAGGAAACGCATATCGCGGTTTGTGATTATTCCGACAAGTCTGCCTGTGCCGTCGACTATCGGAACTCCTGATATTCTGTATTTGCCCATAAGCTCGTTTGCGTCGGCAACAAGCTTGTCTTCGGTAAGCGAGAAAGGATTGACTATAACGCCGTTTTCCGAGCGCTTAACCTTATCGACCTCGTCAGCCTGCTGTTCGATGCTCATATTCTTGTGAATGATACCGATACCGCCCTCTCTTGCGATAGCAATAGCCATGCGCGAGTCGGTAACTGTGTCCATAGCGGCAGTCATAACGGGTGTGTTGAGTCTGATGTTCTTGGTGAGCATGGTGCCGATATTGATCATATTCGGAGTTACGTTTGATTCCGCAGGAATCAGGAGCACATCATCAAAGGTAAGGCCCTCTTTTTCAAATTTACTGTTCATGTCGGTAAGCATAATTATTCCTCCTTGCAAGTCCGTAGTTATTATCTTTTATCATACTATTTTTTTTGAAAAGTGTCAATAGAAAAGAGCACAAATTACATATAGAATTTTTTTGCTATTTTCGGGGGGCTTTTGGCGAAATCGCAGTTTATCTCGGTAAAGCACCGGTAGCTACAGACGCGTAATAAGAAAGCACGCACGAAGCATCGACAGCGTTAATCGTTCCGTCGCAATTGTAGTCGCCGAGAAGAGTCTGCACATAAGTGAACGAAGGAGTTCTGCCCGTGGCGACTGCGGCATATTCGGCAAGAATTCCCGAAGCGTCGGTAGCGTCGACCGTTCCGTCACCGTTTATATCACCGTATCTAAGATTATTATAATCAAGAAAACCTATTTTATTGCTTTTGCAGTAAGCTTCGGCGGCTGAACCGTATGTACCGCTGAGATAGAAGCCGTTGAAAGCCGCGTTTTTCCGTGAAATCATATCATAGTGAGTGCCGATTGCATTACTGCCTATTGTTTTGACTGTCGGAGGAATTTCCGAACCTGTGAGTTTGCCGCAGCTGTAGAAAGCCGAGTCGCCGAGAGACGTGATTCCCGACGGGAAATTAACTGCAGCAAGTGATGTGCACATACTGAAGCATTCGTTTGGAACAGAAGAAAGACCGCCGCTGAGTATTGCCTTTTCCAGTGATGAACAGCTCATAAAACTGCCTGTACCGAGGCTTTTAACCGTAGACGGGAGAGAAATTTCCTTTAAATTGAGACAGCCGGAAAATGCGTAGTCGCCAATAGATACGAGTCCTGCCGGAAGTGAGACCGAACGTATGCGGCTGTTTGAGAAGAAAGCAGCCTTTCCGATTGAAATTATACCTTCGGGAACGGACGCATCGGCAGCTCCGGCATAGGCGATAAGCTCCGTACCGCCCGAATTGCAGAGCATACCGTTCTTTACGGAAAATGAGGAGTTAAGCCCGCCTACCGTAAAACTTTCAAGGGACTGACAGCCGGAAAATGCGTAGCTGCCGATTTCGCTGACCGAATTGCCGATATAAATCGTTTTAAGGTTCCGGCAGTTCTCAAACGCTTTTTCGCCGATTTTCACAAGGCTGTTCGGGACGGTGAGCGTAACGGCATTTTCACAGTCAGAAAACGCTCCGCTGCTGATTTCGGTGACGTTCAGTCCTCCGATGACCTCGGGAATGGTAACGATCGCACCTGCGGACTTGTATCCCGTAATCACGGCGGAAGAGCCGTTTACGGTATAAGTCAGAACGGATGAATCGCAGGAGATCTCCTCCGCTGCGGCATTCAGCGGAATTGAGGGAATGATAAGCACTGCCGCAGATAAAGCGGCTATGATCTTCTTAATCATGTTCAAGCTCCTTTCTGACTGTAATGCCTCCGATTATCACGCATTCCGGTTCGCTCAGAAGTTCCAGCGGGTTCACACCTCTGCGGTATATCTGCAAATCCGCCTGCTTTCCGACGGTAATTGAGCCTGTAACGTCGGCAATGCCGAGTATTTCCGCGGCATTTATGGTAAGCGCTTTTAATGCGTCCTCGATGTCAAGTCCACCCTTGACTGCAGCCTGCGCCGAAAGGGGAAGATATTGTACGGGAATAACCGGATGATCGGTGCATATTGCGAGCTTAACGCCGTTTTTCTGCATAACAGCGGCATTTTCAAGCTCAAGGGATTTCATTTCGGGCTTGCATCTGTCGCAAATAATCGGACCGCAGATTGCAGGGAATCCCTCTTCGGCGATAATATCGGCAATTCTGTGCCCCTCGGTTGCGTGGATGATCACAGCGTCAAGGCCAAATTCACGGGCAATTCGCATAGCCGTGCATATATCGTCGGCGCGGTGACAGTGGAAAAATGCCTTTTGCTTGCGGTCGAGCAAAGGCATGAGCGCTTCACATTTTATATCATATTCGGGAGGATCGTAGTTTTCGCTGTCGGAGTAATAGCTGTCCATATCGTGCTTGTATCGGCGAGCTTTATAGAGCCCCTCGCGGATAAGCGCGGCAATTGCCATTCGCGTAATGGGAGTTTCTTCTCTGCCGTTATAGACTGTTTTAGGATTCTCGCCGAGCGCAAATTTTATTCCGCATTGTTTTATCAGCATATCGTCAGTACGTCTGCCGAAGGTCTTAATAGCGCAAAGCTCTCCTCCGCAGGCGTTTGCGCTTCCCGGACAGGAAGCGACGGATGTGATTCCCCGTCGGCGCGCCTCCTCGAAGCATCGGTCAAATGGGTTTATTCCGTCGATTGCGCGCATCTGAGGAGTAAACGGATCGGTAGACTCATTGCAGTCGTCACCTTCAAAATCGATGCCGTTTTCGATAATGCCAAGATGGGTATGGGCGTCGATAAATCCCGGATAGATTGAGCCGCCCTGTGCATTGACGCTCCCATCGGGTATTTCCGACGGTTCTCCGCCGTAGACAGCGGTAATTATACCGTTTGCAGTTTCGATGCAGCCGTTTTCTATAGTTCCCGATGAGTCCATTGTATGGATTTCAGCATTGTAAATAAGCATTTCCGACACCGCCTTTATCTGTTTCTTTCACGGACAGCGGCGGCAATTTTTTCGGCATTTTCAACCGGAGTACCCGACGCGTCAATGATAACACCCGAATTTTTTATGTATACTTCACGCCGCGAATTGTAGCGTTCAAGCAGTTCCTCACGGGTAGATGAAGCGGCAATCGGACGGTTCGCATCGCCTTTGATACGTTCGTAGCAGGTATCGAACGGTACGTCAAGAAAGATAACAAGTCCGTTTCTGTTTGCCGCAGCGGCAGTCTCGTTGTTGAGCATAGCGCCTCCTCCGCAGGCTGCGACAACGGTTCGTCCGCAGAGCGATTTAACCGTTTCCGACTCGACCTTACGAAAATACGGCTCGCCTTTCTGCTCGAATATCTCGGGAATTGACATACCCTCGCTTTCGACGATAAGCTCATCGGTGTCAACAAGATTACAGCCGAGTTTTTTTGCGGCAAGCCGTCCCGATGTGGATTTTCCGCAGCCCATGAAGCCGCACAGAAAAACAGTCATAGCAAAAATCTCCTCTCATTCATGAATAAACCTGCCCGGAATCTGAAGAAATGGAGAAAGACAAGTCAGACAGTTCTTTTCAGTTCCCGGTGAGGTATGATGTACGTTACACCGTCTGCTGCATATTCTCCACAGCTTTTTCAGTTTCGGCGACAATATCGGCAATCTGCTCATGCGTGTAAAAATCTCCATCCCAGATTTCGTGAGCCTTAACTGCCTGATAAACGAGCATCGAAGCTCCTCCGACAGCAGCCTTGTTCATTGCCCTTGCCTTTTTCAGCAGCATTGTTTCAGTTGGATTGTAAATAACATCAAAGAATGTTGCACAGTTTTCGATAACGCTGTCGCTTACGGGACAGTCGTTCACATTGGGGAACATTCCGACGGGCGTAGCATTGATGAGCAGGTCATATTTTCCTTGTATATCGTTGATTCCCGTTATTTTGACGGAAGCATTGCTGCACTTTGACAGAATTTCAGCCATGAGCCGCTGAGCAGTGAGAATATCCTCATTGCGGACTGCGATAGTCAGCGACGCATCTTTCATAACAGTTTCAATTGCAATCATTCTGCCGACTCCGCCGCAGCCGAGGAGTACGACTTCTCCGTTCAGAGGCAGAGCCTTTGCGGAGCTTACAAAGCCATCGCAGTCGGTGTTATAGCCGATGAGTCTGCCGTTCTGATTTTTAACGCAATTAACCGCATTATAGCGGAGAGCGCTTTCATCCAGCTCGTCGAGGAGCGGGATAATCTCGGTTTTGTGAGGAATCGTCACGTTAAAGCCTTCGAGGCTGCGCAAGTAATCACCGCTGTCAGCAAGATTTTCCGGCAGAATGTCGGTAAGGTTGTAGCTGAAAGCATCCCGTCCCGACAATGCAAAAAGTCTGTCATGAATCATCGGCGACATGGAATGTCCCAGCGGGTGACCGATAAGAGCATAATTTTTCATTTTGATTTTCCTTTCATGTTCGCGGTTGAATATATATAACTATACTATAGCATAAAAAAACGCATATTTCAACAGGATTTTATAAATTTTCCACGGACCGCAGAGAAAGGGAGCGTTCATAGTGTACGATTTTAAAATGTATTGACAAATACATGGGCATTTGATAAAATAAAGTAATGTCACTGAAAACTTTTTTCTCGGAAAATTTTTCAGAGGTTCAAAAAAATAAAGGCAACACCGCACAAAGATTGTGTGGCATTGCATCTGGTGGAGGTTATTGCCATGAAAAAATTACTTGCAGTTCTTGCAGCAGCGTCGCTTCTTCTTACAGCGTGCGGTGGGAAATCACAAAAAAACGGCGGCAAAGAGGATTCTGATGCTGAATCGAGTGCTTACGGGGCTGAAAAAGAAGAAAGCGGAAATGAAAAATCCGAAAGCAGCAGATTGAATGAAAAGGATGATGAAAAATCCGGTGAAAGCCCTGAAAAAGAGGACAGCGAAAAGAACAGTGAAAGCTCGGAATCAGATGATAAAAGCGGTTCGGATACGTCTGCCGGCAGCTCTGCAGAAACCGGAGATCCCGATGAAATGGAATCTGCAAAGGCGGTTCTGGTCAAAGTTATGGACGGGATAATCAGCGCAGATGCAGATGACGTTCTCGATAACACCAACTATGGACTTCTTGCTGAATTGTATGGCAATGAAGGTTCGAGGGAGGAACTCGCTGAACAATTGAGACAATCGTTTCAGTTGAGAGAAAACGACGAGGGAGATATTCCAGCAGCTGTAGATTATTCAATCGGCGAGGGAAGATACTGCGGAGAGGAGCTTGAAAAGCTGAAAGAGTCTTTTTCTGAATCGTCGCCTGAGGATATGGTCATCGAAGGCGCCGACCTCAGCGCAATGTTTGATATAGATAAAATGTACTGCTTTGAAGTTGAAATGAAAGAAGGTTCGAAATCCGAAACTGAAGAAATATACGTAATACACGTAAGCGGCGAGTGGAAAGTCGACATGATAATTATGGAGATGATAAGCTACGTTGAAAAGAGCAAACAGTTAAGCTATAATTCCAAGGCAAAAACACTTTCAAATGCCGCAAATACCGTAATCTGCGAATATGATTCCGAGGACGCTGATATGAGCTTCGGCGAATGCATCATCACTAACAGGGATGTGGCAAAAGGTAATCCCGACGCGACAGGAAAAATCCGTCCCGAGGACATCGCGGCGCGTATGACAGATTACTATGACGAGGCGGATAAGGGCATATGGGCGCTGAAAATCGGCGGAAATCTCACCGTTGAAAAGGTTTACTATGCCGAATCCGCAGACAGCACATTTTTAGGAGTATATCCGATCGACGAGTCTGTTCCGGAGATTTCCGGATCCGTCGGCGATGACCTGACACGTTTTTTGAAATAAATGCGGAAAAGTCGAATTTTGGTATTGTAATTGTGATAATTATGTGATATAATGAATGATATATTGTTTTGTTCAACGGTTTACCATGTTAAAGTGAGCCGGATATTAACCGAAAGGAGGGTATGATTTAGAAGAAAGCGGCAGCGCTGCAAAAACTAATTCATACACATTTTATGGAAAAATCGACAATATGTATTCTGATTACCATTATTGCCTACCTGATTCTCATGGTGGTAATCGGAATCGTCTATTCACGGAAAAACAAGGACGTAAGCGACTTTTACCTCGGCGGAAGACGACTTGGTCCTCTCGTGTCTGCAATGAGCGCGGAGGCTTCGGACATGAGCAGCTGGCTTCTGATGGGACTTCCCGGAGTTGCCTATCTTACAGGCGGAGCGGAAGCAGGCTGGACTGCTATCGGACTTGCTGTTGGTACATATCTCAACTGGCTGTTCGTTGCAAAGCGTCTGAGGATCTATTCCCACAAAACAGGTTCTATTACGATTCCCGACTTTTTCTCCGACCGTTACGGCGATAAAAGCAAGGCTCTTATGGGCGTAGCCGCTGCAATTATTCTTATTTTCTTCGTGCCCTATACAGCTTCTGGTTTTTCAGCCTGCGGAAAGCTATTCAGCTCAATTTTCGGCTGGGATTATCATGTTGCAATGATTATCAGCGCAATTATCATCATTCTCTACACCAGCACAGGCGGATTCCTTGCCGCAAGCCTTACTGACCTCATTCAGAGCTTTGTTATGACTCTTGCGCTTATCAGTATCGTGGCTTTCGGAGTATATTATGCGGGCGGTCTTGACAATGTAATTGACAACGCAAAGGCAATTCCGGGCTATTTCGACCTCATGAATATTCACAACACAGAAACAGGCGCGGCGGATAATTATTCCGGACTTACTATTGCCTCGCTCCTCGCATGGGGACTCGGTTATTTCGGAATGCCTCACGTACTTCTCCGATTCATGGCGTCACAGGACAAGGATAAGATCAAGACCTCAAGAAGAATAGCTTCTATCTGGGTCGTAATCTCAATGGGCATTGCTATTTTCATCGGATTTATCGGCAACTGTCTCACTTCAGGCGGAACAATAGAGAAACTCGACGGAAGCAATTCCGAGACGATTATCATCAAAATCGCCATGTTCATGAGCAACAAGAATGTGCTTCTTGCGCTTCTGGCAGGACTTGTTTTCGCGGGAATTCTTGCCTGCACGATGTCAACTTCCGATTCTCAGCTTCTTGCTGCTTCATCAAGTATGTCCGAGAATCTGCTCAAAGGTGTTTTTAAGATTAAGATGGATAAAAAGAATTCCATGCTCGCTGCAAGAGCCGTACTTGTTCTCATAGCTCTGCTGGGAGTAATTCTTGCGTGGGATCGTGACAGCTCCGTATTCAGAGTTGTATCCTTTGCATGGGCAGGCTTCGGTGCGACGTTCGGACCGGTTATGCTTGCGGCATTATTCTGGAAGCGCTCCAATAAGTATGGTGCGATCGCCGGCATGATATCAGGCGGAATTATGGTATTTGTATGGAAGTTCGGTATCAGCAGGCTCGGCGGAGCATTTGCGATTTACGAGCTGCTTCCCGCATTCATTACCGCACTTATCGCCATTGTGGTTGTTTCGCTGATTACTTCCGCTCCCGAAAAGGAAATCACCGAAACATTTGAAGCTGTCCGGGCTGAAATAAAGCAGTAACCGGTTTTCATAACGGAAATAACAAAAATGGCAAACTAAGCGTGATGCTCATAAAGAAGTTTAAGAATAGCACCTCCGATCACCAGGTCGGAGGTGCTATGATGTTATTATTGACAAAGAGTTGGCTTTGCTGTATAATTTTTACTAAGATAAACTTGGAATTTAAAACAATGTGGAGGTGTATTATGCCATTTATTGTTATAGCACTGATATGTTCTTTATTAGGTGTTGGGGTGTGGTACTTGTTTTATAGGCTGTCATCCGATAGTCGAATTAAAAAAGCCGAAAAACAGGGCGTACAGGCAAACCTTTCTCCTTGCAGAATTACTTATTTAGTAACTGGGATTATAGGGCAAGCGATATTTTGGACTATGATATATTTGCTTTTGCAATGGAAGGGCTTTGATTAAGGCTAAATTCCGATTTAAACGAGTAACAATAACAAAAACAAGCCCGAAAACGGTTCATTCAAACTGCTTTCGGGCTTAAAAGTTTTATATATGCATTGCACTTATGTTTGCCTGGTTTTCCCTAATATGCGGAGTAAAAGCTGTCGTTGTAAACTCCGATTTCGGTAGTGATTCCGTCTGAATCCCCTTTTATATCAATCGTACAGATTTTCTTTGAAGAGATTCCGCCGAATGTTGCTGTATCTGTGAGATCCTCGCCTCTGTAGCCGCTGTATCGGCAGAAATAACGCTGCGAGCCTCTTTTGGCATATTTTGCACGGTAAATCAGAGCCTGCTGCGGTTCGTTGACGAATTGTCTGTCAAACTCGAAATAAAGATGACGGACGATTTCTTTCGATGCTGCAAAGGTATCCTCATACTCAAAGCTTCCGTAAATGCCGTCAAGCTCCGCCATATGAAGGTGACTGAGAGTCCTGTTATAGGAATATTCCGTACCCATGCAGATAATATCCGAACTGCCGAAGGTGAAATTCTCCGGCAGAGGCTCCGGCGTTATTCTGACATGATTAGTACCGGAGATGAACGGATAATTTTCCGTAAGCTTATATGAGAGATTCACGATCCCGTCCCATATGGAGGAGCCGTTTTTTACGTAGATATAGCTGCTTGTATTGGAATTGTCCTCATGAGTTATATGCGGCAGGGTATAGATTCCGTCCATAAGGCTGTTGATTGAAACCGATGTTTTCAGACCGGGTTCAAGCTGATTGCGGCACAGCAGTGAGGTAAATCCCTTTGAAGAAACCGATGTGATTCTTACACCGTTTTCAAGACGCTGTTCAAGGCGGTCAACGAGTCCGTGGTGAATGAGCTTTTCTCCGATATAAAGCTTAATTTCCGCGGCGGTAAGGAAGCTTGCTTCGTCGGATATAAATGAAGCTTTCAGCGATGTCCAGGGCGTATATACGTCCTTTCCGAACGAAAATGATAATATCTTATCGTATTCGGCAATAAGCTCCGTTCGTGAACGCACGGCAATTCTGACGTTCATTTTCACATCTCCCTTTCCGACGGTGCTTCATAAGTCACAAGTGTCACCGATACGCCGATATATCCCTCTCCGCTGTCGGTAACGATTATATTCTGAATATGGCAGCCGCTGAAAATCACATCTCTGTACGTGATCGGAAGAATACTGTCAGCTTTCATAACTCCGTAAAGATAGCGCAGAGGACGAATCGGCTCGAATTCATCGATAACTCTGCCCGAAACGGTGATTTTCAGCCCCTTTAAATTGGTATTGACCGCCGAAGTATCTCCGCTGACTGTAGATTTCTCGGAGAAATTGCGTCCGCCCACAGCTTTGAAGCTGTCACATGAAATAACAAGCGGACCTACAGCCACTCTTGCCGGGGCTGATAAAGAAAAAAATCCATTGTTATCCAATTGAATTCCCCCTGGCGTATTTTTTTATGCCTCTTGCTGTAAAATTGAGCTTCATTACTACGCGATTCAGATTAGTGTCTGTTCTGAACGAGAGTTCGCCCATACTGCATGAAAGTCCTGCAATCTGACTGAGAGAGGGAATAATTTTGCTGTCGAACATCTCGCACAGACTGAGCATATCCGTCCGTGGTGCAGCCCACACCGAAACAGCTGCCGATGCGGTAAACGGTATATAAAGGCTGGCTGTATCGTAAATCGGAGCAGAACATTCAAGCTTTTCCACGGATATAACAGTTATGGGACGGCTGCCTTTCCGGTTTATGGGAGCGCAGTCGAAGGCTGTGTACGCGTTTATTCCGCCGTATGTCTCAAGAGCGGAGGAAATTCTGCTCATAACCGTTTCAAGCATCGCCGTTCACCTCCCCGTCTGTCCCGAATGCTGCAAAGGCTATCGGAGCTTCGGTGATAAGGTCTCTGCACATACCAAGGTAGTCGGTCAGAAGCTTTGCCGCGAATTTAAGTTCCGCACCGCTGTCTGAGGAGTATTTTGCCATGCCGGCGCAGGTCGATTCCGAGCGGTCATGCGCTGAATTGATTTGCTGCAAACGGTAATTTGCAGCAGCGGCACATAAAAAATCGAGACGTGTGTCACTGGAATCCGCACCCTCTTTAAGCATTCCTCTGACCTCTGCGGCGGCAAGGCTGATCAGCGGAGTATATTTGCCGATATCCTCATCCCCGGAAAAAAGTCGGAAAATCGATTTAACAGATTCTATGTTCATCTTTTGCCTCCCGGTTATTTCATTGAAAATTCAGATAACGCTTCCTTTTCTCCGCATTGTGCTGAAAGCTGGATCACTGCGCCCTCTGAGGATTTTTCCGCTTCGAGAGTTTTTTTCAGTCCGATAAGCTCATGAACATTAAAATCCGCTGATTTTTCCGATACGGATTTAACCCTTTCATTTCCGCCGCAGAAAAATGCGAGTCTGCGTATATCACGGCGAAGCTCTCTTTCAGCTTCTTCAATGCAGCCTCCGGTGCATTGAACAGTCTCATCTGCGGAAAAATGCTTTGTAACTCCGGCGTTCACCTGTGCCGGAACTGCCACGAAGCTCCATTCATAGGCATCTGTAATTCCGCTCAGAACGGTATGACATAGTTTTCCTCCGTAGATACTGCCTTTGACATGAGCGCATCCGGATTTAGTCTTGTCACTGCCGCATATTGAGCAGATTCTCTCGGAAGCCGAGCACGAAATGCTTACCTCCTTTTTGATTCCGCCGTCTATCTCTGCGATAAGTCCCTTGTTTTCGTCTGTTCTGACCATGTAGACCATGGCACGGAGAAAGGTATACGGCTCGCCGTTTTTTGAAGAACGCGAGGTGTCGGTGACGATTTCCGTATCAAAAATGCGTGCGGACTGATGAGAAGATTTCGCATCATGGTCGAAGATTCCCGTTCTGCCTATGAAAAGCTTTTGAAGCTGTTCGAGAGCAGCGAGACTAAAGCGTTCGCAGTCGCGGTCAATGTCGTTGTCGCAGAGCACAACGGGAAAAATATAGACATCCTCGGCAGTAAGTTCGCGCCGTGTGAATTTATTGATTTTTTCAAGCTGTTCCGTAATCATAAAAACCTCCTTGTTATCTGGTTTGCATTGTTAAGGCAATACCGCACAGAGATCGAGCACTTTCGGAAATAGCTCCGCGTGGTATTGCCTTGAATCGTGATTGTTTTTTATTGCTCCTGTCAGCAATTACAGCTTTCCTTTTGAAGGATTACTGATTCAATCACATCCCGCCATCATTTATCCGGCAGTAATCTGAAGCACCTTTACTGCATCTGTGGCAATCTTCTTGAATCCACAGGTAATCGATACGGTAATGCTGTCCAGCTGACGGTCAATCAGGCGGTCAGTTTCCATTATGAGGTCAGAGCCGGTGATGAATTCGAGTGCAAAGTTCTTGTCAATACCGATAATATAATCATCATCAGCCGCGGAAGTTTTAATAAGTTCGGCGCCGAACGGGAGCCTGATCCTGCCGTTCTCGTCGGCAGATGTGTCGGAGAGCTGACTCATAACTGCAATCTTCGAAGCCGTACCGGGTGAAACAATAATGGTGTTCATGTCAAAACAGCCGAATTCACCATAAAGACCGGCAAGGTCGCTGTAGGTGAGGGAAGCTGTCGTAATCGGAGCAACTTCTGATTTAAGCACGGAGAGCGCCTTGGCGGTCACTGCGGAAGCAAGTTTCACGCCGATACTTCTGAGCATAACGCCGAAAACGTCGAGTCTCTGACGGCGTACTGCTTCGTATGAAGCGTTGATAAGTCTGCCGTACTTGGCGAGAACTGTAGCGGTAGAAGACTCGGTGACTGTAGCAGTCGGGAGCGCTGTTCCCTGCGCTGAAGCCGAATAAGCGGCTGAATCATCAAGAGTACAGCCGAGATACTGACCGCTTTCACAGTTTGTCTTAACGGCACAGATGTCGGAAAGAACGGTTTCATCGAATCCTTTTCTGATACATCTTGAAACGAACTCGGGGAAGAGCACAGCAGTTTCAGCGGCAGAGAAAAATTTCTCCACACGATCACAGTCCGCACCGCTGATTCTGATGTTGAAACGCTTGAGCTGTCTCTCATAGGCATCAAGCTTTTCGAGAGGAGTACCGCTGTATGAAGAAGATGGGTCAAGCTCCTCAAGTGCAGCGGTAAATGACTTTCCGCTGAGATTGTAAAGACCCTTTTCAAGTTTAACATCATTATACATAAATTAACCTCCTGAATAATTTCAATTTTTAGATTCTGAGTCAAGACGCATTTCGATCTCTCTTGCCTGCGCATTCCTGAGTCTGGCATCGGCAAGAGCGGATTCGTCCTGAAGATTGATATTTTCCCATTCAACCGAGCAGAAAGCGTCGATTCCGACCGAGCAGAGATACGCATTGCATATGTCCCTGATTACAGGTGTGAGCAGACGTCGGTAATATTCAAGTTCTGAGGTGAGAATATCCGCCTGCTGAGCCGACATACGCTCGGTTGAACTCCAGTTCAGCCCCAGCAGAAACGGCGGAATCGAAAGCTTTGCCGTAAGCTGTTCAAGGAGTTGACGGACGGGTACATTCGTATCGAAAAGCTGATTTTCCGCTCCGATGACCTTGATGTCGATATCGCCGACAGCGACGAAGTCCTTGACCTGACCATATTTTGCGGAATTCATTCCGTCTGCCCATTCACGGGCAATCTGAACAGCACGCTCTCTTGAATAAACGGCGTCGCCGCAGTCGTCTGAGGGTTTATAGGTGACGGCATATCTTACATTTCCTGCACGGTCGTAATTCTGACCGATGCATCTGTAAATGCTCAGAAGTATGCTGCTTAAAGCAGGCAGACCTCGTAGAAGCGATTTTCCTCCGATAAGCTCGGTGTAGATGATTCTTTCCGGGTGAGCAATCACCGATGACGAATTATCGGGAAAGTGAAGTGTGTATCTGCGGCTGAGGGGAGAGTTTCCCTCTGATACGGAAAGCCTTGAAACATCGCCGATGTAAAGCCCTGCGATATTGCAGCTGCCGCAGTCTGTTACGATTTCTCCCGCCGCAGCACCATAGGTGAGCAGACTGTCGAGATAGCTGTCTGCAAAGGTGTAAATTGACTTTCCCGTAAGTCCGACAGGAACATTTTCGGCAAAGTTGTCAAGAGCGTCCTGATAGGCTTCATCGGAGCAGATGACTTTGAATCCGCCTGTAAGCCTTACGATTTTCATAAGAGCCGCGTCCACAATCGGAACAGCGCATCTGAGTCTGTCGTAAAGCTCCTTTTCGACGGGAGTTATTCTGTCGGGAACTGTGCCGAAGCCGCTGTCCGTATATCTCTGAGCCTGAACAAGCTGGGGAGAAGCTTTTTCCTGCTTTGGCGCGCCGCGGTTTCTTTTTCTGGTAAAGAGTTTCATTTTAGCCTCCTTTGTGTATGATGTCGGTGTGAACGGCCGGCAAAAGCGTCTGTGCTACTCACGCGGAACCGAAAGAGCGATAAGATCGCGGTCTCCCGGTTCGCGCATCATTTCCGACACGAAATACCGCATATCGTCCATTGCGTGATCGTTTTCCTTGACGGGAGCGTCCGATGCGGATTTGTCGCTCCAGCGGTAAAGTGAAAACTCGCGGATAATATCCCTGCAGTCCTCGTTGAAAAAAAGCCTGTCCTGCCTGAGAGCGGCGGAAACTCTGCGTATGCCTGTGACAACATCATTATCAGCCTTAACTACATGGAATTTTCGATGTCTGCGGATACATTCGATAAAGCTTGCCGCCGACGGATCTACGATAATCTTTGAGATCTCGCAGTCTCCGGCAAGCTTTTCCAGAGCCTGATAATGCTCCTCGTCGGTTCGGGCTGTGCCCTCGCGCTTTGAGGAATAGTAGTATTCACGAAGCCGATACCATTTTCCGTCCGATACTCCCCATAATCCGAAGGACGAGGGATTGACCGTACCGTAATCGCATGAAATAACGTATTTGCTGCATTCGATGCTGCCGCTGAAGATATGCTTTGACGCGTCGAACATGGGGTAGACCGCGCCCTCGGAGGCGACCCATTTTCCAAGCACGAACCTGTCATAGAACGTACCCGAGTACAGCCTCTCGTAGCGCTGTCTGAGCTGTTTTGAAAGGGAGGGATTGTCCTCCATTGTGAAGTGGAGATAGAGCGCATTTTTCTCCTCGGCTTTAAGAATCCACTCGCGGTAGAACCAGTGGGAGGGAGTGTCGGGATTGCAGTTGAACCACATTTTAGAGTTGCGGACCGAGCATCTTGCCACTGCCTGTTCCACAAATGAGCGCGGCATAAGAGCAGCCTCGTCAAGAAAAACTCCCGAAAGTGTAATGCCCTGAATAAGCGAAGCGGAACTTTCGTCCCTGCCGCCGAAATAATAGAACCGGTTTGTAACCCCAGAAAGAGTTATATCAACATAATTTGCGCTGAGCTTTTCCCGATAGGTGCAGCCGATTGATTTCAGCTGACCGAGCAGGGGAGTAATTACGTTTCTCTTAAGAGATGTAACTGTTTTTCCGCAAATTGCGAATGTTCCTCCGCTGAATGAGGACGAAGCCCAAAGCACAAATCCCAGCGACATCGAAAGTGTTTTTCCGCTTCTCACTGCGCCGTCGCAGATAATCGCGTCGTAGTGCGAGTATTCGGGCCGGCTCCACCATTTAAGGGTGAGAAGCTGTTTTTTCGAGAATTTTTTAATCATACTCATCATCGTCTCTGCTGTCTGCCGAAAGCGCTTTGATCAGCTGTTCCGCACTGTTTCTGTCGCTGCACGTATTTCGTAATTCGAACAGTTTTTCAAGAGCTTTCATGCGGTCGAAAAGCTTGACCTCCACGCCGCCGCCCTTGATACGCTTGATTTCCGAGACATTGAACAGGTCGAGCTGATTTATGACTGAAGCAGGGGGAAGCTCGTCGGCGAATACGAGATAAACCGCATCGCTGCAATTCCCGAATGCGAGCCGTTTCAGACCGGCAGCCACGTCATCGCTGTCAGCGAGAGTCTGTCTCAGCTCGTCAATCAGAGCACGGCAATGTCCGGATTTAAGACATCCTATGCCTTCCTCAAGAGCGGATTCCCTTGGGAATCCCGCACGCACGGCAGCTTCCTCGATGCTGCCGAGAACAGCGTAGTTATAGCAGAACCGTCTGCGCATAGCGTTTGAAGATTTAACGCTCATAAAGAAAACCTCCTTTCTTTCACAGCGGAAGACCGCCGTTCAACAAGGGGTAAAAAAATGACCTTATTCAACGCTGCCGCGTTGAATAAGGTCAAAATAAATTTTAAGTTTGGATATTTGCACAATAATTGCTGCGTGATTTTGTGGTATATTAACAAATTCCGCAGATGATTTTACAGGTGAATGCAGAAATTATTTTTCCGCATTGGAGAGAGTATTTGGGAAAAAATCGTCAGATGCGTCAAGGATTATATTATTACATGAGTATATTGAAGCATATGCTTTCGCCCTCATGGTTGTCAACAGTCACCTTAAAATGATGCTTGTCGATAATGGATTTCGCAATTGCCAGTCCGAGACCGTAGCCGCCGGTCATACGGCAGCGTGAATCGTCGCTGCGGTAGAAACGTTCAAAAATCTTATCCTTTTCGGACTCCTTAACACCGCTTCCCGTATTGAAAACAGAAAGAAGTTTTTTGTCGCCCTGTTCGGAAAGCGTAACTCTTACAGTTCCTCCCTCGTTGGAATATTTAAGGGCATTGTCAATAAAAATCGCAGCCATCTGACGGATATGCTTCTCGCTTCCGTTGACGGTAATTCCTTCGGGTATATCAATTTCAAGCTGACGGTTTTCTTCAAATGCACGGCATTCAAACGGCAGAGCCGAGCTTTCGACTGCCTTGCTCAAATCAAAATCAGAGCAGATGAATTCAGCCGTATTATTTTCAAGCCTCGTCAGACTGAGAAGGTCATTAACGAGTACATTCATTCGCTCAGCCTGCGACTTGATATATTCAAGCCATTTGTTTTCTCCGATTTCGTCAGTTAAAACATCGGCATTGGCGGATATGATCGTAAGTGGTGTTTTCAGTTCATGACTTGCATCGGAAATGAACTGTTTCTGTTTGTCGAAAGCAATCTTAACAGGCTCGATACATTTTTTTGAAAGGAAATATGCAATAATTGCAAGAATAATAAAGCTCACCGCACCTATTTTAACAGTGGTCCGCGAAAGCTTGTTGAGCATATCAATTTCTGCGCTTTTGTCAGTGAAAACCATGATAGTTCCGTTATCCTTGCCGAGTGTGCAGAACTGATATGAGTTCAGCATTCCGGATGATGCACCGTCGCCGAGAATAGCGTCAATATATTTCTGAGCAACTTCGGATTCGATTTCCTCATTATTCAGAGATGCGAGGAATTTTCCATTGCTGTCCGCCATGAGGACAAAAAAGTCAATAGAGCCGAGACTTTTCGGAATCGGTTCGGATTTAGGTTTTTCAGGAATCTCCTTTTTATCCATTCTGCGAACAACGGAAAATCCGCTGTCCAACACAGGACTGAGACCTCCCGAAAGGGGCGATATTTCGTCATATTCGTCGGCAGCAGATGTTGTATCCGATTCCGAGGAGGTCGTTGATTCCGGATAGCAGGTTTCATTTCCGGAAGAATCAACATGAGGGAAAGGGTTATATTCGTTGTAATGCCATTCCCACCACTCGTCATAGTTCGGAGGATAATTGAAATCAAAATCACTGCCGTCTCCGTTGGGCGGAGGGTTATCGTTTCTATGGTCATAGGGTGGCTGCCAGTCGTTAAAGGGAGGCTGAAACGGATCGTGAGGAGTGGTCTGAGTCTGAGTCTGCGGCTGATTCTGAGCAGTAGTGCGGACTGTTGTGTTTTCGGGAGCTTTGTCTGTGTGAACGGCTTCCGTACCGATAGTCTGTCCATGAGTCGGATTCACGCTTTCGGTAACTGCAGGCGATGTCTGTTCTGCATTGGTAGGAGCGTCGGTTTTGTTCTGAGAATCAGTATTCGGCATACCCGATGTGCTTTCATTGGTTTGCTCCTCGGTTTTGTCCTCTGCGGAGGAAGGAGCGGCTGTAGTATCCTCGGCGGCTTTGTTTTCTGAGGTGATTTCAGGACGGGTGTCCTTTTCAGAAAGCTGAGGAGGCGGAGCTTTTTCGCCGTTCATATCCGGATAATAAGTAAACGTTGAGGTAGCTTCGTCATATTCGATGTCTGCGGCGATCTGTTTAAGAACGACCTTTGACTGACGCTGCATAACCGCCTGCATTATCAGGTTGACAGACGCGAGCAGAGCGATAAACACCGTCAGGAGAATGCTTATAACAATGGCAAAAAATCTCATCTGAACCTTTTTGAACATATTGTCTTTTCTGAACATTATAAGTCACCTCGCTGACTATTCGATCGAGTATCCGATACCCCTTGCGGTCTTGATTTTAATGTCTGCGCCGATAACGCTGAGTTTTTTTCTGAGAAACGATATGTAGACCTCAATGTTATTGTACTCCACATCGCTTTCATAGCCCCAGATTTTCTCGATAATGCGTTCTTTAGGTATGATCTTCCCCGAATTTGCCATAAGCAGCTCCATGATCTGATATTCTTTAAGGCTGAGCTTAACATCATTTCTGCCGAAAGTCATAGAGCACGAGTCCTTGAAAAGCTCAAGGTCCTTAAAAGAGAGCTTGTTATCGTCGATAATTTCACCCTTACGGCGTGTAAGCGCACGAATCCTTGCAAGCAGTTCACCTGTTACAAATGGCTTAGTAAGATAATCGTCCGCGCCGCAGTCGAGTCCTTTGATTTTGTCCTCGACCTCGCTCCTCGCCGTAAGCAGCAGTACTGGAACGGAAAGCTTTTCGTTTCTGATATTCCGCAGAATATCGATACCGCTCATTCCCGGCAGCATTATGTCGAGCACAATGCAGTCATAAATGCCTGTAAGCGCGTTGTCAAGCCCGTCAATACCGTTGTATACGGTATCGACTGCATATCTGTTTCGTTTAAGAATTTCCGTAAGAGCGTCAGCAAGCTGAACCTCGTCTTCAACAACAAGAATCTTCATGGTAATCATCCTTTTTATTTGCAGAAATATTTCCGGAACGGCCAGTTCCGTTCTTATCAGTATAAACATTAATAATCAGAGCAGTACAACGACCTGCCAACGGTCTGTCAGCCAGAAATCCGTCTGCACATACGGTATAAACCAGTGTACGGCAATTGCCTTTGCTTTTGAATGTATATCGTTTACGGAGAGTGCCGTAATTTTCTATTTTTAATTATATCATAAAAACTTGAAATAAACTTAAAATGTCGAAAATTTGATTTGTTAAATAGGAGAAATTCACTCGGGTTTTTTGTGCATTTTCACAGTTTTAGCCAATATTTCAAAAGACTTATTGACTATCCGTTCATATTATGTTACAATTGTTCGTATAGACAACGGGTGTATGATTTGTTCTGCACTGCCGCAGCTCAGAGCTGTGCGGAGGAGTCTATAAGTTTACGGGAGGCCATGATAATGCTGTCAAGTTCAGATAGAAAGAGAATGAAATTTACTAAAGTTATCGGTGCAGACAATAAAAAATATGAAGAATTATACCAGCAGTTCTGCAGCTATGGATATACAAAAGAGCTTTGTGAGGAATACGCAGACGCTTTCGTCAACAACGTCAAAAAGCCTGAGGCAGGCGATATAATTCAGCTTGCTGCAATGTATGAAGCTGTTTACGACTATAAAAGCGCAGTTTTTTATCTTGATATGCTTGCCGAAAAAAAGCTGTCAGGTGAGATTAAGTATCATTACTGCATGAAAAATCTGCGTGCACTGAGTCTTTCGGGAAAATGGAGGGACGCCGAGGACTTCCGTACAGAGAATATCAATTTCATTCAGACATATATGGAGAAGAAAAAGCTTCTCAACGACGATGTGGATATGCACGTTGCCCTTGCTCTTGTGGACTGCGCGGCAAAGCGTTTTTCCTATGCGTTCAAGACTATGAATTTCGGCTACAAGCCAAAGGGCAGGAACGATGAACAGCTTCTCAGAATGTTTGTGGCAGTAGTATATATTTACTATTGCTCGGGTGATGCCGAGGGACTTGAGCAGGCAGTTATAAATGCCCGCAGCTGCCTGAAGCTTTTCAACGAGTTCAGGTTCACCTGGAGTAAGGAATATTACGAATCACTCGTAGAAAATGCCGCAAACGGAATACTTTAATATAATCCGGAAACACCAAACCGGACAGCTCACATCAAAGGCTGTCCGGCTTTTTATTATATTGAACAGACTGTCAATACGGCAGGGTGAAGTCAACAACTCTCCACGAGCCGTTTTCTGCTACAGAAACGGAAAAAACATCAGTTTCTGTATGTGCATTTTCTCCGTAATCGTTGCCGCTGTAATAATTATTCACCTCAAAGACAATTTTATCATCTTTTCGTTCGGTCATCGCTGAAACACGCGATGAAACATAAAAAATATTCGAACCGCGGGCACCGTCGAGAGCGTAGACCTTACCGTCCTTTTCGGTAAAAAGTTCATTCAGATCACTGCCTGCATCGCTGCTGAAAACCTTGAAGTACTCATTTTCAACATCGGCGAAAGAACTGATATTCCCATCAGTAATAAGGTAATACTGCCAGCCAAGATCATTTTCAATATAATTCTGATAGTCGAGCTTATACGGGCAGCCGACATGGAATTTCCAGTCGGTCTCGCAGGCAGCTTCAAACATAAACTGAGCAGCCTTCAGAAGCTTTTCGTCACTTGTGGAATCGGTAACTTTAAGGCGCACCGCACCGCTGTTTTCAATTACGATTTCTCCTTCGTCGGAGGGAAGCTCCGATGTTTCCTCGGCAGCGGTTGTGTCCTCGACAGCCGTGTCGTCCTGAGTTGACGACTGAACATTATTTTTATCGGGAGCGAGCGGGTCGGGCTGAGTCAGCTCATCGGGAACTGATTCATTAGCTGCCTGTGCGTATGAGTTTTCCGAAACGGATTCCTGACCTGAGGAGCTTTGTCCGTTTTTGTCACTGCAGGAGCAAAGAGCCGGAATAACGGCAGCAACAGCGGCAATAGCCGCAATGGATTTTCTGATATTTTTCATAGATCAAACCTCATTTTCATCATCTTCGAGGACGAAATCGATATTGCCCTCGCTAACGTTTACAGCGGCACAGATCACGCGTACTTCGTCGCCGAGACGGTATGTTGCTCCGCTGAATTTTTCGGTGAGAGAGACAGGGTAGGAATAGTCATATTCGCCTTCGGGAAGAGATCTTATATGAACAAGCCCCTCCGCAGTATCGGGAAGAATGACGTAGAATCCGAAGCCGGTAACGCTTGAGATCCTTCCTGTGAATGACTCGCCGATGTGAGCCTTCATATACTCTGCTTTGCAGCAGTCCTCACATTCACGCTCAACAGCAACCGCGCGCACTTCTGCTTTGGATGAACGTTCCGCAGCGTTGACAGCAAATCCGCCATATCGTCTGGCAAGCCATTCGATGTTGTAGCCTGCGAGAACATCGGTAATAATGCGGTGAATTGCGAGATCCGGATAACGTCGGATAGGAGAGGTAAAGTGAGCGTAGTCGTCAAGAGCGAGTCCGAAATGGCCCTGCGGCTCGGGGGAATACTCTGCCTTTGACATCGACCGGAGTACCATCATATTAACCGCTTCAAAGAATTCTGTCCCCCTCGCATTTTCAATGATTTCCTCAGCATGAACGGGTCTGAATTCAGTAAAGTTCGGACACTTTATACCGAATTTAGGTATATATTCCTTTAAATCCATGGTTTTCTCGGCAGGCGGAGCAAGGTGTACCCGATAAACGAACGGGATATTTTTTTCTCGTGCAAGTCTGGCGGCAGCTTCGTTCGCGGTAAGCATGAATTCCTCGATGATGCGCTCGGATTTGCCGCGTTCGCGGGGAGCAGCACCGACACACACATCGTTTTCATCCATAAACAGCTTTGATTCAACGGTTTCAAGCTCGGGAGCGTGACGTCGCCGTCTCTTTTTAATAAGAATATCCGCAAGCTCGTCCATAAGAGGAATCTCGTCACGGACGCAGGCATATTTGTCAGCTGTATCGTGTGATTCACAGCCGGCAAGGATTGAATTTATCTCCGAATAAATTCCTTTGACCCGTGAGCGGATTGCGCTTTTGCAAAAGCGGTATGAAATAATATTTCCATCGCAGTCAAGGTCGATGAAAGCCGAAAGCGTCAGTCTGTCCTCTCCGGGATTCAGAGAGCACACGCCGTTAGAAAGCTCTTTTGGGAGCATAGGGATAACCTTGTCTGCGTAGTAAATACTTGTTCCGCGTTTCATGGCCTCTTTGTCGAGAGCCGAATTACCTTTAACATAGTGCGAAACGTCGGCAATGTGTACGCCGAGCAGATATCCGCGGTCGGTCCGTTCTACAGAGACCGCATCGTCGAGGTCTTTGGATTCGGCACTGTCAATTGTAAAAATGTTCATATCGCGGAGGTCTTCCCGATTGTTCAGACTGTGTACCTGAACACCGCCCTCGGCAATTTTCACGGCTTCACGCTGAACGTCTGCCGGAAATTCATCCGGGACTCCGTGAGCTGCAAGAATTGCACCTATACACGAAGCCGAGCAGTCCGCATTGCCGAATACTTTTGTGACTTCGACCTTATGCTCGGCATGGCGTCGACCTCTATAGACGATTTTGGCGAGCACCTTATCACCGTCGGCAAACCTGACTTCGCTGCCGCAGCTGATTTTTATATGGTTGGCGGAAGCGGTATCCGGCACAAGGTAATATTCTCCGTCGATAAATTCAACTGAGCCTGTGAGCTCGCTTTTTCCGAAGCTGATTATTTCAACGACTTCTCCCTCGGGCTCGCCGGTACGGGATTCAATTTCAGAGATAAGGACTCTGTCTCCGGGCATAGCTCCCAGCATACGATTCCCCGGAATAAAATATTCGATGTCTTTATCGGTTTTTGCGAAGCCGAAAGTACGGCTCAGACGAACGATTTCAGCAGGAAAGAACCGCAGGCGCAAACAGAGTCCCACCTTGACATTTTTGTGAAGAACTATAATTCCCTCACTTCGAAGCTGCTCAAAAGCGGCGGAGAAATTTTCCCTTCCGTATTTCTTGGTTCTGCATTTTTTTTCAAGCTCTCCGAGGAGCATATATTTTTTTTCGTGTTTGCCGAGAAACATCAGGATTTTATTCCTGTAGCTCGCGGCACTGCATTTTTCCGCAGCAGCCTTTTTCGGCTTTGCGGAGGATTTTTTCTTGTTTTTTCCCGACATAAAACACTCCTGTTTCAAATAGACTGCAATTGAACGGCAGCACCGCAAAGTAAACGACAGCACCGCAAAGTAAACGACAGCACATCTGTACGGCAATAATAATGCGGTATTACCCTAAAAAATAAACCCCATGACCTTTGTCACGGGGCAGAATGTTATAAACCGAAGCCTGTCTTTCGTTAAACTGCCTGTTTTCTCTGCGCAGCATACGGAATGTCTTCCGTACAGATGCGTGGCGAATTGCGGCACATCCCGAAAAACTATTCTTACTTGATGAACAGCGGAATAAGGTTAACGGCAAGAGTAGCGACGAACAGAACGATTCCGAAGAATCTTGTAACCTTGTTGAGGATAGCCTCACGGGTTCTGCCCTCATTCTTACCGTAAAACGACTCGCTGCTTGCGCCTGTAAGAGCGGCGGTCATACTGTCCTGTGATTTCTGATCCTGCATAAGACAAATAATGACAATAGCAAGACAAATAACGAGGATTACAGCTCCTCCGATGATTTCAAGTGTACTCATAGTAAAAAATGCCTCCGTAAAAAAGTAAGCAATAAATATTGCATTTGAATCTTTATAATTATAGCACACCTTTTCAAAGATTTCAATAGCTTTTCCAAAAAAAATCTGACATTTTTTTCTTTTAATTTTGTACTAAACATACAATTTTACGCATAAGCTTGACTGTAAAGCCGATAATCACGGAAAGGAAAATCAGAAATGCAGGATAAAAACGCAAAAACCAATCAGAATCTTATACTTGAAAACCGTAAAAGCCTTGTAATATCAGGCATAACGGATGTAGACAGCTTTGATGAAAAAGCGATATGCCTATATACTCAGCTTGGAGAACTAACGATTCAGGGCAGGGAACTGCACATCGACTCCATGAGCGTTGAAACCGGAGACATGACCGTAACGGGCGATATATGGGCGATAGTCTACGGCGATAAGGACAGGCATGGACCGCTTACTGCATTGGGGAGACTTTTCAGATGAATGTTCCCGAAACATTTTTCAGCGTCCGTGAGCAGCTTATTCTTTTCGGACTTAGCATTGCCGGCGGAGCTGTGATGGGACTTTTCTACGATCTTTTCCGCATCATCAGAACGGTCTTTCACCATAATTCCGTACTTGTCGCAGCTGAAGATATTGTTTTTCTGATAAGCTGGGCAATATTTCTGATTGCATTTGCCGGAGCAGCTGCGCGCGGAGAATTCCGCTTCTATTACGTAATCGGAAGTCTGATCGGCTTCGCACTCTATATCGCCACTGTCGGCAGCGCCGTAATCTGTACCGTCCGCAAGCTCTGCACAGTGATTTCGGCTGTTCTAAGATTCATTATGCGCCCTTTTGTAAAGATATATGTATTTTTATGTAAGAAATACACCGTGAAATTTGTGGGAAGTTCCAAAGTTATTGTAAACTTTATTAAAAAAATTATAAAGGTATTGCAGAAACCTGCTGTTATGGTGTATAATAAAAAGGCAAATAAATCAGGAAAGAACGTGAAAAGAATTGGCAAAACGGAAAAGAGGCAAGCAGCAAAAAAGAAAAGGTCTGTTTAACAGTCTGCTGGTGAAGCTTGTGGCAGTCGCTCTTGTAATAGGCTGCGGCGCGCTTATAATCACTACCGAGAATGACTGCGCCGAAAAGGAAAAGGAGCTTATCCTTATTCAGGAAAAAATAGACGCCTACAACGCCGAAAATATGGATCTCCAGCGTGACCTTGACAGCGACGATATGTCGGGATATATGGAAAAAGTCGCCCTTGAGGAGCGCGGCTATGCCTACCCCGACGAGCGCAGATTCTACGACACATCAAGGGACTAATTACAAAAGGAGTTTATAACGGTTATGCAGCTGGAAATCGGAAAAATTTACGAGGGAAAAGTCAAAGGAATCACGCAGTACGGAGCTTTTGTCGATATCGACGGCGGCGGTACGGGTATGGTACATATCTCCGAGGTCGCCAATGCCTTTGTCAGCGATATCAAGGAGTATCTGAAAGAGAATCAGCCGGTTAAGGTAAAGGTCATCGGGATCAATGAGGCGGGAAAGGTAAGCCTTTCTATCAAAAAAGCGGTCGATAATCCTCCGCAGCCCCGTCAGCCAAAGAAAAACGACGGCGGAAACAGACGCCCGAATGTATGGGAGCCTAAAAAACAACCTCCCATGAGCGAGCTTTCGTTCGAGGATATGCTTACGCGCTTCAAGCAGAACAGCGAGGAGCGGATGTGCGATCTGAAGAGAAGCACCGACCGGAAAAACGGTACTCGAAGAAAATAGTTATTTGTATTTTGAGCGGACTTTGATGTCCGCTTTTTTATATTATTTTTAAAGTCAATATGCACTAAGATTATTATCAATGTTTGATTAAACTGACAAAATTATCATCAAATAACGCTTTGTACATAATTTGGTAACAAAATATTTCTATAATATGATATAATTGTTGTAATTGAAATTGATTCAGCTGTATTCCCTCTTGTACAGCGAAAATCATAAGAAAGGACGATATTATGGCTAAATCATTAAAAAAAGTGCTCGCAGGCTTTGTGAGCGCAGCAATGCTTGCGGTATCGGTGCCTGTGACCTGTGCCGCTCCTGCGGCGGTTGCGGCAAGTGATCCCAATTATGCCGAGGCTCTTGAACTGTCACTTTATTTCTACGATGCGAATATGTGCGGTACTGAGATAACAGACGGACCTCTTACGTGGCGCGGTGATTGTCATACCTATGACGCCGAGGCTTCGTTCGATAACGCGACAGGGCTCTCGGGTACAGCGAAATCGGTTGTTCAGGCTGCCAACGGCGGAGGAAATACCGCAGATGTTTCCGGCGGCTATCATGATGCAGGCGACCATGTTAAATTTAACCTTACAATGGCATTCAACGGAGCTTCTCTCGGCTGGGCATACTACGCCTATCCCGAAGCTTTCAAAGATACCGGTACTGAGGCGCATCTCTTTTATATAATGAGACGCACTGCCGATTATCTTATGAAAACAACCTATCTCGATGACAGCGGTAATGTTGCGGCTATCTGCCACACGGTCAGTGATACCAGAGATCATGATATCTGGACAGCTCCTGAGATTCAGACCTATACCCGCCCGACTTACTGGCTTACCTCATCCAATAACAATACGAGAGTGTGCTTCCTCATGTCGGCTTCGATGGCTGCAACAGCTTATTCGTTAAAGGAATCCGACCCGACATATGCTGCGGAATGCCTTAAATACGCTGATGCGCTGTTTAAATTCGGTTCACAGTACGGCGGCAATGAGACTTCCGGCATGGGCAGTATGTATGGTACTGATCCCAGCAATGCTCCCGGCGATAAGGCATGGGCACAGCTCTGGATGTATCTTGCTGACAGCAGCAAATACTCCCTTCCTACAGCGAAGCCTACCTCAAACGGCTGCTATGACGGCTCTAACTATGACGGCTGGATCTACAGCTGGGGTAAGGTATGGGGCGGTTATGCCTGTCTTATGTCAAAGATTACAGGTGATTCATCGTACATTAACGAGGTTAAGTACAATTCCGACAGATACTCAAACAATAATGAGAAAAAATACTACATTATTGACGGCTGGGGCAACTCGCGTTATAACTGCGCTTGGCAGGCTTATGCCCTGACCTACGGCGAGACTGCGAATAATCAGGCGTATCTTGATGCCGCGAAATATCAGATGGATTTCATTCTCGGAAACAATCCTGCAGGCTACAGCTACCTCGTAGGCTACAGCGATAAATACCCGACCCGTATTCATCACCGTGCCGCTAACCCCGACAAGGGCGAATCAAAGTATACCCTCTACGGTGCGCTTATCGGCGGAGCTTCCGACACAAGCGGCTCTATTACCGATGCAGTTGATTCATATGCTCAGACCGAAATGGCTCTCGATTACAACGCCTGCTTTACAGTTGCGATTGCAGGTATGTACGCGAATTATGGCGGTGATACTACAGCGGCAAAGAGCGTTATTGCCGGTGCTTCTGAGATTAACAGCGATTTCAGCTACGGCAGTGAGATAATTGTTGAACCTATTCAGTTCAAAGCCAGCGTAAGTGTTGTCGACGCTGATACCGGCGAGTATATCCCGAATGTGGGAATGCGTATGGAGACTAAGGGCGTCGGCGGCGATGTGGAGTGGAATACATCCGACGAAAATCCCAAGACGATTCATGTATGTGATGGAGAAACAGGTATACCTTTTGAGGCGATAATCACTGATATGCCCGACGGATATGAGGATCCCAAGGATTCTCCGCACACTGTAACATTCTATACCAATGAGATCGAGGAGCTTGTGATTGCGTTAAAAAAAGCTGAGCAAAAGGTAAACGACAACAGTGCTTCATTTAAGGTTTACGACGAGGAGACCGGTGAGCTTGTCAGCGGCGCGGAGCTGTTCCTTGAAGAATACTTTACAGGCGTTGATGGCAATACAACTAAGGAGACGGTTGGAACGTGGAACACCTCCGACGAGAATCCGAAAACATTCACAGGGCTGAAAGATTCTTTAGACGATGCGTATGTTTCCTATTACTGGGGAATCAGCAAGCTTCCCGACGGCTATGAGGATGCCATGATTACGGGTGATGGCGATAGTGTCAGCGCTCCGCCTAATAGATCGTTCGGATTTGAATACGGCACAAGCGAAAAGGATTTGATAATATACGTTCCGCTTAGAAAGGCTGCAGAGCCGACTACCGGTGAAAGCCTGCTTTACGGAGATGCAGACGAAAGCGGAGAGGTAAACATCAATGATGTTGTTGCAATTATGTGTTATGCGGCAAGTGAGGGCTCGAATCCGCTGCCGTCGGATAAAGCATATTTACAGGCTGACGTTTATAACAACGGAGACGGAGTAAATGCAAGTGATGCTGTATCAGTACAGAAACTTCTTGCAAAGACTGTTTCTGTTCTTCCTGAGTCATATGTTGCTCCTGCCTCTCAGGACTGAACACAATAATGAGGTAAACAAATGGGATTCAGTGAAGCTCTGATTATAATTGCAAAAAGGTGCGTATTGTGCTGTAAGATGTGATTTTATCAGTGGTTTCTTAGTGGAAATATTATATATAAGTATTACAAAACCGCTTTTGATACAATGCGTCAAAAGCGGTTTTATGTTTTTTGTGACGTTGACATTTATATGTTCCGATGAAATAATAGAGTTATCAGCAAACAGATTTTTATGGAGATGAAAAATATGCTCGTTTTGAGATGGCTATGTGTATTATTGACGGCGTTTATAGCAGGAAAACTATTGACAAAGTTAAAAATGCCATCCATACTCGGATGGCTGATAGCAGGTATGTTGCTCGGACCGAACGCTGCGGGACTTATGCCGCAGACGCTTATTGATTCCCAATGGTATAAGCTGATTATTACCTGGATGCAATGTTCTTTTGGATTAATGCTTGGCACGGAATTGATATGGAAGAAGATAAAAAGCTATGGAAAGGCTTTGATGGTAACGACCTTAACACAGTCTCTCGGTACATTTTTATTTGTGTCGTTGGTTTTTGCCGCCGTTTTTTATTTTACAGGGATTCCTGTTTATTTGGCATTCGCTTTTGGCGGCATTGCGCTTGCAACCGCCCCAGCTCCGGCGTTATCAATTGTGCAGGAGTTTCATACATCCGGACCTGTTACAAATACACTCATTCCTATGGCAGTATTGGATGATGTCATAGGAATTGCTGTGTTTTTTTACGGTGAATTCGTTTATTGTCCGAGCTGTATCAGGCGGTGCGGTTCCGCTTTACATGATTCCTGTTATGATCTTTCTTCCTGTTATCATTGGTGCTTCTGTTGGGTTTGCCGCCGGAAAAGTACTTCAAAAGAGTTCAGGGAAAGCCGGTACATTGGCAACGCTTTTAATCGGTATTACAATTACGACCGCAATCGGACTGATTCTTAACAAGATGGTATTCACAAACATTGCGCTGAATTATATGCTTATGGGGGTAGCTTTTTCTGCTGTTTTCTCCAATATGCTCCCGGAAGAGAAGCTGAATGAACTGATAAACTGGTTTCATCCTATTCTTGCTATCAGTTTATTAGCTGCGATTGTCGATCTCGGTGCACCATTGGATTACCATTTGATTCTTGGCACCGGTCTGTATACCTTTGTATATATCGTGTCCTGTATATGCGGAAAATACGGCGGTGCAAGACTTGGAGCGAAGATTACCGGAATGCCGGTTACTGTGCAGAAGTATCTTGGATTAACCTTGCTTCCGCATTCCGGAGTTTCATTGGTTTTCACAGGGATTATCAGTTCTGTACTGGCGTCAACTGAACCGGAACTGGCGACAATTGTTACAGGAACAATCGCTGCAGCTGCGGTTATCAATGAGATTATTGCTGTAATTGCTGCGAAAAAAGGATTCGAGCTTGCGGATGAAATAAACGGGAAATAGCTTTTTGGAAGAATTTTCCGGTTTATCGTTAAGAATATTAGAATAACCTGAGGAGAATAAAATCTTCTCAGGTTATGTTTTTATATTTACCGGAAATAACGAACCGGAATGGTGTTGCGAGCTGCTTATTTTGCGGCATATATTATTTTTGTTCTGATTTGCATATTCTCTTATATATTATAATAGTATTCAGCATAGTGTACTAATAAAGAAGACCTGTATAATGCGAAATGACAAATTCTTCAAAAATGAATAAATTGTAGTCTTGCACAAAATAGCAATCTTTGTTGTGTGCGAAAGCAACAAAATTCGGACTTTTATTAGCAAAATATCAGCTAAATTTGTAATATCAATTTACTCAATTCATATTTAAATAAAATAATGTCGCGAATTGACGATTTTCTGTTGCATTTTTATGAATGATGTGATATAATATTTCTATAAGATTGACAATGGTAAGTGTCGGTTTTTCCGATACAGTGCTTTTCGTCGGCAAATGATAGTGGAAAAGGAGGCTGCAAAAGGATGCCGATCAATCGTTTTGATACAAATAGTATAATCTTTGGTAAATATTAATAAAAATCTTCTGATTATTTATGTCAAAAATACGATTGAAAAGTTTCTTTTAAAATGTTATAATTGTTATTATTAAGCGACGAATTGTGACCGGTGTAATGCTATAAACTATGGAGGTGGTTTCATGAAGAGTTATTCCTATATTGCCAAGGATGCAAAAGGCAAGCAGACTAAGGGTGTTATCATCGCTGAGAACGAAAGGGACTTTCAGGCGAAGATGAAAGAAAAAGGCCTTTTCTGCGAAGATTTCAAGGAAAGCGATTCAAGTAATTCAAGATCAATCTACAAATTTTCAACCAAGGAGCTGACATTCGACTGTCGACAGCTCAGCTCAATGCTTAATTCGGGTCTTACCCTCGTTAAGTCGATCGATATTCTCTGCAAAGAGCAGGAAAAAGAAAAACCCAAGGCTATCTGGCAGGACATTTACGAGAATGTACAGAAAGGTGAGTCATTCTCGGAATCCCTTAAAAATCACGAAGGCTCTTTTCCGGACTTCCTGATTTCGATGGTCGGCGCAGGCGAATCCAGTGGTTCGCTCGATGTTATCATGCAGCGAATGTCTGACCACTACGCAAAGGAAAATAAGCTGAAAAACACTGTGAAAAGTGCAATGGTCTACCCGATCATTCTGCTTGTTATCTGTCTTGTTGTAGTAATATTCCTTTTCACTTTTATTATGCCTACATTCATTGATATGTATGAAGATCCTTCTACCATGCCGGCACTTACAAAAATGCTTGCTGCAGTCAGTGATTTCCTCAGATATAAATGGTATTGGCTTATTGGCATTGCAGTAGTATGTTTCATCGGATTTAAGTATGCAATGAAAACCCCGAATATAAGAGTGAAAATTGACCGGTTTATAATTAAAGGTCCTGGTTTTGGTCCTCTTGTTACAAAAATTTATACCGGACGTTTTGCGAGAACTCTTTCCTCTCTCTATTCAAGCGGTATTCCAATGGTTGAATGTCTTGAAAGAGCTTCCGCTGTATTGGGTAACTCGTATATCGATGAGCGTTTCGTTGACGTTGTCGATGAAGTTAAGCAGGGTGAGTCATTGTCTGCTGCTATTACAAGAACTGAGGTTTTTGAACCGATGTTCTGCTCGGTAATCTATGTCGGTGAAGAGTCGGGTGCGCTTGACTCAATCCTTGAAAAGACTGCGGATTACTACGAAGAGGAATCCGATTCGGCTGTACAGAGACTTGTAGGTATGCTTGAGCCGTTGCTCATGGTATTCCTTGGTATTATCATTGGTCTTGTAGTCTGCGGTATTTATCCCGCACTCTATGGTTCAATGGAGAGTATCGAAAACGAATAAGACTGAAAGGTGGAAATAAAAGATGCTTTCATTTGATATAACTGATAGAAATATACGAATTGTTAAAGGCGTGGAGGGCAGCGGAAAAATCAAGATTTCCTCCGCCGCTACACTTAATCTTGAAGAGGAAGTTATCGTAAACGGTCACGTTAAAGATGTTCCCCGCGTAGCAACGCTCATCAATGGTATTCTCAAAAAGAACAGAATGGCTGATAAAGAGGCTATCGTAAGTATTTCATCGAACCTGACTATCTTCAAGGAACTTAACGTTACCAAGTCAAAAGGTCAGGATTTTCAGAAGATCGTTAAGCAGCAGATGCTCGCAGAGCTTAATCTTGACGATTCCTACAGCGTATCTTATATTATCGTAGGCGAGGCAACAGGTGAGTCCGAGGATGAAAAGATTTACAAGGTACTCGCTACTGCCTGCCCATATGAAATCGTAAACTGTTACAGAGATGTTTTCAAGATGCTTGGCATTTCACTTAAATCGGTAATGATCGGATGTAACTGTATCACAAAGGTTCTTCTTGCCGATACAAAGATCAAGTCGAAGATGCCGCTCCTTGCAGTTCAGATCGATAATAACTTCATCTCGCTCAACCTCTATGAGCAGGGACAGCTTTCTTTCTCACGTTTTGCTTCTATCGATGCAACCGACTACGGCAACTCTGCTGACTACGTTTTCGAGGCTGTAAACGAGAATATTTTCCGTATGCTGCAGTTCCATAAGAGCCGCAATACCGGAGAAACAATCGAAAACGTTGTGTTCTACGGTGATACTCACGATTATGTCAGACTTACCGATGAGCTTGAAAAGCTTGACCTTAACACAAGTCTGATTAATGTTCCCCCGCAGATTCACGGTCACGAAAATCTTGAATTTTCGCTGTATGCAAATGCTATCGGCGCTATGTTCAAGAGAAATAAGGAAATCGAAAAGATTAACCTTCTTGAAACTGACGGTATGACCGCTATCAAGAATAAGGTTAAATCAGAGGGCGGTTCTTCGGCAGTAATGCTTGCTGTTCTTGCGGCCTGTGCATTGGGTGTCGGCGGTACATACGGCTACTTCGTTTTGAAGGACAATAAAATCAACAAGCAGATTGAAGAATATGAGGCTGATATCAATTCGCCCGAGACAGCAGCGCAGCTTGATCTTCATGAAAAGCTCGTCAACATGAAAGCTAAGGTTGATAATTACATGGTTATCATTAATAATGCTCATGATGCATTGTATTCACAGCCGGTTGTTCTCGGAAAGAAATATGATATGCTTGAGGATGTTGTTTCAAAGACTGCTGAAGAAAACAGCGTAACAAATGTTCAGATCGTTTCTCCTCAGTATAGCTCGGGTACATTTACATTCTCTGTCATCGGAGATGCTGTTGAAGATTATACACAGAAGCTTCCGGCTGCTTTCGTTGAAAATCTACTCAAGCAGGAAGATGTCGCGCGGGTTGAATATTCAAACTATGTTGTGAATGAAGAAAGCGGCGATGCTATTCCCGGAGAGGATGGATCGGTAATTGCCGGTACTACCGAAAAGAAGGTAAGCTTCGACCTCACCGTTAAAATAAACGGCAGAGAAAGCGCATATCATGCTCCGGAAGAAAAAACAGAGCAGAAAGAGGAGGCTAACTAATCATGAAACTGAATGCAAGAGATAAAGCAATTTTAATTGGCTTGGTTTGTGTAATTATTGTAATTGCAGGTATCTTCGGTCTTATTAAGCCAAAGATGGGCGACATTGAAACCGATGAAGCTAAGCTCAAGGAGGTCAAGGCTCAGTGGGAGCAGATCGAGGATAAAATCGCTGAAATTGAGCCTATGCAGAAAGAAATCAAGGATGATTACTCGGATGCTGTTAAGCTTTCCAATGATTTCGTTGATGAGTCACAGTTCTTTGATAAGGACGAAAACTTTATGACATATAAGCTTGATCAGTTCATGCAGCCATATATAAACGAGTGTGAGCTTGAAGCTTCAAGAATTGAGATTGGAACACATACTTCAAAAACTCTTTCATACTACTATTTTGAGCCTGACGTTTTAACAACCTCTATGTTCGACGCTGCTGATGTAAACGGTGACTACAGAGAGGAACTTAATGATAGAATGGAAGAAAGCAACAGCCTTTCACAGAGAAATGCCGAAGAAGTGATTGTAACACAGTTCGGACTCGCTGCAAAAGGCACAAAAGAAAACATCTGGAACTTCATGACAAAAATTAACAGTCTTAATACAGCTATCTTAATTGAATCAGTAAATATTGCAGACTATACATTCGGAGAAGCTAATCTGGAACCCGGTCAGGTTTCCGATAATAAATCCGATGTGACATTTGTTATTAATCTTTATTCAGTATTTGAAATGGACGAACCTGTTGTTGATGAATAATAAACCATTTATATAATGGAAAGGCGGTAGAGAAAAATGAAAACAAATAAGAACAGAAAACTGAAAGGTTCGGTTCTGTTCACTGTTGTCAGTGTAATGTCTCTCCTAATTATATTCCTGACAGGTACTCTGGTGTTGGCGGCTTCAGCAAACAAAAGAGCGCATAGAACTTACTCAACTTCACAGGCTGAGTATACGGCTCGTGCTGCAATCGAGAGTTTTACAGCCGCTATGGAGCACAATCCTGATATTGCCGGTGCAATTCAGAATCTTAACGGAACGATTTATCCGACCGTTGAACTCGGAACAACCGGAATGGGACATATTGGCTGCTATATCACCGATGACAGTGGCAATAGTGTATACACCGAGGATAAAATTAAAATTGAAAAGCTTGATGATAAGTACAGTCAGTACTACTATACTCAGGCAGGCAGTTGGGAAAAGCTGGATACAATTAAAATCACCGCAACTGCAACTGTAGGCAAAGAAGAAAAATCGGTTACTGCCTACATCAGAAAGAAAGCTCCTAACGAGGTTAAGCCTAACCCGATTAAGGGACTTCAGACTGCCGGCGGAAATAACGTTGACGCAACAGAGGGTACGTATACAGGCGCTCTTGTTCTTGGCATAACCGAAACACCGGGTGACTTTAAAATCAATAACGGAACAAATACCCATACCGATTTTAATTTCATAAACGGCAATTTGGATATAAGCGGTAGCGGATTAAATATCTATATTGACAAAAACGTTGATGATAACGGAAATGCTGTAGGAACAGTTATTATGGGAGATCTCGGAATTCAGAATACATCTCTTGTAAGACTTAATTATAATATGTCAGCTGATTTTACGCAGAATCAGGTTCCGTATCTTTATGTTGA
>JAQXHC010000031.1 GCA_029007035.1 Oscillospiraceae bacterium
GTAAATATACAGGAGCTATGGAAAATCCGACAGAAGAAAGCGTTGCCGATGCTTTGCAGGCTTTTAAAGACTTTGGCGGAGATATGATTGTATCAATAGGGGGTGGAAGCGTTATTGATACAGCAAAGGCAGTAAAATATAAGCTTGGCAGAAGTGAGCTTGTTCACGTTGCAGTACCTACAACTGCAGGTTCAGGAAGCGAAGCTACACCTTTTTCTGTCCTGTGCAGAAACGGAGTAAAATATTCCATAAACGACATGAAGCTTTTACCGGAGGAATCAATACTTGATAGCCGTATGCTTGAAAGCATGAGTCCACAGCAGAAAAAAGTCTCGCTGCTTGACGCACTTTGCCATAGCATTGAAAGCATGATGTCGAAAAACGCAACAGCTGAAAGCTTTGAGTATTCTAAAAAATCAATCAGCGGAATCCTCAAAAACTATTTGGAATTTGTTAAAGGTAAAAGAGAGGTTTTTGACGAGATTTTCAAAGCATCCTATTATGCCGGAAAAGCTATATGTATCACCAAAACGTCAATTGGTCATGCAATGAGCTATTCTCTTACCACTGACTACGGAATACAGCACGGTCAGGCTGTTGCTCTTAGTCTTATCCACGCTCTTAGATTTGCAGAAAGTAACGATGATCAGGATAAGCTTAAAGAAATATATCCTGCAATGGAATGCCGGAATAACTGCACTATAGCAGAGAAGCTTCTTGAAATTTACATAAATATGGAAGTGACACAGCACTTTGATTTAGAAAACGCATCAGCAACAGAGCTTGCACATAAAGTTAATGCTGACAGACTGAATAATTCAGTGATAGATTTCAGCATAGAGGATGTTGAAAAAATTTATTCTGATATTATAAAATTTGTGACATCATAAAATGGAAGAAGTAAATGCAAGTTGGAGGCACTTATTCATAAATGATTACAGGAATAAGTACACAGCAAAGTTGATATACAGCATATAGCAAAATCCGCACTCTAACGGGTGCGGATTTTACTATGATTTGTCTTTAACATTGGAATTGTATTGCCGTTAAACCCCACGTCTGACAGCAAGTTTATTAAAACCATTATGCCGCTATGTGCAGATACGACATATTGATTATAACCATGATTGTTATTCGGTAGCCTTGAAAACAGCTCTTACGAAGTTATAAATATGAGGACGGATTGTTTTTCCGCCATGATCGCCGCCGTCAACATAATGCCATATGTGAGTCGTACCGTTTTTGGTCATAGCATCGTGATAGCCTGCGGGAGTCGAGTAGATAAGAGTATCGTTCGAGCCTGCGCTAACAAAGAGCATATAAGGCTTAACACTGCCGAATTTCAGTTCGGAATCGGAAAGAAGATCGGTTGTAAGTCCTGGTGCAGGACACATTGCTCCAACATAGCCGAACAGGTCAGGACGGCTGAAACCGATGTAAAGAGATTCGCGTCCACCCATGGAGAAGCCTGTTATAGCCGTATTATCCCTGCCTGTTTTAATGGAGTAATTCTTCTCCATATATGGCATTATCTCCTTTGTGAGCAGATTTATAAAGTTATCATATGCAGCATTGTTTTTAGCATCAAGGCCATCACATTTGTCCTGAGTATCGCTGGCATAGATGTCGGGGAACACTACTATCATATCCTTAGCTTCGCCTGCAGCAATAGCATTGCCGATTATCTGACGAAGACGGAGTGAAGCATCACCCTTGTCAAGAAGAGCATCCTCATCTCCCCAATAGCCGTGAAGAACATACATAACAGGATATTTTTTTGCTGTTGTATAGCCTGCCGGAATCAGGACATTGAAGCTCTTGTTTCTCTTGCAGACCTCTGAATAGATCGTTTCTTTTTTGTATGTTCCATATGCTGTACCGGAATTTTCATTAGTTGCACCGCTTGGCTCACTGTTGAGAATTTTTGCACTGACCTGAGCCATATATGCTTCACTGTCAATAGCTGTAATCTGTGTATCAGCCGGCTCTGTGGAAACAGATGGTGCGGGTTTATTTACAGGTGTTTCACTGAATTTCTTTACAGATGCAAGAATTGAATTACGGAGCTGAATGATATCATCTTTTTCAAATTTTTCGTCCTTGTCAACATCAGCAGCGTCAAAATGACGTGTATCATTGAAGCCGTTTATCAATCCCTGTCTTGCGAGAACCATATCAAGGCTGTTGATAACACCATCAAGATTGACGTCTCCCTTGATAATCTTTTCCTGCGGAACAGCGAAAACAATATAGTTTGCTGATTCATTATTTCCGCCGTTGGTTCCAAGTGCTACAACAGCTCCCTTATTTACGTTAAGCTTATAGAGTTCAAGTGTAACATCGTTGGATGTTGTAACATTACAGCCTGCAAAGGTCCATGCTTTAAGCCATTCAGGCATATTTGCGGTCACTCTTGTATCAACTGCTGCGTAGATAGTTGCATCTGAGCCTGCTGTGAATTTTCCAAGGTCGTCTGTACTCATCTTTGAATCGCAGGCTGTGCGTACAGCTTCCACTTTTACAAGATTTTCAGGCATTGAAACGATTGTGATGTCACGATCACCATAGAGCTTTGAGCCGACATTCACGTCATAGTATACAGACCAGTCTGCTGCATTTTCCTTGTCGAATATTGTAAGCTTCTGAATTATTTTTCCGTTGATAGGCTCTGCTTCTTTAGGAACAGCAAGCACAACATAGTTTACAGATTCATTTGAGCCGCCGTTTGTTCCAAGAGCAACTGTTTCTCCGGAATTGAAGCTTTTTTTGAAAAGCTGTAATGTAAGGTCGTTTGATGTTTTGATCGTATTATTTGTTTTTGTCCAGTTTCCGAGCCATGCGGGAAGTGATGATGTGACTCTTGAATCGACAGCAATATATACAGTGATATCATCGCCGGCTGTGAATGTGCCTAAGTCTGTTGTAACGAGCTTTGAGTCACAGGCAGTTCTTATAGCCTCTGCTCCTGCAAGACTTGAAGGAATCGATACTGCTGTGATTTCTCTGTCGCCAAAGAGAGTTGAACCGACATTGAAGTCTTTATAGATAGACCAATCGGAAGCATTATCCTTGTCGCTGACTGTCAGTTCTTTTATAAGGGTACCATTCAGCAGCTGAGAAGTACCGTCGCCGAATTTGCCTTCAACTGTGAAATTATCAATGTAGAGTGAAGCGGGAAGTGCTGAATTAGCCTTGAACTCGATTTTGTTATCGCCCTGTTTGAGCGTTATTTTCTCGGATACAGTTTTCCAGTCGCTGTATGATGAGCCTTTTGCGAGCGTCAGTGTTTTAACTTTTGAACCGTTTACGTACAGGTCAACATTGCTTGTGTCGGATGTAGTCGAATAGCGGAGCTTCAGTGTGAAATCACCTGCAAGCTGTGTTCTGACGGTATCCTTGACTGCTGCATTTGCATTCTTTCCGAACTTCAGGAAGCCCTGACCCTGAATGCCTGTTACGCCGCTTCCGCAGGCGTTCTGTACGCAGCCCTCAACATTCTTTGTATCAAAGAATTCACCTTCATACTGGCGGATGCCTGTATAGAAAGAAGGAGATGCCGGTGCTGTAACTGTTGATTTTTTGTATGAAGTAAGTTTGCCTGTTTCGCCGCCGCTGCACTTAATGCTTATCTCAACAGGACCATTATGCTTTACGGTGAGGGTATATGTACCGTTTGAGTAGCTTTCGCTTATCTGTGAAGCAGTCTGGTTTCTGCCGGTGTCCTTAGCGGTATATGTCGGCTTTGAAGAACAGCCGTTTATCTTGAATGTATCGGTTTTCAGTGTGGTCTGAGCTTTTTCATCAAAGTTGTCTGCATAAATATCAATGTGATCGCTGTATTCGTTTATTAAAGCGCTTCCGTAAGCATTGAAATTAACATCAAGCTCCTTGCAGGTGTTATATTTGAGTGAAAGAACCGCTCCACAGTTGCTGCCGTCCTTGTTCGGATTGTATGTAACCCATGTGTTTTCATAGCGTCCTGCATAGCAATTGCCATAATACTCAGAAGCAAAGAGCTTGTTGAATTCATCCTGTTTTGCGGAGATGCTGCTCCAGCGGGACGGGAGAGACGACTGCTTTATCTGTACCTGGAATGACTTTGCAACACTGTCTCTCAGGGCATAAACCGTAGGGATAGTTGGATAACGGCCTGTACTTTTGTAAAGATTGTGGTTATTTCTGAGGTTTCCGTCATTTGGCATACGGTAAAGTCCCTCAAAAAGAGTCTCATATGTACTGTATTTATTATGATCGTCGCCGGAGCTGTTATCCTGAATTATAACGACCTTTGTACGATCAATAACCTCCTGACGGGTAGGAATGCGGATAGTACCGTCGGTTACCTTACGGAAGAAGTCGAGAGTAGCATTAACATACTGGTCTCTGGTTTCCCAGTTACGACAGCTGTAACCTTCGCTGTCCTTTATACCTCCCCATGTTTCTTTAAAATCGTCCTGCCATATAAGCTCCGGTCCGTCAATTATTGTCGCACCGTTCAGAGCCATTCTTTCAAGGTGGATCGGAAGTCCTGTTATTTGTCTGTACTGATCCTTGCTGGAAGGACCTGTACCGCTCCATGTTGAGTCAGTCCAGCCTGTTTCGTCATAACGTACACCAAAGTTTCCGCAGTATCCGGAAAGATATGCACCGAGAACTTCACTTTCTACATCCTGAATGAAGCTTGCCTGTGTGTACTTTTCTTCAAGCTGAAGATTTGCTGAATAATTTTCACAGGCAGTTTTCCATTCAGGACAGCGTTTCAGCATGGCAATAGGATTAAGAGGCGCGCTCCACTGATTTGCACACCAGTTTACATTCAAATATCCGCCGTACTTGTTACAGAGCTTTAAAAGCTTTGCAAAATGCTGATAACGCTGAATTGGAGTTACAGGGAAATCTGCCGACTCAAATCCCCAGAACTGTTCACTGTAATTAAATCCGATAAAATTAGGATAATCACGAAAAAATTCTGCATAGATGGTATTTTCGTAATCATCATTTGCGTGAGCTGTGAATTCAGCCTTGTTCGGGAAATTAACAATATTGCCGGATGAATCATAGTCAGGAAAATGACACTGACCGCCGCTTGCAGGCTGTACCATGCACCATACGCCTTCATCGGCACATGTTTTCAGCCATGATTTTGCAAGCTCATATCCGTCCTGGGTCATCAGCCAGGTATGGGTATCATTGCTCCAGTTAATTGACATTGAGATGTTGAACACACAATAGGGTTTGATATCTTCGGGAATGAGGGATATAATTTTCGCCGGGTCAGCCACATTCCACGTATCAATGTGTACGATCAGCATTGGGTGGTCGGGGTCACAGGGACGTCTCATGGTGCTTGCCGCTTCTGCGGTGATGCTTACCGGAGCGCTGAGGAGCGTTCCATCACCGGATGACGTCATTGTTCCCGCCAGTGAGCTGATTGCCAGAAATCCAGACATAACAGCTGCACACAGTTTTTTTAGATTCATTTTAATTCCTCCTTATAAATTTTAGAACGAAATTTATTCTATGCTTTTATTATATATAATTCATAATTAATTTACAACCGCTGAAACGACGAGATGGTGGACAAAACGAATCGGATTCAAAAATTTTTTCTTATAATATAATCAGAATGACAGTTTACACCCTTGACATTACCTGCTGAAGGAATATATAATAGTAACAGGAGGGACAGCAATGCAGAAATCACACAGAACGATATACGGAGTCATAGCGGCAAGTGTTGCGGACATTGAGCAGAAAGAGATACTTCATGGTATTATCGGCAGAGCTCAGAAGCTCGATATTGACATTGTCGTTATCTCAAACATATATAATCCAATTGAAACTTCGCAGTCACTTGTTACAGAGAACAAGGTCTATGACCGTATACTTTCGGAGGAAATTGACGGTTTTATACTTATCTCCGAGTCCATAATCAACAAGGACATACAGAAAAAGGTGCTTTCAGGACTTGAAGCAAGAAAATCTGTACCTCTTATTGTTATCGGAACTCCACAGCCTGATTTTGAGCTTGAAACGTTCCGGTATATAAATTCCAGTGACTGCGACGATATTGAGGAGCTTACCGAACATCTTATAACTGAACATGGCTTTACAGATATTGATATTCTTACAGGATATGAGTGCATAGAAGCTTCACACAAGCGTGTCGAGGGTTATCGCACAGCGCTTGAAAAGCATGGCATTCCCTTTAATGCTGATAAAGTGTTTTACGGCGATTTCTGGAAAACATCGGGCGTTTCGCAGGCGAAAAAGTATATCAGCGGAGAACTGCCTTATCCGCAGGCTCTGATCTGTACAAATGACTATATGGCATACGGACTTCTTGATGAATTTCTTGAAAACGATGTGGAGATACCCGAAGCTATGGCAGTTGTGGGGTATGAGTATATACGTGAGCGGCAGTCTCATAGTCCGTTGCTGACCACATATCAGCGAAACAGAAAGGCGCTCGGTGAAGCAGCTGTTGATATATTAACAGGTGAACGATATGAAGATTTCATTCCTCCAAAGGGGCATCTTATAAAAGGGGAGAGCTGCGGCTGCGGAGCTGTACGAAGTGATATAAAATCTGAGCTTGAATATCTGCGGACAAAGCAGACATATGATTTTGTCAATCTGTTCAGTCAGCTTGACCAGAGACTGACAGAATGCAGGAATATAAGTGAATTTGCATCATGTTGCTGGGATTTCCGTTTTTTGATACGCAATGTTGATAAGCTTTATATGTGTCTTTACGACAACTGGTATGACGAGGGTGAAAAGTATGATAACATGGTAAGATATAATCTGCTTACCTATGAAGAACCTATAATCTTCCATAAAAATGAGCTTTCCGGCTTTATGACCGGCAAAGCTGCGCCATATTATATTTGTCCGCTGTTTTTTGCTGACAGAGAGCTTGGCTATGTTTTGCTGAGGTATGAAGTTCCCGATTCCTTTGACTATATTTTCCGAAACTGGCTGAAATCCATATCCAACGGACTTGAGCTGTTGAGAATGAAGAACGATATACGCTATCTGACTGCCTGTCAGAATCTGTCCGAGCTTCATGACAGTCTCACCTCAATGTATAACGAAACAGGAATACATAAAGCATATATCAGTGCAGACAAAAACGAGCTTTACATGGTAATGCTGAGAATATGCTTGTTTGACGAGGATTTTTCTGCAGTCAACGAAAGCGAAAAGGTTTATGCAGTGCTTGACACGGCTGAAGCTGTGAAGCAGTTCTGCGGAAAGAACAATGTCTGTGCAAGAACGGATAACAACACTTTTCTCTGCCTTGTGAAAAGTCAGAACGATGAAAATTTTCTTACACAGCTTATGTCATCAATACTTTGTCAGCATACATCTTATATTGAAAAATACAGTATTGATTCATTTGTATGTGCAGCGGTCAGATGCGTTGATAAGCCGTTCAGCAAGCTGCTTGATAATTGCGGAGAGCTGACAAAAAAGGAGATAAGCAGACTTTCAGTACGGAGACGTGAAAAGCTTTACAAGAAGCTTTTAGAACTGCGCAATTATATTTACATGAATCCATCTATGACCTTTAAAACAGATAAGCTTCACGAAATGTTCGGCGGAAGTTCGGGACATCTTCGTGCTGTTTACAAAAAGTGTTTCGGTATAAGCTTTCACCAGGACTGTATTAATGCAAGAGTCGCTAAGGCGAGGTATCTTCTCAGCACAACTGCCCTTACCGTCCAGCAGATAGCCTATGACTGCGGCTATTCTGATACAAAGTATTTTATGCGTCAGTTTGTTCAAGGAACAGGCATTACCGCTAATCAGTTCAGGGACGCTTTTAATGCGTGAAATTGAATGGTGGCTTTATTGAGAAAATAATATCAAAATAATTAGATTTACACAGTTAATATAAAACTATAGAAAGGCAGTAATATTTTATGAATAAAAAGATGATTGTATTGGCTATGTCGCTTATAATGCTTGCAGCAAATTCAGGATGCGGAAAAACAGATGCAGATTTACAGGAAAGCAGCGAATCAGCAACTTCGATGATTACCAGCCAAACGGAAGCTTCGGTTACGGAAAGCACAACAGAAATTTCGGATGCAACAACTGAAGCTGAGAAATCAACAGAAGAAAGCGCTGTCAAAACGACTGAAGCGAAAACAGATAATGTTGATTTCATTAGTATTGACGGTGATTGGTACATTGACGGTGAATATGACGCTGCTCATATTTCTATCAGCAGCTCGGGTAATTTTACTGCTTATTATGCTAATGGCAATATTGAAAATACAGGTTATATAAAACATGAAGCAAAAGAAAAAGACGGTGTTGTAATTTACTGGTATATGCTCTATACAAATGACGATAAACCATACATAGGTTTCATAGATGACGGAAGCGAGAGAAAGCTTGATTTTTATGTAGTAACCGGTACCCCTGTGCACTATGTCTGGACGAGCGGTGTTGGTGGTATTGCTGATGATGGAAGGGGTGACGAGATATCGGCAGAAGAAAATTATGTTGGTACATGGGGCTGCGGCAGAGCGACTCTGAATATTTCCGGAAATGATGACGGCACCTATCTGGGTAAGATCACATGGTCTGACAGCGCGTTTGCATATGTTGAATGGATATATCCTCTGACATATGATGAAGAAAGCCAAAGCATGGTTTGTGACGGAAACGCGGTCAAGACATATTATGAATGCAGAAGCGAAGATTCTGAGCCTGATGCTACGGTAATGTACACCGGCGGCAGCGGCAGTTTTTATGAGGAAAACGGTGTTATTACATGGTATGATGCAGAAGAAAACATTGGTGAAGATATGCAGTTTGTGAAATAGTGTTAAAACTGCGTATCTGATCGTTAATATTAAGGGCGACTCATTTAACAATCGGTAAAAACTATACGTTAAACGGGCAGTATGAGTAATTCATATAAGAGTTCAATATGGACACAGCCCCTTAAGAGAACTGAGAAAGATTTAAAAACGGAATTCCATTCTCAGCAAACTCTTAAGGGGTATTACTGTTTCTTTTTAATTTTTTTTGCAGGCAAGCATAGATAACACACTTGACAAAACTTTTATTTTGCTGTATAATAGTTTAATAACAAACTGTTTCAAAATGGTAATTTGACGGAGGACGAGGTGATATTATGATCCAAAAGCCGTTAGAAGTTGTGCTGAAAGGCGGTGAGTTCAGAAAGTATTCGGACTCAAAGTTTGCTTTGCTGAGAAAAAATTATGATATGAAGCGTGCAGAATTTGAAGTGATCTATTACCTGTCTGTATGCCGGGATTCTGATTCGCTGGTTGATATTTCAAAGTTTTTGAATGCAAACAAAGGACACATTTCCGTGACGGTATATGGCTTGATCGAAAAGGGTTACATTAATTCAATGCAGGATAAAAATGACCGTAGATATATGCATTTCAGTCTTACCGAAAAGGGAAAAAAGGCAGCAGCTGACATTGAAAAAGTGTGGAAGAATATTAAGGATGAATTGTATTACGGATTGACGGATGATGAGATTGCCGCGTTTAAAACGATTTTTCGTAAGATATGTAAAAATATCGAGCACTTTATGGTATAAAAAGCATAGTATAAGGTGCTTGATTTTTAACTATATAGTTTAAAATCAAACAGTATAATATCAAATTACAGAAAGGAACGAAAAATAATGAACACAAGTAAAGAGCCGATGAACAGCATAGCTCACGAAATAACATACAGAAGATATATGTTATCAAAAGACGATGCCAAATTAATGTTTCAGGACATCAATATTGCCGAATACATAGTACTTCATTATATGTGTGAGCGGCTTGAAAGCGACTCAATTTATTCCGGCAGAATATATCTGAGCGAAATTTCGGAAAAATTGAGTCTTCCCATACGGAAAACATCAAAGCTTATAAGAGAAATGAGTGGAAAAAATCTTATAAACTGGGATCACGACGGTGATGGAAAAGATGGAACTTATGTAACGATAACCGAACATGGGAAAAACGTATTTGAAGTAACTGACGGTAAATTGAGGGATTTTTATACAAGAGTACTTCAGAAATTTGGTAAGGAAAAAATTATACAGCTTCTTCAGCTTATGAAGGAGTTTGATTCGGTAATGAGAACTGAACTTGAACAAATGGAGGATGTCAATGAAACCGCTGAATGAATATATGACTGAGCTGAAAAGCTCCTGCTGTAAAAACGACCTTATTGACCGTAGACTTTACGATGAATATGATATCAATCAGGGACTTCGTGATGAAAAAGGAAACGGCGTCCTTACAGGACTTACAAATATTTCTCTTATAAAGTCATACGAAGTAAGGAACGGTGCAAAAGAACCTTGTGACGGTGAATTATGGTATCGCGGATATAAGGTAGAAAATCTTATAAGCAGCCTGGGACAGGACGAGATGGGTTATGAAAAAATAGCCTATCTGCTGCTTGTTGGTGAATTGCCTGATGAAGGAAAATTTGCCGAATTTCGCTCTGCTATCGGAGATCTTATGGAGCTCCCGACGAACTTTACCCGTGATGTCATAATGAAAGCTCCGACTGACGACATAATGAATACTATGACAAGAAGTATCCTGACACTGGCTTCTTATGACTGGAATCTGAAAAAAACGTCTCTTGATAACAATATACGTCAATGCCTTCAGCTGATAAGTCAGTTTCCGACTCTTGCAGTGTATGCGTATAACGCATATAACCATTATCAGAACCTTGAAAGTATGTTTATTCACTATCCCGACCCTGATTTATCTCCGGCTGAGAACATACTGACTATGCTTCGTCCGGATAAGAAATATACTAAAACCGAAGCAAAGGTGCTTGATACCGCCCTGATACTCCACATGGAACACGGCGGCGGAAACAACTCCACATTTACCACGAGAGTCGTCACTTCCTCCGGCTCAGACACTTATTCAACTATGGCTGCGGCAATGTGTTCGCTTAAAGGTCCAAAACACGGCGGAGCAAATATCAAGGTGATGGATATGATGGCAGATATTTCAGCACACATAAATGACATTGAAGATGATGATGAGCTTGCTGCCTATCTTGAAAAAATACTTGACAAGGAAACATTTGACCATAAGGGACTTATTTATGGAATGGGACACGCGGTTTATACCCTTTCCGATCCGAGAGAAAGAGTGCTGAAGAACTATGTAAAACAGCTTGCCGCAGAAAAGGGTAGAGTCAATGAATTTCGACTGTATGAGCAGACTGAGCGAATTGCTCCGCAGCTCATTATGAACAGAAAGCATAACCGCAGCGGTGTCTGCCCGAATGTGGATTTTTACAGCGGTTTTGTGTATGATATGCTTGGTATCCCGAAGGAACTTTATACTGCTATATTTGCAGTAGCAAGAATAGTTGGCTGGAGTGCGCACAGAATTGAAGAGATAGTATGCACCGATAAGATTATCCGACCTGCATATATGAGCGTTATGAAGAGGAAAGAAGGATAAATATGATCATCAATTATATAGCCGGTCCTGTAATTGGTGCGGCAATAGGATACTTCACCAATTTTATTGCGGTAAAAATGCTTTTTCACCCCAAAAAGGAAATAAAGGTATTAGGTCACAAACTGCCGTTTACTCCCGGGGCAATACCCAAAGGAAAATTAAGACTTGCAAAATCTGTCGGGAACGCAGTGGGAAACAACCTTATCACACAGGCGGATATAGAAAACAAATTGCTGAGTGATGAATTTTCAGAAAAAATAGCCGATATGATAACGGACAAGCTTTCGCTATCCATAAATGATTTTTTCAATGGGCTGGCGGATATGACTGACGAAGATGTCGACAGCAGGAAGAAAGCCGTTTCACGCAGTATTGCAAAATACATATCGGAAGCAATTTCACAGGCGGATATATCCGGTGTTATCATTGAAAAAGCTCCGGAAATTATAAAATCAAAACTTAATAACCCGATGATAGGGATGTTCCTGACTGATGAGCTTCTTCAGGCTGTACTTGCTCCGGTGGGTGCTGAGATACAGTCGTATATTGCGGAACATGGGGAAGAATTTATTACGCCGTATGTTGAGCAAAAACTGTCGGATTCAGCTGAAGAGCCGCTTGCAGATTTCATAGTGAGGTTTGGAATTGACAGAGATCAGCTTAAGAAGCTCTTTGCTGCATTGTATAAACAGGCTGTATCAGGATGTGCGGATAATCTGATGAACTGGCTGAATCTGAGCAGTATTGTCGAGAATAAGATAAATGATATGGACGCAGATGAGCTTGAAACACTTGTGATGAGCGTTATGAAAAAAGAGCTTAACACGATAGTTAATCTTGGTGCACTGATTGGCTTTATACTCGGGCTTTTGAACATATTCTTCTGAATAATACTATACTGCTCGTTAAGAAAAAATACCCTACCAGACAGCCGGACAAATTCATGTCCGGGAGTCGGGTAGGGTGTTTTTATTGTTCGATCAGCATACGTCTCATAAAACACATATCAAATACATTGATAATATTATCATGGGATATATCTCCGGCTTTCCAGTCTGTCAGATTACCGGAACACACAAGCCATTTTTGCATCATAACAACATCAGAAATATCGAACATGCCATCTGCATTGACATCACCGACAATCGCTTCATCAGGAACAGCATATCCATAGATTGCAAATTCATTCAAATCTCCGCCGCCCTTTACAATTTTCAGTCGGTCTGTTGGTGAAGATTCTGAAATCATATCAATATTGCGGCTCATATAACTGCCCATATCGCTCGACCACAGCAGAACATCCGTATTTGCATCATAAACAGAAAAGCTGCCGGTTCCATACGTGTCATAGATTCCAAATCCGGTTATGCGATAAGCTCCTCCCAAATCCACATAGCAGGTAATACCTGACTGATTGACATTTGTAACAGGATTGGAGAGAGATGAAGTATTGCTATAAATGAAATCCGGCATAGTTTCCGGTTCGTCAAACATACGATAAAACTGATTAAGCGTTGTATCAGTTGGACTGGCAGAGAAATCACAGATTTCAGTTTTCTTGTCTGCTGACAGGCAAATGGCAGAAGGATGAATATAGTAATCTTTACCGTTAATGACATTTTTTTCAGAACGGGAATATGTAATATAAACGGG
>JAQXHC010000032.1 GCA_029007035.1 Oscillospiraceae bacterium
CGCACATTGCTATGCGTACAAACATCAAAGTCCCTTGTGTCTGCCTATTCCACCACAGCGGCATATATAAAATTTGTACAATCTAACAGAGACAACGGATAAAAAATCCTTTATGTCAAAGTCGATTGGAAAAATAAAAAACAGCAAAAAGTCAAATCCGTTAGATAATTCGTTAGATAAGGTAAAAAAACTGACGGATTTTATCTAACAAGAAAGAGCCAAAAACAACGTATTTACGAAAAATACCGAAGATTGCGTCAAATACAAACGAACGAATCCACAATAGCGGAACAGCGGATTTTAAGTCACTGGACGCAGATATTGAACGGCAGCTTGAAGAAACGCAGGTTGTTGCCGAGCTCGTCAAGGCGGCTGTTAAAGAGAACGCAACCACAGCGCAGTCACAGGAATCCTATTATAAAAAGTATGAAGCCCTGACTAAACGATACGAAGCGGCGGCTGCGGAACTGGAACGGTTTCAGGACCTACGAACCCTCCGCAGCCAAAAGGACAAGTCGATGGCTCTTTACATACGCACTCTTAAAAAGCAGCCGGAGGTGCTGCAAGAATGGAAAGATACAATCTGGACGGTTATGGTTGAGAAGGCAATCGTCCATAGGAACGGCGAAATCACCTTTGTGTTCTATAACGGCACGAAGATAAGCGTCGGAGTATAAAAAGTACAAGCTCGCAAGACGGTAAGCTTTACAGCTGCCTGTTTTGCGGGCTTTCTTTTTTGCTCTTTTGAGGAATAGTTAAAATGTGCACACCCCTTTGCCCAAAATGCACACCCCCACGACCTTTCGTTAAATAGTTTAAAGGGATAAAATGGAAAAGGCTCTGCGACAACCGTTTCAAAGTTACCGCAGAGCCTGCTTTCGTTAAATTGTGTTGGAAAACCCTTGTAAACAGCGGTTTCCGTAAAAAGAAAAAGGACACCAATCAAGATACGCATTGTATCAAAATTGGTGTCCGGTTATGGTGCGGGTGACAGGAATCGAACCTGCACACCTTGCGGCGCGAGAACCTAAATCTCGTGCGTCTGCCAGTTCCGCCACACCCGCATATTCAATTATCTAAACCAACGCTTACGCATTCGTTCAAGAAAATCTTCTGTAATAGGATAACCTGAACTTTCACCGATAACAGAATCAACTCCACAGTGTGGACAAATTGCTGTGCCTAACCTGTCTATTGGGCTATCTCCGATAATCCAGTCCTCAATTTCAGCAGGATTAAAAATTTTTAAGCAATAAAAGCAGCCACATAACGAATCTTTTTTCAGGAGCGGCATATTATTGGAGCAAAACTTATGCGCTTCGATATAATCTTCCATAATCATAATTTACCATTACAAAATGCACATATCTGTTATATAAATTCTACCATAAAAAATAATATTTATCAACATACAAATAATGAACTGATTAAAAAATAAACAAAAACGTCTTAAATAAATCTCTCAAACCCCTTGATTTTTTTGATATAAAGTGCTAAAATCATAATAAGAGAAAGAATCCTAACAGATTGGAATGATATGTAATGAATATACTTGTTGTGGGACTTGGACTTATCGGAGGCTCAGTCTGCAAGGCAATCAAAAAATACACCGACCACACAGTCATCGGATATGATCTTAACATGGAAGTTGAAAATGCTGCTCTCGACGATGGAAGTATAGATACTGAATTCAGCGGCGAGTTCAATAACGCTGATCTCGTAATAATCTGTCTTTACCCTGAGGCGGCAGAGAGCTTCTTTGTGAAAAATGCTCCCTCAATGGCAGGCAGAGTCAGACTCGTTACTGATGTCTGCGGAATAAAAGGAGCTTTTTCACGACGCATGAAAAAGCTTGCAGCTGACAACGGAATGGAATATATCGGCTGTCATCCAATGGCAGGAAAGGAGTTCGGCGGCTACGTCAACAGCACATCCGACCTTTTTCTCGGCGCGAACTTTATAATTGCTCCGTATGAGGACAGTTCCGCGGAGGGAATAGCTTTGCTGAAGCAGCTTGCTATGTCTATCGGAGTGGGTAAGCTCATGATTACCGACCCCGATGAACACGACCGGATTATCGCCTATACCTCACAGCTTGCCCATATTGTTTCAAGTGCGTATGTAAAAAGTCCCGAGCTTGCAATCGAATGCGGATACAGCGGCGGAAGCTTTCAGGATATGACCCGTATTGCGACTATGAATGAAAAAATGTGGACTGACCTTTTTCTCCAGAACCGCGAAAATCTGCTTTTTGAGCTTGATACACTTATCGCCAACCTCAAAAAGTACAGTGACTCGCTCAAAAAAGGTGATTACACAGAGCTGAGCGGACTCATAAAAGAGGGCAGACTTCTTAAAGAAGAAAACCTCCGCCGCCGTATTGGTCAGCCTAACTGATTTATCGGGAGTATTCTCATGATTTTAACTATTGACATAGAAAATAAAAATATTGTAGTCGGCTGCTTCGACGGAGAAAAACTTGTCTTTATCGAACGCATTTCGACAGGGCTTTCCACCACTGCTCTTGAATATACCGTAACTCTGCGTGCTGTTCTCGATATACACGGAATAAAACAGGGAAGTGTGGACGGAGGAATTATTTCATCAGTTGTACCCTCGGTTACAGCCGCCGTGAAATCGGCTGCCGAAAATATTACAGGCAGGGAGATTCCCGTTCTTGTGCCCGGTATGAAAACAGGACTTTCCATACTTATTGATGACCCTGCTCAGCTCGGAAGCAATCTCGTTGCTGGAGCAGTCGCCGGAATAAATCTATACAAACCGCCTATGATTATTATAGATATGGGTACTGCTGTGACATTTTCCGTAATCGATGAAAAAAAGTGTTATATAGGCGGTCTGATTATGCCCGGGATCCGTTCATCTCTCGATTCGCTTATTGCGGGAACATCTCTGCTTGCAAATATCAGCATCACTCCGCCAAAGAAACTTATTGCATCCAACACCGCCGACTGTCTCAAAAGCGGAGCGATTTACAGCTCTGCGTCGTCAATTGACGGCATTGTTGACAGGATCGAAAACGAGCTTGGAGCGGCTTGTTCGGTGATTGCAACCGGAACGGGAGCCAAGCTGATAACGGAACAGTGCCGTCACGATATTATCGTTGACGACGATCTGCTGCTGAAAGGACTCATGCTGATTTATAAAAAGACAGCTGAATCCTCTGCATTTTAAAGATTTATTTGATGACCCAGGGTTTGCAAACGTATATGCCTTTATCCGTTCGGTAATATGATTCCGGCATTATTCGGAAAAAACCGGAAGCAGAAGAATTACCGCAGCATAATCAATGTCTACTTTGAAGTGAGGGAGAAAGCAAATGAAGTTTAAACCTAATCAGAAATATAAAACCATTTCGTTTTATGCAGTTATTACGTTTAGCGTCTGCCTGCTGATATTGATTATGTTTTTCAAGTTTTCAATTCTTCAGGTATATCTGAACAAACTGCTGAAGATCACAGCTCCGGTTATCTGGGGAGTTGTTATTGCCTATCTGCTCAGTCCGATTCAGCGCGTGATTGAAAAATATGTCTCAAAACTCACCAACAGGAAAAAACCGCGAAACAAACTTTCGAGAGTTGTCTCGATAACCATAACCCTTACGCTGTTTATTATGGCTTTTGTGGCAATTATTGCGAACATTGTTCCGGAAGTTATTTCAAGCATCAATAGTATTTTCAGTAATATCCAGAACTACTTTGACGCTGTCAAGAACTATGTTGAGCGGAAATTTGTCAGGTTTAATGACGCAAATCCCGAAATCAAGGACTTTATCTACAGCGAAATGGATGACTTTGAATCGGTGCTTATGTCCATGGTAGACACGCTGAAGCCTCAGCTTGAGAATATTTTTTCCAAAGACGGTCCGCTCGCAAATGTCACGGGAAGCGCGTGGTCATTTATTGTGGGTATCAAGAACTTTTTCATCGGACTTGTTGTTTCGGTTTACCTGCTCTTTAACAAGGAACGCTTCTGTGCTCGCCTGAAACAGCTTGTATTTGCCATTTTTGAAGAGAAAAAGAGCATGAGAATTCTCCATATATGCGGAGAGGCGAATAAGGTTTTTCTGTCATTTCTCTCCGGAAAGGCTCTCGATTCGCTGATTATCGGAATCCTCTGCTCAATTGCAATGACCATTCTGGATTTGCCGTATATCGCGCTTATCAGTGTTGTGATCGGAGTTACAAACATGATCCCGTTCTTCGGTCCGCTGATAGGAGCTATACCTACCGGCTTCCTGATTCTGCTTTCAAGTCCTAAAAAAGCGCTTGTTTTTGCCATTATGATTCTGATTTTACAGCAGCTTGACGGAAATGTGATTGGTCCGAAAATTCTCGGAAATCAGCTCGGAATCAATGCCTTCTGGATTCTGTTTTCAATCATTATCGGCGGAGGAATGTTCGGCTTTATCGGAATGCTTTTTGCCGTACCTGTTTTTGCGGTTATTCGTCCGCTGATGCTGGAATTCATCAATAACAGTCTTATGAAGAAAAATCTCTCAACCGATATGAAGGATTACATCTGCAATGAATCCGCCTCTCCACCTGTTGACGGAGAGGCAAAGCCGGAAAAAGAATCAGTTGTGCGGACTGACGGTGAAGCTGAAACACATTCCGTACCCGATGCTTCGGATGAGGACGAAAAAAATACGGCTGAGAATCTGAACGACAAGAATTAACGCAATACTGTGCAGAGCTTGTGCTGAATATGAGAAGAAATAACAGAGCGTGTTCACGTAAAAACAGAACGCACGCATTTCAAAAAAACGGACGGCATTCATCAGTGCCGTCCGTAAATTTTATTAAGCGGTTATTTTACCGCATACAGATTTGTTTCCCATGCCGGGATATAAAGCTGGTGGCGGATATAGAGCTGATAATCCGGATTCAGAGTTTTAATCAGGAGCGGAAGCTCGAAAATATCCTCATTCCTGTGATAGAGTGATACCATCATTTTCGGAGCATAGTGAGCGATAGTCTGTGCAGCGCCCCATATTGCCTCACGCTCATAGCCTTCAACATCCATTTTAATAAGAGTAGCAGGCTTACCTTCGAGTATGCTGTCAACCGAACGGCATTCAATCATTGTATCGGAATCAGCCGAAATTGCCGATTGCCTTCCTGCCTTGGCAGAAAAGGGAAGCTCGGTATCAACGCACCATGCAGCGGCATTATATATGTCAATATTGCGCATTCCGTCGACGAATTTTGTAAGCTTGCGGAAATTTTTTCTGTCCGGTTCAACTGCATAGATTTTATGATACTGTCCGTGAGTAAATTCCATAAGCTCACGGATTGTATCTCCGTTATATGCCCCCAGATCGACATATGATTCATTCTGAGCAGGTCTGATGATTTTCTTGTATATGTCTTCTTTTGGAGTTGTAACCGCCGAGAGATACTCGATTTTTCCGCTGATTTTGAAATTGATGATATTTGCGTAAACCTTGCGTGAATAGTCATCAGCGAGACTGTTATAGACCGCATCGATGCTGTCGGCGTGCTTTTCGCAGTATTCGTAGGTAAACAGACCTGTTCCGGCAACGGGAACATCGGGAACATACAGGGTATGACGCGCGGCTATGCTGTAAATCTTATCGACAATTTCCCGGTAACCTGCGGCAAATGCAAGAACAACCACGAAATCGCCCACAGCCTCTTCAATTTCGGAAAGCTTATGGACGCGGAAGCCCTCAAAGGAATGACCTCTTACAAAATCATCACTTGCAAAAATTCCGGAAAGGGTTATTTTTTTCTGCTTGAAAACAGACATGATTTTCAGTGCACCGTCGCCCATTCCATAGATAAAAATAGGCTTTTTTTCCGCCTTCAGCCTGTCCCAGCAGGATTGCTTTTCTGTTATAAAGGAAAGCATCAAATCACCTCAATGTGTTAATCTAAATCGTCGGTATTGTCATCGAAATCGCCGCCGTAGCCGTCAATATGCATGAGGTCTCTGCCTCTGATTCCGTACTTGTCACGCATTATATTAAGATATTTATCGATAAGCTCCGAAACCTTTCTCGCATTCTTGATGCAGTGAACTTCTTTTGTCGGAGTATCGGTGTCCTTGCTGAATATCATAATTGTACCGCACTTGACAATTCGCTGCCAGAACGGGAATTTCACCTTTTTATCGGTGATTTTATAAAGGTCGATTTCATCTTCATCGATGCTCAGAAATCCTGTTCTTGTAATAAATTTGGTTTCTGTCAGAAAATATCTTGTGAATGAAATCGGAAGTCCGAAAATCGTTCTTTTTTTATCCGTCCATACATAGGAAAATTCTTCTCTTTTCATGGCTGTGCCTCCTTTTGTCGATTTGGAGCGGAAAAATCAGATCAGGAAAGTCAGAATCGAAGCCATGCCTCGTCCGCGGTCAGATAGTGAAGTTTTTCCCTGCTCCGGTCACGCCTGCCTCTGATATACATTTCATATATATTTTATCACATTTTTGTCGGATAGTCAATAAAAATGTATGAAATTTATTTTAAGGCAATACCGCACAGAGATTGTGCGGTATATGTGCAGTCAGATTTTTCATCATAAAGCCGTTGCACGTTTCATGTAAGTGTGATATAATGATTACAGCATTTGCAAAAAAGTTAAAGGAGCGAAGCATATGGAAGCTATAAAAGCAATCGGACTGACTAAATCCTACGGAAAATCCAGAGGAATAATTGATGTTGATCTTTCAGTGGAAAAGGGAGATTTTTTTGGTTTTATTGGTCCGAACGGAGCCGGCAAAAGCACCACAATCCGAACCCTGCTCGGGCTGATTTCTCCCACAAGCGGAACTGCCGAAATATTTGGCAGGGACATTACCGGGCATCGGACGGAAATCCTTTCGGGAGTGGGATATCTTCCAAGCGAAGCAGCTTTCTATAACGGCATGAGAGTCGGCGATATCCTGAAGCTGTCGGCAGATCTTCATAAAAAGGACTGCTCAGATGAGGCAAAAAAGCTTTGTGACAGGCTCCAGCTTGACACGAAACGGAAAATCGAGCAGCTTTCTCTGGGCAACCGTAAAAAAGTGGGAATAGTATGCGCTATGCAGCATAAACCTGACTTGTACATAATGGACGAACCAACCAGCGGTCTTGACCCGTTGATTCAGCGTGAGTTTTATAATCTGCTGAAAGAACGCAGCAACGAAGGGGCAACAGTTTTTTTATCATCTCATGTCCTGTCAGAGGTGCAGAGATATTGCAGGCACGCAGCAGTTATCCGAGAGGGCAGGCTGCTTGTCTGTGACAGCGTGGAAAAGCTTGGTTCGGCAGAGGCGAAGCGTGTAGTCCTCAGAGGCGTTAATGAAATCAGGCTGCCCGGTATCAAAAATCTTCAGCAGCTTGACAACGGAATAAGCTTTCTTTACAGCGGTAAGGCAGATGTTCTGCTGAAAACACTTGCATCGATGCCTGTGACGGATGTGACTATTTCCGAGCCGGATCTGGAAGAGATCTTTATGCACTTCTATGAAAAGGAGGATAATTAAAATGACAATATTAAAGCACGAGCTTAAAACAGGAAGAAATCAGCTTATTATATGGGCTGCGGCAGTATCTTTTCTGCTGGTAATATGCGTACTGATTTATCCGGAAATGTCCTCTCAGATGGGGGAGATCAGCGACACCTTTGCACAGATGGGAGGTTTTACGCAGGCGTTCGGAATGGATAAGGTCAACTTCGGCGAGTTCCTTGGTTTCTTTGGTGTGGAGTGCGGGAATATTCTCGGATTAGGCGGAGCTTTTTTTGCAGCTTTGATAGGAATATCTGCTCTCGCCAAGGAAGAAAAGGAACATACTGCGGAGTTTTTGCTTACTCATCCGATAAGCCGCAGTAAGATCCTCACAGAAAAGCTTTTGGCGGTTGTCGTTCAGCTTGTCATATTCAACGCAGCAGTAATTGCTGTGACCGGTGCTGCAATACTAATAATCGGCGAAGAGCCGGATACTAAAACACTTGCACTTTTGTATCTGTCATACTTTCTTATGCAGATTGAAACTGCTGCGGTTTCTTTTGGAATTTCAGCCTTTCTGAAACGCGGCGCAATAGGAGTTGGTATTGGGATTTCCGCAGTTTTCTACTTTATGAACATCATATCGAACCTTACAGAGAATGCAGAAATCCTGAAATATTTCACTCCTTTCGGATATACAGACAGTGCTGATATTATTGTTGATAATTCAATTGACCCGGGTTATCTTGCCGCAGGAGCAGGCATTGCATTTGCCGGAATCGTCTGTTCTTATGTGAAATACCTGAAAAAAGATATCTCATAATATCGTTTGATAATAACTTCATTGAATCAGAGCGTGTTCAAATAGAAATGCAGCGTATGTATTTTTGGCGTGTTTTGCCGATAACAAGGCAAAATACGCTCAATAATCCGCACATTCATTTTATTTGAACACGCTCTGTTTTTTACTGAAGCTGTTCCAGCAGTCTGTAAATGTCGTTCTTTGTTGCCAGTCCGTCGGAGAAGGCTGTAGCTCCTCCTGTTGCTGAACCAAGTCTGAGAGCGTATTCGTAATCACCATTCTGAAAACCTGCAATGAAGCCGGCAATCATGGAGTCGCCTGCGCCAACGGAATTTCTCACTGTGCCTTTGCACGCTCTGCAGAAGTGCGTCTTACCGTTTTCATCAAGGAGCAGCGCACCGTCTCCTGCCATTGAAACAAGAACGTTTTTTGCTCCCATTTCCTGCAGCTTTGCTGCATACTCTGAAATTTCCTCATTTGTTTTAAGTGTTACGCCGAACATTTCTTCAAGCTCGTGATTATTGGGCTTAATTAAAAATGGTCTGTATTTCAGAACGTTCAGAAGCAAAGCCTTTGTGGCGTCTGCGATGACTCTGATTTTTCTGTCCGAAAGAGAACACAGAATTTTTTCGTAAATATCCGAAGGCAGCGTATTGGGAATACTTCCGGCAAGAATAATTGTATCATTGTCCTCGAGTTTATTGAGCTTTTCGAAAAGCTCTTTCAGTGCCTCGTCACTGATTTCCGGACCCTGACCGTTCAATTCAGTTTCATCACCTGATTTGATTTTAACATTTATTCTTGAAAATCCGCTTTTGAGATGAACAAAATCCGTTTCAATTCCTTTTTCCGCAATGCCCTTTTCAATCGCTTCTCCTGTAAAGCCTGCCACAAAACCGAGTGCTTTTGACGTAATACCAAGCTCCTTCAGCACAAATGAGACGTTGATACCTTTTCCTCCGAAATAGATTTCTTCGGATTCTGACCGATTAACGACGCCTGTTCTCAGCTCATCCGTATGTACAACATAATCAATTGCCGGATTGAAAGTCACAGTATATATCATCTGCAAATCCTCCTTTAAATAATACTTGAGCAACACCGCACAAATAATATCTGACGGCTTTGCACGCCATCTGATTTCATATTTCTATTTTATCATTTTTTTTACTGTTTGTACAGCGAAGTAATAGATTGTATGGCCATTTAATCTTATCTGTTGCATGATTTAACGATATATGGGATTAAATTTCAACAGAATTCGACAAAATAATTATATAAAGCTGTTGCATATCCGCTTGATTTGTGATATAATCAATACAGTGATTTTTTCAGAAATTTTTTTGAAAAGTGTCACCTTTTTCGATTTTATATAATCTTAGTTTATAGACAGAGATAATTATATTCTTGCAGAACAAAGAAAGAATACCCGTTTCAGGCGATTTTTCGCCGTGAAAACAGGTTCGAGGCTAAATATATTTAGTCCTTGGCCGCGGTCAGAAAGAAAAAATCCGCTGGCTGAGATGTCCGTCAGTTTTCGGACATTCCGGGGGTAACAACAAAATGCCAAGCACCAAAAAAGAAATATTCTGTTCAGAAGTGGACAGATTTGCAAAAGAGCTTTATAATGCGGCTTTTTGCGTCCTTAAAAATGACGCGGATTCGCAGGATGCCGTACAGAACACACTCATGCTCGCTTATGAACACCTCAACTGTCTGAGAAATACCGACAAGCTCAGACCGTGGCTCATGAGAATTCTTCTGAACGAATGCTATAAAATTATAAGACAGCATAAGCGAAACGAAAGCGTTGATATCGATTCAGTTGAGATTCCTGAAATTCAGGATTTTCACGACTGCGATGACAGCGGTATTCTTCGTCTTGTCCGCTCTTTGCGCGTTAATTACAGAGATGTGATAATTCTGTATTACTATGAAGGAATGTCGGTTAAAGAAATATCAGCGGCACTGGATATCACAGAGGCTAATGTCAAAAAACGGCTTTCAAGAGGCAGGAATAAACTCCGTGCCCTTATAGCCGGCGAACATTTCCCGTGACCATTGCCGCTTAAGGCATTTACAGAAGTAGATGCCTTTTTTAGCGTTGAGATTTCGTGAGGAGAATGTTGTTTATCTGATACTAACATTCAAAAGAGTAGTAATTTCATTGGAAATACTGCGAATTATTGCTTTTCCAAAACAAACTCAACATCAAAAAGGAGTAATGAAATGAAGAATGTAACTGAATATCTTGAACGGACTGCGGCGGCTTTTCCGGACAAGACGGCGGTCACCGATGAATACGGAAGCCTGACCTTTGGTGAGTTGAGAAACAATGCCCGGCGTGCTGCCTGCGGACTTAAAATCATGCGGAATACACCTGTTCCTGTCCTGATGGAAAAGAGCTCGGCGGCGGTTACTGCATTTTTTGCTGCACTCTATGCAGGCGGATTTTACGTTATGTTGAATCCGGACCTGCCGGATGAACGGCTGAGGCGGATTTTTCAGCGCACCGAAGCGCCTTGCATCGTTACCGATACAGCTCACAGCGAGCTTGCAGCACGGCTCGGTGAGCAAGTAAGAATCCTGCTGATTGACGATTTAATCAGCAATGAGGAAAATACGGATTTACTTGGTGAAATTGCTTCGTCGTCAATTGACACCGACCCTGTTTATGCTAATTTCACGTCGGGTTCAACCGGAGAACCGAAAGGAATGATAATCAGCCACCGCTCCGTAATCGACTTTATTGACGTTTTCACTGAGACTTTCGGCATAAATCAGACGGATATCATCGGTAATCAGGCACCGTTCGATTTCGATGTGTCGGTCAAGGATATTTATTCGGCAGTCTGCACTGGCGCAGAGCTTGTTATAATTCCGAAAAGACTGTTCAGCCTGCCGCAGGAGCTTCTCGACTTTATGTGCGAGCACAGGCTGACTACGCTTATCTGGGCGGTTTCAGCCCTGAGCCTCGTTTGTGTTTTTCACGGACTCGATTATAAAGTTCCGACGACTGTAAGGCGCGTTATGTTCAGCGGCGAGGTAATGCCGGCGAAGCACCTGAATGCGTGGCTTAGCCATCTTCCCGATGCACAGTTTGTCAATCTCTACGGACCGACGGAAATCACCTGCAACTGCACATATCACGTTATCGACCGCGGCAGGGACTACAGCGGCGGACTCCCGATCGGCAGGGCATTTCCGAATGAGAGAGTTTTTCTCCTTGATGGCGATTGTGAGGTCATCAAGCCGCGCAGAGAAGGTGAAATCTGTGTTTCTGGGACAGCTGTTGGAATTGGCTATATGGGAGATTTTGCGGCGACCGAACGGAGCTTCATTCAGAATCCGTGCAACAAGCTCTATTACGAGCGGATCTATAAAACCGGTGACATCGGCTTCTACGGCGAAGACGGAGAAATTTATTACATCGGACGGAGAGATTTTCAGATTAAGCATCAGGGACACCGTATTGAGCTGGAGGAAATCGAGCGTTCGGTGATGAAAATTGACGGAGTTGAGGATTCGTGCTGTGTCTACGACGACCGCCGCAAACGGATATACTGCTTCTATACGGGCAGTGCGGACTCCGAATCAATCATGGATTCTCTGTCAAAGGAGCTTCCGCAATTCATGCTGCCGAACAGGATAATCGCTGCGAATGAGGGAATCCCACTTACCAAAAACGGCAAAAAGGACAGAAAGGAGCTTCTGAAGAGGGTATAATGATTGAATATGAAAAGCTGATAAAACAATACGGAACGCCGCTTTATATCTTTGATGAGTCCGAGCTTATGCGAAGAATCACGTATTTGCAGAGCCGCCTGCCGGACGATACCGGGCTTTGCTATGCAGTTAAAGCAAATACGTTCATCTGTGAGTCTGCCGCACAGCTTGTACAACGGCTGGAGGTCTGTTCAGAAGGTGAGGCGGAGATATGTCTGAAGCTTGGAATATTGCCGGAAAAGCTTGTAATATCAGGCGTTTACAAAAATCCGCAGTTTATTGAAAAGATGTTTTCAGATTTTTCAGCAAAGGGAATTTACACAATTGAATCCACTGAACAGGCACGTATGCTGGTGGGATTAGCTGAAAAATACAGCCTTAAACCGAACGTGTTGATTCGTATTACCGGCGGAAATCAGTTCGGACTCGACCGCGGGGAAGCTTTGAGAATCGCTGCCGAGTGCTGCGGAAAGCTTAATATAAACGGAATCCAGTTCTATTCGGGAACTCAGAAAACCTCGCTTAAAAAAATCCGCCGCGAGCTTGAAATGCTTGACGGATTCATCGAAAAGCTCCGCGATGAAAGCGGAATCGACGCGTGTGAGCTTGAATACGGTGCCGGATTTCCCGTGAACTACTTCACCGACAGTGAATTCGACGAAAATGCATATCTTGCGGAATTTTCGGAACTGTTCGGCGGTATGCGTTTCGGCGGTAAAAAGTTCATCGAGCTTGGACGCAGCATAGCCGCTTCGTGCGGAAGCTATGTTACGAAAATCGTTGATATCAAGCGAACAGGCGGTCAGACATACGCAATCACAGACGGAGGAATAAATCACATTGCATATTACGGTCAGAGTCTGGCAATGCGCATTCCTGAGCTGAAAATTTTCCCGGAAAGAGACGGCGAACCTGAATCTGTGAATGTTTGCGGAGCGCTGTGCACTGTAAACGATATACTTGTTAAGCAGCTTCCGGTAAAAAATCCGCAAATCGGAGATGCAATTGCATTTCTGAATGCAGGGGCATACTGTGCAACGGAAGGAATTTCGCTGTTTCTCAGCAGATGTCTTCCTCTTGTGCTTATGCTCTGCACGGACGGCAAAATCCGTATACTGCGCAATTTCACTGAAACATCGGCGATTAATGCGCCGCAAAAAAGAAAGGATTGATTCAAAATGGAAAAACTTATTGAAATTTTAGAGGACATTCAACCCGGTATTGATTACGAGAACGATACCGACCTCATCGACAGCCACAAGCTTGATTCGCTTTCGATCATTTCGCTTGTTGCCGAACTGGAGGATGAGTTTGACGTGACTATTCCGACTGTGGAGATTATTCCGGCAAACTTCAATTCCGCGAAAGGAATATGGAGCATGATCCAGCGGCTTCAGGAGGAAGAGTAAATTGACCTCTTATTGCAGTCTTATTTATCTTTTGATTTTTCTCCCTGCGGTGATTCTTATTTATTCTGTTGCAGGGAAAAAATTCCGTCCCTATGTGCTTCTTGCTGCAGGAGCGTACTTCTTCTGGAATTTCAGCGGAAAGCTTCTTGTTTATCTTGCCATTTCAATTCTGCTTATGCACCATTATGGACTGTGGATTTCCTTAATTCGCGGCGATTGCAGCGAACAGGTCAGCAAAGCGGAAAAATCCGACAGAAAGGCAATTAAAGCGCGTTATAAGCAAAAGGAAAAACGCCTTACAACCGCGGCTGTGCTTTTGCATCTCGGAATACTTGTTCTGCTGAAATATTCCGACTTCATCGGATTGAATATCAATCGCATTTTTTATCACTGCGGTTCGGATATGAGGGTGACGCTTCCGGGCTTTGTAATGCCGCTCGGTATTTCGTTTTACACAATGCAGGCGCTTTCGTATATCTTTGACGTTTACCGCGGAACACTCAGACCCGACCGCAATCTCGGCAGACTTGCGCTGTATATGAGCTTCTTTCCGCAGCTTATGGAGGGACCGATCAGCCGCTATTCCGAAACTGCCGAAAAGCTCTGGAGCGGAGAATCTGTTACATATAAGAACCTTACATACGGTATGCAGAGAATCGCATACGGAATGATGAAAAAAATAGTGGTTGCTGACAGGCTTAATGTCATGGTAGGACATCTTTTCAATCACTACCAGATTTACAGCGGAGGATATTCCGCACTGGCGGCGATTTGTTATACGATTCAGCTGTATATGGAATTTTCGGGAACTATGGACATTGTTATCGGAAGCGGTGAAATATTCGGCGTGAAGCTTCCTGAGAATTTCCGTCAGCCCTTTGCCTCACGTACGATCTCAGAATTCTGGACGCGCTGGCACATCACGCTTGGCGCATGGTTCAGGGACTATGTTTTCTATCCTGTTTCGATGTCAGCGCCTATGAAAAAGCTGACCGTCAAGGGGAGAAAAAAACTCGGAAATCACTTCGGACCGCTTCTTTCAGGTTCGGCAGCACTTTTCCTTGTCTGGCTTTTCAACGGTTTGTGGCATGGTGCGGCGTGGCACTATATCTTTTTCGGACTGTATCATTTTGCGTTCATTCTTACCGGAAACATAATTGAGCCGTATGTGCTTGGCGGATGTGCAAAGCTTAAAATTAACCGTAACAGCCTGCCTTATCGCGGTATGCAGATTGTACGTACTGTGATAATCGTTATAATCGGTGAACTGTTCTTCCGTGCCGACGGATTAAAAAACGGTATTGCGATGTTCCGCAGAATGGTTACTGATTTCAGCTTCGATTTCATTAAAACCGGCGGAATGTACACCGTTGGAATGGAAAAACACGATTATCTGATAATTGCAGTAACGGTCATGATCGTTGCGCTTATCGGTCTGCTCCATGAGCGCGGAGTTAAGATACGTGACTTTGCCGCAAAGAGAAACATCGTAATCCGATGGGCTTTGTACCTTGGTCTGATTATGTATACGGTTATTTTCGGAGCATACGGACTTGGTTACATCCCCGTTGATCCGATTTACGCGCAATTCTGAACGGAGGCGGAATATTGAAGGATAAATTTATTAAAGCAGCAAAGGCTGTTTCATTCGCGCTGATTCTGGTGATTCTTCTTGAAGCGGCATCAGTGGTTCTCTATCCGGATAAGAGCTTCGACAGCTTCGGAGCTGAAATGGAAAGAGCCTCCGGAGTTGTAAGCGAGGAGAAAAATACGATCGATGTTCTGATTATCGGAGACAGCGAGGCATATACTTCTGTCATACCGATGATAATATGGGAGAAGCATGCAATTACCTCTTATGTATGCAGTACAGGTTCTCAGCCGCTGTATGATTCGGTCTTCTATATGAAGCTTGCCGCTGAAAATCAGAAGCCGAAAGCTGTTGTTCTGGAAACAAATACGGTTTTCCGTGAGCTTGATAAGGAACAGTATCTGCTGTCGGAATTGCAGAAACAATTTTCGGTTTTCCGTTTCCACAATAACTGGAAAACGCTTGGAGAGACATATTCCGATAAGGGAAAGGATTCTGCTCCGAGCGCGTTGAAAGGCTATATACCGAATTTTGATACACGTCCTGCTGTTGTGAGAAACTACATGGCGGTTACGGAGACAGCGGCGGAAATACCGCCTGAGAACATGGCTTGTATAGACGAAATCAGGAATTTCTGCAATGATAACGGAATTGAGTTCATTCTCGCCAGCGTACCGAGTATTCTCAACTGGAATTACTCAAAGCATCTTGCAGTTGAGGAGTATGCCGAGAAGTACGGGCTGAAATTCATCGATATGAATCTCGACCTCAGCAAAGTCGGCATCGACTGGACTGCCGATACCTTTGACGGCGGTGACCATATCAATTATTCCGGAGCTCTGAAAACGACTGAATATTTCGGCAGTTTTCTGGCAAACGAGGTCGGTCTTGAAGGTCACAAAGGCGATGAAAAATACAGTCAGTGGGATAAACAGCTTCCCGAATTTTACAGGTTAATTGAGGAAAAATCAGAAGAAACTGCCGGAAATAAGAAGAAAAATCAATAAAAACTGCCTTGATATAATCCCCTTAGAGCAGATACACGGAAAAATTCTGTGTCTGCACTAAGGGGATTTTTTGCCAGGAAAAGAAGAAAACGAATCCTTGCAGTATAAGGTATAATAATTCGTGAATGAGGAAAAATAGCATAAATATATGAATTTGCGAGGAATTATACATGGAGTCAATATGGAGAAAATATTCAGAAATTCCGACTTTTCCGGAGTTCAGCGGAAATCACAGAACCGACGTTCTGATTATAGGCGGAGGATTTGCAGGAATCCTGACAGCATATATGCTGAAAAAGAACGGTATTGACTGTATTCTCCTTGAAAAGGGGAGAATATGCGGAGGAACATCCGGGAATACGACAGCTAAAATAACTTATCAGCATGGACTTATTTACAGTAATCTTCTGAAAAACGAAGGATTTCATACCGCGGAAAAATATCTTGAAGCCAATCGTATGGCATTCCGTAAATACGAGGAAATCTGCAAAAATATCGACTGCGATTTTGAATACAAGGACAGTTATATCTATTCTCTGAATAACAGAAATAAGCTTGAAAATGAGCTGTCTGCGCTGAACAGAATCGGATGCGAACCGGAGCTTTGTGAAGAAATACCACTTCCGTTCAAAACCGTCGGAGCTGTAAAACTAAAGGAGCAGGCACAATTCAATCCGCTGAAATTTATTTCGGCAATTTCAGAGAACCTGCCTGTGTATGAGAACTCATTTGTCCGCGAGATGAAAGGTAATACGGCTGTCACTGATAAAGGAAAGGTTATTGCGGATAATGTCGTATG
>JAQXHC010000033.1 GCA_029007035.1 Oscillospiraceae bacterium
AAGGAGGAATTGCAATGAAGAAAACAAGGCTGACAGCAGCCATAACCGCATTGGCGTGCTGTGCAGGACTGGCAGCGTATATGCCGCAGGCGGCAAATGAAACGTATGCTGACGAAATCGTAAGCAACGACTTTGAGTCGAATTACGAAGGCTGGTATGCAAATGCCGACAATGCAAGCCTTATCGCCGAAAGCGGCAGAGGCTACAAAAATTCAAGAGGTATGACCGTTACGGGACGTATGTCTGAGGAGGACGGTGCAAGTTCTTCAAAAGGTTTCTATCTCTCGGGCGATGTCGAGTATAACTACAGTGTGAGAGTTTACAGCGAAACTGATGAGAAATTCCGCGTTTCACTGCTCTGTCTCGACGAGGAAACAGACGAGGAAACCGTTGTTGAGCTTGTTTCAGAGGACGTAAAGGCAGGCGAGTGGACAGAGCTTTCAGCTGATTATACGGCTCCTGCCAACAGCTACGAGTTCAGACTTACCATCACCACTGATTCCACCAACGATTTCAGTTTCGATGATGTAAAAATCACGTCTGAGGAGGGCAGCAATACGGTTTATGCCGCCACAGCCGAAAAAGGACTCAAGGATGAATTTGCGGCATATTTCCGTGTCGGCAACATTCTCAACGGCGGAACGATCAGAAACAGCTCGATCACCGCAAATATCATCAAGGATTATAACAGCATTGAGTGCGAAAATGAGACAAAACCTGATGCTACACTGAATCAGTCTCAGTGCAGCGGTACGAATATTGGCGTAAAGCTTGACGGTGCAGCTGCGATCATGGATTTCTGCGTAAAAAACAATATCGCTATGAGAGGTCACACTCTCGTATGGCACAGCCAGACTCCCGAATGGTTCTTCAAAGAGGGCTTCAATGCAAGCGGAGCATGGGTAGACAGTGCAACCATGGATGCCCGTATGGAGAGCTACATCAAGAATATGTTTGCGGCAATCAAGAGCCAGTACCCCGACCTTAACCTTTACGCTTACGATGTCTGCAATGAGTGCGTTTCCGATGACTCCAAAAGAACTGCAAATAACGGCGGTGCAAGAGAACCCGGCTACAACAATGGTAAATCGCCGTGGGTTCAGATTTACGGCAGCAATGCTTTTGTAGAAAAGGCATTTACATATGCGAGAAAATATGCTCCGGAGGGCTGTGACCTCTACTATAACGACTACAACGAGTATTGGGATCATAAGCGCGACTGCATCTACAATATGTGTAAGAGTCTGTACGAAAAAGGACTCCTTGACGGAGTTGGAATGCAGTCACACGTACCGGCTAATGCTACAGGCTTTGCAGGAACGGACTCATATATTACTGCAATGAAGAAATATCTGTCAATCGGATGCGATGTACAGGTTACAGAGCTTGATATTTCTCTTGAGAACGGCAATTACACACTTCAGCAGCAGGCTGATAAGTACAAGGCGATTTTCCAGGCAGCAATGGACTGGAATGACAATCCGCAGTCGACAGGACGCGTAACAGCAGTCTGCATATGGGGACCGAACGATGCTAATTCATGGCTCAGCTCAGGCTCCAACGCACTGCTCTATGACAGCAACAATCAGCCTAAGCTTGCTTATACAACGCTGACTTCAATGATTCCGCAGTCTGAATGGGGCGACGGACAAAATCCGAGCTTTGAGGGCGGAAATACAGATGTTGAACCAAATGAATACGGCTGGTACTTCCAGGATCCCTTTGAGGGAGACCTTTGCAGCTGGACGGGACGCGGCTCTGCATCTGTTCAGACAAGCGGAAGAACCGCTTACGTAGGCAGTGAATCTCTCCTCGTATCGGGACGTGAAAGCGCATGGAACGGAGCTACAAAGGCTCTCAGCACAAGAGCGTTCAAGCCCGGAGTGGAATACAGCTTCAGCGTAAATGTAAACTATTTTGACGGACCGGCAACCGACACATTCTACCTCAAATTACAGTACACCGATGCCGACGGCGAGACACAGTACTCATCGATCGCAGAGGGTACGGTAAACAAGGGTGAATGGGCACAGCTTGCCAATACAAACTACAAAATCCCTGAGGGAGCAACAAATCTTCAGCTTTATGTTGAAACTCCCGAGACAACAAATAACTTCTACATTGACGAAGCAATCGGAGCTGTAGGAGGCACCGGAATCCTTGGCGCAGGCGAGGCTAAAAAGATCATCGCAGGCGATGTGAACTTCGATGGAATCGTCAACGCACTCGATACCGCTGCTGCAAGAAAGGGATTCGTTAATGGCTTCACTGACGCTTCAGCTCAGAAAGCTGCCGACGTTGACCAGAGCGGCGTTTATGACGATGCTGACCTTAAACTTATCAACGATTTCGTGCTCGGCAGAATTACTGAATTCCCGATTGCCGAAAAGGTTATCGATACCGCAGCTATGGAGGCTCTTTTTGCTAATATAAAACCGGCTTCGAGCCTGAAATATGACGGCGAAAATAATACTCTCTGGACTCAGCGTTTTGGCGCAGATCCGGGCTTCATGGTATATAATGACAGACTTTATGTTTATACAACAAACGACGCATTTGAGTATGACAGCAACGGAAATATGAAGGAAAACAGTTACGATGTTCAGACCATTAACTGCTTCTCTTCGTCTGACCTTGTAAACTGGACAGACCACGGCGCAATCCCTGTAGCGGGTTCAAACGGTGCGGCTAAATGGGCATTCTGCTCATGGGCACCCGATGCCTGTCATAAGACAATTAACGGCAAGGAAAAGTTCTTCCTCTATTTTGCAAACAGCGGCGGCGGAATCGGCGTTCTTACAGCTGATAGTCCTATTGGTCCCTGGACTGATCCGCTCGGTCACGCACTTGTAACTGGTTCTACACCGAACTGCAGTGACGTTGTATGGATGTTTGATCCGGCTGTTCTCGTTGACGATGACGGAACAGGATATCTCTATTTCGGAGGCGGTGTTCCTACCGGTCAGGCAGCAAATCCCGGAACAGGACGCTGCGTAAAGCTTGGCGACGATATGATTAGTCTCGCAGGTACTCCAGTTAAAATGGATACTCCCTATCTTTTTGAAGATTCAAGTATTGAAAAAATCGGAGATACATATTACTATTCTTACTGCACAAACTGGAATACAGGCGGAAATCCCTACGGCTTTAATAACGCTGAGATTGCATACATGACCTCAAAGAATCCCCTCGGACCATTCACATATCAGGGTATTGTACTCAAGAATCCTGCTGCATATCAGCTTGACGGCGGCGGTAACAATCATCACTCTATCGTTGAATTCAAGGGCAAGTATTATGTTCTCTATCACAGCCGTGTAATTGAGAGACGTATGGGTGTAAACGGCGGAAGCGGATTTAACTATCGTTCCTGTCATATTGATGAAGCAACCCTGTCGTCTGACGGCAAGATTACATGTACAGGCACAATGAAAGGCGTTTCTCAGCTTGAAACTCTTAATCCTTATGAGAAGGTTCAGGCAGAGACAATGTCAAATCAGGCAGGTATCAACGTAAGCGGAGTCGGCGACACCGTTGTAACTCAGATTGAGAGCGGCGACTGGGTAAAGGTCAGCGGAGTTAATTTCTCCAAGGGCGCATCTCATCTTACAGTCAACGCATCGTCCAACAGCGGATGTGCAGTTAAAGTATGCACAGGCAGTCCTACGGGCAATGCAATTGGCTATGTTGAAATTCCTGCAGGCGGCATGGGCGAAGTAACTGTTCCTGTAAGCGGCGTAACAGGCACACAGGATATTTACTTTGTGTTCAGCGGTCAGGCAGAATTCGACTGGTGGTCGTTCTCGTAAAAATCTGATCTTAACTTCGGCTGTGCTTTGCACAGCCGAAGTTAAGTCATGATGCTGAACGACATCATGATATTAAATTTCAGCTTAAATTTATCGGTATATCACATCTGCACATAGTGTTTGCCGATAGTTTAATTATTCCGATTTATTTCGGTGTTAATGGACAATCAGAAAACAGCGGCTATTGGGTGCCGCTGTTTTTCTTTATAACGGATTTTAGATTCATTTTATCTACCAAATCATCAGATTGTGGGTTGACTCGTTGCAAGGTTAAATGTATAATAAATATAATATATTTTTAAATAAAGGAGTTTTACAAATGAATAAAGCGTTCAAATCTTTATTTGCAGCAGTAACTTCATCGTTCATGATGCTTACCGTTGCAGCTGCTTTTCCTCCGAGAGAAGTCAATGCCGCAAGCTCGGTTACAGTTGATCTCTCTGAGGAATATCAGGCAATCAGGGGATTCGGCGGAATGAATCACCCCGAGTGGACCGGGCAGGATCTGACAGATGCGCAAAGACAGACTGCATTCGGAAATGGTGATAACGAATTGGGACTTACTGTATTGAGAGTGTTCGTTAATCCTGACAGCACTCAGTGGTACAAAGCACTTTCGACAGCACAAACTGCTACGGAAATGGGAGTTACGGTTTTTGCATCTCCATGGGAACCGCCTTCAAATCTTACTGAATCCGGAGGAAGTAACGGTAAACTTCACCTGCCAAAATCAAATTATGCTGCTTATGCACAGCATCTTAATGATTTTGGTACTTATATGAAGAATAACAACGTTGATCTTTATGCAATATCAGTTCAGAATGAACCGGATTATGCTTCTGAATGGACTTACTGGTCAACAGATGAAACAACCGATTTTATTGCAAACTACGGTGATATGATAACAAGTACAAGACTTATGTCTCCTGAGTCTTTCCAGTATGCTCCTGAAACAGCCTCATGGGTACCTGACGGCGGAAAGAAATTTTACAAAAAGATAATGAATAACAGCAAGGCTATGGAAAACTGCGATTTGTTCGGTACTCATTTTTACGGAACTCAGAGAGCGTGGATGGACTATCCTGAACTTGAAAACTGCGGCAAGGAAATCTGGATGACAGAAGTATATGTTCCGAACAGCGATGCAAATTCCGCTAATAATTATCCAGAGGCTATACAGGTTTCGGAAAATATTCACAACGCTATGGTTGTGGGAAATATGAGCGCCTATACATGGTGGTATATCCGCAGAAGCTATGGTTTGATGACTGAGGATGGTAAAATAAGCAAGCGCGGCTACTGTATGGCTCAGTATTCAAAGTACGTTCGTCCCGGCTATATAAGAATCGGAGCAACTGAGCAGCCTGCCGATAACGTGCTCGTTTCCGCTTACAAGGGCGACGGAAACAAGGTTGTAATCGTGGCAATAAACAGCGGCTCGTCGGAGCTTACTCAGCGTTTTGACATTGGAAATGTTCAGATAACTGACGTCGACCGCTACAGAACATCTGCAAACGAAAATATTGCTCTCACCGCTGATATGGATAACGACGGAAAGGGCTTCTATTCACAGCTTCCCGCCAACAGCGTTTCAACGTTTGTTGTAACGGTTGCGGACGGAGCTGATATTCCCGAGCCGGGAAACGACCCCTCTAATCCAAGACCTATTGAGCCAGATGACAACGGTTGGTTCTTCCACGATGATTTTGAGGCGGATGTCTGCGATTGGACAGGAAGAGGAGCTGCCGATGTTCTCACCAGCGGAAGAACATTTTATGAGGGAAACGAGTCCCTCCTCGTTCAGAACAGAACATCAGCATGGAACGGAGCGACAAAATCACTGAACACCCGTGCTTTTACGCCGGGAGGACAGTTCAGCTTCAGCGCGAACGTAATGTATTTCGATGGCAATTCCACTGATACATTCTATATGAAATTACAGTATACGGATGCAAACGGCGAGACACAGTATTCCGAAATTGCCGCCGCCAAGGCATTAAAGGGAGAATGGGTTCAGCTTGCCAATACGAACTATACGATTCCTGAGGGTGCGTCAAATCTGCAGCTTTACATTGAAACTGCCGAATCAACCAATAATTTCTACATTGATGAGGCGGTTGGCGCAGTTGCAGGTACAGTAATAAACGGCGCAGGCGAGAGCAAGGACGTAATTATCGGCGATATAAACTTTGATAAGGTTATCAATTCTCTTGATATCGTGTGTGCAAGAAAAGGACTTATTAACGGCTATTCCAGCGGTTATGCAAGACTTGCTGCCGATGTTAATCAGGACGGTAATGTTGATATTACCGATGTTGTACTTATTCAGAACTTTGTTCTCGGACGAATCAGCGAATTCCCTGTTCCGGACAATGTATGGGACACTTATCAGGAGACAGCATCTGCTGATATGATTAAGTTTTATTCCGACTCGATTTACCAAATGGGCAATACTTCAAGACTCTGGGAAAAGGTTGAGAAGGCTCAGAAAGGCGAAAAAGTAACCGTTGCATATCTTGGCGGCTCAATTACCGAGGGCGGCGGACTCGACACCTGCTATGCCAAGCGTTCATACCAGTATTTCGCTGATACTTTCGGTACAGGCAGCAATGTTTCTTATATCAATGCCGGAATGTCGGGAACATCTTCGGTTGTCGGACTTATGAGATCGCAGAGGGATATTTTCGATGCTAATCCTGATGTAATTTTCCTCGAATTTTCTGTAAATGATCATCCCGAGGAAATATATAAAAAGTCATTCGAGAGTCTTGTAAGAAAATGTCTTTCACAGAGCAACTCTCCTGCGGTAATTATTCTCATTAACCGTGCAAAGGGAGGTTACTCAATGCAGGAGCAGATGGCTGCAGTCGGCAAGAATTATAATGTTCCGATTATCAGCATGGATACTGCTCTTACTAACGCTTTCAACAGCGGACTTTTTACAACTGATGATTATTACAGCGATGAATATCATCCGCATGCAGAGGGTAATAAGCTCATCTCAGACTGCATTTCTTATTTCTATCGTCAGGCGCTTAAAACAGTGAACCGCAGCGACGCCTATACGATTCCCGATTCAACAGTGTACGGCAAAGAATACGCAACGGCAGGAATTGTTGCTCTTTCTGAGCTGACCAACCTCAATACAGGTTCATTCAAGACAGACAACAGCAATACACGATTTGCCTATGGATTCACATTTGAAAAGAACAGCGCAAATACTCCTATGACATTTACAACTCAGGGAAAGGGAATATTTATCGTGTTCAAGTCTAATCAGAATTCCTCACTTGGAAATCTGAATGTAACCGTAAACGGCAAAACATCAACTATAAAGGGCAACAGAAATTATGCATGGGGCGGCCCTGACGCCGATATCGCCTATATTCAGGACACTTCCGGTGAGCTTAACGTTTCGCTCAGCATGGAAAACGCTTCAACTGATTTTACCATTCTTGGTATTGGCGTAATTAAATAAATACGGTTTTAACGTCTTCGTGAAAGAATAAAAGCTTTCACGAAGACGTTTAATTTTGATGATACAGCAGCCGATAAACGAAAAAGACGGCATATGCTGCCGTCTTTTTCGTTTGAAAGGTTGTCTGTTATGTCGTCACTTGTAAAGTGCTGATGCGGTTGATACAAGGTCACGAAGTTCGGAAATCTTTTCATTTTCGCTGTTTATCGAGTTTATCGTTTCCATTACCTGACCATATGAAGAATCCATTTTATATTCCGAGTTTTTGAGTAGCATTGCAAATTCTGCGGCTGCACCTGCAAGCCGGAAGTTGTCGGATGGAGATTCTGTGAAGCATTCCTGTCCGTAGAGACACGAGGTACACTGCTGCTGAGCTGATTCGGAAGCAGGGTCTTTATATGCAACGGAAATCTTACAGAGCTCAGTACGTGCAGACGTATTTACATCCGAAGAATTATTAGTATGCTCCGAAGCGAATTCGAGAGGAATACCGTCAAAGGAAGAACTGCTTTTCAGAGATATTTCGTAAAGAGCTGTAACAGTGTGACCTGAGCCGACTTCACCGGCATCTTTGGAACTGTCGGTAAAATCATGAGCCTCCATAATGCGGTTGTCGTAGCCAAGCAACCGGTAGCTTTCAACAGTGGACGGATTGAACTCCACCTGTATTTTAACGTCATTTGCGACGGTATATAAATTGCCTTTCATTTCGCTGACAAGTGCACGTTCGGCTTCAGCGACCGAGTCTATGTAGCTGTAGTTACCGTTTCCGTTATCGGCAAGGGCTTCAAGCTTGTTATCCTTGATGTTATCAGTTCCGAAGCCGAGTACGGAGAGATAAATTCCGCTTTCACGCTTAGTTTCGATTATCGAGACAAGCTCATTTTCAGTGGAAGCGCCGACATTCAGATCGCCGTCCGTAGCGATTATAACGCGGTTATTTCCGCCGTTGATAAAGCATTTTTCCGCAAGCTCATACGCGGAGCGGATTCCTGCCTCACCGTTGGTGTTTCCGCCTGTTTTAATTGAATAGAGTGCTTCGAGAATTTTGTCTTTATTTTTGCCGCTTTCGCCTGCAAGGACGATCTCGGAATTGTTTGCATAAGTGACAATTGAAATCCTGTCGTTTTCCGACAGTTCTTCTGCAAGCATTGAAAATGCGCCTTGAACAAGCGGAAGCTTGTTGTAACCTGCCATCGAGCCGGAAGCGTCAATGAGGAAAACAAGATTGGAGGGCGGAGTTTCCTGCGTCATGATTTCCTTTGCTTTAATGCCGACCAGCATCAGTTTGTTAGCTGAATTCCACGGGCAGTCGGCAATTTCAACGCAGCGTCCGAACAGTTCTCCGTCAGTGGGAGCAGGGTAGTCATAGTCGAAATAGTTTATGAATTCTTCAACTCTTACAGCTCCGTCGGGAATAGCCTGTGCGTCCTCAATTATCCTGCGGACATTTGCGTAAGAAGCAGTATCGACATCGGCAGAAAATGTTGAAAGCGGAAATTCATAGGGATTTTTAAAACCCTGCTCAGTAACCGGACTGTATTCCTCGTTGGGATTAACTTCTGCAGGGGAATTTTCTGAGATTTTATCCGCAGCTGAGTTTGTCTCATCGCTGTTCTGATTTTGCTCGGGTATGAATTCATAATTATAATTTGAATCATATGGAACGTAATTGTTATTTTCCTTTTGGCTATCCTCCGCAGCACATCCGGTAAAGACTGAAGCAAGCAGAGCAGCCGAGGCGGTAACAGCGGATATTTTTAATAATTTTGTATTCATATGTAAAGCCTCCTTAACGGACGAACGGTACGTCCGTATATTTTCCTGATTTGATTGTATCCTTATTATATCCCGATTTATCGCGATTTGCAATAACGAAAGATTTTCAGTTCAGATACAATTCGGTGGGAATAGGATTACTTTACGGTTTAAAGATAATACATAAATCTGACAAATATTTCCTTAAAGTTACAGAAATTCCGTCCCCGGAAATATAAATTTAAGGTATATCGCAGTATAGCGAAAAAATGTCGGAAAGGTTAAAACAAATATCACGGCTGTAAGAAATTTCTTGTTGCAAAATCCGGAAAACTGCATAAAATAAATTAAACAGCAGTCCGGTATATCTATACTTCCGAAAGTGGCAGCAGCCCGTGAAAAGCTTCGGGAGGACATACCGGTATCCATTCCGGCAGGATTTCCGCACGCTTTTCGGAAAGTATCTCTGTCTGACAGCACGTTCAGGCAGTCACACCGATACAATAGCAGCGGTGCGGACTCACAGATGGCAGTGAAGAGATAAAGATTCCCATAAATCCGTGCATAAATTCTGCCGGACCGATTTATGCCGCTGTTTTTAAGATAGATTTCCGAGCCTTGTCATTTCGATGAGGCTCTTTTTTTCTGATACTTCAGCTTTGTAGCCATACCTCCGCGAATATGACGTTCCTGCTTGTTTATTTCGAGGATCTCTTTAACCTGTGCAAAGAGTACAGGATTGATTTTAGCCAGCCTTTCGCTGACGTCCTTATGAACAGTGCTTTTGGAAATGCCGAATTTTTTAGCGGCTGAACGTACAGTCGCGTTGTTTTAGATGATGAACTGTACGAGAATGAAAGCTCGTGAATTAGGCTGAGTTTTCAATGGTTTCACTCCAATGCTATGTACTGCCGCAGAAATTCAGGACAATACCGCATAATTATTATCGCACAGACGGCAGCCATTAATCGTGCGGTGTTGCCCAAATTGCGGTTACAAAAATATATGCCTAAAATTGGCAAAAAAGTACATTATCAAAGTGAGCGGAGAAAAAAGAATTTCTCTGTTTTGTAAACTCTGTCAAGCCGTTTCGCATACTATAACAAAGTAAATCACAACTCAAAAACGGAGGCGAGAGCTTGAATTATTACACAGACAGAAATTTCAGCTGCGGAAAATACCGCGAATTTGAAAATGCAAGAACGATAAGCATAGTGGGGGCCGATATCGCCGAGAAGGGGAGAATAATCGAAGCCGTCGGAGAAATTTTTGCTGAATCAAAGCCTGATTTTTATTTTTCACCATGTGACAGGGAACTGCCATACGCAGTATATTTGCCCGACAGGAACATCCTTGTGACCGGCGGATACATCAAAAAGGCAGAGGAAAAAATCACATCACGCACTTATGATATAAGCTCCGTTATCGGACTGAAAGCCGCCCCGGCAGAAGAAATAGTTGGATATACAATGAATCAGAGCCGAAGCTATATGCAGAAATATCTTGATCTGCTCGGAATGACGGATTATCTGCTGAGGGAATACGTCAGAAATGGAAGCGAGCTTCTTTATCAGGACAGAGCTGAAGCCTATGCTGCAAGAAAAATCAGCTCTATGCTGGAAAAAAGACCGGTCAGCGGCACTGCGATTCATCGTTCGGTTTCGGCGATAACCTGCGAGGGTTACCGGTTTGTTAAGCTGCCTCCGGAAACAGAGGTGATAAGGCTTTCTGACCGTCTGCTGGCGGCGGAGCAGTGCTTCGTTAAAACAGCTGCGGCAGTCGCCTGTAAGCTTGGCTACGACGTGATACTTTCAGGTGCGGTCGACCTTATTCACTCGCCGATTCATCTTTACATACCGGGTGCATCTTTGCTGTTTATCAGTGAATCGCCGTTATTGCCGGAGAGATTTCCGGAGTGCAAAAAAATCTCCCTTGAACGCTTTTACAGCCGTGGGCTTACAGCTTCAAGGGAGCACTATTCAGATTTTTTCGGGGAATATATAAGGCGAATGTTCAGCGAGTCGGCTCTATATGCGCGAATCTGCATGGACATACGCAGTCAGGGCAGAAAACTGCTTGCTCCGTTTATTTCTGAGCAGAGCGTTTCTGTTCTGGCGGCGGAGATAATACAGTCTCTTCAATGAACTTATTATTTATTTCTCATTCCGAAAATGCGGTAAATGAGTGAAACTATTTCCTCTCCCTCTGAGATAAACAGCTTCAGACTGTTCAGAAGCGATTCTGCGCGGCTCAGACACTGGGCAGAGGTTTTCCCCCTGAAATATTTTTCGTCACTGAGATAATCGGTCAGATACCGTACAGCGAGTTCACCTGTAACATAAAGTATTCCGTAATACAGGGAATAAATCTCGTCCTCTGAGAGAAGACCTTCCAATCCGTCGGCAAATCCTCTCGTTACGTCACGCAGAGCGCAGTAATCGAGCTTGCCGGAGCTGCATACCGAGCGTACAATGTCGCCGTAATCGATTGCAGCATAACTGTACATAGCCGTGTCAAGATCTATAACGGCAGGTGTTTCCGATAAGATAATATTATCTTTTTTTGCGTCGCCATGAATATTTCGCTTTGGAAAATCAACGGTAAAAACCTGCGAAAGAGTATCGCTGAGCGAGCCGAGGCGTTTCATGACTGCCTTGTCTATTTTTTTGAAATAAGAGCTTTTTTCGGCAGAGGCAAGGCGGCTGAAATAGCACGGATAGTTATGAAAATTTTCAACAGAAGTTTCAAGCTTCAGATTTTTTCCGCTGAGCATTCGGATAAATGTTCCGTAAGCCTTTGCAGTACGGTATTCCGGAAATTCAGAGACATTTGTCGGAGCAATATAGCGGTATATCCGATATATTCTGCCGTTTTGCTCAGCGTGATTTTTTCCGTCACCGGCAAAGAGATACTCCGGAACAATAATTCCGCAGTCGGGCGAAGCGGAAATTTTTTTTGTAATTTTACCGATATTCCGCATCACGGCTTCGGGACTTCGGAAAACGTCTGTATTAAGAGTCTGCATAACGAAACGCTCTCCGTTGACAGAAGTTAAAACCCGTGTCTGATTTATGTGACCGCAGGAAATTTCCGATATATCAGTAATCTGGTCAAGTCCGAAAAGCTCCGCAAATTTAGCTTCGTCCATTTCGTCCCCCTTTCCGGCTGTATTCAATCTTATAGCGATCCAACAAGATGCCGCAACACAGTCTGACAATTAAAATCACATAGTGCTGCGTTGTACTTCTCGCCATACGGCAGTATGATTTCGTCGTCCGTCTTGCACTATGTGATTTGCTTTTGCTATCTTGTGTCGTGTTATTTTATTGAATTGCTATGGGAAGCATCGCACAAAGAAACCCTGAATGCTTTGTATGTTATCTGATTGTGAGTATTGCCCTGAATGTCAGTTTTTCAGGCTGTGCATCGGGGCGGGAATCCGTCCGCCTCTGTTTATGAATTTTGCAGGGGATTTTTCACGCACGGGCATAACCGGACCGCTTCCGAGCAAACCGCCGAATTCAAGGGTTTCGCCCTCTTTTTTGCCGATCGCAGGGATAAGACGAACAGCTGTGGTCTTTGTGTTTACCATACCGATAGCGGCTTCATCAGCGATGATAGCAGAAATAGTCTCGGGTGAAATATCTCCGGGAACGATGATCATGTCGAGTCCTACAGAGCATACGGCAGTCATTGCTTCAAGCTTTTCTATACTTAGAACGCCTGCCGCGGCAGCGTCAATCATGCCTGCATCCTCGGACACGGGAATAAACGCTCCCGAAAGTCCGCCAACGTGTGATGATGCCATAACTCCGCCCTTTTTAACCGCGTCATTGAGCATGGCGAGACAAGCCGTAGTGCCGTGAGTACCGCACATTTCAAGTCCCATTTCTTCGAGAATATGTGCAACGCTGTCGCCGACAGCCGGAGTCGGTGCGAGCGAAAGGTCAACGATACCGAAAGGAACTCCCAGCATCTGAGAAGCTCTTGCTCCGACAAGCTGACCCATTCTTGTGATTTTGAATGCGGTTTTTTTGATTATATCAGCAACCTCGTCAATTGAAGCGTCGGGATATTTTGACAGAGCTGAGCGTACAACTCCCGGACCGGATACTCCTACGTGGATTTCGCAGTCGGGCTCGCCGGGACCATGGAATGCGCCTGCCATAAACGGGTTGTCCTCGACAGCATTACAAAATACAACAAGCTTAGCTGCACCGATGCAGTCACGGTCGGCGGTTCTTTCGGCAGTCTGCTTTACAATCTGTCCCATGAGTTTTACCGCGTCCATATTGATGCCTGATTTGGTTGAGCCAATATTGACGGAAGAGCAGATATTCTGAGTAACGTCAAGAGCTTCGGGGATAGAGTTGATAAGTGCTGCGTCGCCTGCGCTGAAGCCCTTGTGAACGAGTGCGGAATAGCCTCCGATGAAGTTTACGCCGCAGGTATCGGCAGCCCGCTGTAATGCAAGAGCAAATTTTACGGGGTTTTCCTTCGGGCAGGCTGCTGCGAGCATAGCTATCGGGGTAACGGAAATTCGTTTGTTGATGATTGGAATTCCGTATTCCTTTTCGATTTGCTGTCCAACAGCGACAAGGTTTGAAGCTCTGGAAACGATTTTATCATAGACCTTGCTGCATGCCTTGTCAATATCGGTGTCCATGCAGTCAAGCAGGGAGATGCCCATAGTAATTGTTCTTATATCAAGACATTCGTCCTGAATCATGCGTATTGTTTCAAGAATATCGTAAGCATTAAGCATAATAAGTTCGTCCTTTCGTGAAAATCACACAGAGTGCATGGAGTTGAAAACATCCTCGTGCATTGTGTGAATGGAGAGTCCGAGCTTATTGCCGAGCTCTGTCATGCTGTCGACCATTTCGGAAAAGTCCTTTGTAATGCCCGAAATGTCCACGAGCATGATCATTGCGAACATATCCTGTAAAACGCTCTGGGTCACCTCTATAACATTTGCGTTGTATTCCGTGCAGATACCGCTTACTTTATGAAGAATACCCACATTGTCCTTGCCTATGACTGTTACAACTGCTCTCATACGAAAACCTCCAAAAAATAATATCTTTGTAATTATAACATATAACGGAAGAAAAATAAAGGGGTAAAACATGTCGGGAATAAATTTTTTATTTTAAACAGAAAAAATTACAGAAAACTATGGAAATATTCTTTCGGGTATGATATAATAATCTAATAACATTATCGTCAGGATAAGCAAAGGAGTGTGAAAACCGTGATAGACTGTCATACGCATACACATTTTTCGGTCGATTCCGAAGCTGATATTAACCTTATGTGCCATCGTGCGGCGGAGCTGGGACTTGAAGCATATGCGATCACCGACCATTGCGAGTGCAATTGCTGGTACAGCGAGGAATATTACAACGGTACAGTCAAAGCGACTGATTTCGGCTACAGTAAAGACTTTGAGAACTCCGTCGCGGCTGTGACGCGGCTGAAAGAAGAATACGGCGACCGACTTAATCTTATCTGCGGAACTGAAATGGGTCAGGCTATGCACGACTTGTCGGTTGCGGAGAAAATAATCTCAGATCCGCGGCTGGATTTTGTAATCGGCTCGGTTCATCAGATCCGCGGCTTTGAGGACTTTGCATTCATTGACTACAAAAAGTATACAACAGATGAGCTTTATGACTTGCTTGAAAGATATTTCGGCGAGGTCTATGAGCTTTGCAGATGGGGTGAATTCGATATTCTCGGTCATCTGACCTACACATTGAGATACATTAGCGGAGCTTGCGGAATTAAGGTCAATATAAGCCGTTTCCGTGAGATGATTGCCGAGAGCTTCCGCGCTTTGATTTATAATGGCTGCGGAATTGAGATAAATACTTCGGGACTGCGGCAGGCTTACGGAAAGACATTTCCCGGGATTGAACACGTAAAACTCTATAAGGATTTGGGCGGCGAGCTGCTTTCAATCGGCTCGGATGCACATACCGTTGAGGATCTGGGCAAAGGCGTTGCCGAGGGAGCCGAAATCGCCAAAGCAGCAGGCTTCAGCCATATTTGTTATTTCAGAAACCGCAAACCTGTTTTTATAGGTATATGACATAGGATTTATTATCTGTGCCATGATTATGCGGCATATCAGGGTGTGTTCACATATGTGACTCAAAATTAGAAAATCCCCTTTCGGCAGCGGAAAGGGGACAGAGAAAATATATATTATGAAAGGATAGCGGCTATGAAAGATATAATCAAGATATTGCAGCAGAATGCGAGAATCAGTAACAGGGAGCTTTCGGAGATGCTGGGAGTAAGTCCGGAGGAGGCAGCAGCCGAGATTAAAAGGCTGGAGGACAGCGGTGTTATCAAGGGCTACAGCGTAATCGTGGACGACGAACTTTATGATAATTCAACCGTATACGCAACGATTGAGCTTCGTGTAACGCCTCAGCGTGACTGCGGCTTTGACGATATTGCCAAGACAATAATGATGTACGATGAGGTTGAAAGTATTTCTCTTATGTCCGGTGCATACGACCTTTCTCTGGAGGTAAAAGGCGATAATCTACGTGATGTTGCACTTTTTGTATCGGAGCGTCTTGCAACAATCGACGGAGTTCTCTCCACAGCAACTCATTTTATTCTGAAAAAATACAAGGAAAAGGGTATTTTCATTGACGGAGAGGAAAACGATGAAAGGGGTCTGTGTTGAGCGTGATAGATTACAATAAGGCTCTTTCCTCCAAAATTAAGGAAATAAAGCCATCGGGAATACGCAAATTCTTCGATATTGCAGGGACAATGGAGGGAGTGATCAGCCTCGGAGTCGGTGAGCCTGATTTTTCGACTCCATGGGTAATAAGGAAAGCGGCAATAAAGACACTCGAGCGCAAGCATATAATATATGGTCCGAATAAGGGCATAGCTCCGCTGAGAAAGGCAATCCGCGACAGTATTGAGAAAAAGCACGGGGTCAGCTACGACAGCGAAGATGAAATTATCGTAACCGTCGGCGGTTCTGAGGCTATTGATATGGCTGTAAGAGGAATGCTTGACCCCGGCGATGAGGTTCTTGTTGTCGAGCCTTGCTTCGTCTGCTATGCTCCGCTTGTTGAACTGGCTGGGGGAGTTCCGGTTTCAGTTCCGACGAAAATTGAGAACAGCTTTAAGCTTACTGTTGACGATCTGAAAGATAAGATTACCGACAAAACCAAACTGCTCATTCTGCCGTTTCCGAATAATCCGACCGGTGCGGTAATGACAAAAGAGGATCTTGAGCCAATTGCGGATCTGATTCGGAATACGAATATAATGATACTCTCAGACGAGATTTATTCAGAGCTTACCTATGGCAGAAAACATTTCTCGATCATCTCGCTGGATGGTATGAGAGAACGTACAATTCTCGTGAATGGTTTTTCAAAGGCATATGCCATGACCGGCTGGAGACTTGGCTATATGGCTGCTCCCAGACCGATCGTAAGTCAGCTCGCCAAGATTCATCAGTACGGAATAATGTGCAGTCCTTATATCAGCCAGAATGCGGCTATTGAAGCTCTTACATCCTGCGACGGTGAGGTTAAGCGCATGGTGGATGAATATGATGTCCGCCGCCGTTATCTTGTAAGTGAGTTCAACAGAATCGGACTCAGCTGTTTCAATCCCGAAGGAGCGTTCTATGTTTTCCCGTATATCGGAGATACGGGACTATCCAGTGAGGAATTCTGCGAGCGTCTGCTCTATGAGGAAAAGGTTGCGGCAGTTCCGGGAAGCGCATTCGGCAGCAGCGGAGAGGGCTTTATGCGAATTTCCTATGCTTACTCGCTGAAGCATCTTATGGAGGCAATGCATCGTATTGAGAAATTTGTTGAAAGATTAAAGGAAGAACGCCATGAAAGTTAAAACCGCTGCTAAAATAAATCTTGCTCTTGATGTTACCGGAAAGCGTCCCGACGGATATCACCTGATCGAGAGCGTATTCCAGACTGTCGGAATATACGATGAAATCAGCATAGAGCTGAGCGATAAAATTACGCTAACTTGCGAGAAGTCTGAATCGATTCCCTGCGGAGAGGAAAATATTGTCTGTAAGGCTGCAAAGCTGTTTTTTGAGGAGAGTGGTATTGACAATGGATGTAAGATACATCTCATAAAGGAAATACCCTCGCAGGCAGGAATGGGCGGAGGAAGCTCTGATGCGGCGGCAGTTCTGTATGCTCTGAATGAGCTTACGGGAACAAAGCTGACAACCGAAAAACTTGCAGAAATCGGGCTGAAACTCGGAGCAGATGTGCCGTTTTTTCTCACGGGCGGAACGGCTCATGTCAGCGGAATCGGCGAGAAAATCACTCCCATTGCTGATTATTCGGGAAAGGTTCTGCTCATAGCCAAGGGAGAAGAGGGAGTCTCTACTGCTGAAGCGTATAAGAGCATCGATTCGCTTGAAAATCCGAATCATCCGGATGTTGCCGCTCTCGTGCGGAGCATAAACTTCGGAGGCAGTGACGGACATAAGTATTTCGGCAATCTGTTTGAATCTGCTATTATGCTGACCGAAGTGGACTATATAAGACTGACAATGATGTTCTGCGGAGCCGAAAATCCGACAATGACCGGAAGCGGTTCGGCGGTTTTCGGACTTTTCCGCGACGAAAAAGCTGCCGGCTACTGCGGTGAAATGCTGAGGGACAAGGGATTTTACGCTCAGGTCTGCAAGACGGTTAAGGAGAGCTTTATTGTTGAATAATGCTGTTCCTTACAAAATTTAATAAACCGGATATTTATAATATACCCCCGCGGAGAACAGCTTTCTTCGCGGGGGCTTTTCAATATTTATACTCGCGCCTATTGTAACCTCCATTTTTTTACGTTCGGGGGTCTGAAATTACTTTATAAAAATCTCCATAGGAGTTCCCAATTCTCCCTCAAGAGTATATTCGACATCATATGTCAGTCCCTCTGTGGTTTTGATTTCACTTATATTACGAGAAATAATCGTTACATCAGAGAGAAAATTCTGCTCGTAAAGATAAATTTTGCTGTTGAGAAGTTCGGCAAGTTCTTCGTCGGTGAAGTCTTTTTTAGTCAGTTCAGTCTCAGTATACGATTCCTTTATAATGCTTATCGGAATTTGTCTGCCGAAGATATCGGAGCTGCTTTCAGATACGGAAACTTCGGAGTTCGCATAGTCGTTTTTGCCTATAAACAGCGGAATCTTCAAGCTGAACAGACACAGATATTTCTCCTCTTCCGTTCTGCCTGTCGGAAGGAAAAGTTCGGAGGAGTAATTTTCAGTGAATGTGACCTTTTCCTTGTAAATTCCCTTAATAATCCCCATTGCATGGTGAGTTGTGACGTGTCCCGTACTGTCGGAGACAACACCGTTAATCAGCATATCCCCCTCGTAAACGTAGTCGCCGACGATTCTCATCAGCATACCGTCATATACCGATGTATAGGTGATTTCTCCCTCATGAGCGGCAACGACATTGCAGGGCATACGTTCATTTACCATATCCGGCTTTTCAACAAGCTCGGTTACTTCTACAACAATACGGTTTCCTGTACGCCGGATTCCTGCCCATGAAATACCGTCAACCATTAGACGGAGTTCGTTTTCACAGCGATGCATATTTATATTACGGATTGATGTGCCGCGGCGGATATCCAGTTCGTCAAGAGCGGATAAAATTACGCTGTCGCTGATTCTGGAATTTCCCTGTATATCAATCGAGATTACAACGCTTGAAAAGTAACGGACGGCGAAAACTGCAAGTACAGCTCCGATAATGAGTCCGATTCTCTTTCGGTAGCGTAGGAGCTTCGAGGAAAGGGTTTCATACTCGGTGTACTCAATTGTTACTCCGCATTCCTTGGCAAATTCGGCGAGACGGCTGAGGTCATGACGATAGATTTCACAGAAAAACATATCGTTTTTGCAGTACTGTCCGAAACAGTAGATCCTGCCGCTGTGGATCTTATTGATGAATTTATAGAGCTGTCTGCCTTCTGCTTTAATCTTCAGACAGCCTCTCAGCTGATTTCGCATCGTTTCTGCTGTTCCTTTCGATAAATTCAATTTGCGTAATTTTTCCGCGGACAATCAGACCTTTTGTTTTGTAGTCGTAAGCACGCAGTCCGCTTCCCCATATCATAACAACAAGCCTGCCTGAGACAAGCCGCATATAAATATCATTATATTCTTCAATCCGGCGGCAGTTTTCTATCATTATTTCACGGTTGCTCTCGATGTGCATTCCCGGGTTCATGTAGAGAGCCTCTGCAGCTTTTTCGGTCAATTTTTCAAGCATTTCCGACCTCCGTTGCGAATATTATTAGGTAACCTCAAAAACTCTGTTTTTGAAATCTATAGGAGTCCAATAAAATAATATGACAAACGGGTTGATGAATATGATGAAAAGTAAAAAAAACAAGATATTTGGAGCTGTCTTCATTATCGGGCTTACTTTGTTCTGTCTGCTGGATTCGCAGTCTGCAGGCAGGGCGGTATCGGCAGCGGAGGAGAGATGTTTTAATGTTATGATTCCCTCTCTTTATGCTATGATGATAATGTCGTCGCTTCTGACGGATACGGGAATTATCCGCCTGCTGCCGCGCCCGTTAAAGACGGTCGGGAGGCTGATATTTGGTATGGACGGAGCTGTTTTTCCGATATTTGCGGTAAGTATGTTCGCAGGCTATCCTGTGGGAGCACGGCTGCTAATCGGAGAAAACCTGACTCGCAGAGATATGAGCATATATGCAGGAATATGCTTCGGAGCAGGTCCTGCATTTATTAGCGGCTGTATTTCATCAAGATTATACGTAGGCGGAGCGGCGGGGACGGTTATTTTCATTTCGTGCATAGCTGCGAATGTCATTCTTGCTCTTGCTGTGTCTTTTTTTATTGGAAGCAGGAAAGTTTCGGACAGCGGTTCGGGGAGATTTGATTTCAGTGCGGAAACATTAGTGAACAGCGTGTCCGACGGCGGCAGAGCAATGCTTGGAATATGCGGAATGGTCGGAGCATTTGCGGTTTTCAGCGAATTTCTGACGCAAATCGGAGCGATTGATTTACTTGTGGAGGTGCTGCCGTTTCTGCGCCGTGAATACGTTTTCGCTGCCCTTGATATCACCGCGGCAGAGAATTTTTCCTGCGGCGACTACACTGCACTTCCGGTAATCAGCGGACTTGTTTCATTTGGCGGAGTATGTGTTCTGATGCAGATATGCGCACTTTCGCAGGGAAGGCTTTCAATGTGGATTGTTGCTGCAATGCGCGTGGCTGCGGGAATTATGAGCGGAATTATATGCAGGCTGATAATGCCGTTTTTTATTTCGGATATATATGTTACGGCATCGACAGTGCGGCTGTACAGTGACTCCTCACCGGTTCCTTCAATATTGCTTGTTATGATGACTGTTTTGGCACTGAAAAGCACTGACTTTCGTAAAATGAAGAACTTGTGCTGAAGATGCGATGTCAGCTTCACTGTCATCACACAAAAAAATCTTACTGCATATCTGTACAACAATCATTAGGCGGTACAGCTGTAATTTTATCTAAAACAGTTGCAATTTCAGGAATAAGGTGTTATAATATAGATATATTTCACTTCGGCGTCCGCAGCCGTAATGCGGAGGAGGAGGGTATATGACAAACCAGCTTTGCATTATTCTTGATTTTGGCGGTCAGTATAACCAGCTTATTGCAAGACGTGTGCGTGAATGCGGAGTTTATTGCGAAATAAAGCGCTTTGATACTCCAATTGAAGAAATTAAAGCATTGAATCCTACAGGAATAATCTTCACAGGCGGACCAAACAGCGTTTATGACGAAAGCTCGCCCCATATCTCCGGAGATATTTTTAAACTCGGAATACCGATTCTTGGAATTTGCTACGGCTGTCAGCTTATGGCTTATACACTGGGCGGAGCTGCTTCAACCTGCGTAACGTCGGAGTATGGCAGAACCGAAATTGTATCTGACAGCTCCTGTGCGCTTTTCAAGGGAGTTCCCGAAAAAAATATCGTATGGATGAGTCATACCGACTATATAAGCAAGCTTCCTGAGGGATTCACGGTAACCGCTAAGTCAAAGGATTGCCCATGCGCGGCTATGTCTAATGCGGAGAAAAAGCTGTATGCCGTCCAGTTCCATCCGGAGGTTACTCACAGTGAATACGGCAAGCTTATTCTAAAAAACTTCCTGTTTGAGGTCTGCGGCTTTACCGGTGACTGGCAGATGGATAATTTCATTGAGGAGACCGTTGAAAAGCTCAGACGCAAAATCGGCGATAAAAAAGTAGTGCTCGGACTTTCGGGCGGAGTCGACTCTTCCGTAGCAGCAGGACTTCTCAGCAGAGCTGTCGGAAAGCAGCTCACCTGCGTTTTCGTTGATCAGGGACTTATGCGCAAGGACGAGGGCGATTTCGTTGAGGAAACCTTTACCCGTCTGTTCGACATGAATTTTGTTCGTGTGAATTGTCAGAAGCAGTTCCTTGAAAAACTAAAAGGAATCACCGATCCGGAAGAAAAAAGAAATACTATTGGTACGGAATTCTACAAGGTGTTCTGGGACAAGGTCCGGGAAGAGGCTGACGGAGGTTTTTTCGCTCAGGGAACGATTTATCCAGACCGAATCGAAAGCGGCAAGGGCAACAAGAGTGGTCAGGGCAGTACTGCCGTTATAAAAACTCATCATAATATGGTAAAGATGCCCGAGGATATTACTTTTGACGGTATCATTGAGCCATTAGGCGAACTTTTCAAGGACGAGGTCCGCAAGGTCGGTGAAAAGCTTGGCATTCCTCATGAACTGGTGTGGAGACAGCCGTTCCCCGGTCCGGGACTGGGTGTACGTATTATCGGTGAGATTACTGAGGAGAAAATCAAGATTCTTCAGGAAGCCGATGCGGTTTTCCGTGATGAAATCAAAAAAAGCGGCATTGAAGAACAGCTTACTCAGTTCTTCGCAGTGCTCCCCGACGTCAGAACTGTCGGAGTAATGGGTGACCACCGTACTTATGACCACCTTATTGCTATCCGTGCTGTGACTACCGACGACTTTATGACTGCAGACTGGGCAAGAATTCCCTATGACGTGCTTGCAAGAATTTCCAATCGTCTCTGTAACGAGGTTGATCACGTTAACAGGGTCGTTTATGATATTACCTCTAAACCTCCGGGTACTGTGGAGTGGGAATAATAAATAAGGCCTCAGAAACGGCGTAGATACGCCATTTCCGAAGTCTCAAAATCTCAGTGATAACAATTTGATAACAGGGAGCTAAGCGGAATTATTCTGCGTTTCAAGTGGCTTACAGGTTACGCCACTCTTTCGCAGGTTCGTGCTTTCCGCAGTCATCGGTCGTTTTCGGCCAGTTAAGCTTCCATTCTGTATATTCGGCCTTGCTGATCTTACCGTCAGCAAGGTCTTTTTTTCGTCTCTGCCACTCAGAAAGGAGGTCAGTCATCAGGATAGAGCCGAAAACAATGCCCTT
>JAQXHC010000034.1 GCA_029007035.1 Oscillospiraceae bacterium
TGATATTCTGGCTAACAACGCAGGCCTTTCATCAAGAACCAGCATATATGAATATACCCTTGAGGAATTTACAAAGATTATGGATGTCAATGTAAAGGCAGTTTTCGTTTGCTCACAGGCAGCTGCAAGGATCATGAAGGAACAGGGCGGCGGAGCTATCATCAATACCAGCTCAATGGTTGGCGAATACGGTCAGCCGTCGGGATGCGCATACCCTACAAGCAAATTTGCAGTTAACGGTCTTACTAAATCCCTTGCAAGAGAATTGGCAAAGGACAAAATCCGCGTAAATGCAGTTGCGCCGGGAGTGACCCGCACAGATATGCTTTCTGCACTGCCTCAGGAAATGGTTGACAGAATTTCTGCCGGAATTCCTCTTGGCAGAGTCGGAGAGCCTCTCGATATTGCTAACGCATATCTCTTCCTGGCAAGCGAATTGTCAAGCTACGTTACAGGCATTACCCTTCGCGTTGACGGGGCAGCCATGACCTAAAAAGTATAATGAAGATTTATAACGGAGAGTGAAGAAAATGAACAAAAAAGCAATATATAACTTAACTTATGGACTTTTCGTGCTCACCGCACGCTGCGGCGAAAAAGACAACGGATGCATAATTAACACTGCAGGTCAGGTGACTTCTACCCCTAACAGAATAAGCATCACCGTGAACAAAGATAATTTCACTCACGATATGATTATGGAAAGCGGAAAGTTCAACATTTCCATCCTTAGCGAAAAGGCAAGCTTCGATACTTTCAAACATTTCGGCTTCCAGTCAGGAAAGACCGTGGATAAATTTGAAGGATACAGTGCCGCAAAGCGCAGTGAAAACGGTATTTACTACATCACTGAAGGAACTAATTCTTACATCAGTGCTACAGTAGAGCAGACCTTAGATTTAGGAACTCACACCATGTTTATCGCTGCAGTGGATGACATGGAGGTTATGACCGACGAACCATCTGCTTCATATGCATACTATCAGTCATCCATCAAACCTCAGCCTGAGGCCAAGGCTTCCCAGGGAAAGACTGCATGGAGATGCACTGTATGCGGATATATCTATGAGGGCGAAGAACTGCCGGCAGACTTCATCTGTCCGCTCTGCAAACATCCTGCTTCTGATTTTGAGAAGGTAACAGTGTAGCACCATCATAATTATAGAATAAAAGAGGCGGGCCGTCAGGACAGCGTTCGATAAACATTCTGGACATATCCGGCTCGCCATCTCCCTGTACCATACACAAAAATTCCCATCCGTATCTCTCGTATAACCCCGTGTGATCTGTAACCAGATAGACAGGCGTAATCCCATTGAATTTCAAATCTGATACGACCATATTCAGCAAATGTCCGGCAACGCCCTTACGGCGGTAGTCTTTTTCGGTGTATACGGCGCAGATGTTCGGTGTTAGGTCTTTTCGATCATGAAGTCGTTTTCAATCACTCCCATTCCGCCAACGATTTTGTCATCATCCATGCAAAGATACCAACCATATCCTGTTTTCTTGGCGAGATACGCTTCCATATATTCCAGATAAGCCTGTGTTGGAACTCCCCACTTGCTGTGGAACCACTCGGCTGCATAATTTTTTAATTCTGGGCGTTGTCTTAAAGTGATGTAAGAATAGTTTTCCGTAATCCATCCCTCCTACAAATCCCGATTTTTATCGCTCTTTCATGATTGCAGCATATTAGAAAGAAATAAAAAATTCAACCATTTTAAAACACCTACAGAAGCTCTCTGCTTTCATCATTTTCACTTTTGCCATTTTCTTTGCTAAAAAGCAAAGAAATCAGCCAAAAAGAAAATAAATGTAATATTCTACCTGTTAAGGAACTTGATTTTGCCGTATAAATTACATTTTCAATCGTTCATGAGATTTTCTCGCACCAAAGTAGGGATGTTTTTTTCAAAAATGCTTATTTCTTTTGCAAAAAGAAAATTTTTTTGGCCAAAAAGAAAATATAGGAGAATAAAAAAGAAGCATTTCAAGCAAAAACACTTGACACCACCGGTGCATTGTGTTATAGTAGACAAGGTTAATGCTGTAAAGCTATCAGACTTTACAGATATGAAAAGCCGAAATGATTGGAAATGCCCGAAGGCAGGAGAAACACCATGGAAAGACTAAACATGGAAAGCATAGAAAAAATAAGCCTTTTGTATGACTTTTACGGCAGGCTTCTGACGGAGAAACAGCGGCAGGTAATGGAGCTTTACCATGAGGAAAACCTTTCCCTGGCGGAAATCGCTGAAGAGTTCGGCATATCCAGACAGGGCGTTCACGATACTTTGAAGAAGGCGGAGCATCTGCTTACAGAGTATGAGGATAAGCTTGGACTGGTGGCCAAACTGATGAAGTCAAGGCATGCCATAGCCGAGATAGACGGAATAATAGACAGCCTGACAGCATCCATCGAGGACAAAGAAGCGGCCGCAAAGCTGCAGGAAGTTAAAGGCATTATAAATAAATTAGAGGAATAAACAGCTTATGGCATTTGAGAATTTATCCGAAAAACTTCAAAATACATTTAAAAAGCTCAAAGGCAAAGGCGTCCTCACAGAGTCCGACATCAATGAGGCTATGCGTGAGGTTAAGCTGGCACTGCTTGAGGCCGATGTAAACTTTAAGGTTGTAAAGGAGTTCGTAGCCCAGGTCAAGGAGAAGGCCATGGGTGCTGAGGTACTCGAAAGCCTTACACCTGGACAGCAGGTCATCAAGATAGTAAATGACCAGCTTGTTGAGCTCATGGGCGGCACAAACAGCAAGCTGACCTATTCGCCAAGCGGATTTACCGTTCTGATGATGGTAGGACTTCAAGGTACAGGTAAAACAACCACCTGCGGCAAGCTGGCGGCATACCTTAAGAAAAACGGCAAGAAGCCTATGCTGGCAGCCTGCGATATATACAGACCGGCAGCTATAGATCAGCTGGAGGTCGTGGGCAGAACCGTAGATGTACCTGTATATACAGACAGAGAAAACAGAGTGGCTGAAGATATCGCACTTAAGGCCCGTCAGGAAGCCGAAAGAAAGGGCTTCGACGTGCTTATAGTCGATACGGCAGGCCGACTTCAGATAGATGAAGAGCTGATGGAAGAACTGGTAAGAGTCAAGAAGGCAATCAAGCCTCACGAGATTCTGCTGGTGGTAGATGCTCTCACAGGTCAGGATGCAGTAAACGCAGCTGAAGGATTTAACAATAAGCTGGGTATTGACGGTATCGTAATGACCAAGATGGACGGCGACTCCCGAGGAGGGGCGGCCCTTTCCGCGAAGAAGGTTACAGGCAAGCCGGTGAAGTTCATCGGTATGGGCGAAAAGTTCGACGCTCTGGAGCCTTTCCACCCGGAAAGAATGGCCAGCAGAATCCTGGGAATGGGAGATATGCTTTCACTTATCGAAAAGGCACAGGAAAGCTACGACGAGGTGTTCAGGCATATTGACGATTTCCTCGGCTGGGCAAAGGAGTATGGGCTGAATGTGATACTCAATCTTCACAAGGCGGTCGGCTGCTACTGCGACTGCGGGGACATGAAGAAGCTGCTCGACGAGCCGGAGTATCAGGACAGATTTATCGCGCTCTGGCTTGAGTTCGAGCGCAGATATCACGACAGGGGACGCGAGATCGTCTTTGAGCTTATGAACGAGATCACGGCGACCGACTCGAAAAAATGGAACGAGCTTTATAAGCGCACTGTGTCCGAGATCAGAAAGGTCAATCCCGACCGCATTATTATGATCGGCAGCGCGTGCTGGAACAATGTCGGAATGCTGAAGGAGCTTGAAGTGCTCGATGACCCGAATGTCGTCTATACGTTCCATTTCTACGACCCGTTTGAGTTCACTCATCAGCGCGGAGTGCTCCAGCCGATGAATCATTATTACAACCGCGAGATGCCTTACCCCTGCGATATTCAGCGCTACCGCGAATGTCAGGATTTCCTGTATGGAAATAAAAACGCTTATGCCGGGTATGAAGAGATGGGAAGAAAATTCATATGGGATAAGCTGAAGCCCGCGTTAGACTTCATGAAAGCCCACCCCGACTCGATACTGACGCTCGGCGAGTTCGGAACGATCCGCTCCTGCCCGGTCGAATGGCGTGAAAACTGGTGCCGCGATGTGATCGATTTCTGCGACGCGAATGGAATTCCGTTCACCATCTGGAATTATCTGTCAACGCCCTATGACGGCAATCGGTTCAGCCTGGTCGACGACGATTACAGGCGTCCGGTCAGTGAGAAGATTTTTGAGATGATACGAATCAGGAAATAATTGCTTTATTCAGATTAAATAATGAATCCCGCCCGATCAGCACCTACCGGGCGGGATAATTATTCAGAAAATCAAAATAACCGTCTCACAATAATGGGACGGTTTTTTGGAGCTGGTGGTGAGGATTGAACTCACGACCTGCTGATTACGAATCAGCTGCACTACCACTGTGCTACACCAGCAAACTTTTAAAATTACTGTTGAAATTTCAGCTCAGATATGCTATAATATACTCAACGTTAATATTATAGCATATTCAAATCGATTTGTCAAGAGGAATTTCAATGAAACTTACAGATTTATCAACGATTCGTGAGGTTATGACGAGACACGGAGTGTCATTTCAGAAAAAATTTGGGCAGAATTTCCTGATCTCGCCTCAGGTGCCGGTAAATATCGCCGAGGCAGCCGTCGGTCTTATGCCCGAGCGCCGCGGGATACTCGAGATCGGACCGGGAATCGGTACGCTCACGCGCGAGCTTTCGGAGCGTGCCGATAAGGTAGTCGCGCTTGAGATAGATTCCTCGCTGATTCCTGTGCTCGACGAAACGCTCGCTGACTGCCCGAACACGAAGGTCCTGAATCAGGATGTTCTTAAAACCGACCTTTGCGAGCTTATTGACCGCGAGTTCATATCTGAAGGACTTCACGCCGCCGTCGCCGCGAATCTCCCTTATTATATAACCACTCCGATCATAATGAAGCTTGTCGAGTCGCGTCTGCCGCTCGAGTCGATAACCGTGATGATCCAGAAGGAGGTTGCGGCGCGTCTCGTCGCTCCCGCAGGTGATCCCGAATACGGAGCGATCACCGCCTCGCTTGCCTATTACGGCAGAGTCGAGCGGCTCTTCAACGTTCCGGCGGGCTGCTTCATTCCCGCACCGAAGGTCGATTCGACGGTCATACGGATCGTTCTGCACAAAAATCCGCCGGTTGATGTTAAAAACGAACAGACGCTCTTTAGGGTTATACGCGGCGCATTCGCCCAGAGACGCAAGACGCTCGCGAACTCTCTGCGCACAGAGTTTCCCAAGGAAATCATTCCCGCCGCGATAGCCGCCGCCGGACTTAGCGCCGACATTCGCGGCGAAAAGCTCTCGCTTGAGGATTTCGCAAGGCTCGCTGATCTGCTCGAGGACTGAAAATTTTTTACGATGGGCTTGCAAAATATTTGAAGATATGGTATAATTGTCTTGCGAGGTGAAGCAGGTTGAGAACAAAAAAGATCATTCTGCCGCTTATTGCCGCTCTGATCATTCTCGGCGGCGCGGCTTGCATTTTCTTCTTGAAATCAAATATTTACGGAGGATCTGATATGAAATCCATTGATGTGACCGAATACGGCATCA
>JAQXHC010000035.1 GCA_029007035.1 Oscillospiraceae bacterium
TAAAACCGCCAAAGCCATATCGGCTTCGGCGGTTTTACAATATATTACTTCCTGAAAAACAAGATGTTATTAATCAAAACAACAATAAGGCATTCACCAAACGATGAATGCCTTGATTTTTGTAAGTTACCCGTTAGTTACCGTACGAAATTCACCATGTTTCAGATAAACCCAAACCGAATAAAACAGCGTAAATACGTGATTTTTAATGCTTCCAGAAGGGATAAAATTATCTCTTGCTGAACTGCGGTGCACGACGTGCAGCCTTGAGACCGTACTTCTTTCTTTCCTTCATACGAGGATCACGAGTGATGAAGCCTGCCTTCTTGAGAACGGGACGAAGTTCTGCATCAAATTCGAGGAGAGCACGTGTAATACCGTGTCTGATAGCACCTGCCTGACCGGTAACGCCGCCGCCTGCAACGGTGCATACAACGTCGAACTTGTCGAGGTTATCGGTAAGAGCGAGGGGCTGACGAACGATGAGCTTGAGAGTATCAAGACCGAAATAATTGTCGATATCTCTGCCATTGATCGTAACATTGCCCGAACCGGGATAGATTCTGACTCTTGCAACGGAGTGCTTTCTTCTGCCTGTTCCGTAGTAGTATTTAACTTTTGATTCGTACATAATAAAGCGCCTCCTTTAATCAGTTCTCGTAAGCGACGGGCTTCTGAGCCTCGTGCTTGTGGTTAGCGTCCTTGTATGCCTTGAGTCTCTTGATCTGAGCTCTGCCAAGGGAGTTATTGGGGAGCATACCGTTTACAGCGATAGTCATTGCTCTGTCAGCCTGATCAGCCATCATATCCTTGTATGAAATGGACTTGAGTCCGCCGATCCAGCCTGTGTGCCAGTAATATTTCTTGTTCTCGAGCTTCTTGCCGGTGAGAACAGCCTTGGCGCAGTTGATAACGATAACATGGTCGCCGCAGTCTACGTTGGGAGTGTAAGTGGGTTTATGCTTGCCTCTGAGAATGTGAGCTGCCTTTGCTGCAACACGACCGAGAGGCTGTCCCTCTGCATCGAGGATATACCAGGTACGGTTAATTTCCTGGGGTTTAGCCAGTGTTGTTGACATATTGTCTTCCTCCGTTTTAATAGATTTTCGTCGGGAACGTGTCAGCTCAGCGGCTGAATATCTTCAGTTTCCCGACAGCGCAAGATATATTATACAGCATGCCGGACGGTTTGTCAACAGCAAAATTGCCGATTTTTTAATTTATATCCCTATCGCGCTTGTTTTCTCTCTCGTTTTCTCGTTTTCTCTCGTTTTCTTAAAAATCATTTTAATTTTATGAAAAAAGAGCATCTCATATTGAAATGCTCTTTTTTATGTCTGTTATTATTTTATTTCTGTCCGCTTCTTGTAAGAATGGTATCTGTATAGGTGCTGAGGTCTTCACGGATAGTATCCATATCTATACCGGTTGTATATGGTTCGTAATAATCCAGTACTGCCTCAGAAAGGTCTAATACTGCTGAGAATACATTATATGGTCCCATTGCAGTCGCTACCACATCATCATAAAGCAAGCCGTCTTCAAAATCGTCAATAGCGCTTTGTAAATCTACTTTGCTTACAACTCCGGTCATTTTGGATAATTCAGATGAAATATCCACACAATAGCTATAAAGAGTAGAAGTACTGCTGGTATACTGCATCAGCTGAACAGTTTCAGTCATACTTGTCACAGCGTCACCGTCTGTTCTCAGATTCTTGTCTATTGTGTTGCACTTTTCAAAAAGCGAGTCCACCTTTTCGCCTAAAGCTTCATATTGGATAAATTCATCTGCTTCTTCGGGCGTATTTTCAATTTCTGTCATTATTTCCCTGACAGCCTCATAGCTGCTTTTAAGTCCGTCTGCACTGGACAGATTTATAGTCAGCGCATCAATTTTTTCATTTATAGAACCGGAAAGTTCCTCTGAATATTTTTTTCTGCCGTCTATAAGGTTATCGATTCTTTTCTTGTCAACATCTTTTTTATCTTCCTCAGATAAATTGTCATAAAGTTCGTTTGCGGAAGATATCTGTTCTTCAATTTCCGGAGTGTATTCATCCGGCAGAGCATTTATTGCGTTCTGTGCAGACTTTGCAGCATCTGACATTCCACAGCCGCTCAGGATTGCAGCTCCCATGATAACCCCTGAAAATAATGCTATAAATTTCCTCTTAGTCATTTTTTCTTTCACTCCTGTTTTGTTATTATTTGTTTTCCTGTCTTTTTGCGATTGCTTTAAAAAGGCTTAAACCGAAAAATGCAATCATAAAGATACCTGTGCAAATCAGAAAAGCATTTGCGAATTTCTCCATAACACCTCCCAGAACTATTATATTTCCTGCGGCTGCTTTTGTGGCAGCGTATATCTCTGTGTAAAAATCTGCTCCGAATGTGATTTTGCGAAGGTAATCGTAGTCATAAAAATTTATACCGTATATTCCCGATATCAGTGAACATATACCTGCTGCCTGGCCGATAATACAGTAAATAACCTGCATTATAAACGGAATCTTGTTTGTCCGGCCGGCAGATATTGCTGACGGGCTGTTATCACATTTACAGAACTCGCATACTGTGTCTTCCGGTCTCATTTCTTTTCCGCAATTTTTGCAAAACATAATCTTTTCCTCCAATTATTTTTATTAATTAGTCATATATGACTGATTATAATATATTACAATCTAATAAGATTAATTTGTCAAGAAAAAACAATCATATATGATAAAATTTCACATGAAAGGAGTGTCATATATGGCTTTTTATCAGAGAATAAGAGATTTAAGAGAGGATTCGGACAAAACCCAGACGGATTTGGCTGAGTACCTCGGCACAACGGCGCAGTACTACGGAAAATACGAAAAGGGAGAGAGGGAACTGCCTTTTTCAAGAGCGATACAGCTTGCGGACTACTATAATGTAAGCCTTGACTATCTTGCGGGTCGAAAAAACTATAACGGACATCTGACTTCAGAGGAGGAAGAACTGATATGCTCATGGCGTTCACTTTCGGAGCGCAGTCGGGGAAAAGTGGAATATCTAATGGCAGAGCTTGCACAGCAGGAGACAAAAAAAGCCGGTGCATGATTAAAATGAAATGCAGAATCTGAAATTAATTCAGTTTTTTTGAATGAATAAAAAATTATGAACAATTCTAATTCATGACGATTTTATCAAGATAAATAAAAAATCCACTGAAAGAGTATATTTCTCTCAGTGGATTTTTCTTTAGAGTTTATCTGTATCATATTTATGGCACCCGGTATCTCCTGTATATTTACATGAGCAGATATCAGGCACTGCGCAGAATCCCGGATTTACCGGTATATTTCAGAAGCTATATCAGCTGTACGCTTGGCGTCTTTGGCATAGTAGTCAGCATTGATGCTTTTGGCATAAGATTCAGTCAGAACCGCTCCTCCAACCACAGTTTTACAGTCCGGGTATTCCCTGTTCAGCAGGGCAACAGTCTCCGCCATTGCTCCGAGAGTAGTGGTCATGAGCGCAGAAAGACCCACGAGCTTTACCTTATGCTCGATTGCGGCATCGACGATCACACGGCTGTCCACATCTCTTCCCAGATCAATTACCGTGAAGCCATAGCTTTCCAGCAAAACCTTGACAATATTTTTTCCTATGTCATGAATATCGCCTTTAACCGTCGCAAGAACAACCTTGCCCTTTGAGATATCACCTGCCGACACTGATGAAAGCTTCTCCTTGATCACCTCGAAGCACGCCTGTGCCGACTCGGCGGTGAGTATGAGCTGAGGCAGGAAAATAATCCCTTTTTCAAACTTCTCGCCTACACGGTCGAGAGCAGGTATAAGACAGTTATTGATAATCTCCATTGGGTCGGATTCATCGGCGAGAGCCTTCACCGCGCTGACTGCATTTTTTTTGAGTCCGCTTTCCACAGCGCTGATCAGAGCCTGTGCCTTATCGGCAGGAGCGGGATCAGCTGATGTCTTCGGAGATTCGGAAGCGGCTGTATTCGCATAGTGACCGATATAGGCCGCGGAATTCCGGTCGATGCCCGCAAGCACGCGGTAACCATGAACAGCTCCGATAATTGAGGGGATATTCGGATTTATAATCGGCAAATCGAGTCCGCTGTGCAGAGCCATTGTAAGGAATGTCCGGTTGAGCAGTTCCCTCTCGGGCAGTCCGAAAGAAATATTTGACACACCAAGAACGGTTTTCAGTCCGAGCTTTTCTTTGACCATTTTCAAAGCTTTCAGCGTTTCGGCAGCTCCGTCCTGTTCAGCGGAAACGGTCAGCGTAAGGCAGTCGATATAAACGTCCTCCTTTGGAATTCCATACTCCTCGGCACGACAAAGTATCCGCTCTGCGATGGCGAATCTGCCCTCGGCTGTTTTAGGAATTCCGCCCTTGTCAAGAGTCAGTCCGACAACCGCAGCTCCGTATTTTTTAACAAGGGGAAGAATAGTTTTCAGTGAGTCCTCCTCGCCGTTAACGGAATTGACAATAGGCTTGCCGTTATATATTCTTAGTCCGGCTTCGAGCACTTCGGGAATGGTCGAATCGAGCTGAAGCGGAACATCATAAACAGACTGAATCGCCTTCACCGCACTGACCATCATAGCCTTTTCATCGATTTCGGGAAGTCCCACGTTGACATCAAGTATTTCCGCGCCCGAACCGACCTGCTCCGCCGCCTGACCGACGATATAATCAAGGTCGTTTTCGGCGAGAGCCTGCTTGAATCGTTTTTTGCCTGTGGGATTGATTCGCTCTCCGATAACGCGCGGTCCGTCAATTTCAACAAATGTCACCGAAGAACAGACTCCCGATCGCCGCGGAGCGGTTCTCGGAGTATATTCAAGCTCTGAAAGAGCCTCGCGGACTGCGGCAATGTGAGCCGGAGTAGTACCGCAGCAGCCTCCGATAATTTTAACACCTGCCTCTGCAAGCTTAACCGCACTCTCCGCAAACTGCTCCGGAGTTACGTTGAATTTATTTGTGACCGGGTCGGGAAGCCCTGCGTTAGGCTTGGCAATTACCGGAAGCGTCGTTAATCTGCATATTTTTTCCGTAACGGGAAGAAGCTCGTCCGGACCGAGAGAGCAGTTCACGCCCAGAGCATCCGCCCCCAGCCCCTCAAGAACCGCCGTCATGCACTCGGGAGGAACTCCGAGAAAGGTCCGCATATTTTCCTCAAACGTCATAGTCACCATAACAGGCAGGTCGGAATTCTCCTTTGCCGCAAGAAGAGCAGCCTTTACCTCATAGAGGTCGGACATGGTTTCAATAACGATAACATCTGCATTTCTGCCTGCAATGACGATTTCTCTGAAGCAGTCATAGGCTTCCTCAAAGCTCAGTGAGCCGGAGGGTTCAAGAAGCTGCCCAGTCGGACCGATGTCGAGAGCGACAAGGGCCTTTCCCTCCGATGCTTTCCGGGCATTTTCGATTCCCGCTTCGATAAGCTGTGCCGGAGTATATCCGCAGCCTGCGGTTTTATATCGGTTGACTCCGAATGTATTTGCATAAATTATATCCGCGCCGCTTTCGGCATACTGCCGGTGAATGTCCATAACAGGTGACGGATTTTCCACGTTCAGCAGCTCGGGAATATGCCCTGCCGATATTCCTGCGGACTGAAGCATCGTACCCATTCCGCCGTCAAGATAAACAAAACCGCTGCCGTCAAGAAGATTATAAAATTTATCTTTCATACCGCACCTCCGCAGTTAATTGAAGTTGCCGAGAAATCTGAAATATTCAAGATTATTCGCCATGTCGTTGAGCAGCAGTCTGACCTCGTTATCAGAGATATTTCCGTTAAAATCAAGGTAGAACATAACATCAAAGCTTCCGTCCTTAACAGGGCGGCTCTCAATTTTGCAGAGATTCATGCCGCTTATCATGAATTTTCCGAGCAGACGGTAAAGGCTTCCCTCTGTATGAGGAATTTTCAGCATAACTGAAATTGTATTCGCACCGGGCATAACCTGAAGTTCACGTGAAATACAGATGAACTGCGTTCTGTTGAGAGGACTGTCAGCGATGTCCTCAGCAATGACCTTGAGTCCATGACGAGCGGCGCACTCAGGCGAGCATATTGCTGCAAGCTTTTTGTCGCTTTTTGCTACATAGTCAGCCGCCATGGCTGTGTTTCCGTAGTCAGCAGTCCGCAGTCTGTCGTGAGAAATAAACTCTGAGCACTGGGCAAGAGCCTGAGGATGAGAACATACACATTCAATCTCGCCGACACTCAGCTCTGTTTTCGCCGCAAGGCAGTGGTTTATGTCAAGGCACAGGGTTTTTACTATATACACCGAGTATTTTCCCATCAGGTCATATACCGCTGCAACCGAACCGGCTGTTGAATTATGAATCGGGACAACTCCATACTGAACCTCGCCGCGCTCTACCGCTTTGAAAACATCTTCGAAGGTACGCATGAAGCAGAGCTTTTTTTCGCCAAAAAGCTCCCTTGCGGCAGTTTCGGAATTTGCTCCCGAAATGCCCTGACAGGCTATTGCGCTTGCTGAAGCAAAATCAGGCTCGGTAAAGGTGTACGAACTGCTGTCCTTAACGATTTTCCGGCTTTGCAGACTTTTGCTTATATCCATTATCGAAGTAAACAGAGCGGCTGTACCGTTTTCGAGTTCCTTGTCTCCCGTGAGGACACGGATCCGGTCGATCACCTGTTTTTCGCGTCCTCCCTGAAATACGGGAAGTCCGTTAGCCTTTTTATAGTCGGCAACACCCTTGCACAGCTCCATCCGCTCAAGAAAAAGATTCAATATCTTTTCGTCGATCTCATCAATTCCGTCACGCAGTTCCTGTAAACCCATTTTATACCTCCGGTATATACATCCGCTCCGCAATTCAATACAGAAAATAATTACAAGCTGTCCCCGCATTTTCGGCACAAGCGCTGTTCGGTATTGCCCTAACAGCTCCGGAGCGATAGAATTATTATTTAGTATATTCTATTGTATCAGAAAATTTTGTAAAAATCAATAAAAAAATTATAAATATATTGCAAAATCGGTTCGGAGTATGTTATAATATAATAGAATGGCTGAATATTGTGTGATGAATATTTTAAGAGGATTTTTTTGATTATGCGAATTCTTGGAATTGACCCCGGATATGCTATAGTCGGCTTCGGAGTTCTGGATTATGACAACGTGAGATTTACTCCGGTTGAGTACGGCGCAGTACTCACGGAAGCGGGGACTCCGTTCCCCGAACGGCTCAGAGCTATACACGAGGACATCGAATTCATCTTCGACCGCTTCAGACCCGACTGTATGGCAATTGAAAGGCTCTATTTCACAACCAATCAGAAAACCGCTATCGACGTTGCTCAGGCAAGGGGAATAACCGTGCTTTCCGCAGCAATAAGGAATATCCCCGTGTCCGAGTACACCCCGCTTCAGGTTAAGCAGTCGGTAACAGGCTACGGCAAAGCAGAAAAAAAACAGGTTATGGAAATGACCCGTCAGCTTCTTGGACTCGCTCAGATTCCCAAACCAGACGATGCTGCTGACGCCCTTGCAATCGCAATCTGTCACGGTCACTCAGTAAGGTTCAGGTGATTATTCAGCCGGATACACAGAAAACAACCGCAAAGAGGTGAAAATAAATGATTTACAGCTTAAAAGGCAAGCTTACCGTCAAAGAGCTTAATTTCGCTGTTATTGAATGCTCGGGAGTCGGATACGGCTGCCGCACATCATACAACACAGCCTCAAAGCTCGGCGAAATCGGCAGTGAGGCAATGCTGTATACATACCTTTACGTCAGAGAGGACGTTATTGAACTTTTCGGCTTTTCGTCGCTTCAGGAACTGAACTGCTTCAGACTGCTGATTTCCGTTTCGGGAGTCGGTCCGAAGGCAGCTATATCCATCCTGTCAGACGTTACTCCGGAAAAATTCGCATTTCTTGTAGCCTCGGGCGACAGCAAGGCATTCACCGCTACAAAGGGCATAGGAGCAAAAACAGCTCAGCGTATCGTTCTCGAGCTGAAAGACAAAATAACGGCAGATTCTCTCGGTGGCTCAGTCAGCGCTGATGCCGCAATGTTCAGCGGCTCGGCGGATACGGGAAGTTCCTCCGTTTCTGAGGCTCTTGAAGCGCTCATGGTGCTTGGCTTCTCACAGGGTGAAGCCGCTCCGGTTCTCGGAAAGCTCGACCCTAATCTCAGTACTCAGGAGCTGATAAAAGAAACGATGCGCATTATGGCTCAGAAAAAATAGAGCATATTCACAAAAAAATACTGACGTCCGTGCAGTTTAAATTTATATAATGAAAGGAAGAAAAAACCATGAATCTTGATGAATTACTGAAAGCAGCGATAACCGACCCATCCAAACGCTCGGTATTCCTCCAGACGCTCATCAAAAGCGACGTTTACGTAATTGTAAAAAATCCCGTAAAGCAGTCGAATAATTCCGAGGGCGGAATCCAGCTTGAGCTTATCACAACACAGAACCCCGACGGAGATATTTTTATTCCGTTCTTTACGAGTTTCCGCGCGCTTCAGCAGTTTGCAAAAAGATATGTTGACTGCTATAAGATAAACTGTCTCAGATTTTTCGACCTGATTCAGTCGGTTTCTGCAGTGCTGAACCCCAATTCATACGGAAAGGAATTTTCATCGCAGGAAATCAAGAGCATCCTCCTTATCGCTCAGAACCTCAAAATCAAAGCGATTTCCTATAACGAAGCGGACATTATAAGCTACCGCCGCTGTGAGCATTCCGTAAGCCATATTACCAAGGCAGCGTCGAAATTCCTTGCAAAGCAGCCGAATGTCGACAAGGCATATATCCTTGAAATGATCAAGGGCTGCGAAAGACCCCAGATTCTGCTCGTCCTCGATATGATGGGCAGTACAAGAAAGCTCTTTGTGCCTCTTTCAAAATATCTGTCGAAAATTGTCAAGAGCAATGAGCATCTCTGCTTCATAAGCCTTGAACAGGATATGGGCAAAAAGGCTGCAGCAACGGTTGAGCCGTTCTATACCCGCAAAAAGAGATACTTTGAAAAATAATCCGTTCCGGGAGATGATAAATTGATACAGACAGAGGATATGGAATTTGCCCCGCGGGTTATCTCTCCGGAGGTTTCGGAGGAGGACTGCGAAATCGAGGTGAGCCTGCGTCCGCAGACTCTCCACGAATATATAGGTCAGGAAAAGGTCAAGGAAAATCTTGCAATTTATATAGAAGCCGCCAAGCGCCGCGGCGAACCTCTCGACCATGTTCTGCTCTACGGCCCTCCGGGACTTGGCAAAACCACGCTTTCGGGAATTATTGCCCACGAGCTTGGGGTCAATCTGCGAATCACCACAGGGCCTGCCATTGAAAAGCCGGGCGACCTTGTCTCGCTTCTTACGAGCCTTTCGGATAATGACGTGCTCTTTATCGACGAAATACACCGGCTTTCCCGTGCCGTTGAGGAAATCCTCTATCCGGCAATGGAGGACAGGGTTATCGACATAATTATCGGAAAAGGTCCTTCGGCGCGTTCAATAAGAATGGATCTGAAGCCGTTTACTCTTATCGGAGCAACTACCCGTGCAGGTCAGCTTTCTGCTCCGCTCCGTGACAGATTCGGAGTTATCCAGCGGCTGGAGCTCTACTCTCCGGAACAGCTTACCGATATCGTAAGACGCAGCAGCATGATTCTCGGAATCCCCTGCACCCGTGACGGTGCTTCGGAAATCGCAGGCAGATCCCGCGGAACTCCGCGTATCGCCAACAGACTGCTTAAAAGAGTCCGTGATTTTGCCGATGTTATGGGAAACGGCGAGATTACAAAGGAAATTGCAAATATTGCCCTGAGCCGTCAGGAAATCGACGAGCTCGGACTCGACAGTCTCGACAGACGGATGCTTGATATGATAATCAAAGGCTACGGCGGAGGTCCGGTCGGACTTGAAACTCTCGCTTCGGCTATCGGAGAAGAATCAGTCACTCTTGAGGATGTGTGCGAGCCATTCCTGATGCAGCTGGGCTTCCTTGGCAGAACCCCCAGGGGAAGATGCGCCACAAAGCTTGCCTACGAACATCTCGGCTATAAGTTTACCGACACTCCGGACAGCACGGCTGATGACGGTCAGCTTACGCTATGAGTCTGAAAAAACGTAATCTTTTACGAAACAGAGCCGCGGAGAAAACTATTCCCTGCGGCATGATCTGCGGTCAGGGAACGGGAATTGTTTCGGGAATGAAATACGGTCTCTGCGGAATGAACTTCAACGGCTGCGAGTGCATTGCGGTTTACAATGCACTGCTGTTCCTGAACCGTCCGAAACCGCTCAGCTTAGTTGTTTTATGTATGGAACGGTATAAAATGCTTTTCGGGATTTTCGGCGGTAATCCGTTCGGAATCGCAAAGGCGCTCGGCAGACTCGGCGAAAATGCCGTACGCACCGATAACTTCATGCAGAACGGCGGATATATTCTCAGCTTCTGGACGAAAAAACCGTTCCTGTCATCGCTCCACACTGTTTTTATTATTAAAAGGGACATCGGGATTACGGTTTTCAACCGATACAATAATTCCTCCGCGCCCTCCGACTATGCCTCCGTTGAGGATATGCTCGGAAAAAGACGGCTTATCATCGCTTATCGGGTGGGATGATCTCACTGTTATTATATTTTCGTTAAGGCAGTACCACATAATTATCATTGTACGGATATAAGGTTATAATTCGCGCCGGATTGCATAAAATCATTAAGGCATAACAATGTATGCAGAGAGATTTTTGTGTAACACAGCGGAAAAAGCTGCAGACAGACCTGCGGCAGGCACAGCATTTTTTAACTGTCCGGTATTGCCTTAAACACACAAGTAGAAAGGACTTTTTTATTATGGGAAGACTGTTCGGCACCGACGGTGCAAGGGGAATTGCTGTTACCGAGCTTACATGTGAGCTTGCAATGCAGATCGGCAGAGCCGCCGCTCTTGTACTCACGAAAAAAACAAGCCATAAAGCTAAAATACTGATCGGAAAGGATACGAGAATTTCTTCGGATATTCTTGAATCTGCTCTCTGCGCAGGTATCTGCTCAGTCGGCGCGGACGCTGAAATTCTCGGAGTCGTACCCACTCCCGCAGTCGCTTTCCTCGTTAAGGAACGCAATGCTGACGCGGGCGTTATGATTTCCGCATCGCACAACAGCGTCGAATTCAATGGCATCAAGCTTTTCTCATCAACCGGCTATAAGCTCAGCGATGAAATTGAGGAAGAAATCGAAGCGCTTATTCTTGATAATCCCGGGGATATTACTCTTAAATCCCACACCGAGGTCGGCAGAATAACACACAGTGACACGGCTGTAAACGACTACATAGACCATGTATGCTCCTCAATAGATACAGACCTGTCGGGACTTAAAGTCGCTCTCGACTGCGCAAACGGAAGTTCATCGGCTACGGCAGAAAAACTTTTCACACGTCTTGGTGCCGAGGTCATGCTTCTGAGCAGCGAGCCTGACGGTACAAATATCAACCTTAACTGCGGAAGCACTCACATTGATAATCTTATGGCGTTTGTTGTCGATAACGGCTGTGACTGCGGACTCGCATTCGACGGCGATGCCGACAGATGCCTTGCAGTTGACGAAAACGGAGAGCTTGTGGACGGTGATAAGCTTATCGCTATCTGCGCAAAAGCTTACAAAGAACAGGGCAGACTCAAAAACAATGCCGCTGTCGTTACCGTTATGACCAATCTCGGATTCAGATATTTCGCGAAAGACAACGGCATCGACACAATTACAGCAGGCGTCGGCGACCGCTATGTCCTTGAAAAAATGCTTGAGGGTGGCTACAATATCGGCGGCGAACAGAGCGGACATATCATTTTCCTTGATGACGCGACAACAGGCGATGGTCAGCTTTCAGGCGCGAGAGTCCTTGAAATCCTAAAGAACTCGGGCGGAAAAATGAGCGAGCTTGCCGATGTTATGTATAAATTCCCGCAGGTTATGATAAACGTACGAATCACCCCCAGGGATAAGGAAGTATGGAAAAACGACAGCGTTATCACTGACCTTATTGAAAAACATGAGCAGACTCTTGGCGAGTCGGGCAGAATACTTGTACGTGAAAGCGGTACGGAACCGCTTATCCGCGTTATGATTGAGGGTAAGGATTTCTCGCAGATCAACGATATGGCAGTTGAGATCGCCGAAACAATCAAATCAAGATGCGCTAAGTAATTATACAGCGCTGTACAATGAATGTCAGACGGCTTTGTGCCCACTGAATAATATGAAACAAGCATAAATGCAGTATCGTCCTAAGGCAGCACCGCACAAAGCTTGCCGTTCGGTTTTGTACCGAATCTGCCCGCATCTTCGGCATAAGCTCTGCGCGGTATTGCCTTAAAAATCCTCTGAGGAGAATTGAATTTGAGAACAGCAGAAAACTGGAAAGACTATAAAATAATAGATACCTCCGACGGCGAAAAGCTTGAAATATGGGGAGGTATCAGCCTTGTGCGCCCGGATCCGCAAATCATCTGGAAAACCGACCGCCGCAGCCCTCTCTGGAACAGCGCGGACGGTCACTATCACCGCTCACAGTCGGGTGGAGGTCAGTGGGAATTCAGCCGGAAGCTTCCGCAGTCGTGGAATATCATCTACCGCGGACTTACTTTTAACATTCGTCCCACAGGCTTCAAGCACACGGGACTTTTTCCCGAACAGGCGGTAAACTGGGACTTCATGGACGAAAAAATCAGAAATGCGGGACGCGAAATCAGCGTGCTGAATCTTTTTGCGTACACAGGAGGAGCCACTCTTGCCTGTGCAGCGGCAGGTGCTTCGGTATGTCACGTTGACGCTTCAAAAGGAATGGTTCAGTGGGCGAGAGACAATGCATCCGCCTCGGGACTTTCCGATAAGCCCATACGCTGGATCGTGGACGACTGCGAAAAATTCATTTCCCGTGAGATCCGCCGCGGCAGACGCTATGATGCGGTTATCATGGATCCGCCCAGTTATGGCAGAGGTCCCGGAGGCGAGGTCTGGAAGCTCGAAAACTGTGTCTATGACCTTGTCAGACTCTGCGCCGGAGTTATGTCGGACAATCCCCTGTTTTTCCTTATAAACAGCTACACTGCGGGGCTTTCTCCGTCGGTTATGGGATACATTCTCGGCTCGGTCATGAAAGAAAAATTCGGCGGCAGAGTCAGCTTCGATGAAATCGGACTTCCCGTAGAATCCACAGGAATGGTACTGCCCTGCGGCTCGACGGCAATATGGGAAAAATAACAGGAGCTTAAATGGAAGATATTATTATAACCGAAAATCTTTTTTTCAGATACGAAAATGCCGGCACGGAAAACGATGAGCCTCAGTCCGGATACGTGCTGAAAAACGTGAATATCCGCATACACGAGGGGGAGTTTGTCGCCGTACTGGGTCACAACGGTTCGGGAAAATCAACCCTTGCCAAGCATCTGAACGGTATTCTTGTTCCAACATCGGGCAAAGTCATTGTGGACGGCATCGATACCTCCGACGACAGCAGGCTCTTTGAGCTTCGTCAGCGCGCAGGTATGGTATTTCAGAATCCCGACAACCAGATCGTCTCGTCGATCGTCGAGGAGGACGTTGCTTTCGCCCTTGAAAATCTCGGCGTACCCTATGAGGAAATGCGTAAACGAGTCGACGATGCACTGAAAGCAGTTAATATGTACGACTACCGTATGCACTCGCCGAACCAGCTGTCGGGCGGTCAGAAACAGCGCGTAGCCATTGCAGGCATTATCGCAATGCGTCCGAAATGTATTATCCTCGATGAACCGACGGCTATGCTCGATCCGCAGGGCCGCAGGGAGGTCATGGCTACAATCAGGCGCATGAACAGCGAATTCGGCATTACAATTATTCTCATAACCCACTATATGGACGAGGCTGCACAGTGTGACAGAATTATCGTTATGGACAAAGGAACAACCGTCCTCGACGGCGAGCCGAGAAAGGTTCTCTCTCATGTTGAAAATCTCAAGGCAATCGGTCTGGATGTTCCTCAGGTCACCGAGCTTGCATGGGAACTCAGAAAAGCCGGATTCGATGTTCCTCCCGAGATTATCACCGAGGAGGAATGCGCCGCGGCGATCGAGAAGCTTTTCGGCATACAATAATAATTACAGGCAGGGAGATGTGAGATTGGCTATCCTTAAAACTGAAGACCTGACATATATCTACAGTCCGGGCACGCCCTTTGAGAAAACTGCAATCGACCATGTAAACCTCGAAATAAACGAGGGTGAACTGATCGGAGTTATGGGGCACACAGGCTCGGGCAAATCTACGCTTATCCAGCACTTCAACGGACTGCTCCGTCCCACCTCGGGCAGGGTTCTCCTCGACGGAAAGGACATCTGGGAGGACAAGACGAAAATCCGCGATGTGCGTTTCCGTGTGGGACTTGTTTTTCAGTATCCGGAATATCAGATTTTCGAGGAAACCGTTTATAAGGACATCGCTTTCGGTCCGAAGAATATGGGACTGGGCGACGATGAAATAAAGAGGAGAGTCTATGAAACCGCTCATGACATCGGTCTCAGGGAAGAGCTTCTCGAACGCTCACCCTTTGAGCTTTCAGGCGGACAGAAGCGCAGAGTTGCTATCGCCGGCGTTATGGCTATGGAGCCGCGGGTTCTGATTCTGGACGAGCCTACCGCAGGTCTCGACCCGGCAGGCAGAGACAAAATTCTCGGACATATCAAAAAGTACCACGAGAGGACAAAGAACACCATCCTCATCGTTTCCCACAGTATGGAGGATATTGCAGGCTTCGCCGACAAGATTCTCGTTATGAACAAGGCAAAGCTGTTCTGCTATGATGATACGGTAAAGGTGTTCAGCCGCGCCGAAGAAATCTCGGCAATCGGACTGGACGTTCCGCAGATTACAAAAGTTTTCGGACGGCTGAAAAAGGACGGTCTCGACTTCGGCAAGGAAGTCTACACCGTAGGCTATGCAAAAGAGCTTCTGATTAAAAAGCTCCGCGAAAGGGAGGGCTGCTGAATTGCTGAAGGATATTACAATCGGTCAGTACTTTCCCGGAAACAGTGTGATTCACCGTCTTGACCCGAGATTCAAGATCGTTATAACGCTGCTCTACATCGTAATGCTGTTTATCGGCGATTCGATGTGGTGTCTGATGGTGGGAGCGGTTTTCACTGTTTTTGCGGTTCTGCTGTCGAAAATCCCTCCAAAAATGTTCTGGAAAAGCACCAGACCGCTGCTTCCTTTCCTGCTTATCACCGCCGTGCTGAACCTTATGTTCGTCAGCAGCGGAGAGGTATATTTCAAATGGGCTTTTATTAAAATTACGTCCGGCGGCGTAAATATAAGCGTATTCATGATTGTACGAATCGTTCTGCTTATTTCTGGCAGCTCGCTGCTGACCTACACAACGTCCCCGATTACGCTTACCGATGCTGTGGAACGTCTTCTTTCGCCGCTGAAAAAACTGAAATTTCCCGTTCACGAGCTTGCAATGATGATGTCGATTGCACTCCGCTTCATTCCTACGCTGATAGAGGAAACGGACAAGATCATGTCGGCTCAGAAGGCAAGAGGCGCGGAAATCGACAGCGGAAGCTTTATGACGAGAGTAAAAAATATGGTTTCAATCATGGTCCCGCTGTTTATCTCGGCATTCAGACGTGCCGACGAGCTTGCTACGGCTATGGAATGCCGCTGCTATAACGGCGGTGAAGGCAGAACAAAGCTCCGCCGTCTGAAATCTTCATACCGCGATTATATTGCTCTTTTCACGGTTATTCTCTTTATTGCGGCAGCAATTGCCGTTGACAAAATAGTCGCATCATAATGATTTAGAGAGGTTTAACATGAACAAAAATCAAACAAAAGCCAATAAAAGCATGACATTAAAAAAAGCGCAGAGGAATCTTAAAAAATTCCGGAAAAGCGGCTTTTACCGGGTTATGTACGAAAAGGGAGTTTTCTATTTCCTGCTTTCGTTCATTATTCCTGCGGTTATCATGACACTTGCATTCAAAAAAAATGGAATTCATCCGTTCGGTGATAATCAGATGCTGGTTGTCGATCTGTGGCATCAGTATTTCCCGTTCTTTAAGGTAGTGCGTGAAAAACTGATGAGTGGCGGATCGTTCCTTTATTCATGGAGCAACGGACTGGGAACAAACTTCCTGTCGCTGATCTCCTATTATGCGGCAAGTCCGCTTAACTGGATCTCAGTATTTTTCAAGGACGAGAATATCCGCGATGCGCTGACCTTTATCCTCATAGCAAAAATCGGCTTCAGCGGCGCATTTTTCAGCTGTTTCCTCAGATATACATTCAAGCGCAGGGACATTTCGATCTGCATCTTCTCGACTCTTTTTGCTCTTTGCAGCTATATGCTTGGATACTACTGGAACGTAATGTGGTTTGATACGGTTGCTCTTTTCCCTCTCGTTATGATGGGAGTTGTAGCTATCTGCCGCGAAAAGAAATGGCTTACCTTTACGATCGCCCTTGCCGTTTCACTGGCGGCCAACTACTATATTGCATATTTTACGTGCATTTTCACCGTGTTTATGTTTGCGGCTATGCTTATTCTCAACGCCAAAGGCTTCAAGGACGCTCTTATTAAATTATGGATTATGGCGCGTTCAGCAGTGCTCGGAATCGCACTTGCAGGCTTTATGCTCCTGCCGGCATATTTCGGATTACAGATGACCTACAGCGTTAACAATACATTTCCCACAGAAATGACATGGTATGAATCTTGGACGGACATTTTTGCAAACCTTATTTCTTACAGTGAGCCTGCAATGAAAGAGGGTCTGCCGAACTTTGCCTGCGGTATGCTGGCGATAATTCTGTTCGGCGTTTTCCTGTTCTCGGGCGGAATCAAAATCCGTGAAAAAATCTCGGTCCTTCTGGGACTTGCAATTATTGCAGTCAGCTGCAATATGAATATACTGAACTACATCTGGCACGGCTTCCACTTCACAAACATGATTCCATACCGATTTGCGTTCATTTTCTCGTTTATTCTTCTTGCCGCGGCATATCGCGCATATGACGTGATTCTCACGAACGGAATAAAGATATATCAGATTATAGCCATGTTTGCGTTTACATGGGTGGTTTTCTACCTCAACTATGCAAAGGCTGCCGCAACCGACGACGGTTTCAAGATGACCGAGCCAATCAAAAATTCGCTTATCATCACAGGCGCTTTCATTCTGATTTTTATTGCGGTTAAGGTTTATCCGTTTACAAACAAAAATGTCCGCAACGCTGTTCTGAGTATTTGCATCGGAGCGGCAGTAATCACCGAATGCAGCAGCAATGCCGTTATCGGCGTTAAAAAGGTTGGAAGCTCCAGCTACAACGGCTATCTTACACGCTATGACGAGGCCCAGATTTTGCTTGACAAGGCGCGCGAAAACGAAACAACTCCTTTCTTCAGAACCGAAATGACAAAGACGTGGACTCTGAATGACAGCTCACTTTACGGCTATTACGGACTTTCACAGTTCTCTTCGGCAGCTAATGTTTCGGTTACGCGCTTTGCGAGAAAGCTCGGACTATACGCCTCCGAAGCCGGCAACAGATATTATTACCGCATCTCGACCCCGATTGTTAATTCGATGCTCGGCTTCCGCTACATCATAAGCAAGGACGGCGCACTTAACAGCGAGGAGATGGCTCTCAGCGAATTTGCAAACGAAAACGGCGTTTATATGTATTCAAACAACTATCCGCTTTCAATCGGATTCATGGCTGATAAGGGAATTCTCGAAATGCCCGAAAACGCTCTCAGCGATCCGTTCGCCTATCAGAATACCCTGTTCAGACTCGCATCGGGAATCGACAAGGACTGCTTCACACCTCAGCCCGTTGCCCTCGCCGACTACGGGGAGAACATCACCGTAAACAAGCAGAGCTACGGCAAATACACGTTCTCACGTACCGGCGATACCAAAGGCTCAGCTTCGGTATACTACACATATGACGGCGTTGCAGGCTCATATCTTTACGGCTATTCTTCTGCATACGGATGCAGTAAAATCGACGTCACCTGCGATAACAATATTGTGGACAGCAATATCGCTATTGATGATTATCCGATCGTATTCCCAATGGGTAACGGTCAGGAAGGCACTCAAACCACTGTTGAGATCAAAACAAAGGAAGATCAGGCTTCCGGAAATTATGATTTGAAGGTTTACGCTCTCAATCAGGAAGTTTTCGAGAGCGAATACAGCTCACTTGCCGATGAACAGCTTGAAATCACCGAATTCAGTGATACGAAAATCGTCGGAAACGTAAATGCACTCAAGGACGGAGTTATGTTTTTCTCTATTCCTTACGAAAAAGGCTGGAGCGTGTTTGTAGACGGCGAAAAGGTCGAATCTATCAAGCTTGCAGGCGCGATGCTTGGCGCAGAAATACCGTCGGGAAGCCACGAAATCACACTGAAATACGTTCCGGAGGGATTTGCCGCAGGCACTGCCGCATCGGCAGGAAGCCTTGTCATCTGCGGCGTTATTGCCTGCCTTGACAGACGCCGCCGCAAAAACGGTGTGCCGGAGGAAGCTGAAAAGCCCTCACCTGCTGCCAATGAGCCGGTAAAAATGACCGACCTCAAAGACAGTGATGAAAAGGATCTGTCAAACATCCCGGCAGCTGCGGACAATACGGACGCTCCGGATGAGAAAACGGACGGCTCAAATGAGAAATCTTAAAGTTTTCATAGCCTACCGCGGCACGAATTACCACGGATTTCAGCGTCAGAGCAATGCAGTTACGGTTCAGGAGATACTCGAACGATGCCTTTCAAAGGTACTCAACGAGCCTGTGACCGTAACAGGCTGCTCCCGCACAGATACGGGGGTGCATGCACGGCAGTTCTGCTTTAATGTCAGAACAAACAGTAAAATTTCGTGTCTCGGCTTCACAAGAGGCGTAAACGGCGAACTGCCCGACGATATTTCCATTCTGAGCTGCGAGGACGCTGACGAAAGCTTTCACGCGCGGTTTGACTGCGTCGGAAAGGAATATGTTTATAAGCTCCATTGCAGCGAATCGAAAAATCCTTTTGCAACTGACCTTATGTTACATTACCGCCGAAAACTGAACCTCGAAAAGGTAAGAAAAGCCGCTTCCTACTTCGTTGGAACTCATGATTTTGCATCTTTCTGTGCAGACTGCTCAAATGTTTCCACTACAGTAAGAACAATCTATTCTTTCAGAATAGAAAATTGTGGAGATACTGTGATAATGCTTGTAAAAGGCAACGGTTTTTTGTATAATATGATTAGGATTATGGTCGGCACCCTTCTTGATGTAAGCGAAGGCAAAATCAATGCGGACGATATTCCCTCAATTATTGCGGCTAAAAACCGTCTCTGCGCAGGCAGGACAGCGATGGCGCACGGACTATATCTCAACAGGGTTTTTTACACCCGGAATGAACTTACGGAATAGACTATCATTGAAAGGAGGCGCGGCAATTGGCACATTACGACGCCGAGGATATCGTAGAACTCAAAAACAGAAAAAAACGACGCAAACGGCTTTTCAGGCTTCTGACAGTTTTTCTCGTCATGCTGATTATTTACGGTTTTTACTATTACCGCGACCTTTGGCTGCCAAAACTGAAGGGCATTGGCAAACAGTATAAGACGATCGTTAACGACGGAGAGCTTGCCGAGGGTAATTTCCCTATCGAGATCAACGGCGGCGCGGACTATCAGCTCCGATACGGTGACGATACGCTGTACCTGCTCAGCGATGCCTATACCTATTACTATAATCTTGACGGTGCAAAAATAAAAAAACGCCAGCACGCATATACAAATCCGGTGCTCGATGTTTCAGGCGAAAATGCCATTATCTTTGAGAGCGGAGGAAATGAATTCACCGTTGAAAACTCCGACGAGATACTCTACTCCAAGCAAACTGAAAACACCATTATCTTTGCGCGGGTAAGCGGAAAAGGTATGGCTGCGGTTGCTACGACCTCGGATAATTATGCCTGTGAGCTTACGGTCTATGACAAATCGGGCAGCGTGATTTATGAGCGGAGCTGCGTTGACAGAATAAGCGACATCAGCTTCGTAAACGAGAGCAAGGGCTGTATTCTGAGCTTTCTCGGCGCGGATAACGGCGCGCTCGCCACAAATATTATTGAAATCAGCTTCAACTCCAAGGACTCTCTGTGGGAATCCCCGCCCGTTGACACCCTTGGACTTGACACCTTCGTTTGCGGTAAAGGAGCGGTTATTATCGGATATACCGCCTGTGCCTATATCAGCGGCAACGGTCAGATAAGCTCCTATTACAAGTATGACGGGGATTTCGCCGGCGGCGACAGTCAGGGAGGAAAAACGGCTGTTATCATCAACGACGACGACAGACGTAAATATTCCCTCGCTCTTTTCAGCGGTGCGGAAAATCCTCTGATTATCGATTTTGATTCGCCGCTGAAATATGTAGAGATTTACGACGGTCTCGCCTACGTTATGAGTCAGTCGGAAATACGTGCTTATGACTTCAGCGGAGGACTCCGCTCTACAGCAGCGATAAGCGACTCCTACAGCGAATTCAGGCGAAGCGGCGACTACATATTCCTTATGAGTTATAATCATATCGACAGAATCGACTTCAACAGTTAAGAAAACACAACGGCGAATAACAGCTTATGATTTTACTGTGCATCTGCCGCTGTTTTTCTCAATACACAAATAATTATTCAGGAAACGCTGCTTAATTCCGGCGTATGTCAAAAAAAACTTTGCGGTATGACGGTAAATATGCAGGCAAATGCGATTTGGGCAGTGATTCCCTAAAGGAGGGTTTGCGTTTATGGGTTCACAGTTTTACTGGTTTCTCGACGTAATAGCTGCAGCGGTTATTCTCATTGCAGTATTTGTAGCGGCGAAAAAGGGCTTTTCAAAAACGGTAGTCATGCTTGTCGGATGCATCGTCAGCGTGATTCTCGCGATGTCTCTGTGCAATTCGCTTACGGAATTTGTCTACAAAAGCAGTATCAAAAACAGCAATGTCCAGAAAATTGAGAAACAGCTGTCGGAAACAGATATGGTTCAGAAAACTAAAAAATATATTGAGAGCCTCGGATATAGTGTCAGAATCAATGATGAAAGACTCACCTCTATTTTATCCGAAGACGGTGACACCCTCGATGCAGTTCTTCATTATCTTAACAATATCAACGGAGTAGTCGTTGATACACCCGAAAATTTCAAGGAAAAAATGGCTTCGGGATATGCGGATATGATGAAAAGTATGCTGACGGAAGCTGTCTCGCCTTATGCAGGAGAAATCGCTTCTGAAAAAATCTCCTCCGACATTGACGGATTTATGGAGATTATAAGGGCGATCGCATCGCACAATCCCGATGACAGCTATAAGGCTCCTGCTGAAATGATCGAAAGTGCCTGCACGGAAGAAGCTTCAAAAACTACTGTTAAGACAGTATGCTTCTCGATTATCGCCGTGCTTGTCATTCTTGTTGCTGCAGCGACGGAGCACCGGCTCAATTCCGGAACGGGACTTACTCCCCTCGGAAGCATCGCCGAACGGGGTATCGGCGCAATTTTCGGATTTATAGAGGGCATCATAATACTGATTATAATTTCGGTTATTATCCGTATGCTTATTATTTTCGGAAACAGCGGAATGATATTGTTCAACACTGAAACGATTGACAAAACGTTCCTTTTCAGGCATATATATAACTTTGCAGAAATGCTCTGAGCATAATATGCCGGAAGAACACACGTATTACTTTATAAGAACAGGTTCTAAGAAAGAACAGGAGGAATCAGCCTGATGATAATGTGCAGCAAATGCAAAAAAAGGCCCGCAGTAGTGTTTATTACATCGGTCCATGGAAACGAGAAGAAAAACGAGGGACTTTGTCTTTCGTGCGCTAAAGAAATGAAAATACCGCAGGTTGCGGAATACATGGAAAAGCTTGGTATCAGCGATGAGGAAATCGATCAGATTTCCGACCAGATGATGAGTATGCTCGACGGCGACAGCTTTGAAATGGGAGGATCGGGACTTATGCCGTTTCTCGGAAATATGTTCGGCGGTCAGGACAGGGAAAATGAAAGCATCTCACAGGAGCAGTCCGGTTCGGATATGGAAATCCCGGATGACCAGTCAGCACCGGGACAGGACGGTCCGTCTCAGCCGGGCAAAAAAGGAATTTTCGGCTTTGGCGCCAAAAAGGACAAAAAGAAAAAAGAACCCAAATTTCTCGGCAGCTACTGCACCAATCTGACCCAGAAAGCAGCAGACGGAAAGCTTGACAACATCATCGGCAGAGACAAGGAAATCGCCCGTGTAATTCAGATCCTTTCAAGACGAACCAAGAACAATCCCTGTCTTATCGGTGAGCCGGGCGTCGGAAAAACGGCTATTGCCGAGGGTATCGCTCAGCGGATCCATGAGGGAACAGTCCCCTTTAATCTTGCCGATAAAAAGCTTTATCTCCTTGACCTTACTGCACTTGTTGCGGGAACTCAGTTCCGCGGTCAGTTTGAAAGCCGCGTTAAGGGGCTCATCGACGAGGTCAAGCGCGAAGGTAATGTTATCCTCTTCATCGACGAGGTTCATAATCTTATCGGCACGGGTGACTCCGAAGGCTCAATGAACGCCGCAAACATATTAAAGCCCGCTCTTTCAAGAGGCGAGGTCCAGGTTATCGGTGCGACAACATTCGGCGAATACAGAAAATATATCGAGAAGGATTCCGCTCTTGAAAGACGTTTTCAGCCTGTTACGGTCAACGAGCCGACTGTCGAGGATACTGTAAATGTGCTTATCGGCATCAAAAAATATTATGAGGAATATCACCGCGTTAAGATTTCAGACTACCTTGTAAGAGTATGCGCTGTTCTCTCGGAGCGTTATATTACTGACCGCTTTCTCCCCGACAAGGCAATCGATCTCCTTGACGAGGGCTGTGCTCTTGCGTGCATACGCTCGCCGGAGCTTGCGGAATATGATAAGCTCAAAAAAGAACTGAATGTTCTTGAGGAGCTTGAAAAAACAATTACCGAGCAGAGTGAACCGGATTATCAGGCTCTTGCCGAGGTCAAGGGAAAGCTTATTCACGCCCGCGAAAATGAGGAGGAGCTAAGGAAAAAGACCGAAAATATTCAGGTCACCGAGGAGGATATCACTAAGGTCGTTGAACTCTGGACCGGTATTCCCGCAAGCAAGATCGCAGAAACGGAATTCCTCAAAATCGCAAAGCTCGAAGGAAACCTTAAAAAGCGCGTACTCGGTCAGGATGAAGCAGTTGAAACTCTCGCAAGGGCAATAAAACGCACGAGAGTTCATCTCAACAAACGCCGCCGTCCTGCATCGTTTATCTTCGTTGGTCCGACAGGTGTAGGTAAAACCGAGCTTGTAAAAGCTCTCTCGGAGGAGATGTTCGACTCCACCGAGCCGCTTATCCGCCTTGATATGACGGAATACATGGAAAAGCACTCTGTTGCAAGAATGATCGGCTCGCCTCCCGGATATGTCGGCTACGATGAGGCAGGTCAGCTAACTGAAAAGGTCCGCCGCCGTCCGTATTCGGTAATTCTCTTTGACGAAATCGAAAAAGCTCACCCTGACGTTATGAATATCCTTATGCAGATTCTCGACGAGGGTAAGGTCGATGACGCTCATGGAAGAACCATAAACTTCGAGAACACTATTATCTGTATGACCTCCAATGCAGGCTCGACAGATAAGACTATGGGTGTTGGATTCAACCGTACCGAAAATGAAATCTCACGCGATAAGGCGATCAAGGGACTGAGGGACTTCCTGCGCCCCGAATTTATCAGCCGTATCGATGAAATCGTTGTATTCAAACAGCTTACCAAAGAGAATTTTGCTTCCATTGCCGCACTCATGCTCGACGAGATGAAGGAACCGCTGGGTGAAAAGAATATCTCCCTCAGCTATGATGACAAGGCGCTTGCTCTTATCGCCGAAAAATCCCATGGCAAGCCTTATGGCGCAAGGGATATCCGCCGCGTAATACGCAGCGAGATTGAGGACAAAATTGCTGAAATAATCATCAGCAGCGCATCTGAAATCAACGGCATAATCATTTCAGCCGACGGCGATAATATAACTGTTAACACTACCAAAGGAGAAAAAGTCTGATGAAACGGTATATTGCTTTAATTGCTTCACTTGTCCTTGTCACGGCAGGAATATTCAGCGGCTGCTCGGATAAAAAAGACAGCGGCAACAGCTATGCGGAAAAATTCTTTGGCAACAGCACTTCCGAAAATGCAGAAGACCCGACAGAATCCGGTGACTCCGCAGATAATTCCGAACAGACTGAGCCAACCACCGAAGAAGAATACAAGCTTGTATATTCCCACACAGCTGACCCGGATGCAGTTCCAGAGTCGGGAGCTGCTCCTGTTCTGACGTTAAGCAATACTTCCGGAAATCCGGGCGAAACTGTAGCTGTGACGCTTTCAATCAGCGGTGCAAACGAAAAATGGAGTATGTGCGGAGTACATTTCTCCTATTCAGACACCCTTGAATGTATTATTGAACAGGATAAAATTCCGAAATATGAACCCGGTCCGGCAGTTTCGGCTCTGAGCTCTATTGCGTCCGTCTGGAAGGAAAACTTAACCGACAAAATGAAAGAAGAGGGATTATATTCGGCTTTCTTTGCCTGCATGGGCTTTGATGACGGCGGTCTCGACGGCGATATGGCTACATTTTATTTCACTATCCCCGATGATGCCGAGTCCGGTACAGTTTATCCCCTTGAATTTTTCGAGATAGAGGGAGATATGTTCTCTGACCAGAGCAGCGACGATAAGCTTCAGGCATACGCATTCAGCCACTGGCAAAACGGCTCTATAACAGTAAATTAACAGCCGAAGCTGAAAACTGCATAATTATGCTGTGCAGGAAATCAAAGAATAAAATACAATACAGCTAAAAAAATGGTGACCGAACGGTCACCATTTCATTTTTTAATAATACTGGTCAGTATCGCTGAAGGAATTGTTTTGTACGTTCAGACGCATTTTCACTGAACAGAACCTCGGGCGAACCCTCGTCGGCAATGACTCCGCCCTCCATAAAGATAACATGGTCTGCAACATCGCGTGCAAAAGCCATTTCATGGGTAACGATCACCATTGTCATGCCGTCGGCGGCAAGCTCCTTGATAACCTTTAATATCTCGCCTGTCAGCTCGGGGTCGAGTGCGGAGGTCGGTTCGTCAAAAAAGAGCATCTCCGGATTCAATGCGAGCGCTCTGGCTATGGAAACTCTCTGCTGCTGACCGCCGGAAAGCTCGCAGGGATAGGAATTCGCCTTATCGGAAAGTCCCATTTTTTTGAGGAGATTCATCGCATCGTTTTCGGCTTCGTCCCGGCTCTTTTTGAGAACACGGACAGGAGCTTCGGTAATATTTCTCAAAACGTTCATATGGGGAAAAAGATTGAAATTCTGAAATACAAGTCCGATTTTCAGCCTTATATCGCGCAGAACTGACGCCGAAGCATAAACGGTTCTTCCTTTGTCATTTTTAACAAGCATATCCTCTCCGCATACCTTAATCGAACCGCCGCTTGCTTTTTCAAGCTGATTTATACAGCGGAGAAGCGTGGATTTTCCGCTTCCGGACGGTCCGATAATTGCCAGAACCTCGCCCTTTTCCACATTAAAGGAGATGTCTTTAAGCACATTCAGAGAACCGAAGCTTTTGGAAAGATTTTTCACTTCAAGCATTGCCATTATAAAAGACCTCCTTATTTGTAGTAATTGAGCTTTTTCTCAACAAATGCCGAGATAACCGTTAAAATCATTGCAAGGACGAAATAGAACAAACCTGCAATAAAAAGCGGAGTAATTGAACTGTAATTCTGCATCTGCTGCTTTGCTTTAAGCGTTATTTCGGCATAGGAAATAACGTTGGCAAGAGATGTATCTTTGATGAGCGTAATTATCTCGTTAGAGCTTGCAGGAACTACTCGCTTGGCCACCTGAGGAAGAATTACGTGGAAAAACGTCTGAAACCGGTTCATGCTGAGTGATGCCGCCGCCTCGTATTGTCCTTTCGGGATAGATTCGATTCCGCCACGGAAAATTTCGGCGAAATAGGCTGCGTAGTTCAGGGTGAACGCGACAATTACGGCATTAAATTTGAAATTTTCCGCTTTTATGTCAATTCCGCTGAGTATATTTTGCAGGAATACAGGCAGATTTTCGTTCTGCTTCAGCATAGGAATGGCATAAAATGCAACAATTACCTGAAGCATCAGCGGTGTGCCTCTCATAATAAGTATGTAAATATTGGTAAGCCACGAAATCGGCTTGATCCTGCACATTTTGAGCAGTGCGACAATCATTCCGAGGGGAATGGAATACAGCAGCGTAAAGCCAAAAACCTTTAATGTCGGTACAAGATACTCAAGGAGTATCAAAAAGACCTTTTGAATTTCTTCACCTGACATGGCGGAAAAATCACCTCATATTACTTTTTTGCCGAAAAAGCGGCATATCACTTTTCTATTATAACATATTAAAGTGTACTTTGGCAATAGTTTTTCAGCCTTATTTTTCATTAAGCTGTGCTTATGTAAAGCTGCGGAATTTATACTCCAATTTTATCTGCTGTTGTTCCGGAGATACGTAAAGGGCAGCATCCAAAAGACACTGCCCTTTATTTCAGATTCAATACTATTACTTGACTGTAGTAATATCGCTGCCGAACCACTTTGTGGAAATCTCGCCGAGCGTACCGTCCTCTTTCATCTCATGGAGATACTTCTGAACTTCGTCGCGGAGAGCCTGATCGTTCTTGCGGAAACCGATTGCATACTCTTCCTTCTCAAGTCCGTCGGGAAGAACCTTGTAATCCTTGCCTGAGGATGTGATCTCATAATTCGCTACAACCGAATCAAGGAAAACCGCGTCAACGATGTCAAGCTCCATCTGCTGAAGAGCCTCGATATTCGTAGCCATTGCCTGCTCGGTGATTTCCGAGCCGATTTCTGATTCATTAAGGATTGTCTGTGCTGTGGAACCGTTCTGAACGCCGATCGACTTGCCTTTAAGCTGATCCATCGAGGTAATGTCGCTGTCAGCCGGAACTACGAATACCATAGAGTTTGACATATACGGATCCGAAAGATTCATAGCCTCTGCTCTGCCGGGGTCAACGGACATACCGTTCCAGATACAGTCGATTCTGCCTGCATTGAGATCTTCTTCCTTAGTATCCCAGTTAATGCCCTCCTTGACAAGCTCAACGCCCATTCTGTTGCAGACCTCCTGAGCTACATCAATATCGAAGCCGACAATTTCGTCGTTATCATCGGTGTAACCCATAGGCTTGAAAGTTGCGTCGAGTCCGAGAACAAACTTGCCGCTGTCGAGAACCTTCTGGAGCGACTGGTCATCTGCCGGAGCCGAACTGCTGTTTTCGCTGTTTGCCTTGCTGCCGGAGTCCTTTTCACTTCCGCAGCCTGCAGCGAATGTGAGCATTGAAGCCGCTACAACAGCTGTAATAAATCTGCTGAAAAATGATTTTTTCATTTATAATTCCTCTTTCCTTATGTTTTGCGTACAGATATGCACGCTATTGCTTTTATCACTCTAATATAATACCACATCAGCGTGTTGATGTAAATATTATACAGTTATTTTTGTCGGTTCATCTAAATATCCGGTATCCGGCGGTCGTTTTTTTCACGGTTTTGTCTCAGTATATTCCCTGTGAACCGTATTTTAATATGATCCGAAGATGCTCTCAAGCAGTGACATTACGAAATCACCCACGCCGTATGAATACACCGTTTTCAAAGCCGTATCGGGGTGGTCTGTAATTATATTATCCGCGCCGAGAGTCGTCATACGGGTTATATCACTGCTGTTGTTCACAGTCCATACGAACACCTTTTTGCCGTTTCTGTGTGCAGTGGAGATCATATTCTGGTCGGCAAAAATGTAATTAACACTTATGGCGTCGATATACTGCATATTCGAATAGACAGCTGCCGACGCAATGGTCAGTATAAGTCCGGTTTTAACTGACGGATCGGTTTCCTTGACAGTTTTAAGCGCCTGATATGAAAACGACGTAATATAACAGGAATCGGTCATTTCGTATTCCTCAAGCAGCGCGACGACCTTTGCCGCGGTGTCCTTTGCATTGCCTGTTTTCTTTATCTCAATATTGAGCATTATATCGTCTCCGCAAAGAGCGAGAACATCGGAAAGCAGCATTATTTTTGCGTCGGAATACTCTCCTTCACCGAACCACTCTCCGCATGAAAAACTTGAAAGCTCGGTATAGGTATAGTCGCTGACGTTTCCCGTTCCGTTGGTAGTGCGGTCAAGCTTTGAATCGTGAAACACGACGATCTCGCCATCAGAGCTTTGCTGAACATCAAGCTCTATATAATCCGCCCCGGCATCAATCGCCGCAAGAAAAGCATATTCGCTGTTTTCGGGAGCTTTCGCCGAGAAGCCCCTGTGGGCGGTGATCTGCGGCTTGGTGAGCAGTCCGAAGTCCACGTTGCCTTTGTATAGCTGCTGTAAATATGAGAAATTCAGAAAAACCGCCAGAGCAGTCAGAACTGCCGCAGCCGTGAATCTGACTGCCGGATGAATTCTGTTTTCAACGGAATCGGGAACGGTTATTTTTTCGCTGTTCTCTGTATCACGGAGAAACTTCGCCGTAATGAAGCACATAATCATCGGCGACGAGATCATTACCGAAATAATGGTGAAGATCTCCCATGCGTAGCTAAGAACTCTCAAAGCCGAGTTCAATGCAGCTTCAGGACGTGAAAAGCCTTTGATGAAAAGCATAACGAAAAAGCCTGCTGCAAAGGTGACCGCCGCCGCGAGTGCTGTAAGCATAAGACTCCACAAAAGCAGTCCTACTGCCATTTTCAGTCTCTTTCCCCGAAGCATTTCGCAGCTTTTTTTCAGGCTTTCACTGTAGCTGTATTCGGTCAGAACGAGAAAGTGAAGACTATAGCTCCTAAGAGCAAGAAAGAAAATCAGCGCGCCCTCAATTAATATCAGCAGAGCGGCAAACAGAAGCTTATGCCCCGAACTGTCTGCTGCCTGACGTATCAGCGGCATGAACGGCGCAAAGAATATGCCCGAAGCAAGGGAAAACTGAGCCATCGGAACAACAAAAGCAAAGCCGATAAGTCTGAATATTCCTGTACCCCTGATTGCCTTGGCAAAGGCTCTGAAGCCTGTTATGAACATACCCGATACATTCATTTTACGGCGGCTGCTTTTTGCTGCATAGCAGCCTGCAAGTCCCGAAAGCTCCGTAATCGAAAACACTGCCAGAAGCAAAAGCATCAACAGGAACATTATCCATGTAAGCGGATTTTTCAGCAGACGAGCTACGTTATCTGATGTTAAATAGCTGATTTTTGCGCTCCTCATTGCTGCTCCGAGCAAAAGCGAAAACAAAGGCGCACCAAGCGCAACAAGAATCAGCTTGAAAATCAGCTCAAAGAGAATCACCGTCGGAAAACTGCGGATAAACAGTCCTGCCGCGGAAATTCTGCGCTTCATTATTCTCCCTCCGCAGAAACAGCGGTATCGAGAGCAATTTCCATCATATCGCGGAATGTGGAGCGGCGCTCCTCAGCTGTGGTGGAAAGTCCCCTCAGCGGACAGTCTGAAACTGTCAGAATGCAAAGAGCATTTTTGCCCGCTCTCGCAGCATTCATGTATAGTGCAGCTGACTCCATTTCGACACCGAGCACACCCATTTTCTGCCACATGGCAAGACTCGATGAATCGTCGTAAAACGTGTCACTGGAAAGAATGTTTCCAATATGACAGGTGCAGCCTTTCTTCGCCGCCGCATCAGCCGCCGCGGAAAGAAGCGCCCACGAAGCAGTCGGCGCGTATGTTCCCGGAAGCTTGTACTGCGATGCGTATGCGGAATTTGTACTCGCACTCATACCAAGAATTACATCACGGAGATTTACGCTGTCTGCAATTGCTCCGGCTGTTCCGACGCGGATTATATTCTCAACATCGTATTCATTATATAATTCCCACGAATATATCCCGATTGAGGGTATGCCCATTCCGCTGCCCTGAACCGAGATGCGCACTCCCTTATACGTTCCCGTGAAGCCGAGCATTCCCCTGACCTCATTGTAGCATTTCACGTTTTCCAGATAATTTTCAGCAATGAATTTTGCCCTGAGAGGGTCGCCGGGCATGAGCACGGTTCTTGCTATATCGCCTTTTTCGGCGCTGTTGTGTGGTGTTGACATATTATACGCCCCTTTTCTTTACACGTCTGACCATAGACGCATTATAATCCAGTTTTATTATACTCTTATTTTATAGAAAAAACAAGCTCAATCACTTGCGTTTACTTGTGAAGACAGGTTCTCAGACCTCGTCCATACGGTCTGACTGAGTTTTTATCATTTCGTCATATCGCTCCTGATATTCACTCACTTCTCTGGAAGAGATTTTCTTTTGTTCTTCATATATCTCGCTGAACTGCGGAAAGCCTTCACATTGTTCCAGTTTATGATACTTCTCGTTCGTATATGCGGTCAGAGCGGCACAGGCAATAAAAATCACTGCCAAATAATAATTCACCCCAAAAGTGACAAGCGCATTCAGCACCGCGATGATCGGCGCAATCCACGCATAAATCGTCTTTTTTGTGTAACAGCCCATGTAACCGAAAACCAGGATAACCGATTTGAACAGTATTTCCGCAACTATATACAGCTCGTCACCGTTAACGGTATATATCATCATAATGATGCACAATGCTATGAGAACTCCGCATATAGCAATATAAATTTTTCCGATTGTCGAATAAATTCTTTCGCACAGCCGAAGTGATGCCTTATTCTTTAACAGCTCAGCTTTGTCAGCCACTTTTCAATCCCCCTGTCTTACGATCCGGCAGAGATTTGCCTCGCCGCAGTTTACACTGCATATATTCCCGTTTTCAAGCTCCATGAGCAGATTGGCATTTTCGTCGATACCAACAGCTTTTCCGACAGTCGGTTTCCCTTTTATTTTTGCGGTAATCATATTGCCCGTCAGTATCTCGCGGCGGCGGTATTCAGGTATGAACTCACGCTCGGTTATTCTGTCAAGATGTACCTCCAGGCGATTCAGAAGCTCCGAACACAGAGCGTTTCTGTCTGCGCGGAACCCTGTTTCGTCCTCAATAGAGGACGCACGTTCAAGCAGTTCCGGTTCAAAAGCTTCCTTTACAGAGCGGACATTGATTCCGATTCCGATAACTGCATAGTCAAGGGACGTGGTTTCAAGGCTCAGAGAAGCTTCAGTCAGGATTCCGCATATCTTCCTGCCGTTCATATACAGGTCGTTCACCCACTTGATGCCGACTTCATTTCCGCTGATGCTTTCCACCGCTTCGGCAGCCGCAACAGCCGCACAGGACGTAATCAGCTGAGCATCGGCGATATCAAGCTTCGGGCGGATAATGACCGTTACGTAGAGCCCGCTGCCTTTCGGCGAAACAAAAGTACGTCCAAGCCGTCCCTTGCCTGAACTCTGAGTCTCCGCAATGACGGCTGTGCCGCTCTCCGCACCGTGAGAAGCAAGCTCCTTGGCATAGTTGTTAGTGGAATCCACACTTTCAAGAAGAACAATTTTTCTCCCGATATAATGCGTTTCCAGTCCTCGCCCGATGATGATTTCATCAAGACGGTTATTGCTTTCCGAAAGCCTATAGCCCTTGCCTGTTACGGATTCTATGGCATACCCATCAGCTTCAAGAGCCTTTACCGCTTTCCATACCGCATTGCGGCTGACTCCAACTGCCTTTGCGAGAGCCGCTCCCGAAAAAAATTGTCCGCCGCTTTCAGCAAGAGTTTTAAGCACCGTTTCTTTGACATTCACTTCGTTTCACCTCTTTAATCTGTGTTTATCACGGTTATCATTGCGCAGTATTGCCTTAAAATCGTTCCTACGATGTCACCTTTTCAGCAGCTTTTTTATCATAATAAGAATCGCTTCACTGTTGCAGGCTGCCATGAATACAAATCCGCAAACAAGATATGCCGGATAAAACATCGGCTGCTTGATAACAACAATGCACAGCGCAAGCAAAACGGCGGTATTCAGGAAAAAGAGCCTGTGGTTGACCCTGAACGGCACATATCGGCGTGCGTCAAAAATTCTTAAAGCGTAGCAGACCGCGTAGCTCACAAGCGTTGCAACTGACGCGCCTTGTATTCCGTAGTTTTTGATTAGAATAATATTCAGTATTATATTTGTCGAACAAGCGGCAAGACTCGTCCAGAATGAATTTTTCGTATGCTTGGTGGCTGTATAGATGCTGCTCAGGAACTGGTTAAAGCACATAAAAAGAACCGCCACGACGAGGATCGGAGTGTAAAGGTATACCGTCGAATATTCCTTGAAGCGCGATGTGTTTACGAAAAACGGCGTTATAATCTGAACTGCGGCAACAAGAAAAGCTGCGGCTATGAACAGAATCGACTGGTAGCAGGAATATACCTTTTCATAGAACCGGCTTCGGTCAGCGGAACCGTTTTCGGTTATCGCCGACATATTCCATGCCTGATAGAAAATCGTCGATACCATTGAAATAAGATTAGGGATCTTCGTGGCATAGCCGTAAATACCTGCCGCCGCTTCGCCGAGTACTGCCTTGTCGCTGGTCATATAGCGGATAAAAAGCCGATCGGAAAAGCCTGTTATTATCCACATAACCGCTGTCGGAATGAGCGGTACAGAGAAGCGGAGCATACTTTTCGCAAGATGTTTGCTGAAATATCGGATATTAAGAAATTTATGCAGTTTCGCAACGGTGAACAGGAAAATCGCCGAGCAGAAGTCAGAGAGGATAACCGAAAGCATGAATCCGCTTACACCGAGTCCGAGCTTTGATATGAAAATCACATTGAAAATAAAAAGCGTAAGGGTTGCCAGTATTCCGTCAAGCGAGAAGAGCTTGACCATACCCCTCGCCCTGACGAACTGAGAGCAGAGCTGTCGGAATGCGGAAGTGCAGATGTAAACCAGAAGCAGAATTGTATAGCCGTCGAGATAGTTCAGGAAGTGAACAAGCCCCAGCAGCGGCGACAGCAGAAACATTAACGCAAGTCCGCCGAGAGTTACGCAGCAGGCAGATGTAAAAACTTCGTGCTTACTGTACTTTTTATCGAGACCATAACGGATAATCGCCTCGTTCATAGAAAAAGTGAATATCGGTATAAAAAAGTTTGCAGTTATTTCAAGCAATTCTTTTGTACTGCTGTCCGACGGACTGATGTTTGTTGTATAAAGATAGGTAAGAAGCAGAACAAGGATCTTCGATCCGAAGCTGCCTATTGCAAATATTATGGTATTCATCGCAAGCTTTTTATACTTGTTCATTTATTCACTCTCCGTAAAGTATTGTCACTGTCGCTTTTTATGGTATAATCACCAAGCAGCTCTTTCTTAAAGAATGCTGTGTTGTACCAAATATATTATACCACTATTTCATCCTTTTGTCACTATAATTTTTTCGGAAAACACTCCTGATACATCAGAAACAGCTCTAACCTTAATATATTTAATCTATATATAATACATTAATATGTTCCGTAAAACTTATTGTGAATATCCCTAAAATCAGGCAATGTGTTTAAGTTATTTCGCTGAAATTTTGCATCGTTTCCAAATATTAATCAATGTGTAACTGTTTTGTAATAAACTTTTTAATAAATTGTGTATAATGTTCCTATGAGCATATTATAGGCAACTACTTTGAAAGAAGTGTGATAATATGGTTAAGAAAAAAATCAACAAAATAAAATCAGCTGTTCTCAGCGGTATGATGGCGATTACCGCTATTGCAGCTCCTGTTTCAAGCTCAGTTGCACCGACTATCACGGCTGACGCCGCAGGAAGTGACAACTACGCTAAACTCCTCCAGTATTCGCTGTATTTCTATGACACAAATATGTGCGGTTCTCAGGTAAACGATACCTCTAAGATTACCTGGCGCGGCAACTGTCATACCGGCGACGATGCTGTAGGCGGATTCCATGATGCAGGCGACCACGCTATGTTCGGTCTTCCTCAGGGCTACACAGCTTCGACTCTCGGCTGGAGCTATTACGAATTCAAAGACGCATTCAATTCAACCGGTCAGGGCGGTCACCTCAAAGTAATTACCAATTATTTCTGCGATTTCTTCAAAAAATCCACAAAGCTTGACGGCAGCGGAAACGTTCAGAGTTTCCTCTATCAGAAAGGCGATGGCAACGAAGATCACTCCTACTGGGGCGCTCCCGAGCTTCAGAGCAACAGCCGCCGTCAGTACTGGACTTCAAACAGCGCAAGCGATATTGCAGCTGAATATGCTGCCGCTCTTGCCGTAAACTATATTAACTTCGGCAATGCAGAAGACCTCAAATATGCCGAGGCTCTCTACAAATTCTCAACTCAGCACAACTTAATTGCGACCGACGGTCCTACCAACTTCTACAACAACTCCTCATGCCGCGATGAACAGGCATGGGCAGCAGGCTGGCTCTATCTTGCAACCAAGAATGAATCCTACAAAAATGATTGTGCGAGCAAGCAGAATCAGTATCTTGGCTGGGTTCACGGCTGGGAAAACGTTGATCTCGGTGCTGCCTGCGTTTACGCTTATATCACAGGCGATTGGAGCAAGGTAAACGGCTGGATCGGTTCACAGACAAACTCAAGCGGCTATTACTTCCTTGACCAGTGGGGAAGCGCACGTTATAACTGTTCGCTTCAGTTCACAGCTCTCGTTGCTTCCAAGAATTCCAATGCTGATTATTCAAGCTGGTGCAAGGGTCAGATGAACTATATTCTTGGCGATAACCCGAAAAACACCTGCTTCGTAACAGGCTTTGCAAGCAATTCCGCAAAGAATGCTCACCACAGAGCAGCTTCCGGATATCAGGGCTATGAGGGTTCAGACGGCATGAATGAGTATACTACGACCTATCATCCTACCAAGGGTCATGTTCTTATCGGCGCTCTTGTAGGCGGTCCTTCTGATGCAAGCGGTACATATTCCGACGTAATGAATGATTATAAATGCAACGAGGTTGCTATTGACTATAATGCCGGTCTTGTCGGCGCAGCGGCAGCTCTCTATTCTGTTTATAAGACAGGTACTCCCGATACATCTATCGTAGGCGTATCCGATGTTTATAACTCATCCGCAGAAGGTAATCAGCCTCAGCAGCCAACTACAGAGCCTCCGACATCTCCGCAGCAGCCAACAACATCTCCTCAGCAGCCGACAACAAATCCCCCTTCGGGCAATGCCGGTGAATACGAAATGACAGTCGGCGAAAGCTATAACTATGGCAGCATGACAGAAAAAATGATCGGCTGGAAATGGGCAGACCTTGGTATTCCGGTCAACGAAAAGGTTCAGAAGGTCGAGGTTACTATTTCAAGCAATAACAACATCGGCAAATGGCAGGGCGCTTTTGGTACGTCCACTAAGGTTGCTCCCGATTACTGGGCTCAGAGCAGCGATATGGAGCAGACAATCTCCGGCAACAAGGGAACGATTACCTGGAATGTCGATTCCGATACAGCCGATATTATCCAGTATCAGTACAATGGCGAGCTTAAATTCGGAGTATGGTGGATCGACTGCCAGCAGTTCAAGGTTGAATCAGTCAAGGTTTACACTGACGGAACATCAGTTCAGCAGCCAACTACTCAGAAACCCACTCAGCAACCAGACACTGTTCCCACGACTCCGATTCCGGCAATCTGGGGCGACGCCGACCTTGACGGTGAGCCTACTATCAACGATGTAGTAATGGTTATGTGCTATGCTTCGGGAAAAAGCACTCAGCTCAGTGACGAAGCACTTAACAACTGCGATGTTTATAACAGAGGCGACGGCGTAAATGCCAGCGACGCTGTAACAATCCAGAAATACCTTGCTAAACTCATCACATCGCTTCCCGAAACCTGATTAAATAATCCGGAATCTGTCTCCAGGGACAGGTTCACACAGCAAAAACGCTTCCGTTTAGCCACGGAAGCGTTTTTATAATTTCAGCATCTGCCAAGCTCGGTAACGATGTCACAGTCGGGCAGAGCGTATTTATCAATTTGCAGGCGGAGAGCATCAATAAGCTGTCCCGCCTGCGACAAATCCGCATTCTCATCATATATCACAAGACAGGACGGAGGAAATTTCCATTCGTTCAGCAGCATACACAGCGTATCTGTTTTATTGCAGCTGCCAAGCACAGCAAGCTCCGCATGACCGGTGAAAATCTCTTTTCCAAGCTGTATTTCAGCGCTTCTCAGTGCTTCATCGGGAGTTTCTCCCTCCGCCTCGCAAATATCGCCGCTCTCGCCGAAAAATGTAAATTCATATTTGCTTCCGTCTATTTTGACCGCGCGGAGATACTGTCTCTCCTGAACATTGACCGGCGAACAGCCGCTCAGTAAAGCAAATGACAGTACAGCAGGTATAATCAGCCTGTTCATCTGCTCCGCCTCCTTCCGGTTAAATTCATTATAAGCGGCACTATGAACAGCACGAATACAACTGCCGCCGCAATTGCGATATTATACATATCCGGCACGACTAATGCAGAAACAAGTATCATCAGCGTCACGCAGACGATTCCTCGGAATTTATCGAATGACGGTATGATTCCATGTATCAGCTCCGCAGCAGCTGCAGTCTGGACTGACACGGAAAACACTGCAAGCACCGCCATCATCATCAGAAAAAGAGAGTCGATTCTCTGAGACGCAAAGGGCTGTGAAATCTCCGCAGCCGCAGCAACCGGAAAGTCCGTAAACCTCATTATTCCTCCTGCCGAAGCCGCTGTTGTCAGAATAATTGCCGTCCACACTACTGCTCTCGCCCCGAGATAGCCGTATGCGGATTTCAGAGGATTACCCTCGTAATGGCTGAGCAGAACCACGAATGTCCCCATTCCGCCGCTAAGAGATATACCGCGGATAATCTCGCTGAAAATGCCCTCGGATAAGGATTTTCCCAGATTTTCAGCGCTCATTACAGGCAGCGCCCCGATAATAATTACCGTTATGCTGACAGCCCCGAGAGCCGCCGCTATTATTGCCGCCCGCGAAAGAATCCGGAATCCCCCTGACGACGCATATATGCACACTATAGCGATCAGTCCCGATATCAGCAGCTTTTCAGGTATAAACGGCAAATAATTAGTCGGCACGGAGAGAATGTCCGATACACTGCGAAGCATACCAAACAAAATTCCGCCCCACAATATTATATACGCAAAGTATATAATTTGTACAACCTTTGCACTCCCTCCGACAGTTATTTTACCTTTGCTCAGCTTTGTCACCGGAATTGCAAGAACAAGCTGAATCATCGTTGCTATAAGAAATGCTGCGGCTGTAACCATGCTGACGCCTTTCCTGAGACTAAGTACCGCAAAGGTATCGGGTATCAGCAGCAGTGCAGCGAACTGACTTGCCGAGATGTTACTCATGGTATTCTTCAACGGTGAATCCTCCGTTCTGCATAGTTCTTATGCCCGTACGAACTGCCGTATCTCTCAGACCCTTTGTCCGGAACGGAGAAAGAGGAGCAGTATAGGGAAATCCGTAGTTTTCAGTAGAGCAGATATTCACAATCACTGCACAGGAAACAAGAGCTGTCCCGAAAAGTCCGAACAGACTGCCTGCAATCAGATATACAAATCGTAATACCGTCATTGGCGCATTAAGCTCCGGAACAACAAAGCCGCTTATTATTGCAAGAGCGGTAACAGTAAGGAGCGGAGTGCTGATAAGTCCCGAGCTTACCGCCGCATCGCCTATAATAAGTCCCGAGACTATGCTCACAGCGCCACCCACAGGCTTCGGCAGTCGTATTCCCGCCTCGCGGATAACCTCGTACATCAGCAGAACACCCAGCGTTTCAGAAAAAATCGACAGCGGTGCGTTCTTTTCCGACTCCACAAGAATCATAAGCAGAGTGCTGTTGAGAAGTTCCGGATGATACATGACGATCGCAGCGTAAACAGCCGGAAGCATCACGGAAATTACAAATGCCGCATACTTGATCCAGCGTATAAATGTCGAATAGTAAGGTTTGAACGCATAGTCATCGAGTGTCTGGAAGCTCTCGCAGAACAGCCGCGGAATTACTACGGCATATGGCACACCGTCAATCAGGATCGCAACGCGTCCCTCAATAAGCTTCGAGCAAAGCACATCCGGACGTTCGGTCGTTCCGGTTGAGCTGAAAAGCTCGAAGCTGCGCCGCTCCGTAAAAGGGCGGATATAGCCTGTAGTGAGTATCGCCTCAAGCTCAATATCATTAAGAGACTTCTTGATGTCACGAATCAGCCTTTCAGGAACACGGTCCTGCATATAGCACAGACACATATCGGTATGACTTTTTGTTCCCTTGATGAACAGCTCCATTACGAGCATCGGACTTTTAAGCCGGCGGCGTATGAGACTCATGTTGGTCCGGACTACCTCAACAAACCCCTCGTGAGCTCCCATAATATTCGCCTCGCCCGACGGCTCATCGATGCCTCGCGTGGCATAGCCCTGTACACCGAATGCCAGGGCTTTGCTGATTCCTTCGGCGATAAGCAGAGCAAATCCCGAGTTCAGCAGTCGGAAAAGCGTTCCGTAGTTTACCGCTTCGGTGCGGTCAACAGACAGAAGCAAATTTGTATCGATATGTCTGAAAAGTTCGGCGGCGTCCTTTTTCGGCTCGATTCCTGTCACCGGAATAAGGATAAGCTCGGTTATCGTCGAGGTCGAGAGCATTCCTTCACAGCAAAGCAGGGCGCATCTGATTCCGCCTGTCTCGAATTCATTTATCAGCAAGTCCGATGAACCGCCCGAAATGGTCTTGATTCGTTTTATGTTGTCTTTAAGGCTGGAGTTTATCGGCTCGGCAGCGTATTTTTCGGTCATATATATCACCTCTGATGCTATTATATGACGGATTTTACCTAATATACTTTCGGGATTCATACAGCTGCCTTGTGCTCTGCGCCTTATTGTAACCACATACAGCGTGATTTTTGTGCAATCTGCCTATGACATTTCTTGCCGTAATATGCTATAATTATATCAGAAATAATTATGGAAGCATGAAAATGTACAATGTAAATGACGAGGTAATGTACTCACCGTACGGTATATGTATAATTTTGGAAATTGCTGTCCGCGATTTCAGCGGTGAACCGATGGAGTATTATATTCTCCGTCCTGTCGGCGACAGCAAAAACACTTTTTATGTGCCAACGCAGAACGAAAACCTTACTTCACAAATGCGTCCTGTGCTTACACGTGAGGAAATCAACGAGCTTATAAGCGTTATGCCGGACGACAATGAGATTTACATAGATGATTCCAACCGCCGCAGAGACGAATATCAGCGCATTCTCCGTGACGGTGACAGACACGAGCTGGTGCGGCTGATCAAGACGCTGTATCTCCGCCGTCAGGATAGAAAGGAACAGCGCAAAAAGCTGCTTTCCGCAGAGGAGCATACTCTCAGAAATGCCGAAAACCTGCTTTACGACGAGTTTGCTTACGTTCTCGGAATTCCGCGCGAACAGGTGATTACATATATCAGGGAACATATTTCCGCCTGATTTTTATTGGCTGCTCCCCTTTTGTGCTAATACGAAGCGATAACACGAAATATTGAACAGACCCGGGTGAACACAATTCGCCCGGGTCTTTTTATGTTATGCAAAAAAATCGGACGGCATAAAACCGTCCGATAATTGTTTTGAAAATACAGTATTGTTATTTTCGTTCAGAACCGCCGTCAGATATAAGGCGTCTGAACTATACTTTGCTGCTTTATTCAGACTTTTCCTTTTTGCCGGATTTCTTTGAAGTACGCTTTTCCTCCCATGCAGCCCATGTAACGGGAGCAACAAAGAGCGATGAATAAGTACCTGATACAAGACCGAACATAAGCGGTACAGAGAAGCTGAGCAGTGAATCGTAACCCGAAATGAGAACTACAATCGTAATTGAAAGCATTGCGCCGATCGTTGTAACCGAAGTTCTGATTGAACGTGTAAGCGACTGCGAACAGCCTGCATTTACAAGCTGTGAGATCGAAGCCTTTGGAGTGAGCTTTTTGTTCTCACGGATTCTGTCGTAGATAACGATAGTGTTATTGATTGAATAGCCGAGAATCGTAAGGATTACGGCAACTGTATTGGAACTGAACTCAAATCCGAAGATTATTGTCGCGGCAAACGCAACCAGAAGGTCGTTGAGCAGCGCGAGAACCGAGCAGAGACCTGCGGTCCAGCCGCCGATTTTTCTGAATCTGATTGCGATATAAAGAATAATCAGCACAGCTGCAAAAATTACGGCTACAATACATTTCAGGAAAAATTCAGTACCTGTTGTCGGACTTACGTCGTTGGAGTCATAAAGTGTAAGGTCGTTATCGGGGAATTTTTCCTGAAGCTTATCGGTAAGGTCAGTCTGTCTCTCAACGGTAAGTCCATTCTCTGAGGTAAATGAAATTGTAAGCTCCTTAGCATCGGAATCAAGACTTTCGCCCGTTCTTATCGTGATGCTGTCGGTGATGATTTCGCCTGCCGCAGCCTTAACCGCGTTGGTATCGATGTCGCCTGTGTACTGGTAGGTTATCATCGTACCGCCTCTGAACTCAATAGCCACGCTGATTCCGCGCACGAGACAGCCGATAAGCGTAACAGCGACAATTGCAGCAGTAATAATAAATATCATCATCTTCTTTGAGCAGAAGTTATATATCTTCTTTGCCGGAGCTGTATTTGCAGAATTATTGTTCTTACTCATTTCACGTCACCTCCGAAAAGCTTTCTGTTTTTGAAGCACTTGAACTTAGAAAGTGAAGTTACCATAAGTCTTGCGGCGAACACACCCATGACGAAGTTGAAGATAACGCCGGCGAGGAGAGTATATCCGAACGAATATACAACGCCCTCGGCAGTTGCGCCGAATGCCGCAAATATAGTGCTGTTGAGTATCTTTGAGAAGAAGCTTGTCGGAACGCCGAAAGCTCCCATAAGTACAATAGCAACGATAACGTTTGTGATGTTGCCGTCGAGGATAGCAGAGAACGCTTTCTTATATGCAACGTTGATACCCGATTCAAGGGACTTTCCGCTGCGAAGCTCCTCTTTCAGACGCTCGCCTGTTATGATATTTGCATCAACTCCCATACCGACCGCAAGGATAATTCCGGCGATACCGGGAATTGTGAGAGTCGAGCTGTCCATGAAGCCGAACCAGCCGGAAACGGCTGCGATACTTCCTGCGATCTGACCGATAATAGCAATAACGGCAACCATACCAGGAAGTTTGTAGAGGACGATCATGTAAATTGCAATTGCAGCAAGTGCAATAGCACCTGCAAGAAGAATTGCATTGAGCGAGCCTTCACCCATTGTAGGTGAAATGGTCTTGAAGCTCTTGGTTTCTATCTTGAGGGGAAGCGCACCTGAATTGATCTTGTCCGCAAGATCCTGAGCATCGCTCATGGTCTCAAAGCTTCCTGAGATATAAGCCTCTCCGTCTGTAATAGCGTTATTTACGGTCGGAGCAGATATCATGATATTATCCATCCAGATTGAAATAGGCGTTGAAGAACCTTTAAGCTCTGTAGTAGCCGCTGCGAATGCAGATTTTCCGCTATCGTTAAGAATCAGCTTTACCATATATTCGTATTGACCCTCGTCGTTTGGCATATTTACAGCCTGAGCCGACTGCACGTCCGCACCGCTGATTACGATTTCACCTGTAGGAACGGTTTCTTCATTCTCATCGGTTTCGGAAGCTGTGCCTTTTCTGAATGTAAGCTCGGCAGTCTCGCCAAGCTCTTTAACAGCGGTCTCGGGGTCGAAATCAGTTTCACCTGCCTGCCACGGGAATCGCACGATAATTCTGTCGCTGTCCTCGTCGCTGTAGACCTCACTGTCGTTAATGCCCTTGTTAACAAGTCTTGTTTTGATAGTTGCCGTAGCTGCATCGAGCTGTTCCTTTGTTGCGTCCACGTCATTCGCAGGACCGAAAGTTACATCGACGCCGCCCTGAATATCAATGCCGAGACGGATATCGTCAACGCCGTTGATAAGCGGCTTGCAGTTATCGCCGAACTGGTAGTCGAGACCAAGGACCGACGATACGGAAAACAGCAATATCAGGACAAGGACAATGAAGAATGTGGATTTTTTAGCCTTTTTCACGTTCAAGCCTCCTAATGATTTTAGTGTCACACTGACAATTATATTTATTATATTACAATCTTGCAAAAAAGTCAAGCAGTATACAGAGAAAATACAAAAATTTTTTGTATATAAGGCGGTTATTGTGTGTGTTGTACTGTGCCGGCTGTGTTTAAAACCGTTCTTTCAGTACCGCCGCAGCTCTGCAATTATCTTGACATACACGAATTTATGCGATATAATATAGTTACACTATTATATTGGAGGAATTTTTCATGAAATGTCAATTCTGCGGATATGAATCCGATGAAAGCTCGAGATTCTGTGTTAAATGCGGTAAGTCCCTCTCGGAAGCCATATCAGATACCGCTGAAACAACCAAATCAGAATCAGATAATTCCAAAACAGCCGAGCCGGCGGTCAGCGATGCCGTAACAGCCGAACCAGAAGCGATTACTCCGGAATCAGTGGATAATCCTGCTGAAGATACAGCTGATTCAGCGCCCGGTGATAATGCCCCTGAGTCTTCTGCTCCTGAAAAAACTGCCGAAGAAATACCGTCATTCGAATTAAACGGTCAGTCCGGATATTCCTCTGCTCCGAATCCTGAATTTACCGACGAATATATTCCCGACGAGCCTCAGCCTGTTGAAGTAATCCGTCCGTCAAAACCATCGGGCGGACGCATATTCGCATCAGTGCTTATATCGATACTCGCGGTAATAGTACTTACTCTGTTCAATGTGCTTCTCCCTGCACGGCTCGGTCTTTGCAGAGACGCCGCAGCTAAATCCGTTAAATCGATTGATACGGGCGATCTTCTCGAAACACGCATTGACAGTGACAAAACCGTTTCTGACTACATATTTGAGAATGTTCAGCCGTCGTTCATTGAAAATGTCGGCGCAGAACAGGACGATATTGACGAATTTATTGAAGAATCGGAAATCATCGATTTTGCTTCCGGTCATATCTCAAATTATGCAGGCTACCTCATCGACGGCTCCGTAACCAAGGATCCCGCCATCGAAACCGACGATATTATGGACTTTATCCATGACAGCGACGATGTATTCGAGGATGTTTTCGACTATAAACTGACGAAGAAGGACTATTCCGATTTTGAAAACTCTCTCAGCGACCTCAACATTGACGATAAACTCTCGCTTGATTACTGGAGCGATGAAATTGATTTCAACCTCGGAACGGTTCACTTCGCTTTCTCGTTTATAACAATAGGTATTCTTTTCGCACTTGCAGTTGTTATCTGTATCTGGATTGCGATTATTCTCGGCAAGCACGCTTCAGCGATTTTCGGATTCTTCGGAACGATTACAGTAATCGGCGGCTGCCTTATACTTATTCCGTCGCTTATCGGACTTTTCATGTCGCTGTTCGTAACTCCGGAAGAAACTCTCGCCTATATCACGCTGAAATTCGCATATCCTGTTACGCTCTTCGGTGCGGCTACAGGAGCGGCTGAGCTTGTTATCGGAATAATCTTCCTTCTCATCAAAAAATTCATAAGAAAAAGAGCGGCAAAAAAACTTGCTGCAAACTAAGCCATGAAAAATATCAGAGATCTTAAACGACCGCTCAACACCGAGCAGACGCATCTTCTCGAATCAATGAAATCAAAAATCGAAGCTGACGGCATAAATACCGTCAGCTTTGAAATGTTTGAAATGCTTGTTGTCCGCCCGCTGTTTGACAAACTTGATACGGCTTTTTTCATGGAACGCGAGTTCGGGAATTTCTATGTCGGAAAGCAGTCCTTTTACGAGATTCGCTGCGAAGCCGAGGAATATGTCCGCAAAAGAGCCGACCGAAAAAAGAAATGCCCCACTATCGAGGATATTTATTCACGCATTGAAAAAACCGCAAAGCTCAGTCCGTCCGGCATAGAGAAGCTTATGAAGCGGGAATGCAGTCTGAAAGAATTTTTCTGCTTTCCCCGAAGCTCGGGATACGAGCTTTACAGCACAGCAAAAAAACTCGGACGAAAAATCATCATCACCGCCGACACCTGCCTGCCGCGGCGAACGGTTGAGAAAATTCTCGAGAACTGCGGATATACCGGCTACGACGCACTTTACATCACCGGAGACTGCGGTGCGGCAAAGCTGCCCGACGGCGAGCTTTTCAGTAAAATAAGCTCGGAAATGAAACTCGTTCCGTCGAAAACTCTCCACTTCGGCTGCACATTTGACGCCGATACGGAGGCGCCCATAAAGCAGGGCTGGAAGTCAATGCTCGTCCCCTCCTGCCGTGACCGGCTGGTTAAATCGGGACGTATCTGCGGATATATTCAAAAGCAGCTGTTTTACGATTTTGCATCGGAAAAACACCTTGCGCTTCGATGCATACTTGCTCTTTACGCTGTTTATGCGTTTGATTATCCTCAGAGCAAGGTTCCCCACAGCGATTTCTGCGGCGACTGCTATATGATGGGTTTTCTCATTCTCGGCGCGCTGAGCTGCCATAAGGATTACATTGCCGAAAGCAAGACGGATATTGACGTTCTTTCCGCTCTCGGTAAAAATTCATCTGCTGCGGACGGAAAAAATGATTTTATCACTCTGTTCGATGGAATTTTCGGTGATACGCTTGAAAAATTCGGCTTCGGTGAATGTGATCTCCCGCTGAAATTTCTTGCCTGTCACGGCGCTGTCGGCGACAGAATGAATCTCGATAAACAGCTTTCTCCCATAGATTCCGCAGAATGGGGTGCTGCTGTCACCGAACCGGAGCTTGCTCCGGTATTCACCAAGGCGCGTGAACGGAATTTCGGTGAAAAGCTCGTTGACAGAATGTTCCCCCCGAACACTAAGGTCCGTAAGATCCTTGACAGGATCATGGCTAAAATTCATCTTTAAGCAACACCTTTAAAGATTGTCCGGCAGATTCACTGCCGGATTATATAAAAATTCCGCAGGCAGGCTGTCGCCTGTCAAGGAGTTTTTGCGCAGTGCTGCCTTTAATGTAATATGCTTCTGAATGATATAATATAATAGACCGAAGAACTCCGAATGTTCGACAATACACAGGGGTCTGGCACGAATAGACATATTTTCGCCTGAAAGTGAAAATATCCGTCAAAATACGCTGTTGCCTTTGACTGATTATCTGTGATATAATTGAATCGTAGAACAAAGGAGGTCTAAAAAAATGAACAAAAAAATAAAAGTACTTATCGGCGATGATTCTGCGGAAAACGGGGTCAGCATAGCAAATAAGCTGAGAGAAAGAGGAATGTATGCATATACAAGACGCAGAGACGTCACAGTAATCCTCGATTCTATCAGGAACGACCCGCCGGATATTGCAGTGCTCGACGTTACAGCTCAGAACGGCGACGCGGTTTCTATTATGAAACGCGCCCGCGAACTGGGAGTCAATGTGCCTGCTTTTATCATTACTTCCGCATACGACAATGAGTTCGTGGAAAATCAGGTCATGGAAAACGGTGCTTCCAGATTTATGCTGAAGCCTTATGCCGCCGAAGACCTGTGCAGAGCCATTAACTCTATTCTCGGCGATAAGGCTGACAGCTTCAGCGATGATATGGAGATCGTGGTAACCGACATCATTCATCAGCTCGGAGTTCCTGCTCATATCAAGGGCTATCACTATCTGAGAACTGCAATTCTCCATTCAATCGAGGACAAAACGCTCCTCGAAAGCGTTACGAAGCTCCTTTACCCCACCGTTGCAGGCATCTATGATACGACCTCTTCAAGGGTAGAGCGCGCTATCCGTCACGCTATCGAGATTGCATGGGACAGAGGCAATGTTGATACGCTCAATTCGTTTTTCGGCTACACCGTGGACATCAGCAAGGGAAAGCCGACCAATTCGGAATTTATCGCACTTATAACCGATAAGCTCCGTCTGCGCTACAAAACCGCCCTCCGCCGCGCGTAAAGCAGAAACGGGTCAACGCTGTTCGGCGGATCATTTCAGCGGATGGTAATAAATGATTAATAGGAGGATTTTTATGTCATTCAAAAAAGTTGATTTATCAGAGCTCAGCATCAATCCGTTTAACCTTATCGGTAAGCAATGGATGCTCCTGACAGGCGGAAATATGGAAAATTTCAACACCATGACCGCTTCATGGGGACAGCTTGGCGTGCTCTGGAACAAAAACGTTCTTACCTGCTATATCCGTCCGAACCGTTACACCTATGAATTTGTTGAAAACGGAGACTTCTTCACCGCGTCATTCTTCGGCGAAGAATACCGCGAAGCTCTGAAATTCTGCGGAGCTCACTCCGGCAGAGACTGCGATAAAGCTAAGGAGGCAGGCATTACTCCGGCTGAATTCGACGGAAGCGTCGGATTTGAAGAAGCTCAGCTGGTTCTTGTGTGCAAAAAGCTCTATTCGGGAGGAATCCGCGAGGACGCGTTCCTTACCGACGACGGACTTTACGCGAAGTTCTATGGCTCAGATCCGCTCCACAAGGCTTATATCGCAGAAATCACCGCCGCATACATAAGGCAGGATTAAGACTGCACCGTACAAAGCATTCTGTCCGGTATTGCCTTATCCCCTGTCTTCACAAGCAAATGCACACGTTTTTTACTGCGGTCCAAAAACGTCCGGAACACACATTCCGGACGTTTTTTTGAACTGTTGAACCGTTATGGAATCAAACGATTTATTTCCGCATATAATGAGATATGGCGACCCCTAAGAAACGTTTTTCAGAAGCAGTAATCCGACTGCGCACCGAATATCAGCATCTGATTTTTGTCGGAGTTTTGTGCGATTTATGCGTAATATTACGGAAAAACGGAAATCGGCTCTGCTGCAGGAGAGTCAGCGGTCTTAGATGTCACCATATACCATATTTTCGAAAGGAGTACTTATATGTGCGGAATAGCAGGGGCTGTCAGCTTCATTGAAGATATGCGCGAGGATATGAAAATCTACGAGAATATGCAGCGAGCCATGCTCAGACGAGGACCTGACCAGCGCGGTATCATTCTTACCCGCGAAGCAGCAATGATTCACACCCGTCTTGCAGTCATCGACATAAACGGAGGCAGACAGCCGATGACTTTTACCGACGGAGACAGAACATATACCATAGTCTATAACGGCGAGCTCTATAATACAGCCGAAATCCGCCGCGAGCTGGAGGATGATTTTGAATTTGCCACTTCCTCCGATACCGAAGTTGTACTGAAAAGCTATGTAAAATGGGGCGCGGACTGCGTTGACAAATTCAACGGAATTTTCGCATTCGCTGTGTATGACGAATACAGCCGCAGACTTTTTCTTGCCCGTGACAGAATCGGCGTAAAGCCGCTGTTTTTCTACAGAGCAAAGGACAGACTTATTTTCGGTTCAGAAATCCCCGTTCTGCTCGAACACCCGATGATTCCCCATGAAATCGACGAGATATCGGCGGCGGAGCTTATTCTTACCGCTCCCGGCAGAACTCCCGGATGCGGAGTCATAAAGGGAATCGAGGAAGTGAAGCCCGGCTGGTGCGGATTCTATTCGCAGGACGGACTGAAGCTCCGCGAATACTGGCGGCTTAAAGCCTGCGAGCTTGACGAAACCTTTGAACAGACCACCGAGCACGTCCGGGAGCTTCTTATCGATTCTATCCGACGGCAGCTCGTATCGGATGTTCCCGTCTGCACATTCTTGTCGGGAGGTCTTGATTCAAGCCTTATTTCATCGGTTGCGGCGAGCGAGATGAAGAAAAACGGCAAAATCCTTGATACATTTTCCGTGGACTACCTCGACAATGATAAGTATTTCAGGAAAAGTCATTTCCAGCCTGACAGTGACCCCGAATATATCCGCTGTATGGCTGAATATCTTGGCACGAATCATCACTGGACAATTGTTGATACATCACAGCTTGTGCCTGCACTCTATGAAGCGGTGGAAGCAAGAGGACTTCCCGGTATGGCGGATGTTGACGCGTCACTGCTCATTTTTTGCAGGGAAATAAAGAAATACGGCACTGTCGCACTTTCGGGAGAATGCGCCGATGAACTTTTCGGCGGCTATCCGTGGTTCCGTGACAAGGACATACGCATGACCGACGGTTTCCCGTGGGCACAGAGCACCTCCTACCGCAAACGCTTTCTAAACAGCTATTATGCCGGAAAAATCAATGCCGAAGAATATATCCACGATGCTTACAGAGCTACCGCCGATTATGCAATGAAGCTTCCCGGAGACAGCGCCCTTGAATACAGAATGCGTGAAATGACTCAGCTTAATTTCACATGGTTCATGCAGACGCTTCTCGACCGCAAGGACAGGATGAGTATGTACAGCGGTCTTGAAGTGAGAGTTCCTTTCTGCGACTACAGAATTGCCGAATATATGTACAATGTAAAATGGGAGTATAAAGACTACATGGGCAGGGAAAAAGGACTCCTCCGCGAAGCGATGAAAGACTGGCTTCCCGAAAAAGTCCTTATGCGCAAAAAAAGTCCTTACCCGAAGACTCATAATCCCGATTTCCTTGAAGCAGTTACTGCCGAGCTGAGAAATATTCTCGATAACGACAGCGCTGTACTCGCCCAGCTGGTAAGCATATCCCAGCTTGAAAAGCTTGTCCGACATGAGGACGATGTTCAGTGGTACGGTCAGCTCATGAAGCTCCCGCAGACGATCGCGTTCTTCATTCAGCTCTATCACTGGCTGAAGAAATATAAAATCAAAGCCGTATAACGAACGGATGCCGTTTCTGCACAAGCCTTTGATCAAGGCAGGCGCAGGAACGGCATCTGAATAAAGGCAGCCTCATATAACAGCTCTGCCAGATATCATGTCCGACGGATTCATCTGAATTCTGTACGTATATTTTAGTTATCCCTTGCGCGGCATTTCATTAAAAACCAAAAGCCATATAATCCTCGCGGCGGAAACGATGATATGATACCATCGGTCCTTCTACGGTAAGACAGTAATAATATTCATCGGGTATTCCGTCCTCAAAATAGGCAAGGTAATCAAACTCATCATTTTCAACCTGTTCGATATGCGCCCTGTCGGAATATTTTCGGAAAATGCCGAGAATACTGTCAACAGGCTGTCTTGCGCCTACTGCCGATATAAATTCGGCAAGGAAATCTGAAATTTTTGTGTTGTCCCTGACGTACTTTCTCGCCTCGGGCGACAATGTAATACAGAAAACATCTCCCTTTGATGACAGATTTACCAAGCCAATCTTTTGACTCAGCTCTTCACAGAATCCCTCAAGACAGCTGTTCATTTCGCTGTTTGTCATCTTCGTTCCAAGAATACCGTTCAGCGTTGAAAGGGTATAATTCTGCGTCATTGGCGCACAGTCGAAGCCAAGCTTCGCGTGCGCCTCCTGAACTGAGTCGATTATATGTGCTTCAAGTTTTTTGAGTTCCATTATGATTCAGCCTCCGTTTGAATTGTCGGCTATTCTTGCTGCGCAGCACATCGCCATTGTGAATACTCCGACGGTTCCGCCGACAAAAAGTCCTATTAAAAATCCGAGCATAATCATTCTCCTTTCGCATTATTTCAATAATGTATTATGCCCGTTGTTTCTCATTATATGCAGTCAATTCCGATTACCGAAAGCGTTTTCCCGCTCACCCTGAAATGTATATCAAACTCCGCAAACCGCATACTGTAAACTCTTTCCTCATCATTCTGATAAGACGGACGCGGGTCTTCGGCAAGGCAGGCTGTTACGGCTTCAAGCTTTTCCTGAGGGAGCTTTTTTTCAAGTCCGTTTTCAAAAATCACATCAAGACAGTATTCCTCAAACTCCTCCGCATATCCCCCCGAAGCGCCGGCATGACAATCAGCAAAAGGCAGATATGGCTTAATATCGTAAATCGGAGTCATATCAAGCAAATCCGCTCCCGAAACGATAAGAACGCATCCTTCGTGTTCTGTCATCTCGGTGCGGACAAGCTTTACCGATGAAAGTCCGAGAGGATTCGGGCGAAACGGAGAGCGGCTCGCGAATACTCCGATCCGCTTGTTTCCGCCGAGTCTCGGCGGTCTTACGGTGGGTGACCATTCACTGCGGTGAGACTCTGAAAAATCGAAAATCAGCCACAGATGCGAAAATCCCTCTATTCCCCTGATTGCATCGGAATTGCGGTATTCGGGTAAAAAAACGATTTTCCCGACAAGTGACGGAACGCGTCCGCTTTGCCTCGGTATACCGAACTTTTCGGGAAAATCCGTTCGTATGTATGCAATTGGTCTAATCTCCATATTCATATACCTTTACGAAATCAGTATTTGTTGAGATCGCGATACTCCGACGGGGACATATTTTCCGAACTCCGGAAGCGTCTGACGAAATAGTTATATGTAGAATATCCGCATTCCCTCGAAATATCCGTAATCGTCATATCCGTACCGGCAAGGAGCTTTTTTGCCTTTTCGATACGGAAATATATCAGCTCCTCTATAATGCTGCGATTGAAATAATGCTTGTAAATTTTTTGCAGATAACTCTTGCTGATATAGAGCTCATCGGCAATTTCACTGACTTTCCACTCTTTTTCGGGATTTTTCATAAGGCTGCTTCTAAGACGGCAGATCTTTTCAAACTGTGGATTAACTCCCGTGTCCTCATGGGAATAAGAAAGCTTGCTGCTGACGGCTGCTTTGTGCATAAGCTCATAAATATCGCCGAATTCCGATTTTTCGCCGCTGTATACCCCGATTGAAAACATCGTTCCGAAGCTGCTTCCCCGATTGATAACACTGCTTTCAAGCCGCTGCCGGATAAAGTAAAACAGTTCTTCTCCGCGCTCTCTGCAGTCGGAGAGTATCCCGAAGCAGGCAGGCGTGACCGTTCCGCATATCTCACCGGGATTCAATGCCGATCTGAGGATTTCCGAAAAGCCGCGGATAATCTCCTCCGCCTCAGCTCTGCCGCTGCGGTAATACCGGCTTTTCAGCTCAGACAGCTCGATGTGAATATATGATACTGTTTCTTCTTCGGATTTTTCTGAAAGACGGCTCTCGCAGGCAGAGATAAATCCGTTTTTATTCAGCAGACCCGTAAGAGAATCGCGGACTGCGGCATTCTCAAACCGTCTCAGTTTCGTCTTTGCCTGATACCTCAGCATAACACCGCGCAGAGCGACTTCAATATGCTTAATCCACTGAAGATAAATACTGCTGAACGTAATGGGCGATTTTCCGAACGAGAGCGCACAAAAACCGAACACGTCATTTTGATAGCTGAGCGTGGATAAATAAAATGCCATCGGCTGCTTTTTATCTGAACGGAGTTTATCGAGAACTTCATCCGAGGTAATGAAAGACTGGCTGCACGGATAGCGATGAATCGCCGATTTATCGAGAACCGCCCTGACAGGACTGTTTAAACCGAAATTTAAAACAGAGCTTTTTTCGTTCCGAAGCGCATTTTCAAAAGCCTGTGTCAGAAAAATCGTAAACCGGTTCATTTTATAAATCATATAGGTATAGTTATCGATAACATTCATAAGCTCGCCGAGAGTTTCGGCACTTGTAAGCTCAATCAGACTGTCACCGGTTGAAAGGACATAGCTTACTTCCTCATCAATTTTATTCCGGCGCTGAATGCTGTGAACAAGCCTTGTATTTTCGTTGCAGCCACAGCTTCTGCCGATGCGCAGACCGCCCTCCTCGGCGGTGATCCGATTGCAGATCCTGCCCGTAATTATCCTGTAAAGACGGCGCAGCGCCTCAGCTCCGAGCTGGTAGTTCGGCCGTCGGAAGCTGGTAATCGACGGATTCGTGCGGTAACCGTCCATTGATGCATCGTATCCGGTAACGGCAATATCCTCGGGAACGCGAATACCTCCCGTAATCAGTCTGTCGGTAAGAGCAGATGCCATAATATCGTTGCCGCAGGCAATTGCATCAGGCATATCAAGCTCTCCGTGAAGAATTTTCTCGGCGATTTCTGCGGCATAATTTTTCCAGAAATCACCATAGAAATAATAGTTTTTATCATAATAAAGCTTATGCTTCTTCATTGAGCAGAAATACCCCGAAAGCCGCTCCTCGGAGCACTCCTGCCCTTTCGGACCAGTAATACAGTAGATTTTTCTGCAGCCGTGAACGTCAATCAGATGATCTACGATTTTTTCAAATGCTGTGCAGTCGTCAGCCGATATTGTGTCAAACTTTTTGTGGTATTCATAGTCGAGAAGCATCACAGGCTTTCCGGAGCGAATGCACAGGCTGTCTATCATATTTTTGATCTCATCACTTAAAAAGGAATTTCTGTTATATATAAAGCCGTCGAACTTGTCCGAAAGAATAAAGTCCAGCACAGCAGCTTCTGCTTCGCTGTATCTGGTTGTGTTGTAAAAATTACTGAGCGGAGCAATAACCGCAACATCACAGGAGGACCTGAACGCTTGTGATATGATTCCGTTCATGATGTCGCGCTGAAAATCAACAAAGCAATCGGTTGTAATCACGCCTATAAGCAGTTTGTCAGCCACAGCAGATACTCCTTTCACGATTATTATATGAAATACCGCATAAATATTATCGTGCATACTGTATATAATATTGTATCATAAATCAGGACAGATTACAATACTATTGTGCATATTTATTTTTAGTATTCGGACTATGTTTTTTATCCGGCATCCATAAAAAGTTTTGCCTGAGAAGCCGGCAAGCTCCCCAGGCATTTCTGTGATTATGTGATCAAGGCAAAGCATCTTCTGGCATAAGCATCAAAAGCTGCTTTTATAATATGTCTTTATAGACCGCATCCTTACGGAGCAACTTTCTGCCGGCTGTATCATTCCGGTTCGGTGTCGTCCTGAATTCTCAGAGTCATCGAAACGATGAACCTTGTTCCTTCACCGGGCTTGCTTTCAACAATAATATCGCCGTTCATCATGCTGACAAGGTTGTTGGTTATCGTCATTCCGAGACCCGCGCCCTGAACAGGACTCACGCGGCTGTCGTTGGCTTTTGCAAAAGGCTCGAAGATATGCCCGATAAACTCCTCGTCCATACCGATTCCGTTATCCTCAAAGACAAACCGGAAACTTCCGACACGCGGATTTGCAGTCTTTTTTTCGTAAATGTATATGTCAATATTTCCGCCGGGCGGTGTATATTGTATGGAATTGCTCACAAGATTCACGAATATCTGCCGTATTCTCAGTTCGTCACCGATCAGCTTTTCGTGAGCAACGCTGTCAAAATGAACATTAAGACACTGGCGCTTCTCATCTGCCCGGGGACGCATCATTAAAATAAAGTTGTCAATCATATCAGAAAGATCAAACGCGTGCTCGTTGAGATCACTTTTAGCTGATTCGATTTTCGACATATCAAGAATCTCATTAATCAGAGAAAGCATTTGCTGCGATGAAGTGTTGATTTTATTAAGACAGTCAGCTACCTTTTCCTTTTCGTCGATATTAGCTCCGGCAGCGGCAGCCATGTCGATAATAGAATTCATGGGGATACGAATATCATGGCTGATTCTTGAAAGGAAGTCAGATTTTGCCGAATTTGCATGAGCCGCAGCTTTATAGGCTTCGGCAAGAGCCTGTTTGGTCTGAGTTTCTTTTCTTCGGCTTTCGGTTATGTCGGTACCGATAATGAATGCCATTATATGCGAATCCCTGCTCCGTTCGGAAAGCAGGCAGGTTATACGAATGGTTTTATCAAGTGCTTCATGATAATATTCAACCTCTGCACTCGCCCTGCCATTAGCAAAACCGGAGAGAAGAGAACTTCGGCTGATAACCTTTTCCATGCTCTCGACGGTAAATTTCGGATTTTGTTCTTTATGCCAGCAGTATATAAGTTCACTGAACGATGTAAAGCTTTTTATGTCAACAAATCCGAGAGAACGATATTTAGGCTGTACTATATCGTCCGGGATAATCTGATCAATAGTCAGATCGACGGAAAATGCGTAAAGGCAATTGCTGAGCAATGCGTCACGATACTGCTTTCTCTCGTCCTTGAGAACGGCGCTCAGGCGCGACTGTTCGGTAATATCCTGCATTGTGCTGAGGATACAGCGGCTTTTATCCGCAAATTCAACCATAATGGAATTTGTCTGTATTTTGAGTATCTTACCGTTTCTGTGACATATCCGGAATTCATAGACATATCTGTCACCGGGTTTCCTGATATTTGAAGCGATCCTGGAAAAATATCCGCTGTGTTCAGGAATCGTACCGTTACGCAAAAGCTCGTCCATATCGAAATCATCATTTGAAGCAATTTCGTCACAGTCGAAAATGCGCTTCGCTTCCTTATTGAATGTGATAATCCGTCTGTTCGGAAGACGGTAGACAAGGATTCCGCAGCTGAGTGAATTGACGATAAGATCAAGCATGAGGAGAGTATCCTGAAGCTCAATGTTTCGCTGTTCAAGTTCGGTAACATCATGATACAGGCTGTATATGAACGCCTCTCCGTCCTCATTGACAATGCGCATTCCGCTGTCAACGATCCATCTGATGCTGCCGTCACTGCACATAACACGATATTTTACGGAATAGGAGTCTCCCGACGACAGGCTTTCGTCAACCTGACGCATGACCTCGTCAAGGTCAGGGGGATATATGGTGTTAACGGCTTTGCCGCCGGTCCACTGCAGAAATTCTTCAACGGAATAGCCGAAAAGACCCGCTGCAGATTCGCCGACAAATGTGTATGTATATTCCTCATCGTCATGACTGATCTTGAAACCGCCCGAAATGCCATTCAGGATAGTTTTCATCTGTATATTCATGTCGGTATTTATTTTAAGATACTTGTCAGAGAGCTTCTTTTCAAGAGCCTTTTCCTCAGGAATATTCTTGACATACCACATAACTCTCTCATTGCCCTCTGCATAATCGGGCATAGGGATAAGCTCGGTGCGCACCCAATGAGGGACTCCGCTTTCATATCGCTGATATGTCACGCTAACGTGTTTAAGCCCCGAATCGAACAGCTTTTTCATTTTATCGGGCTGCATCACACCGGAGAATTTTTCTCTGTACTGTTTAAGGACATATCTGTTTGTAAAATCAGCAATCGCGCTCCGATAATCCTCGTAAAAGGACTTTGCCTCGTCCTTTTCGGCATCGGCGATCGAGACGGTCTGCATGGAATTGCTGCAAAGGCTGATACAGGCGATTCGATAATAATTCTCACGCATAAGGTTATGCGAGATTTCCAGCAGTTCATTTTCGCCTTTTTTCTTTGTTGAAAGAGGCTCAACGATTCCTATTGCACTGAGCACGCTGCCGTCATCGCCGCGTCCAACGGATGTCAGGGTAATATTGAAGCTATGGCATCCCGAAATCTCGGCAATTTCGGCGCTCGCCGACTCCTCTCCGCTGTGGATTTTTTCAAACAGCGCACAAAAATTCTCTCTGTCTGCCGGGAAAACCATTTTTTCCGCAAATGAATCCGGCATATTATCATAAGTTTTATCACAGCCGACGGCATTGCAAAATTTTTCTGAGTTAATTGCCGTTCTGTTTCTGACATCATAATCAAACCAGTATACCCGTGTATTTTCAAGCACTTTTTGCATATATTTTCTGTTGCTGTTCATTTCATTTTCAATATTCATAGTTTTCCCCCTCTTCCATTCACCAAGACGGTTTTATTCATAGTAATTATAGCATCATTCACTAAATTCGTCAACAGTTTTTATTTAAATTTAAGCGAAAAGTCGTTTTTCTCCAGACTTGATTTAAAATGTAAAATATGGTATAATCGGAGTATGATTTGATTTATCGCCTTAGGGCAATCTGAAAGGAAAGAAAAATGGATATTAACAGGACACTCGCACAGGAATTCGGACTAAGACAGGAACAGGTCGATAATACAGTCGCTCTCATCGACGACGACAAGACAATTCCCTTTATCGCCCGTTACCGTAAGGAGCTTACGGGTTCTCTCGATGACCAGATTCTTCGTGAACTTTACGACAGACTTATGTATCTGCGGAATCTTGAAAAACGCAAGGCTGAGATAACCGCGGCGATTACCGAACAGGAGAAAATGACTCCCGAGCTTGAGGCGGCTATCAGCGCAGCGAAAACTCTCGTGGAGGCCGAAGATATTTACCGTCCGTTCAAGCCGAAAAGACGTACACGCGCAGGTATTGCACGCGAAAACGGACTTGAACCGTTTGCAGAGCTTATTTCCGCTCAGAACGAATCAACAGTTCCCGAAGCGGAAGCTGAAGCGTACATCAATGAAAAGGTCACAGATGTTCAGAGCGCGATTCAGGGAGCCATGGACATTATCGCCGAAGATATCTCCGACAATGCCGAAATCCGCAGAAAGCTCCGTGAGCTTTCATTCAAAAGCGGCAAGCTCGTATCAAAAGCTGCCGATGAAACCGCTGAGAGCGTTTACACCAACTATTACGACTACTCCGAGCCTGTGGAAAAGATTGCTCATCATCGTATACTCGCCCTTGACAGAGGCGAAAAGGAGGGTTTCCTCAAGGTTTCCCTCGAACTTGATGAAACGAGTGCAGCAGGACTTATCATAAAAAAATATATGATTAACACATCGCCCTGTGCTGAGATCGTCAGGGCAGCTGCGGAGGACAGTTACAAACGTCTGATTTTCCCCTCAATCGAAAGGGAAGTCCGTTCAGAGCTTTCGGCCAACGCAGCAGAACAGGCTATCAAGGTATTTGCGGCTAATCTGCGCCAGATGCTTTTACAGTCTCCGCTCAAAAACAGTGTAATTCTCGGACTTGATCCGGCATACAGAACTGGCTGTAAAATCGCCGTAATCGATGCAACCGGAAAAGTTCTCGATACTACAGTAATTTATCCGACTCCGCCTCAGAATAAGACCGAGGATGCAAAGCGCAAGCTAAAAGCTCTCATCACAAAGTACGGCGTTACCACAATTTCAATCGGAAACGGCACGGCTTCCCGTGAAAGCGAAGCATTCGTTGCAGAGCTTATAAGAGAGATTCCCGAAAAGGTCAGCTATATGGTCGTAAGTGAAGCCGGTGCGTCGGTTTATTCTGCCTCAAAGCTTGCGGCAGAGGAATTCCCCGAATACGATGTTTCGCTCAGAAGCGCGGTTTCCATTGCGCGCCGACTGCAGGATCCCCTTGCGGAGCTTGTAAAAATCGACCCGAAGGCTATCGGAGTCGGTCAGTATCAGCATGATATGCCGCAGAACCGTATGAATGAAGCTCTCTCCGGAGTTGTTGAGGACTGTGTAAACTCCGTCGGCGTCGACCTTAACACCGCTTCACATTCGCTTCTGTCATATATTTCAGGAATCAATGCGTCCGTCGCCAAGAATATCGTTGCCTACCGCGAGGAAAACGGCAGATTCACTGACAGAAAACAGCTGCTCAAAGTCTCAAAGCTTGGCAAAAAGGCATACGAGCAGTGTGCAGGCTTTCTGAGAGTCCGCGACGGAAAAAATCCCCTCGATAACACTGCCGTTCATCCCGAAAGCTACGAAGCTGCATCGGCTCTGCTCAGCGAGTGCGGATTCACCCTTGCTGACATTTCCGGCGGCGGAGCTAAAGGAATTTCCGAAAAAGCCGGTGAAATCGGCATAAATAAAATCAGCGAGTCTCTCGGAATCGGCATTCCCACACTCAATGATATTATCGGCGAGCTTGGAAAGCCCGGACGGGACCTCCGTGACGAGCTTCCCCCTCCGCTCCTCAGAAGCGGCGACGTTATGGAAATAAAAGATCTTAAACCCGGAATGGAGCTTGTCGGAACTGTAAGAAATGTCATTGATTTCGGTGTATTCGTTGATATCGGAGTTCACGAGGACGGACTTGTTCATATTTCGCAGATCTGCAACCGCTTCATTAAACACCCTCTTGAAGCCGTAAAGGTCGGCGAAGTTGTAAAGGTAAGAGTACTCGACGTTGATGTGAAGAAAAACAGGATCTCTCTCACCATGCGTCTTGACGATGAGCAGGAGAAGAAATCCACGCAGCCGTCTCCGCGCAGAAAGCCTGAAAACCGCCGTCCGAAGGGTGCGGACATCACTCAAATCAAAAACAGCAGCTTCCGCATCAAACAGAAGTGAGCTATTACGTATATATTATCAGCTGTGAGGGAAACTGCCTTTATACCGGCATTGCCGCAGACATCGAAAGGCGTCTCGGTGAGCACTTTTCGCGTTCGGAAAAATGCGCTAAGTTCACGCGTTCTCATCCAGCAAAATCACTCGAAGCCCTGTGGACTGTACCCGATAAAAGTACTGCACTCCGACTTGAATGGAAGATAAAACAGCTGAAAAAAAGCGAAAAATTAAAGCTTATCGCCGATCCCGGCTCGGCAGATGCGCTTTTCCCCGGTATTACGGGAATTTCTGCTGCTGATACATCGGATTATCCCATATCAGTGTCAGAATGATGAAAATCCTGTGAACTACTTGAAAATCAGCTGATTATGTGATATTATATAATCGTAGGGATTTAACTTTCTTACCAATTCAGCAGAAAGGGGGACTTTCGATGGATGTTTTATTCTGGGCTGTGATGTTCGTGATATTCGTCTGTGCAGAGCTTGCAACGGTTCAGCTTGTTTCAATCTGGCTGGGACTTGGAGCACTGATATCAATGATGATCGCCTTTTTCACCGATTTTACTTTTCTCGCTCAGCTAACGGTGTTTATTCTGATTTCAGCGGTTTCGCTGCTGATTTCGGTTCCGATGCTGAGAAAACGAATGCACGCTCCGGTTGTACACACCAATTCAGAGCTTGAGATCGGAAAAAATGCGACAGTCATCGAGGAAATCAATTCCGATAACGGTACGGGCCGCGTTACCTTAAACGGAGTAGACTGGAACGCAGTCGCCGACGATTCTTCACAGATAATCCCGAATGGAAGCATAGTTACCGTCAAAGCGGTCAGGGGTGCAACGCTTACGGTTGCAGCCAAAGATAAATCCGCGGCGGTCAGATGACATTCACAAATCAACAGAAAATCATCAGGAGGTAATTTATCATGCCATATGTTCTTGCAGGTGTTGCAATTATTTTACTTTTAGTTTTTATCAAGAGCGTCAAGGTCGTTCCTCAGGCTCATGTATTCGTAATCGAGCGTCTCGGTTCGTTCAAAAGCGAATGGCAGACCGGAATTCATTTTCTTGTGCCTTTCTTCGACAGAGTCGCAGGCAGAGTTTCTCTTAAAGAAAAGGTTGTTGACTTCAAGCCTCAGCCCGTTATCACCAAGGATAACGTAACAATGCAGATTGATACGGTTGTGTTCTATCAGATTACCGACGCCAAGCAGTATGTTTACGGTGTAGAGCGTCCGCTGGCAGCTATCGAAAATCTTTCAGCAACAACGCTCCGTAACATCATCGGCGAAATGGAGCTTGATGCGACTCTCACATCAAGAGATGTCATCAACACAAAAATCACTTCGATACTCGATCAGGCGACAGACCGCTGGGGTATCAAGGTAAATCGTGTTGAGCTGAAAAATATTCTTCCGCCTCGTGAGATTCAGGACGCTATGGAAAAGCAGATGAAAGCTGAACGTGAGCGCCGTGAAAAGATTCTTCAGGCAGAGGGTGAAAAGAAGTCTCAGATTCTCGTTGCTGAGGGTGAAAAGGAATCAGCAATTCTCCGTGCAGAGGCAGAAAAGGAAGCTACTATTCTCCGCGCTGACGCCGTCAGAGAAAAGGAAATACGCGAGGCAGAGGGTAAAGCACAGGCTATCGCACTCGTTCAGAAAGCCAAGGCAGACGCTCTCGTGCTCCTCAATCAGGCTGCTCCGAGCGATAACGTACTGAAATACAAGGCAATCGAGACATTCCCGACAATTGCCGACGGCAAGGCTACAAAGATCATCATCCCAAGCGAAATTCAGGGTATCGCAGGTCTTGCAGAAGGCGTCAAAAGCACTATTGGAAACGACATAAAACAGTAATTCTATTCTTACAAACAAGGATCCCGCCTTATCTGACGGACAATACAGAAGTATTTACCAGAACTGCTTTTGATACAATGTGTCAAAAGCAGTTTTGCATATCTTCAGGCATTGACTTTTTCTGATGTTGTTGTTATAATTAACAGAGTAATGATTTGGAATATTCGGAGAGAAAAATGGAAAAAATTTATAAAGTCTCAAAACGAACTCTTTTAGTAATAGCAGGACTTGTGTGGATGATTGCCGGATTTAATGTCGCAAGGCTGGGAATATTGTCATATGGAGTTATAAAGATATTTTGGTATAATATTATTTTGTCGGTAGTTGTATTTTTGTTGTTTGGCATAATGTTTTATAAAATGACAAGGAAGCATATTAATCGTATCAGAGGTTACGAAGAAAAATTCCGGCCTTTCTGGAACTTCTTTGACCTGAAAGCTTATATTATTATGACAATTATGATGGGTGGAGGAATAGGATTAAGAGCCTGCGGTGTATTTCCTGATGTGTTTATCGCATTTTTTTATACGGGTCTTGGATGTGCCTTATTCCTGGCAGGTGTTCTGTTTGTTGCGGAATTTATTCGGTATAAGAATTAAACTGCCGGATTATTCAATCGATAAGTTCTGATTTAAATTTATATTACGGTGATCGAAATCAAATTATTAAATACGAACAAAAAGCCTGAGAACGAATCTTGATTCGCTCTCAGGCTTTTAATATTAATTCTCTATGAACACCGCCGCGGACAGACTGTTTTTTCCAAATAAGAATGAAAAAATCACCTGTAATTCGGATATTTTCCGTCCGGTTAGTGGCAATGCTCGCACTCGCTTATTTCACCGACAATCGGGAGCGGGTCAACGCCCTGACGTGTGTAATAGTCCGAGAGCGCCGCTTTGATAGCCTGCTCTGCAAGAACTGAGCAATGAAGCTTGACTGCCGGCAGACCGTCGAGAGCCTCCACGACCGCTTTATTTGTAAGCTTGAGAGCTTCCTCAATCGGTTTTCCCTTGATAAGCTCAGTTGCCATTGACGACGTTGCTACAGCCGCACCGCAGCCGAACGTTTTGAACTTTACGTCCGTGATAATGCCATTGTCGATCTTGAGATACATTTTCATGATATCTCCGCATTTGGCATTGCCAACCTCACCGATTCCGTCGGCGTCCTCTATTTCGCCGACATTTCTCGGATTTGAAAAATGATCGAGTACCTTTTCGCTGTATAACATAATTATTCTCCTTTACATCTTTATTATTAAGTCGCCGTGCTTTACGCTTCTCTCCGGAATTACTCCGAGCCGAAAAGCCTGCTTAATATGCTCATTGGATTTTTTCTCCCCTGACAATTTTCTCCCACAGAGGAGACATTGCACGGAGACGGTTTACAACATTCGGAACAGTTTCGAGGATATAGTCGATGTCCTCATCGGTGAAGCTCTCATCAATTGAAAGTCTCAGCGAACCGTGAGCGACCTCGTGCTTCAGACCAAGAGCAAGCAGAACGTGAGACGGATCGAGAGATCCTGATGTACAGGCTGAACCGGAGGACGCACAGATTCCGAACATATCCAGCATAAGCAGAAGTGATTCGCCCTCAACACCTTCAATCGAGATATTACAGTTGCCCGGCAGACGATTTTCGCGGCTTCCGTTAAGGCGCGTATGTTCAAGCTTTAAAATGCCGTCGATAAGGCGGTTTCTCATCGCCGTGACCTTAGCGGCTTTTGAAGGAATATCAGTGCAGGCAATTTCGATAGCCCGTCCGAGTCCGACGATCGCGGGAACATTTTCTGTGCCTGCACGTTTATTTCTCTCCTGCGCGCCGCCATGAACAAGATTCGGCAGAGTAATGCCCTTTTTCACATAGATCGCGCCGATTCCCTTCTGGGCATGAATTTTATGTCCCGAAAGAGAAAGCATATCGATTCCCTGCTTGTGAACATCTATTTCAACATGACCGACAGCCTGAACTGCGTCGGTATGGAAAATAACATTTTTTTCGTGACAGATTCCGGCAATTTCCTCAACAGGCTGAATTGTACCGATCTCGTTGTTGGCATACATTATTGTTACAACAGCCGTATCGTCGCGTATTGCGTTCTTTATGTCCGCGGGATTTACGAAACCATCGGGTGAAATCGGAACATAAGTAACCTCGAACCCCTTTTTCTCCAGATCCTGACAGGTATGAAGAATGGCGTGATGCTCGAAAACTGATGTTATAATATGCTTTTTACCTTTTTTCGCGAGCTTTTCACAGATTCCCTTAATCGCCCAGTTATCGGACTCTGAGCCGCAGCTGGTGAAAAAAATCTCGCTGGTATCAGCTCCGATTGCCTTTGCAACCTTTGCTCTTGAATCCTCGACAGCTCTCTGTGCATTTCTGCCCAGCTCGTATATGCTCGAGGCGTTTCCGAATTCACTGCGGAAATATGGCATCATCGCGCTCAAAACCTCTTCCGAAACCTGAGTTGTAGCAGCGTTATCCGCGTAAATAAACCTTTTTTCCATTTTAACTGCCTCCGTTTAAATTTGAATAATAGTCCCGCTGAGCAACCGCAAGGCGGTCACAGCGTTCATTTTCGGGGTGTCCTGCATGACCCCTGACCCAGTTGAACTCAACCTCGTGACGCTCCAGCAGCGTCAGAAGCTGTTCCCACAGATCTGCATTGAGCGCAGGCTTTTTATCCGACTTTATCCAGCCTTTTTTCTTCCAGCCATATACCCAGCCTTTTGTCACGCTGTCGACAACATATTTGCTGTCGGTCGTAAGAATAACCCTGCAAGGCTCTTTCAGCGCAGAAAGACCGGTAATAACGCCCATCAGCTCCATACGATTGTTGGTCGTTTCAGCCGCGCCGCCTGAAAGCTCCTTTTCGGTACTTCCGAAGCGAAGAACTACTCCGTATCCTCCCGGTCCCGGATTTCCGCTACACGCACCGTCGGTGAAAATTTCGACTGTTTTGATAAAGCTCACCTCTCATAATGATTCATTTTTATTATAACCTAAATCTTCACAATAATCAACACCTGTTAACCACAGGCAACCTCCGGCAGTAAAAAGGACGGCCGTATTAATACAGCCGTCCGTATATCACATACAATTTCTGTTTTCAAGCGCCTTGTAAAGAGTAACCTCGTCGGCATATTCCAGAATGCCTCCGACAGGAAGTCCGAATGCGAGCCGCGTAACCGTTATTCCCATAGGCTTTAGCAGAGACGCCGCATACATAGCTGTTGCGTCGCCCTCAACCGTGGGATTGGTCGCCATTATGACTTCGTTTACCGAACCGTCGGATACCCTCGCAAGAAGCTCACGAAGCTTCAGCCTATCGGGAGTGATTCCGTCCATAGGCGAAAGCAGTCCGTGAAGCACATGATAAACTCCGTTATACTCCCTTGTTCTCTCGAACGCGCTGACATCTTTCGGACTTTCAACGACGCAGATCACCGACTTATCGCGGCTGTCGTCGCTGCAAACCGGACAGATGTCCCTTTCGGTGAGATTCTGGCAGCATGAACAGAGATGTACATTTTTCTTCGCGTCGATAAGAGCGTCGGCAAATTCCCCTACGCTCTCCTCATCCATTGACATAACATGGTAAGCCAGCCGCTGAGCCGATTTCATTCCGATACCCGGAAGCGAAGCAAATTTCTCTGCTAAAATTACCAGCGGCAGCGCATTGCAGTCAGCCATTACCGATTAAAACATTCCCGGCAGCGAAACTCCGCCGGTAATTTTGCCCATTTCCGACTCGGTTGTTGTTTCAACATTGTTCACAGCCTCGTTTACTGCGCTGATAATAAGGTCCTGGAGCATTTCAACATCCTCGGGATTAACAGCCTCTGGCTTGATTGTAAGCGACTTGATAGTCTTTTTGCCTGTTACGACAACCTCAACGACTCCGCCGCCTGAGGTAGCTGTAAAATCTCTCTCCTCGATATCATTCTGAAGCTCGGTAATCTGCTCCTGCATCTTCTGAGCCTGCCTGATCATTGAGTTCATATTCTGAGCGCCGCCGCCCATATTCTTCGGGATTCTTGCTTTCATTTTAAATTCTCCTTTGATATTTTCGTTTTCTGCCTGCAAAGGCGGTTATTGATTATTGTCAACAGCCGTTTCGATATGGCTGTCAATCGCTTTTTTTACGAGCTGCTCCGCCATGGTTTTCTGTTCGTTCTCGGTAACGGAGCATCTTGCTTTAAGGACGCATCTGAAGCCGAGGACCTTTTCGATAGCGTCACCCAGAGATGACGCATTTTCCTTCTGACGGAACAGAGTCATGAAAAATCTGTTCTCCGAGATGATGAAAATGACATTTCCTGCTATTCCTGCCCGCGAGCCTACAAGGCTTCCTGCAACAGCGGGATTGATTTTCCGGAACAGTTCGAGAATTTCGTCCCACTGGTCAAGGTTCTTTACATCCTCATTTCTGAGATTTTTAAGGTCAACTGTCGGGACAGGCTCTTCGGAGGCGGCAGGACTGTTCTGCTTCATTTCGGCATGATTCCGAGCGCTTCCGTTATCGGACGGGGCTGTCTGAATTCCGCCCCTGATTTTATCCTCCAACTGTTTTATTTTATCATAAATTTCAGAATTGTCAATAGTCTGAGCGTTATTTGCCGCACCGGAGCATAAATTTATCAGCGCCATTTCAAATTCCACACGCTTGTTCATTACCCTGCCCATGCGCTCGCGGCAGCTCTGCAGAATGTTAAGCCGGTTCATTATTTCGCTTAGTTCCGCGGATTCAGCAAGCTTTTTCAGCTGTTCAAGCTCTTCGGGCATACAAACTATAAGACCATCTGCGGTTTCCGGAGTAACCTTCAGAAGCATTATGTTTCTGAGCTGAGTTATAAGCTCCTCCGACAGCCTTACAAGGTCTTTCGACATATCATAAAGCTTTCCGGCAACTGAAAGTGCTTCCGCTGTATTGCCGGAAAAAACGGCTTCAAGGATTTCATAGAGATAACCTCTTCCTGCAATCCCTGCCGCTGCCGATACGGTTTCGGCATTGATCACGTCGCCGCATACAGAACATCTGTCGAGGAGCGAAACAGCGTCACGCATACCGCCGTCAGCGAGAGCGGCAATAAGTGCCGCACCATCATCGGTGAGGGAGATCTCCTCATTTTGCGCAATGTATTTCAGCCTTGAAGCAATATCGGCTGAGCGGATACGTCTGAAATCGTATCTCTGACAGCGTGAAAGGACTGTCGCAGGCACTTTATGGACCTCGGTCGTGGCGAGAATGAATTTAACATAAGGCGGCGGCTCTTCCATTATTTTAAGCAGCGCGTTAAAGGCGCTGACCGACAGCATATGGACCTCGTCGATGATGTAAACCTTGAATTTTCCTCGCTCGGGAGTATAGACAGCCCCGTCGCGGAGGTCGCGGATATCGTCAACGCTGTTGTTTGAAGCCGCATCTATTTCCACAATATCGGTAAGAACGCCGCTGTCGGCGTCGCGGCAGAGGTCACATTCAAGGCACGGATTTCCGTCATGCAGATGCTCACAGTTTACTGCTTTTGCGAGAATGCGCGCGCAGGTAGTCTTTCCCGTACCCCTTGAGCCTGTAAAAAGATATGCGTGCGCGGTTTTTCCGCTTATCACCTGATGACGGAGAGTATCTGTAATATGCTGCTGAGAAATGACATCATCAAAGGTCATAGGTCTCCATTTACGGTATAAAGCCTTGTACATTTATATCACTCCTTTGAAGCCGTATCGGACTTTTCCCGATAGCTTTCAGAGACGTTTTTATAATAATCGGCAAATGCTCCCGGTTCGGAAATGTGGTTGAGCATTGCAAGGCGATAATATTTTTCCGCTTTTTCGCTGCCAAGCATTGCACAGCATAAAGCCGCATTTCCAAGATTTTCGGCATAGTTCTCATGAAGATCGATAGCTTCCTCAATCCATTTCAGAGCCTTTTCGGGTTCTTCGCGGCTGAGCAGCATTTTTCCGATCTCCGACCTCACAAGGCCGCGAAGTTCGCTTTTTTCATCATTGAGAATCGCCGTATAAAGCTCCATTGCCTTGTCCGCATCTCCAAGCTCTCCTGTGCAGCGCGCTGTGAGGAATTTCAGGACATCATGTTCCATTCCCTTTTCGGCTGACATTTCATAGTATTTCAGTGCATTGGGAAAATACTCCATAATATGGTAGCTGCGTGCAATGTAGAAATATATCACCGAAAGCTCTCTGTCGGAAAGTCCGCGCTCTTCAATTGCACGGAGACGGTTAATCACCTCGGGATAATTTCCAATTTCAAATATTTTCAGCGCGTTTCTGAAAAGACGTGCATTTTTGCCGACTCCCGTAAAACAATCGCCGATCAGATCGGGGTCGAACCGATGCGGAGCCCGTTTCATTGTCACCAGCAAAGCAAGCACAATTCCCATGCAGTTGAACACGAGAAGTATCCCGGCGCTTGAGATAAGCGACAGTTTCGTTCTGTTGGCAATACCGAAAAAAACGCTGAAAATATAAAAGAATATAACCCCTGTGAATGTGCCGAAAATAATGGCATCAAGGAAGTTTTTAACGAATATTCTTATTTTTCCTGCCAGACCTTTCAATTCGCAATTTGCCCCCTGTCGGTAAAATTATTGAAGCACCGCATAGTAATTACCTTATGAAAAAATTCCGGAACATAGATGTGCAGGCTTGCTGCGGCACACAAAACGGTCCGCTTAATGCTGCTCGGTCTCCCGCCTGACATGGTTCACAGAGTCTTGTTGCACAGGGCCCGCACATCTATATTTCGGAATCAACATATTTATTTTATCATATTTCCGATCATTTGTCAAGGGCTAAATTTATGACTTAAAAGCATTATTTACTCGGGTTCATTTTTATAAAAAAGTTAATATAAATCCAGAAAATGCGCTTTTTCGGCGATAAATCCACCTGCAGTTCATACAAAATTCATTGACATTTACCTTTTATTGTGTTAAACTGGTAACATATAGGCGACCTGTAAAGCCTGTTTTTCCCGGGGAAGCCGGAGAGACTTTCAGAGATTGCCTGTAGTATGTTTTCATATAATTTAACGGAGCTTTCTGCACTGGGCTTCCGTTGAAAATAATAATTGCAGGTATGTCAGACCTGAGGTAAGACAATACCGCAAAAAAATGGGAGGAAAAAATGATAAAAAAAAGCAGCACAATTAAGCGTATTGTCAGCATTTCGGCAGCCGCCGTGTGCATGATTTCCGCGCTCCGTATCGTTCCGGCAGAAACAGACAGTGTTCTCGCCGCAGATACGATGACTCCGTTCGAGATAACGGAAAATATGAAAATCGGCTGGAATATCGGAAACACGCTTGATGCAACAAGCAGCTCCGCCAGACCCGGACTCAGCTCCGAGACCGCCTGGGGCAATCCCAAGGTAACTCAGGAACTCATCGACACCGTAAAGGCAAAGGGATTCAATACTATCCGTATCCCGACAACATGGTACCAGCACCTCGACGAAAATAACGTAATCGAAGAGGAATGGCTCAACCGCGTTCAGGAGGTTGTGGACTACTGCTTCAAAAATGATATGTACGTAATCCTCAATATCCACCATGAGGCATGGATCAACAGAGCCGATTTTGCCACAGCCTACGATGAAATGTCAATCAAGCTCAAGGCTATCTGGTCTCAGGTCGCCGAGCGTTTCAAGGATTATGACCAGCACCTCATCTTCGAGGGTATGAACGAGCCGAGAGCTCAGGGAACAGCCTATGAGTGGTACGGCGATGTTCCCGATGCGGAATTTGACAATATCAACAAGCTCAATCAGGACTTCGTAAGTACAGTCCGCAGCGTGGATTCGCCATATCAGAGCACCCGTCTGCTCATGGTAACACCTTACTGCGCAGCAAGCGATGCAAGCAGATATAACAGGCTCGAAATTCCGGATGACGACTTCATCGCAGTTTCAATTCACGCATATACCCCCTATAACTTTACCATGAATTCCGGCGCTGGCGGTCAGCACGAAACATATACCGCAGCTTTTGATGCAGAGCTTGACTCTGTCCTCAGCGGACTCCAGAAAAACTTTACGGATAAGGATATTCCCGTAATTATCGGCGAGTTCAGCGCCTCTAACTTCAATAATACCGACGCACGATGCGAATGGGCTGCGTCCTACATTACCAAGACAAAAAAATACGGTATTCCATGTTGTCTGTGGGACAACAATGTAATCAACAACCCATCTGACCAGGGTGAGGCTCACGGTTATATCAACAGAAGCTCATATCAGTGGTATGAGGCTTCCGAACCTGTTGTTGACACTATGATGGATGTCCTTGCCGACAGTTCCGTCGCATGGGGCAGCGAGAGAAAAACTCCCACATATATCCATCAGGACATGAGCGAGGGAAAGGTTCTGTATGACAGTTCTACAGGTCAGACAATTGATTCTTCCGTTACCGGAGGAAACTGCTCGTCAAATTATGATATTTCGCTTTCTGCCCTTGAGGGCAAGGATATTGCCGTTAAGTTCACAGGCGATGCTCCGGTTGCAGCTTTCATGGACGGAAACTGGAAAAACTGGACGGAGGTAGGTCCTTACGAAGTTGACAGCAGCTCAGGAATCGCCTATGTTTCGGGCGCCGCTGTTGCAAAAGCATGGTCTGCCGATACCGATCCGGCTCATCTTTGCTTCAGAACAAATTCAAAAACCACAATTCTCGGAATCTCAATCATCGACGCTGCATCAATACAGCAGCCCACTACCAATCCCGAGCCTACTACCGAGGAAAAGTTCCCGGTTCAGACATACGATATTACAGTTCCCGAAGGTACTCTCGGTGCTGATTTTACAGCTCTGTATATTGAACTGAACGGTGACGCCGGTGCAGATGCAAACGGCTGTCTCGGCTATATGGACGGCGAAGAATGGAAATATGTTGAATGGAACACAACTATTCCGATTCATGGAAATACTCAGGTTATTATTCCGCTCAAGGATATTCCGTCAACAGCTACAGGTCTGCAGTTCCAGATCTGGTGGGCAGGTACAGACAGCGGATTTGCTGAAATTGCTCTTGATAATTATAATGTCTTCACAACAGGCGTTCCGGAAATCATATACGGTGACGCAAACCTTGACGGCAAAGTTGATGTTACCGACGTTGTAGCAATCATGTGCTACGCGTCAGATCCGGAATCAAATCCGCTTTCCGCTGACGCTCTGGATTTCGCTGACGTTAACCAGCGCGGCAACGGCGTAAATGCAAGTGATGCCGTTACAGTACAGAAATATCTTGCAAAAATCATCACATATCTCCCCGAAGATGCTGCTTAATTCAAGACTGTACCGCAAAGGGCACGCCGCCCGGTTTTTATACCGAAGCCGCCTGCATATAACTTTAAAAGCTCCCCGAATCGGGGAGCTTTTCGTTTATACTGATTCCTTAATGTGGTCTTTGCGCAGTGCGCCTTAAATCGTTTCCTTTTCACTTTATCCGTGATTACTTAGCCGCATAAACCTCGGGAGTTTCCGGCAGAGCCTTGCCCGATTCGAGGAAATACTTCGTATGAGGCGGCTGATTATATGCCACATTCTGTCCAGCAACCTGACAGCGGTACTGTGTATCGTCCATAAGGCAGAACATATTATACTCTGTTGTATATGTCGTTGCAAACACACGAAGTGCTGTACTGTCGTTTGCCGGGAAGACAAGCTCCTCTCTCCAGTCGCCGAACAGGTCACAGGTTATGCAGGCATTCGACTTGGAGGCATTGTTATATGAAGCTCCGTCACCTGTGAATACTCGTCCCTTGCCGTACTGGTCAATCATTGTACGGTCGAGAACTGCTCTTTCAAGAGTATCTGTCCAGTATACAAGAGAATTCTGTCCCCACTTGGTAATATCCGACCAGTCGCAGACCTTAGTGCCGTCTGTGGTGTAAACAGCGCCGTTGTGCGAGCCGCAGAATTCCGCTCCCGCATTGCCTGCGATAAGGTTGTCGGCAACACATCTTCCTGTATCGCCTGTTGCGGTTTCCCTGAACAGGATATTGCCTGTTTTGCCGTCGCGGAGAGAAATTCCGTAATCGGGACCCTCTTCGTGACACATAAAGATCTCAAGTCCGGGATTGTTCGGGTCGAGATCACCGACGTGCATCGCGTCACCGTGACCGAAGCCTGTTGAATAGAGAAGCGAACCGTTATCATCGATTACAGCCGCACCTGTTACCAGCTCGTCTTTGCCGTCGCCGTCAACATCGGCAGGCATGAGATTGTGATTTCCGTTGCCATAGCCTGCTGCCGCGGAGTTGTGTCCCGTATCAAATGCCCAGCGCTCAACAAGCTTTTTGTTAACAACGTCATACGCCGTAAGCGCCATTCTTGTGTAATATCCTCTTCCCATGACAACGCTCGGAGTCTGACCATCGAGATAAGCTGTCGCTGCCGTGAACCGGTCAACACGATTTCCGTAGCTGTCGCCCCAGTCGCTGACCGTACCTCTGCCGGGCTTATAGTCTATCGTATCGAGAGCCGCACCCGTTCTGCCGTCAAAAAGAGTAAGATATTCCGGACCGGAAAGAATACGTCCATCGGAGGAACGATAATCCATGGAAGCATTTCCGATAGTATTGCCTGTACCGTCGACAGTTCCGTCAGCGGTTTTGCATACCATTTCGGCATAGCCGTCGCCGTCGTAGTCATAGACCATGAACTGAGTGTAGTGCGCTCCTGCACGGATATTTTTTCCAAGATCCACTCTCCAGAGGCGAGTGCCGTTAAGCTTGTAACAGTCTATATAGACATTGCCTGTATAGCCGTTTTTGGAATTATCCTGCGAATTCGACGGATCCCATTTGAGGAATATTTCGTATTCGCCGTCGCCGTCCGCATCTCCAACGGAAGCATCATTAGCGGAATATGTGCAGGTCGTGCCGTCGGGCATTGTCAGTGAATCGGGCTTGATGATAGGAATATCAAAATATGCTCCGCTCTGACCGCTGTTTTTTGTACCAAGGTTGATCGAAGCCTGTGCAAACTCGGTCATCTCGCCGTTCACAAACGTATCGATAGTGTAAACATCGGAAGGAGTACCCGAAGCGTCGAAATAGTTGGAGGCATCATTGACAGTACTCTCGTAAACAGGAGGAGTCTGACCGTTTTTATAAAGCTTGAAGGTTGTATTTTCGCTGTCGGTCGCGAGAATTCTCCAGCTGACGAGAACTCCGTTTCCGCTGTAAGCCGCAGAAACTCCTCTGCTGAGATTTTCAACCTGTCTGCCGTCCTTTGCCTCGGTGAAGCTTACAGCCTCTCTGTCGGTCTTTTCAAGTTCGATATAGTCCATGTTCGGACCGCCGTTAGCAGTGGAGGATTTTGCCTTGATAGTGTTATCTCCTGCCCTGAGCGGAAGAACGACAGTATTTTCCGCCCATTCCGTCCATGCGCCTGTACCGGGAAAGCTCTGTAAATAGTAGTCGCTTATGCCGTTAATAGATAGCTTCATTTCGCGGTCGGTGTCAGTTCCGTTTGCGAAGCGGAAAGTTACGAGATAATTTCCGTCCTCAGGCACATTCACCGTCCATATATTGTAGCTTTCCATGCTGTTATCATAATTGAGATAAGCCTCGCCTGCAAAGCCTGCATTGAGAGTTTCTGAAATTCCGTTGACATATTCCGATTCGATCGCATAATAGCGCTCTTTCGTCGGAACAGGCGGTTCGGTGGGAAGTTCGGGAAGCTGAACGCCTGAAATATCGACAAGCTCATCATCAGCGCACGCGGTCCGGCAGATCGTTACAGTATCAAGATTCGTTCCGCCGTTTTCGCCTGCTGCGATAAAACGAACGGTATTGTCGCCTTCCTTCAGTTCAACAACGACAGTTTCCACGCTCCAGTCAGACCATGAACCTGTAGGAGCGAGGTTTACATCGACAGCCTTGCCGTCCTCGGGAGAAACATAAAGCCTGCACGCATTGTCGCCGCCGTTTGCATATCTTATGCGGAGCTTATAGCTTCCGGCAATATCGGCGTTGATGTTAAGAGCGGCGGTGCTTACTTGTGAGGGGTCGAAAGCAACGTATGACGGACCGTTAAAGCCCTCGTATTCCGTTTTTCTCTGAGCGTAAATCAGCTCCATATCGTCGGAATCATATGAAATATCCGGAGTTCCGTCAATTCTGGCATAGTCCGCAACGGTAGAATATTTCGTCATCGTAGCTGCCCAGCACAGAATATTTACAACGTCGGCAACGTTTACTTCACCGCTTTCGTCAACATCGGCGGAGAGGAACTGGTTTTCATCGAATGTGATCATCTTGGCGAGCTGCTGCTGTACAGCAACCGCGTCAGAAGCGTTGACTCCCGTTTTGTTTACAACTGCACCGCGCAGGAAATAATCATCTGCCGAAGCGGCGCTGACCTCTGTTTTTTCAGGAAGTGAGGCAAATACCGATGCAGCCGCGGCAGCAGTACAGACCGAGAGGGCGGTCAGCCTTTTCCCGAAGGATTTAATGCTTTTTAAATTCAAATTAAGACCTCCTTATATATAAGTTGTTTATTTTATTCTATCAAAATTTACGTAAAAAGTCAATACCGTTTTTTCATACTTAATGTATTAAGGCATTTCCACACAGAGATTACACGGTGTTGCCCAAGAAGAGTAATGTCATAATTCTCATCTGACAATAAAAAATGCTCCGTCAGCCATTCGTGACGGAGCATACGAATATATTATTTCTTTTTCTTTTTGCCTTTGTTTTTATTGCGGTTGTTCTGATTCCTGTTTTTGCCGCTGTTGTTAACGGAACCGGATTTATTTCCGCCGTTTTGCTTTTCCGGATTTATTTCCGGTTTTGTCTCAGACCTGGATTCCGGAGCAGCCGGACCGGTATCAGTATTTATTCCCGATTTGATGATGCTCACTTTCTTTTTATCTGAGCTTTCCTCTGTGATTCCTTCCGCGGCAAGCTTTTTGGCGCGGATCCGTGCAAGGATTATTCTGTTGTGCTTTCTGTCATAGCGGTATACGAAAACAAGAGCAGCAGCTCCGAGAATCAGCGTAATTACGCCGAATATGAATCCGGGAGGAGTGTATTTCATTGTGACGGTATGCTCGCCGGGTTCAAGCTCTATGCCGATAAACGCTTTAATGATTTCAACCGGTTCCACCTTTTTACCGTCAACCTTTATTGTCCAGCCCGGTTCATACGGAATTGAGGTGAACATAAGCTGTCCCTCGGAAGCATTGATAGTTCCCTCAAGATAACGTTCAGTGCATTTTTCTGGGTCAAGCTTCCACTGGTTTTCGCTGAGCGTACCGATATCCTGTCTGAAAAGGTCGTAATCAAACTGATAGAACTGGAAATCCTTGATAATGGTGTATTCTTCCTTGTCAGGCTCAACTGAGTTGAGACGGATCGTAAGGCGTATCTCAAGGTCCGTTCCTTCGGGATATGAGCCGATACGAACAATGGAATAGTCGTGATTTTCGTAATAATTTCCCGTACCAAGGGGGTCAAAGTCCATGAAGTTGCCGTTATCGTCCTTTTTGGAGGAAATCCACGCATTAACGCCCTTTTCGTTTTCTGTTTTGAGGTACATGAAAAGCTCGTCATCAGACTTTGTTGTTACGTGTATCCTGATGGTAGGGTCAGTTGCGTCAGCATTTGCCGTGAAAAGCTTCTGCTTTCCGTAAGGTGACTCATAGCATTCCGAAAGCTCATAGCTTACGTCGAGGCGCGAGAAATATTCATTGTGCTCGCCGATACTGATAAGTCCGCTTTCGGAAGTGTTGAACTGTGTATTTCCGGTAAGCGTGCTGAGGAACATATTCTGACTGTTGAAAGGATTATCATTTCCGAGGTGGTCGAGATTCCTGATGCTCTTGCTCGCCATATATCCGATTGAAAGCGCATCGGGATTCTGATATACCTCGTATGTCAGGGGTTTGTCATTTTCGCCGAGGTAATCTCTGGTGAAAATCTGATTGTAATGAGGATTCAGGCGAACTGAATTGCTGCCCGTATCGTCATGGATAACATATTTTATTCCGAGCAGCGAATCTGAAAGAGATGTATTTCCGTCGTAGCGCGTAACATAGCTTCTCATGGAATAACCCATGGTTTCAAGGAAATTGATGATCTTGGTGTTCATTACCGAACTTGAGTGTGAAACTCCGCGAAGTCCATAAGCCATATCATCGTTTACGCTGCGGAAAAACGTCTTTTCGGCACGGTAGATACCGCTGTTATCGTGTTCCTTGTCATAATTGTCAAGCTCATCGGTGACAGCTCTTCCCTCGGCAATGATGTTCTGATATGATTCGCGCGAGGAGTAATATACCTCCTTATCGACCTTTTTGACCGAGTCGTAGGCATTGTAGCCTGCCTCGAAAAGAACGACAGCAGCTAAAAGTCCCGAGATGATATTCTTTGATTTTTTCGTTTTGGTATTGCTGTAGAAATAAACCGTTGCAGCGTAGAATACCGCAAGCAGCAGTCCGAAAGCTATTGTACCGAGCCACACCTCCGTCCACTCGTATCCTCCGCGCGATTCCTCGGTAGTATACGGCATTACTGCTACATATTTAAACTTGGTCTGACTGTAGCCGAAGGTTTCCGACATCTGGTTGAAAATCATCACTGCGACGGTGATTCCGGCAAACGTCAGCGCCGCCGACTTGAAGCTCAGCTTATATCCCTCCAGCTTTGCAAAGCATTCCGCCGCCATTGATACAAGTACGAATGAAACGAGGAATGAATATCTGTAGGGCAGCCAGTTCGGGGTCTGTCCGCCGTGCCACATCATGTCAACGGGCTTGATATACATACTTCCCAGCAATATCAGAAGTATCAGTGAATAGCCGATTTTCTTGTTTTTAGTGATATTTTTGTTCACGAAGAACAGTATCGACAGTACTACCGACAGCACTCCGCAGTATATTTCGGGGAAGCCCTGCATATTTACGGAATAATACTGGTTCGGGAGCAGAGTGGGAACAAGCTCGATCGGCGAGAACTGTGTCTGGAAGCTGTAATCCGGCTTCGAAAATTCAAATTTACCGAGCGCAAGAGCATTATACACGGGCAGAATCATAATCGCGCTGCACATAAGCACCAGCAGCGTGGATATTCCCATGCGTATAATAACCGTAACATACTCGCCGGAGTCCTTAAACTTTCTCTCAGTACCGAAGAAGAGATAGAAAAAGAAGTAAACAGCGACGAATATCGCAATCATAAATCCGATATAGAAGTTGGCGATGAACATTACCGCCAGAGGAATGATATAGTTGAGCTTTCTTCCGTCGTCAATAAGATATTCAACACCAAGTATAATCAGCGGCAGGAAAACAACTCCGTCCACCCACATCGGGTCGATGAGCTGTATTACAGCGTATCCCATCAGGGCATACATTGTTGAGAATACGGTCGAAAGAAGCGGCTTGACTTTTTTGGATTTCTGCGCATAAATACAGAATGTTAAACCTGCAGTTCCGATTTTGCAGAGCTGCATGATCATAAGGCTTTCAAGAATCATGGTCCTTGGCAGGAACATGACAATCAGGGTAAACGGACTTGCAAGATAATATCCGATAATTCCCATAAATCCTCCGGAGAGGTTGCGTCCCCAGTTATAAAAGAAGCTTCCGTCTCCCCAGAATGCATCGCGGAGCGTCTCAAAATAGTATACATACTGACCGTTGAGGTCGAGAGTGAGTACCGAACGTTCGCCGAACGGGTAAATATCAAAGACAGCGTATACAAGAAGCATAAGCAGCATCGGAATCAGAAATGCGCAAAGGTATATCCATTTCGGGCATTTTTTTCCGATATTTGTTTCAAGCACATCGGCTGCCGTGAATTTCGGCTTTTTCATAGTCTTGGCTTTTTTGCTGGTTGCCAAAGCGTTTCCTCCTTTAAAATGTCGAATGTCCTTTTCACGCTTTCCTTCCGGAAAGCGGACAGTGATACAGGCAGTAAGCCGCTCGCCGATGCTCAGGAGAATATCGGTCCTGTGCGGATTCGGCGATGATGAGCGGCAGTATTGTTATTTCTTCATTCAGAAAATTGTGTCTGATATTTTGCCCGATTGATTATTGAACTTTTTTTGCAATATCGTCAAGAAGCTTGCTGAGCAGATCGCCCTGAGTCATCGTGCCAAGGTCGCCTTCGCGTCTTGAACGAACCGAAACAGTTCCGTTCTCGACCTCCTTATCGCCCACCGTAATCATAATCGGGAGCTTATCGACCGTAGCCGAACGGATCTTCCAGCCAACCTTTTCTGCCCTGTCATCGATCGTTGCGCGGATTCCTGCGGCTTCAAGCTTTTCAAGGAGCGTATCGCAGTATTCAAGATGCCTGTCCGCAACGGGGATGATTCTGACCTGCTCCGGAGCTACCCAGAGAGGAAGTGCACCTGCAAAATGCTCGATCATGTATGCGAGTGTACGCTCGTAGCATCCGAGTGATGTTCTGTGAATGATATAGGGCATCTTCTTTGTACCGTCGACATCGACATATTCCATGCCGAATCTCTTTGCAAGAAGCATATCGATCTGAATCGTTACGAGAGTGTCCTCCTTGCCGTATACGTTCTTGTACTGAATGTCGAGCTTCGGTCCGTAGAATGCAGCTTCGTCGATTCCGACTTCGTAATCCACTCCGAGATGGTCGAGAATTTTAGCCATTGCAGCCTGTGCCTCCTCCCACTGCTCGGGAGTTCCCTCATACTTGTTATTCGGATTTGCAGGATCCCACTGTGAGAAACGGAATGTACAGTCGTCAAGGAGTCCGACGGTTTCAAGCATATATTTTGCAAGATTCAGACAGCCCTTGAATTCCTCCTCCAGCTGGTCGGGTCGGAGAATAAGGTGACCCTCGGAGATAGTGAACTGGCGGACGCGGATAAGTCCGTGCATTTCACCGGAATCCTCCTTGCGGAAGAGAGTCGAAGTCTCGCCCAGTCTCATAGGCAGATCACGGTATGAACGCTGTCTGTTAAGGAATACCTGATACTGGAACGGGCAGGTCATCGGACGGAGCGCGAAGCATTCCTTTGTCTCGTCATAGGGGTCGCCGAGAATAAACATTCCGTCAAGGTAATGATCCCAGTGACCGGAAATTTTATAAAATTCCCTCTTAGCCATAAACGGAGTTTTTGTGAGGAGATAGCCGTTTTTCTGCTCAACGTCCTCAACCCAGCGCTGGAGCGTCTGAATAACTCTTGCACCCTTGGGAAGAATGATCGGAAGTCCCTGACCCACAACATCGACTGTCGTGAAGTATTCAAGCTCGCGTCCGAGCTTATTGTGGTCACGGAGCTTTGCCTCCTCGCGCTGCTTGATGTCAGCTTCAAGCTCGGAAGTCTTGGGATAGGCAACGGCATATACACGGGAAAGCATCTTGTTTTTCTCAGAGCCTCTCCAGTAAGCGCCTGTGCACGAAAGCAGCTTGAAAGCCTTAACGGGAGCGGTCGTCATAAGGTGGGGACCTGCACAGAGATCCGTGAATTCGCCCTGCTTGTAGAATGAGATCGGCTCACCCTTTCCGACATGCTCCTCACAAAGCTCAACCTTGTAAGGTTCATCCATTTCTTTAAGTCTGGCGATAGCTTCTTCGGGAGAAAGCTCGAACTGCTCGAGAGGCATTCCGTCCTTGACGATTTTCTTCATCTCGGCTTCGATTTTTTCAAGCTCCTCGGCAGTAAAAGGCTTTTCAAGATCGAAGTCATAGTAGAATCCGTTATCGATAGCCGGTCCGATTGCGAGCTTGGCAGATGGATAAAGTCTTTTTACAGCCTGAGCAAGAATGTGCGATGCCGTATGCCAGAATGTCTTTTTACCCTCTGTTGAGTCAAATGTGCACACCTCGAATTCGCAGTCGCTTCCGACTACGGTACGAAGGTCCCTGACCTCGCCGTTGAGCTTTACACAGCAGGCAGCCTTGTAAAGACCCATACCGATTCCCTTAATGATTTCCGCAGCAGGCATCGGCGACTCTATTTCGCGTATGCTGCCGTCTTTTAAAGTCAGTTTAATCATGATAATCTGCTCCTTTATATTTTATTTCAGGAAACCTCTGAAAACCCGGAAGTTTTGTTTTGAACAAGGAAAGAAAAGGCTGTTTTGCGGAGCAAACTCCACATCTGCCTCTGTAAAAACATAGTTTTCAAAGATTCCTTTATTTTTATTTGGTTTATGACAATACCGCATAATTACCGTACTGCCTATTCAGCCCATCCGAGAATTTCAATACCGTTATCGCCGCCTACCTCAATAGTAAGCTTTCCGCCGAGATAATCGTCCTGACCTGCGGCAATGATACTGATAAATATCTCATCATCATCGAAATCAACCGAAAGATAGGCTGCGAAAACAGCTTCGTCAAGCTCGGAGACTTCAATAAACGGGTATTTCCGGTGATTGAACCAGCCTCCGTCATACATCATCTGCACAAATTTTCTCTTTTTTGAATTTATTTTATCAAGCTTTGCGGCGATGGCAGAAAGGTTATCAATAATCGTCTGCTGTTCCTCGGTAAAAAACAGTACAAGAGTCGGTTTCCCCCAGACGTCAAAGGTTATCTCATAAGCCTCATGCTTTTCGTTATATTTTATTCCGTTCATTTTATCAGCTCCAATCATAAAAAAATCCCTCACACCGCAGAAAGCGGCGCAAGGGACGTTCAGAAACGTGGTTCCACCCTGATTCACACGGAAAGTTTCCGTATCTCAAGCGCACTGTAACGGGCGCACCCGATGCTTATTGGGCATACTCCGAGGGGGTGTGCGTCTCCCTTAACGCTGCAAGCCTCGCACCGAACGGCTGCTCTCTGAAAGCGTTTTATCGCGGGATAGCCTTCCTCATCAACGATTTAACATTTATACTATTGTCATATTAGCACACTTTTAAGCTGTTGTCAAGCGGATTTTTATAATTTGCATCAAAATTTTCGGGGAAATCCCCGGGAAATTTGCATTGAAAAAAATAATGTGCTATAATAGTAAGATAAAGGAGATACAGAGCCGGAAGACAGGGAATATTCTGCTTTCCCGCTTAACTCCCGACATTTTATTGCAGAACCGAAGTTTAAAACGTTTAGTACGTATAATAATCCTATTAAGGCTATACCGAGCGGTGTTGCCTGAAATCTCTGACAAAGGAGCATATATGGAAACAATTCTCAGATATAAAAAGCCTGCTGCGGACTTCAACGAAGCCTTGCCCGTCGGAAACGGAAGAATAGGCGGAATGATTTTCGGCGGCGCGTCCGACGAGCTTATAAAGCTCAATGAGGACTCAATCTGGTCTGGCGGTCCGCGCCACAGAGTCAATCCCGATGCAGGAGAGGGACTCGCCGAACTCCGCGCACTGCTGAAAGAGGGCAAGGTCTCCGAAGCAGAAGAAATTGCCTTTGAGAAAATGCAGGGCGTCCCCCCCGATTCACGTCACTATATGCCTCTGGGCAATATAAATATAAACATGGAGCTTAACGGCAAGCCAAAGGACTATATCCGCACTCTCGATATCGCCAATGCCATAGCTGATGTCAGCTTTACCGTCGGCGACGTTAAATATACAAGAGAGGTTTTTGTGTCCGCTCCTGATGAAGCCATGATAATTCACCTGACCTCCTCTGCGGACAATGCGATAAGCTTTTCATGCACAATCGGCGGACGCGATGACTATTTTGACGACTGCCGTCCATGCGGCAAAAATATGATTCTCTTCAACGGCGGATCGGGCAGCCGCGACGGCATTTTCTTTGCTGCCGTGCTCGGCGCAACGGCTTCCGGAGGAGAGGTCAGAACCGTCGGAGGAAAGATAACGGTTAAAAACGCCGACGAGGCTACGATTATCCTTACCGTCCGCACAAGCTTTTACGGCGACTGCTTTGAGGAATCCGCCGAGGTTGATGCCGAAATGGCAATGCGCTGTGAATATGACGAGCTCCGCTACCGCCACATCACTGACTACAGGGAGCTTTTTGACCGTGTATCGCTTGACCTCTGCGACAACAGCGAGGACGATCTTTCACAGATGACCACTGACGAGCGGATAGCCCGTCTGCGCGGGAATGCTCTTGATGACAAGGAATGCGTCCGCAATATCCACGATAACAAGCTTATCGAACTGTATTTCAATTTCGGACGCTATCTCATGATTTCTGCAAGCCGTCCGGGAACTCAGCCTATGAATCTTCAGGGTATATGGAACGAGGATATGTGGCCTGCATGGGGAAGCCGGTATACGGTCAACATCAATACCGAAATGAATTACTGGTGCGCCGAAAGCTGCAATCTTTCCGAATGTCACCTGCCTCTTTTCGATCTGCTTGAACGAGTGTGTGAAAACGGAAGAAAAACTGCCAAAGAGATGTACGGCATAAACAGAGGCTTCGTCTGCCACCACAATACCGATATATGGGGCGATACGGCTCCTCAGGATCTATGGATGCCCGCAACGCTCTGGTGTACCGGCGGAGCATGGCTCGCGCTTCACATCTACGAGCACTTTGAATATACGGGAGATATGGAATTTCTCCGTGACAAATACCACATAATGAAAGAAGCAGCGGAATTCTTTACCGAATTCCTTATCGACGACGGAAAAGGCAGACTTGTAACGTGTCCATCGGTTTCTCCCGAGAATACCTATCTCACAAGCGACGGGGTAAAAGGCTGTCTTTGCATCGGACCGTCCATGGACTCGCAGATCATCACGGTTTTATACAACGACGTTATCAAAAGCGCACAGCTGCTCGGAGTTGACCACGATCTTGTAACCAGGCTGAAAGCACAGCTTGAGAAACTTCCGCAGCCTGAAATCGGCAAATACGGTCAGATTATGGAATGGGCAGAGGACTACGATGAGGTTGAAATCGGTCACCGCCATATATCACAGCTTTTCGCACTTCACCCTGCGGAGCTGATAACGCCACATAAGACGCCCAAACTCGCCGACGCTGCGAGAGCAACCCTCGTCCGCAGACTCATTCACGGCGGCGGTCACACAGGATGGAGCTGCGCATGGATCGCAAATATGTGGGCGCGTCTATATGACAGCGGAATGGTCTATGAAAACATCAAAAAGCTCCTTTCAGAATCAACTGCACCGAATATGCTCGATATGCACCCGCCTTTCCAGATCGACGGAAACTTCGGCGGAACATCGGCAATCACCGAGGCTCTTTTGCAGAGCACAAACGGAGAAATCATTCTGCTGCCTGCACTTCCCGATGAATGGAGCGAGGGCAGCGTTTCGGGACTTAAAGCAAAGGGAGGCTTCACCGTTTCAATGACGTGGGAGCAGTGCAGACTCAGAAGCGCCGAAATCTTTTCAGAATCCGACGGCGAATGCCGTCTCCGTGCAGGCTGTGTTGCAAGCGTTGTCTGTGACGGTGAAAGCGTAGGTTCGCGCATTGAAAACGGCGTTATCATTTTCAACACAAAAAAGGGCGGAACATATACCGTTAAGGTGTAAGCCGCCGTGCTACGGAGGATCTATGACTATAAAAAAATGTCTTTCGGCTCTGGCGGCAGCTGTATTTCTTGCTTCCGCTTCAGGCTGTAAATCTGTGGGAGAGGCTAATTTATTCTTCAGGGATGAAAGCAATAGCGAAGACAGCGTTCAGCCGCTTGTTACATCGCCTCCTCTCAGCACCGATGCAGTGGAGTCATTCCCCGATTATCCCATATCCTATCCCGAAATCGAACAGCAGGACACGGGAGATATCTACGAAGCCGAAAATGCTTCGCTGACAGATGGGGTCTCTATTGCTGCCGACCGCGATTCTTTCAGCGGATACGGATATGTTTCGGGATTTTCAGACGGAGGAGCGGCTGAATTTTCCGTAATTGCTCCCAGCAATCAGCACTATGACCTGACATTCTGCATCGCTTCATCGAAAGAGGTTAAATGCAGTGTTTCGCTCAACGGCGAGATTATCAGCGGCTTTACCACAACTGCCGACGATAAGTTCACTCTGATCACACTTCCGGGAGTATTCCTTGTAAAGGGAGAATCGGATATCTCCGTTTCCGCGGTGGGGGATATCTGTCTCGACTATCTGAAAATCTCGAATAATACGTCGCTCAGCGACATTTCCTATGATGCGGACGGTGAACTTTCAAACGAAAACGCTGCCGAATCCGCAAAAAAGCTTATGTCATTCCTGACTGAGAATTACGGCGAATATATTATTACAGGTCAGTATGTTTCCGACGAATCCAACAGCGAACTCGACCTTATTTACCGCACTACGGGAAAATACCCGGTTATCCGCTTCGCCGCTCTCGACAACTGCGGCGGCTCTTTCGACGCGAATTATCCTGCGGTCGACGCGGCTGCGGAATGGCACAGAAACGGCGGTATAACAGGACTCATGTGGCACTGGGAATCTCCGGGGAATCAGCCGTCGGTCTATGCTGCCGAAACGGACTTCGATCTGAGCAAGGCAGTCACCGATATTGACATTGCCAATATGACTCAGGAGGAAATCCGCGGACTCTACGGCGAAGGAAAGCTCTCCGGCGAATGCTACGGACTTATCCTTGATATCGACGAAATGTCCGGGCTTCTGCTTTCACTGAAAAACAAGGGTATCCCCGTACTGTGGAGACCGCTCCACGAAGGCTCTGGCGACTGGTACTGGTGGGGGGCAAGCGGAACAAGTGCCTATAAGTGGCTTTGGGAGCTTGTCTATACCCGAATGACCGAGTATTTCGGACTTGATAATCTCATCTGGATATGGAACGGTCAGAGTGCCGATTCTCTGGTTGATAAAGATACTTTCGATATTGCTTCGGTGGATATTTACACCGCAGATGGACAGCAGTTCGGCAGCCGGTATGAGCAGTTCGCCGCTCTGCAGAAGCTTGTCGGCTCGGATAAGCTGATCGCAATCAGCGAAAGCTGCTCTGTTCCCGATATCGACGCGGCTTTCCGCGATAAGGCAGTCTGGTCATTCTTCGGACTGTGGTACGGCGAATATCTCGAAGCTGACGACGGAACATATTCCGATATATATATGACAAAGGACAGCTTCATCAGAGCCTATAACTCAAGCGGCGCTCTCACTCTGGATGAGTATACCGCCATGAACGAAGATTAGAACAATGCAGTCAGGCGTTCTTTGTACGGTTTTGCCTTATTTGGATTGACATAATTTTCCGTCGGTGTTATAATAAACATATAATAAAGAATATACTGGAGATAGCGAAATTGAATAAAACAGTAAACGGAATGAACATAAACTATGAACAGAAAGGCAGCGGCGATTTAGTTGTATTGCTTCACGGCTGGGGAGCAAATATTACACTTTTCGCCAATCTGATCGACCTTTTATCACAGAAATACACAGTCGTCGCCATGGATATGCCGGGCTTCGGAAAGAGCGACGAGCCTCCGTCGGCATGGTGCGTGGACGATTATGTACAGTTCGTAATCGATTTTCTTGCCGATTACAAAGCAGAAAAGGTCATTTTCCTCGGTCACTCCTTCGGCGGACGCGTGACTATTAAAATGTGCAGCAGAACAGACCTTCCCTTTGCCGTTGATAAGGTTATTCTCGTTGACAGCGCGGGTATTCTGCCGCCGAAGTCTAACAAAAAAAGCTTCCGCACCTATTATTACAAGCTCGGAAAGGCTTTTCTTTCGTGCAGACTTGTATCAAAGCTTTTTCCTGACGCACTGGAGAATTTCAGAAAAAAAATGGGCAGTGCGGACTATGCCGCCGCTTCGCCGCTTATGCGTCAGGTTCTTGTAAAGGTGGTCAATGAAGATCTGGAACCGCTTCTGCCAAATATCAAATGTCCCGCTCTGCTCGTCTGGGGCGTGAACGATACGGCAACTCCGCTTTCCGACGGCGAAAAAATGGAGCGGCTTATTCCCGATGCAGGTCTTGTAAAGCTTGAAAATGCCGGGCATTATTCTTTCCTCGACCAGCAGTTCACGTTCAACAGAGTTATGTCCTCATTTCTTAAATTAGGAGACTGATTATGAACATTGCATTATTCGTGATTTACGCGGCGGCGACTCTGCTCAGCATTGTTTTCTTCGCCCTCCGCGAATTCCATATGCTCCAGCTCAACGGCTACAAAACTCCCGAACACTCACGGTGGATGCGGAAAAACTTCAAACGATACATTTTCCCGATTGTGCTGTTCGCATTGCAGTTCGCGCTGATTTTCACGGGCGTGAATGTCCCCATGATTGCCGGACTTACGGCATTGAACCTGTGTATTGCGGTCATCAACAAGCCCGGAAAAAAATTCAAGAAGCCGCTTGTCTATACGGCTCGCGTGAAGCGAATGCTGGTGACGTTTTTTATACTTACCGGAATTTTTTATGCCCTTGCCGTTCTTGCCGGCAGAGAGGTGAGCTTTAAAGATAATTGCGGCTTTATTGGTCATGACATAATAGTATGGTTCCATAATTATATTCCTTACATTATAATCGGCTCGGTCCTGTATCTCACGCCGATTCTCGTGCCGCTGTCGAATCTCATCAACAAGCCGGTTGAAAAAGCGATTCAGAATTGGTACATCAGCGATGCAAAGCGTATACTCAAGGATTCTCCGAATCTCCACGTAATCGGCATCACAGGCAGCTACGGCAAGACCAGTATGAAATTCTATCTCAGCGAGCTTTTGAATTCTCAGTACAGCACGCTGAAAACCCCCGAAAGCTACAACACACCGATGGGTGTGGTAAAAACGGTAAGGATGCAGCTTCGTCCCACTCACGAAATATTCGTCTGTGAAATGGGAGCAAGACGCGTAGGCGAAATCAAGGAGCTGTGCGGAATCGCAAATCCTCATGACGGCATTATTACCTCTGTTGGGCCACAGCATTTAGAAACGTTCAGATCCATTGAAAACGTCGTAAAAACTAAGTTTGAGCTTGCTGACAGCGTGTCGCCTCTCGGCAGACTTTACCTCAACGGCGACAACGATCTTATCAGAGAAAAATCCGCCGAGTATAAAAATGCGGTTCTCTATGGTCTCGGCGAGGATAACGACTATCGCGCAGCGGATATTTCCGTATCCGATAAGGGAACGGAATTTACTGTAATAACCCCGGACGGCTCGGAATGCCGCTATTCCACAATGCTGCTCGGCGAACACAACGTACAGAATCTCCTCGGAGCAATCGCCTACTGCCACGGCTACGGGATCGCTCTCGAAAAGCTTGTTCTGCCGGTTCGCAGGATCGCCGCCGTTCCTCACAGACTGCAGCTTATTGATAAGGGCGGAAACCTTACCTATATCGACGACGCATATAACTCTAACCCCAACGGATGCCGCGCAGCTCTGAACGTTCTCGGACTGTTCGATGCGTGCAGAATTCTTGTGACTCCCGGAATGGTGGAGCTCGGCGCAAAGCAGGAGGAGCTTAACTATGAATTCGGCAAAGAAGCTGCACAATCCTGCGACTATATCCTGCTTGTCGGCAAACAGCAGACAGAGCCGATTTACCGCGGAATTACAGACGCAGGCTTTCCGAAAGACAAGGTACTTGCCGTTGATACGCTGAATGAGGCTCTCGCCGAAGCACAGGCTTATCAGACGGATAAAAAGAAAATCGTACTGCTGGAAAACGATTTGCCGGATAACTACTAAATCGCAGAAACAAAGTAAAATGCTTTGTCATATCAGATATATAATTTTTCCCTGTGAACAGGGATAAAAATAACATAAAGGAGCAATTTCATCATGAAGATAAATCTTGCGGTCCTCTTCGGAGGAAAAAGTGTTGAACACGAAGTTTCAGTCATTTCGGCAGTTCAGGCAATGGCGAGTATCAATAAGGAAAAATATAACATCATTCCTGTCTACATGACCAAGTCAAACGAATTCTATACAGGCGAAAAGCTCTTCGACATCAACGCTTTTCGCGATATACCGTCGCTTCTCACAGAATGCACCGAGTGCGTTTTCGTCCGCAGCGATGGAAAAGTTCAGCTTATCCGTCAGAAGATGAAAAAATTTGGCTCAAACGTGATTTCAGATATTGACGTGGCTTTCCCCATTGTTCACGGTACAAACGTTGAGGACGGTGCGCTTCAGGGCTATCTTCAGACCCTCGATCTGCCCTATGTCGGCTGCGATGTGCTTGCTTCGGCGGTGGGAATGGATAAATTCGTAATGAAAATTCTCCTCAAGGACGCAGGTTTCCCTGTGCTTGACTGCTGCCGTTTTTCCTCATTTGAAGCCGATAAGCTCGGAGAATGTATCGATAAGGTAGAGGCAAAATTCAGTTATCCCGTAATCGTAAAGCCTATAAACCTCGGCTCCAGTGTAGGTATTTCAAAGGCTTCAGACCGCGGTCAGCTTGAAAAGGCTATGGAAGAGGCTTTCAGCTTTGCAGACAGAATTCTCGTTGAGCCTGCGGTTGTTCAGCTCAAGGAAATCAATTGTTCCGTTGTCGGCGACAGCGAATCCGCAGAGGCTTCAGTGTGCGAAGAACCTGTTCAGTGTGACGAAATTCTCAGCTACGAGGACAAATACGTTGGCGGAGGAAAGTCCGGCGGCAGCAAGGGCATGGCTACTCTGAAAAGAAAAATTCCTGCCGAGATCACTCCCGAACAGGACGAGTTCATCAGAAAAACAGCCGTTGACGCTTTCAGATATCTCGGCTGCTGCGGTGTAACACGAATCGATTTCATGATCGACATGGCGGCGGACAAAATATACATCAACGAAATCAACACTATTCCCGGCTCGCTCGCGTTTTACCTTTGGGAGCCGAAGGGAGTGAAATATCCCGTGCTGCTTGAGCGCATGATTTCCCTCGCACTCAAACGCTACAGACAGGGTGAGAAAATCAGCTATTCATTCGACACGAATATCCTCTCGATGGGCGGAAGCTTTGGCAGCAAAGGCACTAAAAGATAACTATTTATATACAGGCATATAATTTGTAATATACAAGGAGGGCTGTACTGTGAACACTCTTCATTTCCGCTATGCGGTTGAAATTGAAAAAACACGCTCGATTACTCAGGCGGCAGAGAATCTTTTCATGGCTCAGCCAAACCTCAGCAAGGCTATTAAGGAACTGGAAAATACTCTTGGCATTACAATTTTCCGACGCACCTCGAAAGGTGTAATTCCCACCGACCAGGGTGTGAAATTTCTCGGCTATGCCAAGCAGGTTCTGATTCAAATTGACAACATGGAGTCTATTCGTTCCCCTGAAAAGTCAGCAGGAAGCCGTCTGAAGCTCTCTGCACCGAAAACAGGCTACATTTCAAGGGCGTTCGCGGAGTTTGCCGCGAGTCTTTCGGAATCGGAGCGAATAGATATGCAGTTTGCCGAAACAACAGCAATGAACACAATTTCAAATATCCGTGAAAACGGCTTCAGCCTTGGAGTGATTCGTTTTCCCTTGAAGCATGAAAAATATTTTTCAGACTACCTTAACGAAAAAAGCCTTGATTCACAGATTCTGTGGGATTTCAGAGCCGTTGCGGTAATGCCGTCATCTCACCCGATGAGCTGCAAAGATATCCTTGATCCCGAGGAGCTTTCACTTGCTTCCACAGAACTTATTTTCGACGGAAATGAGATACCGTACATTTTGAATCTGCGTACAGCCGAAAGCGAAGATATATCGAAGAAAAACCGGCTCTTTCTCTGTGACAGGGCAAGCGTTCTTGACAGCCTTTCATCGATAAATAATTCTTTCATTCTTACCTCGCCGATGACTGCCGAGGAGTTAAGCATCCACGGTCTGACCCAGCGGCAATGCGGCGGAGAAAAATTCCGTGATTTGCTGATTTACACATCCGGACACTCTTTTGACGAGACGGAAATCGCTCTTATCGACAAAATCTACACCGAAAGAAACAAATGTGCATTCAACTGAATAATAATCACAGCGGACGAAACCATGTCCGCTTTTATATTTTAACATATATATGTTAATTCCTAAAATATATGTGTCAAAAATGTCGCTGACAAAATTATCCATTTGATTATCGGATGATTTTATGTTATAATGTATATTAAGGCTTTGCACCCCGTCAAGGACGACGGGGAGGCGAAAATAATTCCGAAAGAGGTATTGGAAATGTTTGAAATACTCGAAAAAAAATGCCTTAATCCAACAGTTACACTTATGAGAATACACGCCCCGCTGGTGGCAAAAAAAGCTGAGCCGGGTCAGTTCATAATTCTCAGAGCCGACAAGAACGGAGAACGAATCCCGCTTACCGTTGCTGATTACGATCGCGAAAACGGCTCGGTTACCATTATTTTTCAGGTTGTCGGAGCTACCACCGAGAAGCTCAATCACCTTAACGAGGGCGATTGTCTCCATGATTTTGCAGGCCCTCTCGGACGCGCCACTCACACAGATGGTCTGAAAAAAGTCGCTGTTGTAGGCGGCGGCGTAGGATGCGCTATTGCTTACCCCGTTGCTAAAAAGCTCCATGAGCTTGGCTGCGAGGTTCATACAATTGCCGGCTTCCGCACAAAAGATCTCGTTATTCTTGAGGACGAATTCAGAGCAGCAAGCTCTAAGTTCATGCTTATGTCCGACGACGGCAGCTGCGGTGAAAAGGGACTTGTTACCGACGCACTAAGAAAACTGATAGAAAGCGGCGAAAAGTATGACGAGGTTATAACTATCGGTCCGCTGATCATGATGAAATTTGTCTGTGCTCTTACAAAGGAATTCGGCATCAAGACAGTCGCTTCCATGAACCCGATTATGATCGACGGTACGGGAATGTGCGGTGGATGCAGACTCACCGTCGGCGGAAAGATGAAATTCGCCTGCGTTGACGGCCCTGAATTTGACGGTCACGAAATCGATTTCGACGAAATTATGTCAAGGAATTCAATGTACAAGCCTTTCGAGCGCAAGGCTCACGAAGAGACCTGCAATCTCTTTAAACAGGAGGTAAAGTAAAATGCCGAATATGTCACTGAAAAAGAACGAAATGCCCGTTCAGCAGCCTGATGTGAGAAACAAAAATTTCTCTGAGGTCGCACTTGGCTACACCGAGGAACAGGCAATCGACGAGGCAAAAAGATGCCTTAACTGCAAGAATAAGCCCTGTACCGGCGGCTGTCCCGTACAGATCGATATACCCGCTTTCATCTCTCAGGTTGCCGAGGGAAATTTTGAGGAAGCTTATAAAATTATTACGAAATCAAGTTCACTTCCGGCTGTCTGCGGACGAGTTTGTCCTCAGGAGAGCCAGTGCGAGAGCAAATGCGTCCGCGGAATAAAAGGCGAGCCTGTAGCTATCGGACGTCTTGAACGTTTCGTGGCAGACTGGCACAACGCCAATGTTAAGGAAGCTCCCGAAGTTCCCGCACCTAACGGTCACAAGGTTGCCGTAATCGGCTCCGGTCCGTCGGGACTCGCCTGCGCAGGTGACCTCGCTAAAAAAGGCTATAAGGTTACCGTTTACGAGGCTCTTCACCTCGCCGGAGGCGTTTTATCCTACGGAATACCTGAATTCCGACTTCCTAAAACTATCGTTCAGAAAGAAATCGACGGTCTGAAGGCTCTCGGAGTTGATGTTGAAACAAACGTAATAATCGGAAAAACGCTTTCTATTGACGAGCTTATGGAGGATTACGGCTTTGAGGCTGTGTTTATCGGCTCTGGCGCAGGTCTTCCGAGATTCATGAATATCAAGGGCGAGAACCTCAGCGGTGTTTATTCCGCTAACGAATTCCTCACCAGAATCAACCTTATGAAAGCTTATACTCCCGATTCCAGCACTCCGATTCAGCCGGGCAAAAAGGCTGTCGTAGTCGGCGGCGGAAATGTGGCTATGGATGCCGCAAGAAGTGCAAAGCGTCTCGGCGCAGACGTTACTATTGTTTACAGACGTACCGAAAACGAGCTTCCTGCACGTGCGGAGGAGGTCGAGCACGCCAAGGAAGAGGGAATCGTTTTCAAGTTCCTGACCAATCCTGTGGAAATCACTGCCGACGAGAACAAGTGGGTCAAGGGTGTTGTCTGCCAGAAAATGGAGCTATCCGCTCCGGACGAATCAGGCAGAGCACGTCCTGTAGCCGTTGAGGGTAGCGAATTCGAAATAGAAGCGGACTGTGTGATTATGTCCATCGGCACATCGCCGAATCCGCTTATCAAGTCCACAACAGAGGGGCTTGACACTCAGAAATGGGGCGGAATCATCGCCGACGATGAGACGGGACTTACCTCGCGCGAGGGCGTTTATGCAGGCGGCGACGCTGTAACAGGCGCAGCTACTGTAATCCTCGCAATGGGCGCAGGCAAAAAAGCCGCCGCTGCTATCGACGAATACATAAGCAATAAATAATAACAAAATGAACGATACTTTTCTTCGGTATCGTTCATTTTTTGCAGGGAGACGGAGTCACTCTGCAAAAGAAAGGAATAAAAAATGCTAAAGAAAATACTTGACGGTAAAGTATGCGCTGCGTGCAGGCTTTGCTGCGTTTTTGACAGGTATGATGTCTGGGAGACGCCGGTATTCACCGACGAGATCAAGGAGCGAATCAGCTCCGTAAAACCCGATGCCGAGTTTGTTCCCAAGGACGGCGGCTGGATATTCAAAGCAGAGGAGCTTGACGAAAATCAGCTTTTCAGCTGTCCTGCGCTGACTGAAAACGGGTGTATACTCGGCGACGACAAGCCTTTCGACTGCCGTATATGGCCCTATCGGATTATGGAAGTCGGCGGCAGAAGAGCAATTACTATCGCATCGATCTGTGACGAGCTGTATAACCGTTCGCTTTCTCAGCTTGCAGGATTTCTCAAAGAGGGACTCGCCGATACGATTTTCCGCTATGCCGACGAGCATCCCGAAATCGTCAAGCCATATTATGAGGGATACCCTGTGCTGATGTTTGAATAAACCTGCGGAAACAGTGTAAATCTATGCTGTATTTTTCGTTTTTTTTACTCTCATCCTTTATTTGGGTGAGAGTAAATTTTCTGCGGGAAATCCGATCTGCAAGCACGATCAAAATCCGGTATACGGAGCGTAGGAATGGCTGTATATCGCAGTTCTACGGAGCATGGGTGTACAAAATGAGTTCATCATGTTACGATAAATACAGAAAGGAGGAAAGGTAATGGACCAAATCAAAATCGGGAAATTCATTGCAGAAATGCGAAAGCAAAAGGGACTTACTCAGCGACAGCTTGCCGAAACGCTGCTCATAAGCGATAAGACCGTATCAAAATGGGAGACGGGCAGAGGACTGCCGGAAGTCTCGCTGATGATGCCGCTGTGTGAGATTCTGGATATTAATGTTAACGAACTTCTTTCCGGCGAACGTCTTGCTGAAGAAGCCTACAAACAGAAAGCGGAGGAAAACATGATGAACTTAGTTAAAGAGGCTCAGGAGAGCAAAAAGAAAATTATTTTATCGGCAATGGTAGCTGTTTTATCACTCGTTGCAGCTGTGCCTTTGATTTTAATATCGGGACTCATAGAACTGGCTGTATGGACAAGAATTCTGTTGAACGGAATTGCCCTGACGGTCATAGCGGCAGGAATTATCATTGCGTGTATTCTTGACAGAGACGCAGGCGCATACGAATGTCCGCACTGCCACAGCCGTTTCGTCCCTGAAATGGGCGAATACATCATGGGCGCGCACACGCTCACCAAAAGAAAGCTCAGATGCCCGTCCTGCGGCAAAAAAAGCTACTGCCAAAAAAGACTTACAAAATAATTACGAATAATTACAATATTTAATCTGTGTTGACTTTTAATGTCCGATGATGTAAAATGTTATTATAAATCAAGTGAGGAGGACATTAAAATGAAAACATCAAAGCAGATTTTAGCCGCGATACTTTCACTTACGATGATTGCATCGCTGTCTGCATGCGGACTTAGCTCCGACAAGAAAGGCAATAATGATGACGACAAATCCTCTGAATCCGAAATCCGGGACGAAAAGGACGATAAGGATAATTCAGACGACGACAAGGCTGACGAATCCGAAAAAGACGATTCCGACGGCGATAAAAATGATAAATCGGATAAAGAAGAATCTGATAGTGACAATAAATACGACAGAGATGACGATTCCGATGATGAGGACGGCAATTTTAAAATAAAAAACGGTGTTCTGATCTCCTATACCGGCGAAGACAGCCGCGTGGTAATCCCCGATGGAGTTAAACGGATCGGTCCGCAGTCATTCTGGAGCATTGAGACCTTAGAGGCAGTTGAACTTCCTTCGTCCGTTGAGGTGATTGATGAAAGCGCGTTCTGGAGCTGTCCTGCGCTGAGATTTGTAAGCGCAGAGGAAGGACTCAAAAAAATCAACGGCACGGCTTTCTGGAGCTGTTCCTCCCTTGCGGATGTAAATCTTCCATCGTCCGTGGACGGAATTTCTTCTGTTGCTTTTGCAAATTGCAGCGAACTGACAATTCACGCAGACGCAGGCTCATATGCCGAAAAATTCGCCGATAAAAACGGCATCGACCATGATAATACGTTTGCAGAATTCGTCGAGAAAGACAGCAGCACGCTTATAAAGCCTGCCCAGTATGCATATTCGGACTTCACCGAGTTCACGATTGAAGACGAAATCACAGAAATCGGTGCGGAAGCATTCCAGTACTGCAAGAAACTTAAAACAATCGATATTCCGTCCAATGTGAAAATAATCGGCGGCAGAGCCTTTGAATACTGCTACGGACTTGAATTTGTGTCTGTCAGCGGATGCGAGAAAATGGGTGAGGGTGCATTCTCCTACTGTGAAGGGCTTAAATCGGTTAAACTCAGCAATTGCGCCGAAATCGGCGAGGACGCCTTTGAATATTGTGACGCGCTCGCTTCAGTCAGCATCAGCGACGGCTGTACGACTATCGGCGACGGAGCGTTTGAATACTGCGAGTCGCTTTCCGACGTCAAGGTACCCGAAAGCGTGAGCATGATCGGAAGATCGTCATTCGACTATTGCAGTCCCGATCTCGTGATTCACACGCCGAAAGGCTCCTATGCCGAAAGCTACGCAATCGCAAACGGCATTGCCTATGACAACAACTTCTGAAACAACTCTCTATAAAAGCAAACGACCGGACGCAATGTCCGGTCATTTGTATTTATGGAAAACAGAAATCAGTTTGCGCCTGTCTGTCTGTCACAGTAAATTTTAAGCACACATGAAGAATCAATCGCGGTTATCTCGCCGTCTCCGTCTGCGTCAAATTTTTCCGATACCGCATAGGCGCTTATTTCGTTTTGAATTTCTTCATCACCTGTCTGAACAGCGGCATACCATCTGAGAATAAGGCTTGCATCAGATGCGTCGATAATTCCGTCCAGATTAGCGTCTCCGATTTCATAAAGCGTGGAAATATAGGAAAGAAGTATTGATGCATCTTGTGCATCAACTGAACCATCGCCGTTAAAATCACAGGTTTCGCCTACCCTGGCGAATAAAGCGTCGGTTTCATAAAGATTTTTTATCGTCTCCTCATAGCTTGTCTGATTAATTGCATAGAATGCCAAAACACATCCCGAATCATTTGCATTGAGCTTTCCGTCCTCGTCTATATCGGCTTGGAAAATACCGTCTTCAAAAAATCGGTTCTGCAAAGTGTAAACGTCGTCATACGTTATTTTGCCGTCCCCGTTTGCGTCACCGTTGGCCTCGATATTGGACTTGATTGCTTCAGTCAGCTCAAAACCCGCATAGACGCACGTTAAGGCACCGTCTGAATGTATAAGCTCCCATGTTGTATCGTCGGTGCGGTCAATCTCGACAATATCATCTTCCATCATAGCAATATATCCGCGAAGCGCGCCGATGTCCCTGCCGTTTACAGCCCCGTCGCCGTTAAAGTCGTAATTGCCGCCCTCAGCCGAAGCGCAAACGGGAACTGCGGCTGCACAGATTGCAAGCGCCGACATGAATGATAATAATTTTTTCATAATTATATTCCTCCCTAATAAATATAGTATATGTTAATTCTTTCCTTTTGCACTTGAAATAATTCTGACCGCATTTGTCTGTTTTCAGACATTATAATTCATCGGAATAACCTCCTCCAATTATAAAAATCCTTTTTTATAAAACAGATTCTATACATATTATAATCCACGATTATTATCCTGTCAAGTATATCTTGCAAAGTATAGTATTGACACGGAAAATTTTGTATAATACAACAATTTTCATCAGATAATTTGTTAAAAGTCACAAAAAAAAGCAGCTGAAATTACTTCGCTGCTTTTTCTTTAAATCTCACGTTGTTTCCTGGAATGTGTCAATGGAAAGCTCAATGCCAAGAGTACCATCCGTAAGACTGCATACAAATTCTTCCGCTTCCGCCTGGGAACTGAATTTCACCGAAGCATCGATGATGCCGTCGGTAATAGGCTCGCTGACACTGCAGAGGGAATATATTCTGTTGTTCGTCCAAAGAGTAAGCGGAATATCACTTCCGGCAATGTTTTCAGAAGCTTTCAGCAAAGAAGCCGCTCCCTCGTCGTCAAGAATTATCCTGATATTGTATTTTTTATTGTCGGAGGTTTGTCCGATAATTTCCGCCAATGCAACACAGCAGCCGTCCGCCGCTAATTCGCCTGTCGGATTGGAATTTTCATCAACCTCGTCGCCCAAAATAAACTTTATGCTGTTTTCGGAGCACAGGCTGATCGCAGTCTTTTCCGGATTATAGTCTGCCGTTTTAAACTGCCATTCATAGTGAGCCTTGATTGACATTGATGCCTCATCAGCCTCAGCGGAAATATTTTCTAAATTTCTGCTGTCAAGCCGTTTAAGCATAACCTCCACAGCCTCGGAAAGCTCCTCGGGAGAAGCGTTTTCGGCAATAAAAACCACATCAGCACTTCCGTCGGGATAAAAATCCCTGTCGTTATTATTCTGATTGACTGCTGCATTTCCTATGTTTTTTTGCGATGATTCGGATTTGTTTTTGTCATTATGTCCGAGTCTGAATAATGCAAATCCTGCCGCCGCAAGTATAATCACACTGATGGCAATTGAAATTATTTTTCCGGTTTTCGAACCGCCTGTATTACTTTTATTATTTTCTGCCATTGAGTCTTCCTTTATGTAAAACGATTATTCCTTATCAGTTTCAGAAGATGACTGAGCTTTGAGAAGATCTCTTATTTCCATAAGCAGCTCCTGATCCTTTGTAGGTCCTGCGGGAGCGGCAGCAGCAGCTTCCTTTTTCTTTCCGATAGTCATAAGCTTGTTAACGCCCTTGATGAGCAGGAACAGAATAAACGCCATGATAAGGAAGTTGATAATAGCCGAAATAAATGCTCCGTAATTGAAAACAACTCCGTTTATCGTAAATGTGCCACCGATAACAACGCCGTCCTCGCCTGCTCCGCCTGTACAGAGAGCAATAAGGGGATTGATGAAATTCTCGGTCAGCGCGGTAACGATATTCTGAAAAGCCGCACCGATGATAACACCGACTGCAAGGTCCATTACGTTGCCTTTAAGGGCAAATGCTTTGAATTCTTCTAAAAACTTTTTCATTATTTTTTCTCCTTAATATTAGACTTTCCGTGTTTATCCCCACGGCAGGATTTCAAGGCAGCGCCGCACAGAACTTGTGCCGAAGATGCAAAGTCAGATTTTTCGTCATATCACACAAAAAGCCGGCTGCACATCTGTACGTCAAAATTATGCGTTATTGCCTCAAAGATCAAAGAATGCTTCTCAGGAATTCGGCAGTTCGGGAATTTCTGCCGTTTCCGCTTCGGGAACAGTCTTTCTCGCCTGCATATAGGCGGGAAGCTCGATCGCATCAAGCTCGTCGACGATTTTCTTTTTCTTAGGCATAGCTTCGACCGCATGGTCAGCCTGAGCCATTATTGCTTCCTTATGCTCGGGATTATAAGCTTCAAGCTCCTCGGGATTCGCTTCTCCTGCCTGAGTCATGGTGATCCTGGATTTTTTCTGTTCGTTATATTCAAGTCCGGACGCATCAACCTCTGCGGTTTCGTTCATAACCGGACGTTTGAATGTCTGCTGCTTTTCACCAAGGTCGTTTCCCCTTACAGAATCAGCTTTCCTCATGTACAGCTTGTTGATTTTATCGGAATCATTTGGTTTCAGCTCCGAAGCGTCCACATCGGGAGTTGCGCTCATGTAGTCGCGTTTTTTATGCTCAGGTTTTTTCAGCCTGTCCAGACCCTTTGCTGAAACACTTCCCATTTCCTTTCCCTGTTCAGAGCCAAAAAATTCGTCCTGACTGTCGTCGCCGTCCTCCGAGAAGAAGTTGTTCCAGAATTTATTAGGCATTTTAACCTGACCGGTCTCCTGCGGCGGAGTCTGCGGCTGGGACTGAGGCTGAACAGGCTGCGGCGGAACTGCTCCGTACGCGGCAGGATTCGGCATTCCCTGAACCTGCTGCGGCATACCCATCATCGGCGGTGCGGCAAACTGCGGCTGAACCTGCTCGCCGCCTTCGTTCATCATCGGCTGTGCATACATCATCGGCTGTGCCTGACCGTAAACCGGCATACCGTTCTGATCGTAGCCTATAATCACAGGCTGAGCGTACATCATCGGCTGTGCCTGACCGTAAATCGGCATACCATTCTGGTCGTAGCCTATAACCACAGGCTGAGCGTACATCATCGGCTGCGCCTGACTGTAAACAGGCATACCGTTCTGGTCATAGCCTATGATCTGCGGCTGAGACATAACAGGCTGACCATAGCCTGCCATTCCCATAGGATTCATACCCATTCCGTTCATAGGCTGAGCCTGCATACCGTTCTGCGGCATCCCCATCGGATTCATGCCCATATTGCCCACAGGCTGAGCCTGCATACCCATCTGTCCCATTCCCATGCCATTCATTGGCTGAGCCTGCATACCGCCCTGAGGCATATTCACGGGATTCATACCCATGCCGCCCATGGTCTGCGGCTGAGGCTGCATCTGAGGCTGAAGCTGCTTCTGAGCAGGCTGCCGTGAAGCAGTGGGGACTTTTATTCTTTCGGCATCAAGCTTGGGGATGAACGGCTCATCTATATTGCTGAAATCGAAATCCTCATCGGTATCGTTAAGCTCATCGGCGGTAAACATACCATGATTTTCAGCCGGAGCACGGTCTCTGATTGTAAAAGTTCCGCTTCCGATCCTGAAATTATTCTGTGAATCGTCCTCAGAACGGTAGCCGCCCATATCGACCTGTTCGATATTAACCTGTGACGGGTCGCTGAGATTACTGCCGCACTTAACGCAGAATTTGAACTTCGGCTGATTTTCCGTACCGCATTTCGGACATATCACAATAATCACTCCTTTATACAGTATGATAACAGCGGTGAATTTTCACGCTGATAAAATACACGAAATCTTCTTATATTATACCATATACAATGTTTTTTTTCAAGGGTTTTGCGAAAGATTGTGCAAAACAGTGCTAAAAAGGAAGGCGTTTTTATGCACTTTGACTTTTTCGTATCTGGAAGCCGGACTATCAATGTCCGCTCCAAAAGAACATCGATGAAATGAAATCACCTCATTACGTTCGTTATGATAAAGAAATCAGCATATTTTTTCTTGCTATTATTATATAAATATGGTATACTATATAACAGTATAACAACAGCTTGTGAAGCGAATCTGTATTCAGCTTCCGGCAGAACAGGAGCTGTCAATGAATTTTCTCGCTATTGACGGAAACAGCATTCTCAACCGCGCATTTTACGGAATAAGGCTGCTTTCCAATAAAAAAGGAATCTTCACCAATGCCGTTTTCGGCTTTATGAATATCTATTTCAAAAATTTCGCCGATGTTAAACCCGACTGCGTTGCTGTAGCGTTCGACCTGAAAAGTCCGACGTTCAGACATAAAGCAGTCGATACCTACAAAGCCAACCGAAAGGGAATGCCCCCCGAGCTTGCCCAGCAGCTCCCGATTATAAAGGAGCTTCTCACGCTCATGGGAATCAGAATCGTCGAGTGCGAGGGCTTTGAAGCTGACGACATTCTCGGAACGCTTTCCAAGGTCTGCTCCGACAGCGGAAACAGATGCTTTGTCCTCACCGGTGACCGCGACAGTCTCCAGCTTATCGACAAAAACGTAACCGTTCTCCTTGCCACAAATAAAGAGACTATTCATTACACTCCCGAAAAATTCATGGAGGACTACGGCTTCGAGCCAATCAGACTCATCGACCTGAAAGCGCTCATGGGTGACAGCTCCGACAATATTTCAGGCGTTTCGGGTATCGGCGAAAAGACAGCTTCAAATCTCGTGAAAACCTACGGAACGATTGAAAAGCTCTACGAAAGCTATGCCGACTCCGACCTCACAAAGGGCGTTAAAGCCAAGCTTGCCGCAGGTGCAGACTCGGCAAAACAGAGCAAATGGCTCGCGACTATTGTCCGCGACGCTCCGATTGATACAGTGCTTGAAGCCTACCGCCCCAAGCCGCAGGACAGCGACGCCCTGAGCCGTATGCTCACCGACCTCGAAATGTTCAAGCTTATGGACAAGCTGAACGTCGCTCCCTCCGCCGCACTTTCGGCAGACTCCGGAAATGCTTCCGAAACGGCGGAGACTGAAGAAATCCACGTCACAGAACACATCCTGACCGCGGAAGCCATATCCGGACTTACGTCCTGCAGCTATACATTAAAAAACGGAGTTCTGCTTGTCCGTGAGGGTGAAAATGTCTATAAAACGGACTCAGCAGAGGTTATCGGGCACTTTCTTGCTTCGGACTGCGCAAAAATCACAATCGGAGCCAAAGAGCATTATCACTATACAATGAGTTTAGGAACGGAGCTGAAAAATCTTAAAAGCGATGCGGAAATCTGCGGCTATCTGCTGAATACCTCCGCATCGGAATACACCGTCGAAAAGCTCTGCGCCGAATATGGAGTTCATTATTATTCCGGGAACGGTGAACTCGCTGAGCTGCTTTCCCTTGAAAAGCTTACGGCTAAGCTGACGGACGAAATTGAGCGGGAGGGTATGCTTCCGCTGCTGAACGACATCGAGATGCCGCTTATCGAGGTGCTTGCATCGATGGAGCATTACGGAATCTGTGTGGACAGGCAGGGCGTTGAGGAATTCGGAAAAATGCTCTCTGACATGATTGAGGAGACACGAAAACTGATTTACGATGAAGCAGGTCACGAATTCAACATTTCGTCTCCGAAACAGCTTGCGACAGTCCTTTTTGAGGAGCTGGGACTTCCTGCGAAGAAAAAGACCAAAAGCGGCTACTCAACAAATGCGGAGGTTCTCGAAGAACTAAGGAACTTTTCTCCTCTTGTTGATAATGTATTAAAATACAGACAGTATACAAAGCTTTACTCAACCTACGTAACGGGACTGCTTGAAAAAATTGCGGACGACGGCAGGATTCATACCTGCTTCCGCCAGACCGAGACACGGACGGGCAGAATTTCCTCAACCGAGCCGAATTTACAGAACATCCCCGTCCGCACCGAGCTTGGCTCACAGATGAGGAAGTTTTTCATTCCCGAAAATGCTCCCAACGGCGAAAAGCGGGTGCTTGTGGACGCGGATTACAGTCAGATCGAGCTGCGCGTCATGGCTCATCTCAGCGGCGACAAAAACATGATAGGCGCATTTGCTTCGGGAGAGGATATTCACACGTCCACAGCCGCTCAGGTATTTGATATGCCGTCGATTATGGTCACTCCCGAAATGAGAAGTGCGGCAAAAGCAGTTAATTTCGGCATCATCTACGGCATCGGAGCGTTCTCTCTCTCGAAAGACATCGGTGTTTCCGTTGCAAAGGCGAAAAAATATATCGAGGACTATCTCGATAACTTCCCCGGAGTAAGGGATTTTACGTATTCAACAGTCTCAGATGCCGAAAAGACCGGGATTGTGACGACTATGTTCGGAAGAAAAAGACGCATCCCCGAACTGCTTTCATCAAATAAAACCGTTCAGGCAGCAGGCAGAAGAATTGCCATGAATACACCTGTTCAGGGTACTGCGGCTGATCTCATAAAGCTTGCGATGATTAAGGTATATCGCCGTCTGAAAGCCGAAAATCTTGACGCAAAACTGATTTTGCAGGTTCACGATGAGCTGATCGCCGAATCATCGGAAAAGGACGCTCAGCGCGTTGCGGAATTGATTTGCGAGGAAATGCAAAACGTGTGGGATATGAAAGTTCCCCTTGCGGTGGACGCACATATAGGAAAAAGCTGGTATGACGCCAAAGGATAATATTTTAAAAATCCGTGACTCCGCATTTCTCCGGAATGTCAGTTGACTCACAGGAAAGGAATCGCGCAATGAAAATCAAATATGAAAACTACCTGCGCGGACTTGGCTACGATATTTAAGGAAGATGTGAAATGAATATAATCAAGGCGGACGCAGACACGTCCGATGAAATCTTTGAAAGGCTTTCGGAGCTTGACAGATCGGTGATTCCCGACGGCTGGTCGGCAGAGTCTTTCCGCTCCGAAGCTGCAAAGGACGGCGGATTCGTCCTGTATATCGAGGAAAACGACAAAATCTGCGCTCTCCTGACAGGCTATTCCGTAGTCGGAGAAGGTGACATCACCAACGTTGCGGTCGCTCCCGGATACAGGCGGAGAGGTCTTGCCGTTTCTCTGATTAAAGCCTTTGAAAATATGCTCGGTGACAGTGCAGAAAAGATATTCCTCGAGGTCAGAGAAAGCAATCAGCCTGCTGTCGGACTATATAAAAAATGCGGATTCAAAGCGATTTCTCTGCGAAAAAATTTTTATGCGAATCCGAGAGAAAACGCAATTGTTATGGTAAAGGAGAACTGAAAATGCTTATTTTGGGAATAGAAAGCTCCTGCGACGAGACCGCCGCGAGCGTGGTTAAGGACGGAAGAGAGATTATTTCATCCGTCGTTTCGACCCAGATTGAGGAACACAAAAAATACGGCGGTGTAGTGCCTGAAATCGCTTCACGCCGCCACTGTGAAAACATTCTCGGAGTTACACGAAAGGCTCTTGCCGATGCGAAAATCACCCTCGCCGATGTCGATGCAATTGCCGTTACATTTGCTCCCGGGCTAATCGGTGCGCTTCTCGTGGGAGTGAGCTTCGCAAAGGGACTCGCCGCCGCTTCGGGCAAGCCGCTCGTCCCCGTTCATCACATTGCCGGTCATATCGCTACAAATTACCTCTCACATACAAACCTCGAGCCTCCGTATCTCTGCCTTGTTGCGAGCGGAGGTCACAGTCATATTATTGAGGTTCTGTCCTACACGGAATTCAGGGTCGTCGGCAGAACTCACGACGACGCGGCAGGAGAATGCTTCGACAAGTGCGCACGTGCAATGGGTTTCCCCTATCCCGGCGGAGTTCATATCGACCATGCCGCCCGTAGCGGTGATCCGGCTGCATATAAACTTCCGCATCCTGTCGTTGCCGGAAGCGAATTTGATTTCAGCTTTTCGGGACTGAAAACCGCTGTTATCAATATGATTCACAACACAGAGCAAAAGGGTACGGAGATAAACCGAGAAAATCTTTCCGCCTCTGTTCAGAACACGATTGCAGAAATCCTGACCGACAAAACCATCAGGGCTGCAGAGGCTCTGGGATACCGCAAAATCGCACTTGCAGGCGGTGTTTCGGCTAATTCCGGAGTCAGAAACGCACTTTCGGAGGCATGCCGTGTCAGAGATTACGAATTTTTTATGCCGGAGAAAAGTCTTTGCGGCGATAACGGTGCGATGATCGCAAGTCAGGGATATTATAACTTCGTGAACGGAATTACCGCCGATATGAGCCTTAATGCCATAGCTACGCTGCCTGTTTCCACATGATTTCCTATCTGCGCCAAAGTATACCCGTAAATAAGCACTGCACGGACGCTTGGACAAACGGAATCTATTCCGTCGGATTTGTCCGCTGTTGTCCGGAATCTCAAATATTATACTAATCCCTTATCGTTCTATTGAAAGAAGTTGCCAGATAGCATTTTGTGGGTCAAGGCACCCAACCGCAGACATGCTGTCACCTGTCAAGGGCGGGCAACGCAGAACCACGAAATGACAGCGGCAAATTCTTCAATAGGTTGATATGGGATTAGTATTATACAAGACCAAAGGCTGCCCGTTAAAGGCAGCCTTTTTGTATGATTATTCAATTTCCTTTTTCATCCAGACGTGAGGACAGTATTCGTCATAATATTTTGAATCTGTTCTTTCAAAGCCGCATCCGGCATAAAAATCCGAAACCCGCTCCTGTGCGCTGAGCATAATCCGCTTCGCACCCAGACTCCTGAGATAACGCTCGGCTTCGTTAACCACAAGCTTTCCGATTCCGCGACGGCGATACTCCTTTACCACTGCGACCCGTCCGATTATATGTGACTGTTTTTCTTCGTTATAAAAGACTCTGCATACGCACACCGGCTCTGCACCGATATATCCGACTATATGCACTGCGAAGCCGTCGGTTTCATCGAACTCAACCGAAAATTTCTGCTCAACAAGGAAAATTGATTTCCTTATTTCAGCAGCCTCCGCCGGGAGCTTGTCGTAATACTTAAACTCCAGTCCCATCAGAATGCGATTTTCTCTTCGAGATACTCAACGAGCTTGTCGATGCTCACTCTCTCCTGCTGCATGGTGTCACGGTCACGGACGGTTACGCAGTTATCCTTTTCGAGAGTATCAAAGTCGTATGTAATGCAGAACGGAGTGCCGATCTCGTCCTGACGGCGGTATCTCTTGCCGATAGTTCCGGTTTCGTCAAAATCGACCATGAACTTCGCCGAGAGCATCTCATAAACCTCTTCTGCCTTGGGAGTAAGTTTCTTTACGAGAGGCAGTACTGCTGCCTTAAACGGAGCAAGAGCAGGATGGAAGTGCATAACGGTTCTGACTTCCTTTTTCTCGTTGCCGTTCTTGTCAACGGAAGTAAGCTCCTCCTCGTCGTATGCTTCGGTGATAATTGAGAGGAAAAGTCTCTCAACGCCGAGGGACGGCTCGATAACATAAGGAATATACTTTTCATTTGTCTCGGGGTCGAAGTATTCAAGCGATTTGCCGCTCGTCTTGATATGCTGGGTCAGGTCGTAGTCGGTTCTGTCTGCAACGCCCCAGAGTTCGCCCCAGCCGAACGGGAACATATACTCGAAGTCGGTAGTCGCCTTTGAATAGAAGCAGAGTTCCTCTGCGGAGTGATCTCTCAGACGAAGATTCTCTTCCTTGAGTCCGAGACTGAGAAGGAAGTTTTTGCAGAAGCTTCTCCAGTAAGAGAACCATTCAAGATCAGTGCCGGGCTTGCAGAAGAATTCAAGCTCCATCTGTTCAAATTCACGCACGCGGAAAATAAAGTTGCCCGGTGGTATCTCGTTACGGAACGATTTGCCTATCTGAGCGACACCGAAAGGAATTTTTCTTCTTGTTGTTCTCTGAATGTTTGCGAAGTTAACGAAAATACCCTGAGCTGTTTCGGGTCTGAGATAAAGCTCAGCCTTGCTGTCCTCGGTGACGCCCTGAAATGTCTTGAACATAAGATTGAACTGACGAATGTCGGTGAAATTATGCTTGCCGCATTCGGGGCAGGGTATGTTCTTCTCGTTTATGTAGTTCATCATAGCCTCGTTTGACCAGCCGGCGACATTTGTGCCGTCAAAGTCCTCAATGAGGTTATCGGCTCTGTGACGGGTCTTACATTCACGGCAGTCCATGAGGGGGTCTGAGAAGCCGCCGAGGTGACCTGAGGCGACCCATGTCTGAGGGTTCATGAGGATAGCCGAGTCGAGACCGACGTTATAGGGGTTCTCCTGAATAAACTTTTTTCTCCAGGCATTTTTGATATTTGTTTTAAGCTCGACGCCGAGAGGACCGTAGTCCCATGTGTTTGCAAGACCGCCGTAGATTTCACTGCCCGCATACACGAAGCCTCTGCCCTTACAGAGGGCGACAAGCTTGTCCATTGATTTTTCAGTGTTTAACATAGTTATCAAAACCTTTCAT
>JAQXHC010000036.1 GCA_029007035.1 Oscillospiraceae bacterium
TCGTGAGACAGTTCGGTCCCTATCTGTCGTGGGCGTAGGATATTTGAAAGGAGCTGTCCCTAGTACGAGAGGACCGGGATGGACGCACCTCTGGTGCACCAGTTGTCACGCCAGTGGCACAGCTGGGCAGCTATGTGCGGAACGGATAAACGCTGAAGGCATCTAAGCGTGAAGCCGCCCTTAAGATTAGATATCCCTTCTTTATGAGTAAGACCTCTCATAGACTATGAGTTTGATAGGCCTATAGTGTAAGCGCGGTGACGCGTTCAGCTTGCAGGTACTAATCGGTCGAGGGCTTTTCCTTTTACTTCATCTCTTTTGTTCTCTCCTCTGCTTCTCTTTCTTTATTCGTTTTCTCTTTGTCGGTGTTTATGGCGATGAGGTCACACCCGTTCCCTTTCCGAACACGGAAGTTAAGCTCATCTGCGATGAAGATACTTGGCTGGCGACGGCCCGGGAAATTATTTCAATGCCGACTCTTTATTCTAATCGGAAGCTGATTTTGTCGGCTTCCGTTTAGTTCTATTCGGGCCATTAGCTCAGTTGGTTAGAGCAACCGGCTCATAACCGGTTGGTCTGGGGTTCGAGTCCCTAATGGCCCACCAAAAGGGTATTATACTGATGCCTTTGCTTCATCGGCGGCTCGCCGTTTGCATCTCGGTATTGTCGTATAGTATCAAAAGAAAGGAGAGCTTTACAGCTCTCTTTTTTCGTTTATGTGGTTGTTTTTATTCGTGAATCACCTTGCAGAACCTTTTCAATCAATTAGAAGTGCAGCATTTGCATTTATGATGATTTATGTCTGCGTGAGATGTTTTGCTAATCTGATGATTTGGTGTTTTTCCATTTTGTGAACGGTGTATAGCTGTAATGCGTTTCCATATCATGCTATTGACAAATAACTATAAGTATTCTATACTATGTATAATACAAGTTATGTACAAATGCAATTTTTTAACCCTGCATTGCTTCTATTTATATGATTTGTAAAATACATTTTTGCATTATATTGCTTTCATAAGTGATATAAAGCTTAACTTAAAACTAATTTTTTATAAGAATTTGATTCGCGATACATTGTTAAAGCAATTTCAGATAAACGGCGTATGATTTGCCAGGGAAACGTAATTCGCCAACAGTGATAAGATTAATTGATTTTATGAAAATTATTTGAATCGAGGATATATAGATGAATTTTAAACCATTTGAAAAGAAAATCTGGCTTTCATCACCAACTATGCATGGTGATGAGCAGAAATGGGTAAATGATGCATTTGAAAAAAACTGGATTACAACAGCCGGCGAAAATGTTAATGAAGTCGAAAAACTTGTTTCCGATTATATTGGCTGCAATTATGCAGTGGCATTATCATGCGGTACATCTGCTCTGCATTTAGCTGTGAAGCTTGCCGGAGAGAAATTGTACGGAATGCCTAAACCGAATGAAGGAACGCTTCAGGGACGTAAGGTTTTCTGCTCTGATATGACGTTTGATGCAACGGTAAATCCTATTGCATATGAAAATGGAGAGGCTGTTTTTATCGACACTGAATATGATACATGGAATATGGATCCGGTCGCATTGGAAAAAGCATTTGAGCTTTACCCTGATGTTAAACTGGTTGTTCTTGTTCATCTTTATGGTACACCTGCAAAGCTTGATGAGATACTGGCTGTATGTAAAAAGCACGGTGCGTTGCTTATAGAGGATGCTGCGGAGTCTTTTGGCGCTACATATAAAGGCAAACAGACAGGAACCTTTGGAATCGGAAATGTTATAAGCTTCAATGGTAATAAGATTATTACCGGTTCTTCCGGAGGCATGTTCCTGACAGACAATAAAGAAGATGCTGATAAGGCTCGAAAATGGTCTACTCAGAGCCGTGAAAATGCTCCTTGGTATCAGCATGAAGAGATAGGCTATAACTATCGTATGAGCAACATTATTGCCGGCATTGTGCGCGGGCAGATTTCCTATCTGGACGAGCATATCGCTCAGAAAAAGGCAATCTATGAAAGATATAAGGAAGGCTTCAAAGGACTGCCTGTTTCCATGAATCCTTACGACGAAAAGAACAGCGTACCAAATTTTTGGCTTTCATGTCTAATAATCGATGAGGACGCAATGTGCAAACAGGTTCGCAGTGGAACTGAAAGCCTTTATATCCACGAAAAAGGTAAATCATGTCCTTCTGAGATCCTTGATGTTCTTTCAAAATACAATGCAGAAGGGCGTCCAATCTGGAAACCCATGCATAAACAGCCTATTTACCGTTTAAATCCATTCGTTACTGCCGACGGAAACGGCAGAGCAAGAACAAATGCTTATATAGACGGCAGTTGCACTGATGTCGGCGAGGATATTTTCCGGCGCGGACTATGCCTGCCAAGCGATAACAAGATGATGCCGGAAGAGCAGGATATAATCATCCAGATCATTAGGGGCTGCTTTGCATAACGAAAGGAATATGATTTATGGATTGGTTTAGAATTCGGCATACACTTGCACTTCATTTGATAATGACAGGAGGGAAACGTGCCGAGTATATTAAAAAGCATCATGTATTCGCGAATATGGGCGAAAATTGTATTGTAATGTTCCGCAAGGTACCGCTGCATTCCAAATTGATATCGATTGGAAATAATGTCCGGATTGCCTCCAATGTGACTTTTGTGACGCATGATGTTATCCATAAAATGCTCAATACCAAATATGCACCGGAGAAGGTTTATCCTGAATTCAAGGGATGTATTGAGATCAAGGATAATGTTTTTATCGGTGCAAATACTACAGTTTTACCGAATGTTTCGATCGGACCGAACGTAATCATTGGTGCCTGTTCACTCGTCAATAAAGATATTTCCGAGGGTGTGTACGCGGGAGTGCCGGCAAAGTATATCTGCAGTTTGGAAGATTTTCTTGCGAAGCGGTATCCGAATGCGGAGTCCAAGGATGAAAAATCAGATGAATCGCTTTGGAAGCAGTTTTATTGTGAAAGAAAGCCCGGCTGATAGGTTTATATAGGCTGGTCTGATACGACTTGATTTGTGGGCAGCGAAAGTCTATTATCAGACGTATTAAAAAACAAGGAAGATAATTCATGCTCATCTATTTATTGGCTTTTTCATTATCCTTTATTTTTGCTCATCTTGCCAGTAAAAGCGGACGTTCACGCGGAAATATCGCTTTCTGGGTATTTTCAGGATTGAGTATATTTTGTCTCGTATTGATTGCGGGTCTGCGAGATTACAGCATCGGTATTGATGTGAAAAACTACCTTGAATTTCCGATATACTGGAAAGGAGCATGCGCAAGCAGCTCGTTGCTTGAATATCTGAAATATTACCTTGCCGATGGAAATACGGAAATTTTGTTTGCCCTTTTGATGGGAATTATCGCAAAAACCACTGGTGCGTACAGAGTTTTCTTATTCCTTACGCATTTAATTATTATCACTTGTATATATATCGGTGCTTATCGGCAGAAGAAATATATTCACTTTGAATTTGTAATTCTGTTCTTTTGTCTCTTGTTTTTCTCCCATTCCATGAATATTATGCGGCAATATATCGCAATGTCTATCGTATTTGCATTTTTTGCGGATCTGGAAGAACGTAAATTCGTCAGGTATTCTGTTTCTGTTTTGGTTGCAACACTGTTCCATACATCAGCTTTACTGCTTTTTTTGCCGATGTTTTACTATATTATCCTCTATGGCTGGAAAGAACCTTCGGGAACTTCCGTTGAGAGGATGATTATTAAGGCAGACAAATCGGGAATACTCAGAAAATTGACGATGAAAGACACGTCATTCAAAAAAAAGCTGGTGTTGTGTGTTTGTGTATTTATTGGAGAGATGTTCTTGACAACGGTATTCTCATTTTTTATCAGTAAAGGCTTCTTGAATGATAAGTACACATATTATCTGGAGAGTGACGAGGTCTCTACCCCTATAATCGTCTCCGGCTTGCTAATTATTGAATTGATCGGCGTTGCGGTCGTCTGGAAAGACATGAGGCGAAAATATCCGCACGCCTCTTTTTGGGTAATCTGTACTTTCACGGACCTGGCTTTCCAGCAGCTATCCTCCCAGATGGCGTTTGGCAAGCGCATTGCCGGCAGTTTTTCTCTGTTGAATATGCTGACGCTTGCGCTGATGATCAGCTCTCCAAAAAAACAGGATAAGCGGCTTCTTGTCGGTTTGTTTGTGATCGTATTTTGTCTGATGTATTGGGGCTATATCTATATCTTCCGGAACGCGAGCCAGACATATCCTTATAAATTTGGGTTTTAAAAATATGTATAAGGAGGATGCACTTTGAACAATCAGACCGAAGTGAGTATCATCTGTACCTGCTATAATCACGAAAAATATCTTCGGACATGTCTTGACGGACTTGTCATGCAGAAAACAAGTTTTCCGTTTGAGATCATAGTGCATGATGATGCTTCAACGGATTCATCTGCTGAGATAATCCGCGAATATGAGCAGAAATATCCTGATTTGATCCGCCCGATTTATGAAACGGAGAATCAGTATCAGAAGAATAAGGCAATCATTCGACAGATTTGCAGCGCCAAAGCAAGCGGAAGATTTTTCGCATTCTGCGAGGGCGATGACTACTGGACAGATCCGATGAAGCTGCAAAAACAGTATGATTTCATGAATGCACACCCTGATTATTCACTTTGTGTATGTTCGACCAAGTGGATTGATCAGCTTACCGGAAAGGTCAAGCCTCAGGGGAGCACAGAGCAGGATATGGATGTTCCTCTGGAGGATATCATTCTTGAGAAAAATGGAAGAATTTTTATTTTTGTCTCATATTTTATAAAGCGTGAATTCTATGATAATTTTCCGACATGGCGATTTCCGATTGGCGATTATCCGCTCTCTGTTTGTGCGGCGCTGCACGGCAAGGTTCGTATGCTCGCAAGTCCGATGTGCGTTTATCGCTATCATGCTGCCGGTTCATGGACACAGAACATGAATGGCGACGCTCAGCGCAAACGCATCAGTGAAAGAATGATTGAAGGTCTGGAAGATCTGAATCGCGATACAGAAGGTAAATACGAAGAGGTGATTTCGAAGCGAATCCTGCGTCATCGTTATACAGAGGCGTTGATGGATCATAATTTTCAGGCAATCAGGCAGGACTCAAAGCTTTATGAAATGTACCGCGGACGAAAGATGTTTTATCGATTCTCCGACCGGCTTCATTGTGCAAGCCCAAAGCTTTTTCATATGATGAACAAGCTGTTAAAGCGTGAGGATTAAAGAGTTGAAGTCGTATGGAAGTTGAGTTTGGGTTGGTGAATAAGTGAAGTGGTAGCGAAACAGGAAGTATCCGTTAATTTTTTCTGGCGATTTGCAGAAAGATGCGGCGCACAGGGTGTCACGTTTATTGTACAGCTTGTGTTAGCGCGTCTGCTGGCGCCGGAATTATTTGGTACAATTGCGCTTGTAACGGTTTTTACGACCGTGATGCAGGTTTTTGTGGACAGCGGAATGGGAAATGCGCTGATCCAGAAAAAAGACGCAGATGATCTTGATTTTTCAAGTGTCTTTTTCTTCAATATTACAATTTGCAGTCTGCTGTATTTAGTGATGTTTTTTGGAGCTCCGTTAATTGCGAAATTCTATAAAATGCCGGAGTTAGTACCGATCATTCGTGTATTGAGCCTGATGCTGATAATATCGGGAGTCAAAAACGTACAGCAGGCATATGTTACGCGGAATATGCTGTTTAAGCGTTTTTTCTTTGCAACGCTCGGCGGTACGATCGGTGCTGCAATTGTCGGCATCACAATGGCATTTCTGGGCTTTGGTGTATGGGCTCTTGTTGCACAGATGCTCTTTAATGCTGCTGTTGATACACTGATACTTTGGCTCACTGTTAAATGGAGACCAAAGCTGATGTTCTCTCTTGAGCGGCTTAAGGGGTTGTTTTCCTTCGGCTGGAAGCTGCTCGCTTCATCCCTGCTGGATACCGTTTACAATGATCTGCGACAGCTTGTTATCGGAAAGATGTACACACGGTCGGATCTCGCATACTATAATCAGGGACAAAAATTTCCGCATCTCATTGTCACCAATATCAATACTTCAATCGACAGTGTGTTGCTGCCGACAATGGCTCGGGCGCAGGATGACTGCGCAAAAGTTAAGAGCATGACACGTCGTGCAATAAAGACGAGTACTTATATAATCATGCCGTTTATGGTTGGGCTGGCTGTATGTGCAGAGCCGATTGTAAGGCTGATTCTCGGAGAAAAATGGATTCCTTGTGTACCATTTTTGCGTATATTCTGCTTCACATATGCATTCTGGCCGATTCATACTGCAAATCTGAATGCAATCAAAGCAATGGGACGCAGCGACCTCTTCCTCAAATTAGAAATCATCAAGAAGATTGTCGGTGTTGCCGCGATTCTCTGCACTATGTGGTACAGTACGATGGCAATGGCATACAGTCTGCTTGTTACCTCCATACTCGGTCAGATCATTAATTCGTGGCCAAATAAGAGTCTGCTCGGTTACAGTTATCTTGAGCAGGTCAAGGATATGCTTCCGCAGATTGGTCTTTCTGCAATCATGGGTGTACTTGTTTATCTGCTCCGGTTTACCGGTCTGAATGATATTCTGCTGCTGATAGTGCAGGTTGTATGTGCTGTCTGCATATACATTGGACTCTCAAAGCTTCTTCATATCGAAAGCTTTGGTTATGTGCTGGATACAATAAAATCTCTTCTGAAAAAAAATAGAAAGAAAAAAGAGGATAAGGCATGAAAAAAATCCTATTGTTAGGCGGTTCTGCACAACAGGTTATTGCAATTGAAACCGCAAAACGTCTCGGATATTATACTGTTCTCTGCGATTATCTGCCGGATAATCCCGGTCAGTATGCGGCTGACAGGTTTTACCTTGCCAGCACGACTGACAAGGCGCTTATGCTGAAAATTGCGAGAGAGGAAAAAGTGGACGGTGTGGTCGCCTATGCATCTGATCCTGCGGCGCCGACTGCTGCGTATGTATCTGAACAGCTTGGACTTCATACGAATCCGTTCAGGTCGGTTGAGATTCTTTGCAATAAGGACCTTTTCAGGAATTTCCTTCATGAGAACGGGTTCTGTGCGCCGAATTCGGCGGGTTATACGGATGTGGAAACGGCACTGCGTGAAACGGATCGCTTTCATCTGCCTGTGATTGTCAAGCCGGTGGATTCATCCGGAAGCAAAGGTGCAACGGTTTTGTATGATTGGGATGGATTTGCTGCGGCACTTGATTTTGCGTTTTCCTTTTCAAGAGATCATCGGGTTGTTGTAGAAGAATTCATCGAAAAAGATCACCCTTACCTTATCGGCGGCGATCTGTTTGTCTGGGATGGAAAGATCATCATGTGGGGATTGATGAACTGCCATCGGGATACGAGAGTTAATCCGCTTGTTCCGGTTGGAAAAAGCTATCCGCCTCAGCTCAAAGAACAGAATATGCTTGCTGTTAAGCAGACGCTTCAGAATATGGTGGATAAGCTGCATATTCGGTGCGGGGCGATGAATGTGGAATTGGTTGTGGATAAAAGCGGAAATGTCTGGCCGATTGATGTAGGACCACGCAACGGCGGAAACATGATCCCGGAACTTCTCAGTTCTATCTTCGGTGTCAATGTCGTTGAAATGACAATACTTGCTGCAATGGGAGAAACACCTAATACGGAAATCAGCGAAGCAATACCGTATTATGCGACACACAATCTGCATTCGGACCGGAACGGTATTTTCTCGCATGTGGAGTTTTCTGAGGAGATCAAGCCATATGTCATTCGCAAGTCTATTTATAAAAAGGCAGGCGATCCGGTAGAGTATTTTGATAATGCAGCCAAAGCGCTTGGAATCGTATTTTTTAAGTTCGATTCCGGGGAGACTATGCAACGTATGCTGAGCGATATCTATCAGCATATCTCAGTTATATTACAGTGACGGGGAAAATAATGATGGATTATAAGAAAACAGTCGTACAGGATGCTGAATCGGCTGAAACATATTATTTTGAAGATGATGCAAAGCGTATCCTCGATATTTTAAACGAGTTCCAGGAACGGCTTCCCAGCTTGCAGCAGGGGGAGGAATACCGCGCACAAATGGCGGAGAAATTTGCAAAGCATGCTTGCTTTCTCGTACTTTGTCTGAATGGCAGGAAAATTGGATTTTCCGCATTTTATGCAAACGATTCTGATACAAAGTCTGCATTTATTTCTCAGATTGCTGTGTTAAAGGAATACAGCCGAAGAAATTTTGGCGGAAAACTATTGGATCTCGTCTCATCAACGGCGAAAGCACGCGGTATGTTATGGCTTCGCCTTGAGGTGAGGAAGGATAATTCAGCTGCAAGGCGCTTTTATGAAAAGAACGGTTTTCAGGAAGTGTCTGAAGCAAGCAAGGATAGTATGTATTTGCAAAAACATATTTAGGAGGCGTAATAAAGTTTGAACAGTATACTGGTTACACGTTCCTCCATGCCCGATTATGAGGAATACTGTGAAGAAATAAAAGATTTGTGGGACAGTCACTGGCTAACCAACATGGGCGTAAAGCATCAGCAGCTTCAGAAGGAACTGGAGGAATTGCTGGATGTCCCGCATGTGATTTTATATACAAACGGTCATCTTGCATTGGAGAATGTCATAGCTGCATTGGATCTCCCAAAAGACGGAGAGGTCATCACAACTCCTTTTACCTTTGCGTCAACGACGCATGCAATTGTCCGTAACGGATTGAAACCGGTCTTCTGTGATATTGATCCGATCAGTTTCACAATGGATCCGGCAAAAATTGAATCGCTTATTACCGACAAAACATGTGCAATTGTGCCGGTTCATGTTTATGGAAATATTTGTGATGTAGACGGAATCCGTCAAATCGCAGACCGGCATAATCTGAAGGTGATCTACGACGCAGCACATGCTTTCGGCGTAAAATATAAGGGTATAAGCGCGGCTTGCTTCGGCGACGCTTCAATGTTCAGTTTTCATGCAACAAAGGTATTCAATACGATTGAGGGAGGAGCAGTCTGCTTCCATGATGATTCATTTGTGAGGACACTGAATGCTCTCAAGAATTTCGGCATTAATGGACCGGATGAGGTTGAATATGCCGGCGGAAATGCAAAAATGAGTGAATTTCAGGCGGCAATGGGAATTTGCAATCTGCGTCATCTCGATGATGCAATTGAATGCAGAAAAAAGGCTGTCGAACGGTACAGAAGCCATCTGGAGGGAGTTGCAGGTATTCAGCTGAATCCAATCCAGAAGGGAGTGACTTCGAATTACGCGTATTTCCCAGCTGTGTTTGATGAAACCGTATTCGGAGCAACGCGAAATGAAGTAATGGATGCACTTGCACAGAACGGTATCGGTGCAAGGAAATACTTTTATCCGCTGACAAGTACCTTTGCGTGCTTCAATAATGCCTATGATGCATCGGAAACACCAATTGCATTAAATATCAGCAGGCGTGTTTTGACCTTGCCGCTTTATGAGGAACTTAGTACGGATGATGTAGATCGGATATGTAAAGTGATCCTCGACTGCAAAAAATAAGGAGGGAGCCAAATGAAAGGAATTGTTCTTGCCGGTGGAAAAGGCACACGGCTTTACCCGAATACAATTGCTGTCAGCAAACAGCTTCTGCCAATCTATGATAAGCCGCTGGTCTATTATCCGCTGTCGGTATTGCTGTTGGCGGGAATTAAGGATATTCTTGTTATTTCTACACCTGACGATACGCCAAACTACGAAAAGCTTCTTGGCAACGGCAGCCGGATTGGCGTTCATATTGAATATAAGATTCAGAAGACGCCGCGTGGACTTGCAGATGCGTTCATTCTTGGCGCAGAGTTCATTGGAAATGACAGTGTATGTCTTGTGCTCGGAGATAATGTATTCTATGGAAAGGATTTCACGAGATTGCTTCGGACTGCCATGGAGCAGGCTGAGACAAGCGGAGCTGCGATCTTCGGATTTCCTGTTAAAGATCCAACCGCTTTTGGTGTGGTTGAATTTGATAAGGATAACCGTGTGATTTCAATTGAGGAAAAGCCGTCTGAGCCGAAATCTAATTATGCTGTGCCGGGACTGTATTTTTATAATAACGATGTCGTTGAGATTGCAAAAAATGTCAAGCCTTCAGCAAGAGGTGAGATTGAGATCACCTCGGTTAATAACGCATATCGTGAAGCGGGGAAGCTTAAAGTTACGCTCATGGGCAGAGGCATCTCATGGCTGGATACAGGAACGCCGGAGGGTATGCAAAAGGCGGGCGACTTTGTAAAGACTGTACAGGAAATGCAGGGCTTCTATATTTCTTGCATCGAGGAGATAGCATGGAGAAGAGGATTTATTACTAAAGAACAGCTTCGCAAGCTTGGCGAGGAGCTCAGGCAGACTGCCTATGGACAGTATCTCCTCTCACTTGTCGGCGAAGAAGCTTAATCGTAATAAAAAAATTTGTATATCAGCGAAGGCATCCTTTAATTTTTTCAGTGGTGTTTTTCGCAGAAAGGCGGATTATTAGCATGACAATCATCGTTACAGGCGGAGCGGGCTTTATTGGCTCAAATTTTGTATTCCATATGTTGAAAAATTATCCGGATGACCGTATCATCTGTCTGGATAAGCTGACCTATGCAGGCAATCTTTCAACACTTGCTCCGGTTATGGATAATCCGGCATTTCGTTTTGTGAAGCTGGATATATGCGACCGTGAGGGCGTATATAAGCTCTTTGAAGATGAAAAGCCGGATATTGTCGTAAATTTTGCAGCGGAGTCTCATGTAGATCGATCGATTGAGAACCCGGAGATTTTCCTGCAAACTAATATCATCGGAACATCAGTGCTGTTGGATGCTTGCCGCAAATACGGCATACAGCGCTATCATCAGGTATCGACGGACGAGGTCTACGGCGATCTGCCGCTCGACAGACCCGACCTCTTCTTTACCGAAACAACGCCGATCCATACGAGCAGCCCGTACAGTTCATCGAAAGCAGGAGCAGATTTGCTGGTGCTTGCATATCAACGTACATACGGTCTTCCTGTCACGATCAGCCGCTGTTCGAATAATTACGGACCGTATCATTTCCCGGAAAAGCTGATTCCACTGATGATTGCCAATGCACTGAATGATAAGCCGATGCCTGTTTACGGTGAAGGTCTTAATGTGCGCGACTGGCTGTATGTTGAAGATCATTGCCGCGCAATTGACCTCATCATCAGAAAAGGCAGAGTCGGAGAGGTATACAATGTCGGCGGTCACAATGAAATGCGGAATATCGACATTGTCAAGCTGATCTGCAAGGAACTCGGTAAGCCGGAAAGTCTTATAGTGCATGTTGAGGATCGTAAGGGACACGATATGCGTTATGCGATTGATCCGACAAAAATACATAATGAGCTTGGTTGGTTACCTGAAACCAAATTTGAGGTTGGTATCAGGAAGACGATTCAGTGGTATCTGGAACATAAGGAGTGGTGGGAGACGATTATCTCCGGCGAATACCAGAACTACTATGAAAAGATGTATGGTAACAAGCGTGAGGTGTAAACATGAAGAAATGTCAATTGGCAATTAAACGAGCTTTTGATGTCGTGGTTTCCCTGCTCATGATCATATTTTTAACTATCATTCCTGTGCTGATTGTGGTTCCGATAGCAATAAAGCTTACATCAGCGGGACCGGCTGTTTTCAAGCAGGAACGCGTTGGAAAAGACGGAAAGATTTTTAAGATTTACAAATTCCGGACTATGCGAAATCCCCCGAAAGGTACATACAGCGTTAACGGCGTTCTTTATAAGCCGAACGGAGAACTGTTAGAGCCTTCCAGCACCAGAATAACGAAAGTTGGCGCATTTCTGAGAAAAACCAGTTTGGATGAGTTGATGCAGCTTTTCAATATTCTGGAGGGTACCATGAGTTTTGTCGGTCCACGGCCTTCATTGCCGTATCAGGCGGAAAAATATACGGCTGAACAGCGTCGCCGTCTGGAAATGAAGCCCGGTATGACCGGCTGGGCACAGGTCAATGGCAGAAATAATCTGACATGGACAGAGAAGATAAAATACGATGTAGAGTATGTTGACCGCTTCAGTCTGCTTTTTGACCTGAAGATAATGTTCAAAACAGTTGGTGTGGTTCTCAAGCGCGATAAGATTGAATTCGAGAAAGAAGACAGTCTTACAAAAAAATAAATATAACACGCAGAATTTTGCATGTTATCTGCAATTTATTTGATTCTGTTTCCGGTGATGATGTATTGATCCAAACGGGATCAATACCGAAACAAATATAATAATTGGGAGGATTACATTGAAGGCTTTAGTATTAGCAGGCGGTGTACCGCAGGCGGAACTGCTTCGGCAGCTTCGTGAAAGAAAAATCACAACTGTACTCGCTGACGGCAGCGCAACTCCGATTGCAAAACCCTATGCTGATTATTTTTATCAGGTGGATATTTTTGATATTGAAGCAGTAAAGCAGCTTGCCTTGGACGAAAAGGTCGATTTTCTGATTACAGTCTGTGCAGATCAGGTTTTGCTGGTAGTGGCACAGGTTTCGGAGGCATTGAATCTCCCTTGCTATATTGACTACGAGACCGGTATGAATGTATCGGATAAGATTCGTATGAAGCGTCTTTTTCTCAAGAACGGAATCCCGACAACACGCTATGTTGAGATGACAGAATTTGATGAGACAAAAGTGCAGCAGCTTTCCTATCCGCTTGTCATTAAGCCAGTAGACGCGTATAGTTCCAAGGGTGTGCGTAAGGCGGTAAACCGTGATGAACTTGTACAGTATTGCAGGGAAGCGGCGGAAATCAGCAGGACAAGAGGCGTTATCGTTGAAGAATTTTTCTCCGGAGAAGAAATCAGCGTGGACGCATTTGTGGTCAATGGTAAGGCAAAGATCCTCTGTGTATCTAACAGCGACAAGGTGCAGAGTGATGACCGCTTTGTGATATTCAGAGGCAGATATCCCGTATGTGTACCGGATACAATTATGAGACAGATTGAAACAGTGACACAGCAGATTGCAGATTCTTTCGGACTTGTCAATTCGCCGCTGCTGATCCAACTGCTGCATAATGGCAGCAAGATCTCCGTTCTGGAGTTCTGTGCAAGAACAGGCGGCAATATGAAATGGCTGCTCATCAAGTATTCCTGCGGTGTAGATGTTATTAGTGCTGCTATTGATATCACGCTTGGCAAAACCCCCGATCTTACGATGAAAGATACAGGCAACAAAGTTGTTGTAAATGACTTCATCTATTGCAGACCGGGAGTTCTGGATCACTTTGAAGGCTTTGAGGATATGGTCAATGAGGGCATGATTCATGAATTTCATCCCGTGCGCAGCAAGGGTACAATTATACGCGGCGTGACCAGCAGCAGCGACCGTGTTGCCGGTATGAATATTATTGCTTCCTCTGTTGAGGAATTCAATAAGAAACAGCGGTATATCTCAGATCATGTAAAGGTCATCGACCAAAACGGAAACGATGTTATGCGGCATGATTTGTTGCCGGATCTTTCGACAGACTGTCTTTTTGCGGAGAAATTATCATGACGAAAACAGAATTGTATTTGCAGGAAATTAACAGGGTTGCCAATAAAGAGATACCGGAGGCGGTTTTAGCCAGAGCAAGACAGTCTTTGCTTGATTATCTTGCAGTTACCTGTGCAGGGCAGCGCTTTCAACAGGATAAGCTGAAAAAGTATTTCGATTTTGCGAATCCTGAACAGGGCAGATTTACAGCAATCGGTACTAAGAAAAAGCTTGCTTTTAAGGAAGCGGTTTTCCTGAACGGTCTGAATGGACATGCGTTGGATTTTGATGACGGTACTAATTCCGGTATTATTCATCTTGGTTCTCCGATTTTCTCTCTGCTGTTGCCTTTTGCCCAGCTTTATGATATAAGCATTGATAAGCTTCTTCGTGCGGCGGTTATTGGATATGAATCCTCCTATACTATGGCAGTCTCTATTCAACCCGGTCATAAAGCACTCGGATACCACGCAACGGGTACCTGCGGCGTTCTTGGAGCAGTCATTGCCGCATCTTATATGCTTGATTTTACAGAGGAGACACGCTTTCAGGCGTTAGCAGCGGCATGTGTTTCTGCATCCGGAATGCTGATGGTTCTGGATGATGGTTCTGAGCTTAAGCCTTATAATGTTGCAAAAAGCTCATTGCTGGCGGCAACTTCACTTCAGCTTGCCCAGGCAGGGTTCAAAGGACATCCGGATCCGATCGGACATTCCCGCGGCTTCCTCAAAATGATGACCGGCAGGGATGATGTCGAATTAAAATCCACACTTCTTAATGGAACATATGCAATCCAAAAATCATATACCAAGCCGTATGCTTCCTGTCGTTATACGCATCCCTCTGTTGAAGCTGCAATCAATTTGAGGAATCAGTACGGTATTAAATCAGAAGATGTTGAACGCATTGATATCAGGACTTATTCGCTTGCAGTTGCCGGTCACGATCATACTGAAATTCCCGGATCTTATTCCGCAAAAATGAGCATTCCTTACAGTACTGCTGTTGGATTGATTTTCGGAAAGGCAGGTTTGCAGGAGTTCAGCGAGGAAAAGGTGCAGGATCCAGAGATCCTTGCGCTTGCACAAAAGGTACATGTTTCTGCTGATGAAAAACTGAGTGCTGCTTTTCCGGCAAAACAAACTGCTGTAGTTTCGATACAAACAAAAGAGCAGTTCGTCGAGCAGGTAGATTTCCCGAAAGGTGAGCCTGAAAATCCTCTGACAGATGAAGAATTCCGAACTCGCTATGATGGACTAATGGCGTACGCCGGTGTGAATACTACGTTCAGCGCACAGGTATTTGACATGGTATATCAGGATGGTGCAAAAGCATCGGATATACTGCAATTGCTTTGAAAGAGAGGTAACGCATTATGGGTATAAAACTTGTCCTTGGAACAATGACATTCGGAGAATCGGTTTTTTCTCCTGAGCCGAACAATTTTATTCAGACATTTTTAGATGCAGGATATGATGAACTTGATACTGCTTATGTATATAATGAGGGACAGAGTGAACGCCTGATCGGCGAAGCCCTGAAAGTGATTGGCAGAGACCGTGTCCGGCTTGCAACAAAGGTTAACCCCCGTATTACCGGAAAACTGGACGGCGATGCTGCTTATGCTCAGCTTAACGAATCTCTTTCACGTCTTGGCACGGATTATGCTGATATATTCTATCTGCATTTTCCTGATCCGAATACATCGGTAGAATCTGTATTGGCTGCTTGCGCTGATTTGCATTCACAGGGAAAGTTTATAGAATTAGGTCTTTCAAATTTTCCTGCATGGATGGTTTCGGATGTGTGGCATCTTTGTGAAAAAAACGGTTGGGTCAAGCCAACCGTTTATGAGGGAATCTATAATCCGCTGACCAGAAAGGCGGAAATTGAGCTGAATGCTTGTCTCAATCATTTCAAAATGCGTTTTTATGCCTATAATCCAATGGCAGGAGGTCTGCTGACCGGACGTTATGGAAAATTTGAGGATGATCCGACAGATGGAAGATTTACACACCGTCCGAATTATCAGAACCGCTATTGGAAAAAGAATTATTTTGACGCTGTCGATATGCTAAGACCAATTTGTGAAAAATATGGTATAACGATTATTGAAGCTACATACCGCTGGCTTGCTTATCATTCTATGCTGAATGCGGAGCGCGGAGATGCTATTATCATCGGTGCTTCAAAACTGAATCATTTGCAGCAGAATATGGATACAATCAAAGCGGGACCGCTGCCGGATGAAATTACCGAAGCCTTCAGTCGCGCATGGACAATATGTAAGGCTGACAGCCCGGAATACTTCACATTATTCAAGGGTGCTGCAAAATAAGGAGGAGCAATGTTAGATCAAAACATAGTTTACAGCGAACTGAAAAAAAATGGTGTAACCTTTTTTACAGGTGTGCCGGATTCTTATCTTAACGGTTTCTGCAATTTTCTGGTGAATCATGTGCCTGAGAACAGGAATATCATTGCGGCAAACGAGGGCAATGCGATTGGCATTGCATCAGGTCATTATTTTGCAACGAAGGAAATTCCGCTGGTGTATATGCAGAACAGCGGCATGGGCAATACAATTAACCCACTGGCTTCTCTTGCGGAAAAGGATGTGTATGCTGTCCCGATGATATTGCTTATCGGCTGGCGCGGTCAGGGAAATACGGAGCCGAATCATCCTCAGCATAAACTTCAGGGCGAGATCACTCCGGGACTGCTGGAAGTAATGCATATTCCTTACAGCATTCTCATGGACGATGACGGGAATTTTAAGGAGGTCGCAGAAAAAGCGGTTGCCTATTGCAGAGAAAAACGCCAGCCATATGCTTTGATAGCTCCGAAAGGGGTCATGGCGGCTGCAGAAAAGGCAAACAACGTTGATGCGTTGTATCCGATGAGCCGCGAGGAAGCGATTGAGATTATTCTTGATAATATGCCTGCAGATACGGTGTATTCTGCGACAACCGGCAGAGCAACGAGAGAAATCTTCTTTTTGCGTGAGCGGAGAAATGAAACAAAGGCACATGATTTTCTGAATGTTGGCTCAATGGGACATGCATCTTCGGTTGCACTTGGAATCGCACTGGAGCAGCCTTCACGCAAGGTTGTTGTTCTGGACGGAGATTCCGCCTGCATGATGCATATGGGTGCAATGACAATGGTCAGCAAGCTGAATGTGCCGAATTATTTGCATGTTGTACTGAATAACGGCGCACACGAATCAGTCGGCGGGCAGCCGTCTGCCGGATATATGGTGGATTTTACGAAGATTGCTGAAGCCTGCGGCTATGCTACCGTCGGCAAAGCGGTGGAAAATGCGGCGGAGCTGATAAATGCTATCAACGCACTGAAAGACTGTGGTAAAGCGGCTTTCATCGATTGCCGCATTCATAAAGGATTGCGCAGTAAGCTGCCGCCGATTATCTTTGACCACAGAAAAGCAATAGATGCACTTATTGAAGATCTTAATGAATCATGAGGAGAATATCGAAATGAACAGCATTGAAAAAACCAGAGAATTTTTGAAATCAATTGGAATGCCCGGCAGTGATGCCTATGATTTGCCGACTTCCGAAAAACGATTCAAGGACGGTGGACAGTATCGTTTTGAGGTTCCGGGTATCCAGGGACCGAAGGTAATGAAGGCACTGCTCGAAGCGATGGACGGATACGGACTGTATCTGCACCGTGTAACTCAGACACAGGGTATCATGCGTCTGACTGATGAAGAAATCAGCAAAATGGTGGAACTGGCATACGAGTGGCAGACCGATCTGATTCTCGCAATCGGTCCCCGTGCCACAACGGATACTTCTGCATCAGTACATACCGAAGAAGGCGTTAGAATGGGTTATCGTCTGCGCGGTCAGGAGCAGATTGTTCGTGCAATAGAGGATGTGAAGCGTGCAGCACGTCTTGGCTGCCGTGGCTTCCTCGTTTATGACGAGGGCTGCCTCTGGGTTCTGAATGAAATGCGCAAGGCAGGAGAGATCCCCGAGAACTGCCACTTCAAGATCTCTGCACATGCCGGTCACGGTAATCCTTGCTCTGCAAAGCTGCTGGAGATGAACGGAGCAGATTCGATTAATCCGGTGCGTGATATCCAGCTGCAGATGCTTGCTGCAATGCGTCAGGCGGTTGATTGCCCTATTGATATTCATACTGAGAATCCAAAGTCAACAGGAGGCTTTATCCGTCATTATGAGGTGCCTGAGATGATTCGTGTTGCGGCTCCCATTTACCTGAAAACCGGCGGCTCAGTCGCTGCTACACACAGCTGGGACAGCACAGAGGATGACGCGAGAAAGCGTGCAAAACAGTGTTCACTTGTTAAGCGTATGATTGATGAATATTATCCGGAGGCAGTTTGGTCTCCAAAGGGAAGTCTTGTCTGAAACATTAGAGGAAAGAAGGTTTTTTTGTGAGACATCATATGTATAATCCGGATTTTCCGTTTGTAGTTGAACCGGAGAGTTTCAATAAATATACCGATCGTGAGTTACTGCAGTATTGCCTCGGCGCGACCATGTATATGCCTGGATTCAAAGATTTTACACCAAAGATTCTGAACAATGCAATGCCGGGACTTACAACGATCGTCCTCTGCTTTGAGGATGCGTGTCCTGAGGAGCGTGTTCCGGAGGCAATGGACAATGTGCAGCATCTTCTTGATACTGTGACCAGTGCTGTTGATGATGGAACACTGGATGCTGACAAGGTACCGCTGATTTTCGTCCGTATCCGGAATCTGGCACAGTTTAAAGAGTTTGCCGAGAGATTGACGAAGCATCAGGTACGTTCGCTCTGCGGAATTAATTTCCCAAAGTTTAATGCAGAAAACGGTTACGAATATTTTGCATATCTTCTTGACCTGAACGAGCGATTCGGCGAAGTGATCTATGGTATGCCTATTATTGAGGACCCTGAGGTTGCCTATAAGGAAACCCGCATGGCAGAACTGGTCGGCATAAAGAAGATTCTTGACAAATATCATGATCTGGTTTTACAGGTTCGTGTCGGCGGAACGGATTTTTCGTCTGTATTTGGTGTACGACGCGGCGTCGATTATTCACTTTATGACATCATGACAGTTCGTGAGTGCCTGTGTGATATTCTCAATGTCTGCGGCAGGAATAATGATTATGTGATTTCCGGTCCGGTTTGGGAATACTTCCGCGCGCCGAAGGAGCTTATGTTTGAGGAACTGCCAAAGCACGGCATCGAGGACTATTTGATGCGCAGGAAGCCGCTCGTTAACAACGAAATTGACGGTCTGCTGCGTGAGGTGATTCTTGATAAGGCAAACGGATTTGTCGGAAGAACAGTTATTCATCCGACTCATGTCAAATTTGTAAATGCAATGATGGCGGTAACAAAAGAAGAATATGAAGATGCCTGCATGATTCTCGGTACAGGCGGCGGAGTCGTGAAGGGATTCGGCGGCAACAAGATGAATGAGATTAAGCCGCATACCAATTGGGCAAATAAGATCGTAAACCGAGCAAAGGCATTCGGCGTTATTGAAAATGAAGGCGCGTATATTAAGCTTTTTGCGGTGAATGATTGAGTGGAGGCATATATGGCGTTTGAATTGAAAACACCTATTTCTGATGCGGATATTGATCAATTGAAAGTCGGAGATACGGTCTATATTTCTGGATATATACTTTGCGGACGGGATGCCGTTCTGCCAAAGATACTGCAAATGATCGAAAACGGCACTTCAGGTGAACTTGGCGTTGACCTGCGCGGACAGGTGATTTTTCATACTGCTGTCAGTCCGGCCGGTGTAGGACCTACATCCAGTAATAAGCTGGAGATTGAGAGCAGCATCGCACCATTGTCCAAAGCAGGAATAAAGCTGCATCTTGGCAAGGGCGCTCTGCATCCGGAAACGGTTGCTGCATTGGATAGTTTCAAAGCAGTCTATGCGGTAATTCCGCCCGTGACGGCATTGCTCGGAGCAAAAACAACGGAGCAGCTGGTCGTTGCCTTTCCGGAATTGGGAATGGAGGCACTGCACATGATCAAGGTTGACAAATATCCGGCAATTATCGGCGCAGCGCATGGAAGGAGTATTTATGAGTAAGTTCGATTATGACCGAATTGTTGAACTGGTCAGAGATACACTGGTTGAAGCCGGATCGACATTTCGTCAGGATAAAAAGGATGCTTACAAGCGAGCAATTAATGCAGAAACTAACGACAAAGCTAAGTGGGTTCTTGAAACGATTCTGGAAAATGCAAATGTAGCGGAGGAAAAACGCAGTCCGCTTTGTGATGACTCAGGTATCCCACATCTGGTGCTGGAAATTGGCGAGAACACTCCGGTAACCGGGAAAATGCTTGATGCGATAAAAGACGGTATCACAGCCGGACTACGCTCACTGCCCGGCAGACCAATGGGTATCATGGGAGATGACAGTCAGCGGATTGATCAGTCAGGTGGATTGGCTCAGGACCCGGCTGGTGTAGAGCCTGCACCTATACTGATTCGTAAGGGCACGGAAGATGTGTTGAAACTGCATATTCTGATGTTTGGCGGCGGTCCGGCTATTCGTGCAAAAACTTATCGTGTGTTCCATAAGCATAGTACGCAGGTCGTTCTGGATGAAATTGTAGGCTGGGCGAAAGAAGCTGTTTCACAGCTTGGATGTTCACCTTGTACCTTGGCAGTTGGTATCGGACGTTCGCACTTTGAGGCAGCATCCATGATGTTACAGGCGCAGGTGGACGGGTGCTATGATGTGCAGTCTGAGTTTGAAAAAGAGATCACTCGCCGCGTTAACGAATCGGAAATCGGACCGCTTGGACTTCATGGTAATACCAGTGTCCTCGCGACATTTATGAAGGTTGGACCGCAGCGTGCAAGCGGTGTCAGAATTGTTTGCCTCAGACCATGCTGTTGCTTTGAGCCGAGAATTGCGACTGTCCGTCTGGATGTATTGCAGACGGAATCATGATTTGAAAGCTAAGAACGTTATAAAGGCGGAAACAATAGTGCGACTTGCCGCTGCAATGGAATAGCTCTCAAAATTGAAATTATGCTTAACTGAAAACAAACAACTCTTATACAACAAAATCACGGCAGGGAGCCATCCTGTTTTTGAATGGCTGCCTGCCGGTTTTCTTTTATATAAAGAAATGTTAATGTTTTACGACGCCTTACCAGGTACGGGAATTAAGCTTTTTGAATTCGCCAACAGTAGAAACGTGAGCGTTTAAACCTCCGTCGACCGTAACGACCTGACCTGTAAAGTATTCACTTTCATCGGATGCCAGATATACACACATATTTGCAATATCTGACGGAGCACCATAACGGTTAACCATGATATTGTTCAGAAATACATCTTTAAGTGCCTGTGGAACATAGGCATCATTTTCGGGTGTAACGATCAATCCGGGGCGAACACAGTTACAGCGGATATTGTCTTTGCCATACTGAAGTGCTGTGGATTTGGTCAGCATATCAACTCCGGCTTTTGCGCAGGCATAAGCAGTAGAGCCGAGGTCACCGCCGCAGGAAGCCATTGAGCCTATATTGATTATAGAGCCGCCCTTGTTTTCTTTCATATAAGGAAGTACACACTTGATCGCATAGAAAGTACCACGTATATCACTCTGGAAAATGTTATCCCACATTTCAAGAGTAAGTTCGTCTACGCGTCCGTCTTTTAAGCTGACATTAGCTGCATTGTTTACGAGTATGTCGATTTTTCCGTATTTCTTAACCGTATCTGCAAGCAGAGATTCAATGCTTTCTGTCTCGGTGATGTCCATGAAATGATAGAAAGCTTCTCCGCCTTCAGCAATGATGCTGTCAACTACAGCCTGTCCCTTTGCCTCACGGCGTCCGCATATAACAACCTTTGCGCCCTCCGCAGCAAACAGTTTTGCGATTCCCACGCCAATTCCGCTGGTTGAGCCGGTTACTATTGCAATTTTACCTTTTAGTCTGTCCATTTTTAATTCCTCCAAAGAAAAAATTAATAAATATATAATATTATACCATGTTTTTCGTTAATTTACAAGAGGATAAATGTTTTTTCTGTTTGTTTTTTTGCTCTGTTGTTAATGATAGATGACATTACTTACAAAAAAATAATAAGTCAGGTAGAATATAGCCGATTTACATTGAAAACTTGTTATGTCCGAATATGTACCATGATAATGATTATAAAATAGACTGTATCTTTCAAAGTACTTTCACACAAATAACATATTTAAGGCTTACAATACAAGCATAGAAAGAAAAAACGGGAATTGGAATACAAGTAAAGGACAGGCAAAATGATTAACAACAATAAATTATTTGGTTTTATGAGCGCAGCAGCAGCTTTTTCCCTTTTTGCTTCAGGCTGCGCAAACGACAAAACTGACGGAAAGTCAGAGTATATTTCAGATACGGTATCGGAATCCGGAATACAGCAGATTTCAGCTGACAACACTTCTGAAAGCACTTCAATCAATGTTGAAGACATTTTCTCCGACCGTGACCTCAGTGGCGATTACGATGTTCCGAACTGCGAAATTTCTTTGCAGGGGGACAAAATAGCGATAGAGGGAACCGGTGCATCGGCAGACGACTCGGTAATCACCGTGACCGACGATGGTATTTACCGTATAACCGGTGTACTCGATGACGGAAAAATAATTGTGAACTCCGATGCAAAAATTCAGCTCGTCTTGGATAATGCGACAATAACCAGCTTGGATTCAGCTGCAATCTATGCAATGAATTCCGATAAGCTGTTTATTACCGTTCCCGAGGGCACAACAAGCACACTCAACGACGCTGCAGTATACAGCGATTCTTCAAATGAACCGGATGCCTGTATATTCAGCTCCGACAGCCTTACTTTGAACGGCGGCGGAACGCTCAATGTCAACGGCAGCTTCAACGAGGGAATCACCTCAAAGGACGATATTGTAATCGTCGGCTGTACGCTGAATGTCAGCTCCGCAGGCAATGGAATCAAAGGCAAAGACTATGTTGCAGTGAGCGGAGCGGAAATAAACATTGATTCCGGTGCAGACGGAATCAAATCCACCAATGTAACCGATGAGGGTATGGGATTTGTGTATGTCAGGAGCGGAACATTTAATATAATATCTGCAAATGACGGAATACAGGCAGATACCAGCTTTATCGCCGATGAGGGAGTATTCAGCATCACCTCGGGAGGCGGTTCGGAAAACGGCGAGGAACATACCGATGACTTCGGCGGATTTGGAGGACGGGGAGGCAAAGGCGGATTTGCTGCGCCTCAGACTGCTGACCTTGAATCCGGCACAGTGTCTGCAAGTGATACAGATTCAGTCAGCACAAAGGGAATAAAAGGCTCTGACGCTGTAAATATCGGCAAAGGTGAGTTTTACATAGACTCAGCCGACGATGCAATTCATTCTAATGGAAATGTTTCGATCTCAGATGGTTCCTTTACGCTAAACAGCGGAAGCAAGGGAATTCATGCTGATTCGGAAGTCGCGATTTCGGGCGGCGAGGTCAATATCGAGAAGTCCTATGAGGGAATCGAAGGAGCTTGTATAAACGTAGAAGGCGGTATGGTCAACGTAACTGCCTCAGACGACGGTTTCAATGCAAGCGACGGTTCATCTCAAGGTTCAATGGGAGGCAATTCCGACAGTGTTAAACTAAATATCAGCGGCGGAACTGTCTGTATTAATGCTGAAGGCGACGGGCTTGACTCTAACGGCAGCATGACATTCAGCGGAGGAACTGTTATTATAAACGGTCCTGTAAATGACGGCAACGGCGCTCTTGACGGTAATGGCGAGATCATATGCACAGGCGGACTTCTTGCTGCGGCAGGTTCATCCGGAATGATTGAATATCCGAGCAGCAATTCTACTCAGAATGTTGCTGTGATTACGCTTGACAGCTATCGTGACTCCGGAACACTCGTGACGGTTTGTGATTCCGACGGAGCGGAAGTTCTCAGCTTTGCCCCTTTAAAATCCTTTAATTCTGTGATTTTCAGCAGCCCTGATCTGATCAGAGGCGAGACATACACAATCTATACAGGAGGAAGCTCGGATGCAGAAAATATCTGCGGCTTCTACACGGTAGGCGGATACAAGTCCGACGGAATCGAAACCGAATCATTTACTGTTGAAGATGTCAACACGTTTATCGGCTCGTCCGGCGGACAAATGGGCTTCGGAAACGGTCACGGCGGCGGACGTATGCCTGACAGAGAAAATATTCAGTCTCCAACTGATGAGAACGGAGAGATTGTCAGACCGAATAAAGAGCATATGCCCGACGGCGGAGAAATGCAGTTTCCGACTGACGAAAACGGCGAAATTGTTTTCCCCGATAAAGATAAGATGCCTAACGACGGAGAAATACCACCCCCGCCTTCTGAGAATAGCTGAACCGATATTGCGCACAGCTTCTGCCCGAAGCAATGTCAGCAGTCTTAGGAATATAAAGCCAGCTTCTAATTTTCATATAAACCACCCAAAATGTATCAGCGGTCAGATTTAACGTCTGACCGCTGATGCGTTATATGACTTTCTGTAATAATATCATCCGGACATTTACGGCAATACTGAACAAGGTACACTGCTTGATTTTGTATTGGATTTGATTGCAAATTCTCCGTATGCGGATCGTTCCTTTTCACTGATTCAAATTCGCATATGTAATTTGTGGCTGATATTATACCTGACGTATAATATCGTCACTTGGTTATTGCTGTGTTTTGCAGGCACCATATAAGCTTTAATATGTGATTGTATGAAATGCACAAAAAAATTATATTTTTTTCTAAATCGTGCGCTTGAAAAGGAATTGCATTTTGTATAGATTTATGTTATAATTATGATATTAAAAGAAGAACAAGGGATAACTGTGCACATACGGTTGTTCTGTTTGTTATATGTTCTTTTGATGAATTATCATACAGAAAGGATGAAAGCTATGAAAAAAACTTTTGGGAAACGTATTCTCAGCGGAATTACTTCGGCTTTGATTTCTGTTTCCTGTGTTTTGCCCTCTGTTTCGGTTTTTAATGGCGGAGCGGCGATAAATCTGGTTACAAGCGTTGGCGGTAATGCCGAAAAAGAGGATGTTACGCTTCTTGTAGGTGCTAACAATCAGCTCCGCGGGGATTCGGTTGAAAAGACCATCAAAAACGCCGATGCAACATATGCCTTGGGTATTGCATCACAGTTCTGCGTGTTTCTCCAGAATGATTTCAGACCGTCTGAATCGGACGCTGAAGGCCGTGTTGCTGTAGGCGGCAATATTATTTCGACAGTTGGATGGGATGCCGGATACGAAATCGGTAAAGGTGACTTTGAAAGTAATATTCCGCTTCAGGAGCTTATTGGTGACACTGATTATGCTGAAATTATCTGGAATGCCAGTCAGGACACTGAATTTCAAAAGATCAAGATGTCCGGCGGATACGGAGCATATGGCGACAAGGATAAGACGATCGTTGTACAGACTCCCTATGGCGCAGAATATATGAAAGCAAATCAGGCTTCCCATACAGACAGTATTTTTCAGGCCGAACTTATCAATTTTGATGATGAGTTTGAAAAGCTTAAAAAGAAAAGTCTTATTCTTTCACGAAAAACTGCTGACGGAGTAGTGACAGTCGACGGAGATACGGCTACCTTTGATGCAAAAGCTTTAGGTTCGACCAAGGAAATGGTTGTATTTAACTGTACATCAGAGGAATGGAATGCTATTAAAGGTTGTAAGTACTTTAATTTTGTAAATATTCCGAGTCTTCCGGAACCCCGCGAATGTGTCGAAGTTAATCCTGATACTAAAGTCGTTGAACATTTGAACTGGGATTATTCATATATCGTCATTAACGTTGCAGGTGAGCAGATTACTGTTGCGACGGATGATGTAAAAACGACCATAAACGGTGTTTCCGTTTCATTAGGGCTTGACGGAAAGCATAATAATAATTACGGCGTTACCAGCCTTCTTTATAACTTCTATCAGGCACAAACCCTTGATCTTGGAAAGAATTTTCAAGGTACAATATATGCGCCGAATGCCGATGTAAAGGACGACGTCGTTAGCGGAAGAGGACATCTTTCGGGAGCGCTGATTGCCAAATCCTTCGTGGGTGAAACAGAATTCGGCTATCGTCCATATGACGGTCCCGCATCACTGATTGGTCTTTCTTCCAACTATACTATTGACATCAGCAAATTTGCTGAAGACGGAATAACTCCTCTTGCGGGAGCAACAATTGGTCTTTATGAGGCAGACGATGAAGGCGTTCTCGGTGAGCTTGTTGACAAGTTTACGACAGATGAAACCGGAAAAATTACCGCATCCATCGATCCCGGCGAACATGAAAGAGACGGAGAGAATGTTACACCACTCTCAACAAGCATCAAGTATGCACTAAAAGAAATCGCTGCTCCTGAGGGATATGCAGTAAACAATGAGACAGTGTATTACTTTACACTTGAGGAAATTGGTATTATCGAGGATGACAACAACGGACTCCCTGATTATACAGCTCAGGTTAAGATTACGTTGCTTGATTCTGACGGAAAAACTCCTCTGAAATATGCAGAATACTCTCCCATAGACATTGACAACAACGTTTACGTTGTTGATGATGTTGCTTACAGATTTAAAAATGTTGTCGATGAGGATAATTTTACGGTTGTAAATGCAGAAAGCGGTGCTGAAGTTACAGACAGCAATTTTGTTATTGATTATATTAACCAGACAACCGATCCGCTTGAGCCGCAGTATGACAATTCTTACTTTGTTTACTATGATGGTGAGATTGTAAATCCTGTCATTAATCTCATGAGTAAATTGGAAGCGGTTAATGCTTTTGAATTTGTGAACCGGAAGGCTCTTACAATCAAAAAGACATCCCCGAGCGGCAAGCCTCTTTCCGGAGCTGGATTCAGCCTTACCAAAGAGGAATACACAACAAGCATGGGCGCTGCTTCATTGGTCGATAGCACCGAGGTGAAAAGCTGGACAACTGACGGCAGCTTAGAGGCAATCGCACTCGATGAGATTGAGAGTGTTGTTGGCTCAGCAGGCAGCATGTGGCAAACTAATTATAAAAACATCTACCGTATAAAGGAGACAGATGTTCCGGAGGGATATGCTTTACCCGGAAATGATATTGTTTTCATAAGGGCAAAAGCTCCTGTCTGGGGCAGTATGGAGCCTGCTGTTGATGCAATTTATTATAAAGAGGTTGCATCGGGAACGCTTGACAATCTGCCGGTTATGTTTATGATGAACTCCTTATATGAGTCTATGAATATTAACGGCTGGACAAAGATAGTTCTTGATACATCAACTCAGGATGACAGAAACTTTACGATTGTAAACTATCGCGAGGGAATCGAGCTTGAACTCAGAAAAATTGACTCGATTACAAAGAATGTTGTTAAGGGAGCAACTCTTGAACTTTATGCCAAGAATGGAACTCTCATTAAAACATGGGAGAATTTCGACGGTTCAATCAATCTTCGTGATGACAGCACGCTTAATAATTCCACAGAGGGTTATGTTAAGGGCGGATTTATTGAACCGGGTATTTACTACATAGTTGAAACCCAGGTTCCCGTTGGATATAAAGATACACTTCTGAATCAGAAGATGTATTTCAGCATCAATAGCGACGGTACTGTTACCGTTGGAGAGCCGAAGTATCTTTCAACTGTCGATTTAAAAAGTGACGCAGAAACATACTTTGGCGATGAATATGGCGGAGTAAAAATCGAAAAAGTTGAAATTCTGTATGAAACTCTTGGAAACGGTCCGGGATTGCAGTTTAAGCCGGAAGGCGATAACAGCGTACTTCAATTAAATAATTTGTCCGGAAATAATGGCGTTATTTCAATCGATCTTTCCGCTAAAGACATCCGATTCGGAGCAGGCGGAAGAATGAAAATAACCTATTGGAATTTCGGTTCCGGAATAAAGGAAATCAGGTATTACCTTGAAGGCAGCGCTGAAACATCATATACTGTCTCACAGATAGCATGGAACGACAATAATCCCGACACAGTTATTGTTTCAAAGCTTACAGCTTATTATGAAGACGGCACGACACAATTCATTGAGAATCTTTCGGTTAATTCCGGCAGCGATAACTGGAGAACTTTGGATATTTCGCAACTGAACCCCAAGGAAAGCATTGTCGGTATTAAAATCGAAACGATTGGTGAGGGTGCTTCAAAAAAGATTGTAATTCAGAACGATTCATATAAGACTATATGGGAAAAGGACGGCATTACTGCCGGACAGATTTATGAATTTGGTGATACGAGTGGTATAGTAACGGCCCCCGATCCAAATCCGGCAGAATCAGAAGAGCCTCTTCAGGCGGAAGCTGCAGATGGTGTAGTTAAAATTGCTGTTCCGAATGAACCGGATGGCACGACAACAACAACTACAACAACAACTACTACTACCACAACAACAACGACCACAGTAGCTGCAGACCTTGAGATTCACAAACAGGATCTTGGCGGAGAAGAACTGAAGGGCGCGGCAATCATGCTTACGGGTAAAGATGTGGACGGAAATGCGATAGAATTCAGCGAGGCAAACATCGACAAAGCTGAGGATGGACAGACAATGTCTACATCGGGAACGATTCTCTCGTGGATTTCGGGAAGCACACCGACATACATTAAGAGCGTACCGGACGGCACATATACCCTGCATGAGGAAGCAGCACCGAATGGTTATACAAAGACAACAGACATAATATTCGTCGTAGAAAACGGAAAGGTTATCGAAATAAACGGCGAGGAAATAGAAGCAACGTCATCTGTAATAATGACAGATGAGCTGTCAGAGATCACAATAAACAAGTATGACATCACAGGAGAGAAAGAGATAACCGGAGCAGTTCTCGAAATTCTCACGAAGGACGGAGCAACAACGGCAAAGGATATCAACGGAAATGAGCTGAAATGGACATCGAAGGCAGGAGAAGCCTGGACAATCAGCGGAATAGGCGACGGAAGTTATATACTGCGTGAAACTGGCGGAGAATTTGAATACGACGGAAAAACGTATAAAGTAATTACAAGTACGCTTGAATTTGAAGTTGATAACGGAGAAATTGTATCAACATCTGTAAAGAGTGAAAGCCTGAAGGATAATCTCAATGCGGAAGAAGAGGGATACTACGTAGACTCAGCTAATAATTCGATTTCTGTATGTGATGCCGGAACAACTTCGACGACAACGACAACAACTACAACAACGACCACTACTACCACAACCTCTACTACCACAACCACTACGACAACAACAACTACAACATCAACTACCACAACAACATCGACCACAACATCATCAACGAGTACAACTACAACCACAAAATCATCTGCGACCACGACTACAACCACAACTACTACAATGACAACAACATCGACTACAACCACCACATCAAATACGACAACGACGGAAACAACAAATCTGGCAGGTCAGGTTACAGGTTCAACAACCGAAACGATTCCGGTTATCATTGATGACGGCAGCATTACAACTTCGACAACAACGAACGCTTCAAATGTTGCTGGAGAAAATGAGCATGTATCGTCTACGGAAACAACTGTTACAACCGACACGAATACGCAGACCGTTACTGATACACCTACAACTCCGGATGCGTCGAGCACAACGCCTGCAGTTACCGAGCCAAGCAAGGAAACCACAACCACAACAAAGGGCGGCACAACAAATGCTCCTCAGACGGGGGTAAGTGCGCCGATCATCCCGATGTTTTTCCTGTTTGCTGCTTTTGCTGCTTCATTTGTACTTCGTTCGAGAAAAAATGACGAAGAGTAATATTTAAAATTATCCGCACCTGTAAAACGGTGCGGATTTTTTTGCAGGAAAATGAATACTAATTTATAATTGCTCAGTCATTTTCTGAATCATAGAATAAAACACCAATGGATATCCGAGGAGACTTATGAGCGGAGATCGTTTAAAAAAAGCGAAGAAAGTTGCTGCGGAGGAAATGTTTTTTTGCAGAAAAGACTTGTAAAATCTGTTTGAATTTGATATAATAATATTACAGTGCATTAGCGCTGCCATTTAAATCAGCAACGGAGGTGCAATAATGAGTTCAGACCCTTATGGGCATTTGTTAAAAAATGTTGAGCTTCGGTAAAGGTTTGTACTGCTCTCCGACTTTCACCGAAGTATTTTCGGTGAAAGGAGTGCCGTTTGCCGCAAGGCATACGCAAAATTGCATATGATAACTTTTTATAATTCAGAGCATGGCTTGTTATCGGCAACTGAAACACTGTCGACGGGCTGCTGGATTTCTGTCGTTGACCCGACTCCGCAGGAAATCAAAGACCTGATCGAGGTCTATGGACTGGACAGCGGATTTGTTAAGTCGTCTCTTGATGAGGAGGAATCGTCCCGTATTGAGCGTGAGGACGAACAGACGCTGATTATTGTCGATGCGCCTGTTTCCGACTTTGACAATGACAACAATTCAATGTTTTATACGCTTCCGATAGGTATTATCCTTACGGAAAACTATGTTTTTACAATTTCGCTGAAGCCGACGAGAATAATCGATGAAGCTGTTGCAGGAAGTATACGAAATCTCCGTCCCGGCTACAGAACGCGGTTTGTACTTCAGCTTCTGCTGAGAATCGCTACGCTGTTCCTGATTTATCTGAAACAAATCGATAAAATTTCGTCCGCTGCCGAGCAGCAGCTCCATGATGCGATGAAAAACGAGCTTCTTATGCAGTTGCTCGCTCTTGAAAAATCTCTCGTATATTTTTCAACCTCACTTAAAGCAAACGAGGCGACTATCGAGAAGATTTTCCGCGGCAGGGTAATGAAGCTCTACGACGACGACCAGGATCTGCTCGAGGACGTTTTGATTGAGATGAAGCAGGCAATCGAAATGGCGAATATCTATACGCAGATCCTTTCGGGCATGATGGATGGTTTTTCGTCGGTAATCTCGAACAATCTGAACATTGTAATGTGGCGGCTGACCATTATTACTATTATTATGGCAATTCCGACAATGGTGTACAGCTTTTACGGAATGAACACGAAAGGACTTCCATTTGCTGAAACTACGTGGTTCCCGACGATTCTGTCGTTGGTGCTGACTCTTGTGGTAGCGATTTTGCTGCTGAAAAATAAAAAAAACAAGTGAATGCTCCGAGAAACGGACTGTGCGTATTCGTTCAGATCATAATTTTATAACAGTTTATCCGCGTCCCAAAAAACTACGGGACGCATTTTTGTGCCTGTATAACGATTATATAAAAATTGTATATGGCAGTAATTCGCGGCTATTCGGCGATTCACGGTGTTCATGACAAGAATTGAGGAATTATCTCGCTGTATGCTCTTGACATCTTGACAAAAAATGTTTATAATAGTATATGAGGAACAATAGGATTTTTCAAGAAATACCGTGCGGTCGTGCGGAAAATTTAAAATCCTGTGCCGGACAGCTTTGCTGCCGAGCAGTTTCAGTTTTATTAGGAGGTTATTAAGAATGTCACTGACAAACAATGCAAATGTTTTAAAGTGGGTTGACGAGATGATCGCCCTCTGCAAGCCTGATAAGGTTGTATGGATCGACGGCTCAAAGGAGCAGCTTGATGAGCTTACCGAACAGGTAACTTCGCTCCCCGACGGCGACCCTAACAAGATGTATCACCTTAACGAGGAGAAGCTCCCCGGCTGTCTCTATCACAGAACAGCTGTAAATGACGTTGCTCGTGTTGAGGACAGAACTTTTATCTGTACAAGAACTAAAGAGGATGCGGGTCCGACAAATAACTGGTGCGACCCGCAGGAAATGTATGCTAAGCTCAGACCTATGTACGACGGCGTTATGAAAGGTCGTACAATGTATATCATTCCCTATTCAATGGGACCCGTTGCTTCACCTATTTCAAAGGTAGGCGTTGAGATTACCGATTCAATCTATGTTGTTCTCAATATGAACATCATGACAAGAATGGGCAAGGCTGCATTCGATAAGCTCGGTGACTCCAACGACTTCGTAAGAGGACTTCACTCCAAGGCTGATGTTGACCCCGAAAAGAGATATATTGTACAGTTCCCGGAGGATAATACAATCTGGTCAATCAATTCAGCTTACGGCGGAAACGTAATCCTCAGCAAGAAGTGCTTCGCTCTTCGTATTGCTTCATTCCAGGGCAAGAACGAGGGCTGGATGGCTGAGCATATGCTTATCCTCGGCGTTCAGAAGCCCGACGGCGAAACAAAGTATATCTGTGCTGCATTCCCGTCAGCCTGCGGAAAGACCAACCTTGCAATGCTTATTCCTCCCGAGGGATATCTCAAGGACGGCTACAAGGTATTCACAGTCGGTGACGATATCGCATGGCTCAAGCCCGGCAAGGACGGCAGACTTTATGCTATCAACCCCGAGAACGGATTCTTCGGCGTTGCTCCCGGAACTAATGCAAAATCCAACTACAATGCGCTTGCTTCCACAATGAAGAACGCAATCTTCACAAACGTTGCTCTCAATAATGCAGATAATACCGTTTGGTGGGAAGGTCTCGACAAGAATCCGCCCGAGGACGCTACAGAGTGGACAGGCATCAAGACCAACGGCAAGGAATGGACAGAGCAGATCGGCGAAGACGGCAAGAAGAAAAAGCTTGCTCATCCGAACTCACGTTTCACAGCTCCCGCTGTAAACTGCCCATGCATTTCGCCTGAGTTTGATAATCCCGAAGGTGTTCCGGTATCAGCTATCGTATTCGGCGGCAGACGTGCTTCAACAACTCCGCTTGTGTATCAGTCATTTGACTGGACTCACGGCACTTATGTTGGTTCGGCTGTTTCTTCTGAGACAACAGCTGCGGCTGCAGGTGCAGTAGGTGTTCTCCGTCACGATCCGATGGCTATGAAGCCTTTCATCGGCTACAATGTAGGTGACTACTGGGCACACTGGCTTGAAATGGGCGAGAAGCTCGGAGACAAGGCTCCTAAGATTTTCAATGTTAACTGGTTCAAGCAGGACGAGGACGGCAACTTCATCTGGCCCGGATTCGGCGACAATATGAGAGTTCTCGACTGGATCATCAAGAGATGCGAGGGCACAGTTGACGCTGTGGAGACTGCAATCGGTTATCTCCCGAAGAAAGAGGATATCAATGTTAAGGGTATCGAGGACGAGGTTACTCCCGAAATCATGGATAAGCTCCTTAAAGTTGATACAGACCTCTGGAAGAAGGAAATCGCTGAAATGCGCAGATATTACAATGATGATATTGCTGCAAAGGGCGGTAAGATTCCGGCTGCTCTCTATGAAGAGCTTGACAAGATTGAGGCAAGACTCAATAAGTAATTGAATTGCGAAGCTTCCCTCGTTTCTGAGGCGGATGCTCTATAAAAGTATTACAAAGCCGCTTTGACACAATATGTGTCAGAAGCGGCTTTGCGTTTCTTTACGGATTGACATTTTTAACTGACGGTGGTATAATGAATTCAACGATAAACAGGAAATATCAGGAGCTTTATGGGAGCGGGCAGTATGTATTATGATGAATATGGAAAAGAAAATGAAAAAATTATTGTTATGCTTCATGGAGCAAATTTTGTTCATTCTTTCGGAAAGCAATATCAATTAGCTGACAGGTATCATATTATCGTCCCTCATTTAATGGGTTACGGCAATGAAACAGATAAAATTTTCAACGCCGATGAACAGATAAACGAACTCGTCGGTTTCATTTCCTCCCTTGAAAAGAAGGTGGCTCTTGTGGGCTTTTCTTTGGGAGCGCAGATTGGCTTCAGGCTTGCTGCGGAGCATCAGGAATTATTTACCTGTGCAATTGTAGTAAGTCCATGGCTGTGTAAGAATAAGGAAACTACAGAGCAAGTGTTGAAAGAAAATGAAAAACAGTTTGCCTTATTTAAGAAAAAATGGCTTTGCAGTCTGATCGGTTTAATGAACGGGCTGCCGAAGGAACAGAGAAAGGAATTTGTTGAACAGATGCAGAAGGTGTCGATAGATACTGTCCGTAACTCTGTGGACAATGGTATTACTCTTGAATCAGTCAGCAGTTTTGAAAATTTGACAATACCTGTTATGGCGCTTGCTGGCGGAAAAGAGCAGGACGTCGTTAAGAACAGTGTGATAAAAATGAGCCGTCTGAACAAATATTGCAGCTATGAGATATGGGATAAAGCTGCACACAACATACCTGCTATATGCGCAAAGCAGTTCAATGAACTGATCTGTAAAATTGTCGGATAAAATTGTCGCTTCTGCCGCACAGCTGCCTGCATATTTCCCGTCATATCACATTAAAATTGCAGTGTGCCTGCGGGCTTTTTTACCGGAAAAATATATCATGAAAAAATGAAAGACCTCCGTTGCATACGGCGGTCTTTCTGATAAGAGAGATATATTAAGAGGTAAAAACTTTCTTAGCTGGAACTCACGACTGAGCCTCATTGTATTTGTTGAAAGCCTGAACGATCAGTTCGGCACAAAGCTCGTCACCGAGAGAGGAACTGTTGAGGCAAAGCGAGTATTCGTCCTTATCCTGCCACATTCTTCCCGTATTGACATTATAGAATGTCTCGCGGCGTTTGTCGGCTTTTTTTATAAAGGTTTCTGCTTTTCTGCTTTCGATGCCGTATTCATTGACAGCACGGTTAAGCCGGGTTTCCATATTGCCATAGATATAAACGCTGAAACATCCCTGTTCTTCAAGGACATAGCTTCCGCAGCGTCCGACAAGCACAAAGCTGTGTTCACGTTCCGCAAGCTCGCGGATAATATCGCTTTCGATAAGGAAAACCTTGTCGGAAAGCGGCAGGCTGTCCTGCATAGAGCTTGCGGGACTGGCGGAAATCATCAGAGAGTAGAGAAAGCTCGTGGGAACATTTTCCTCTGCGCTTTCAAGATGTTCGGGATCGACTCCGCATTTTTTTGAAGCCATTTCGAGTATCGATCTGTTATAATAATTTATACCGAGTTTATCAGCAACAAGCTTGCCTATAGCGCTTCCGCCGCTTCCGAACTGGCGTTCGATTGTGATGATTCTTTTCTTCAATGCGGGTCCCCCCAAAAAAATATTATATTTTTATATAGTATGTATCTCTGCAAAATAAGAGAGCGGCAGAAAAGAGGGACAGCCGCAAACTCTATAATTATTATACCACAAAATAAACATATTTCAACCCGTTTATACGATATTTATTGTCATATTAAATAAAATCTATGTTTTGAACAATGAAAATAATTTGCAATTGTGCAATTTATACGAATAATTGCTTAAAAGATTCTTCCTAAAGACGGTATTTCGCCGTCGCGGAGCTGTATTACAAGTTTTTTCAGCTCAGAAATTTCAGCAGTCAATTCGTCGCAGTCTGATTCGGCAAGGGGAGCTATCCTCGCCGCCTTTGCTTCAATTTCCGAAAGCTTGTCACTGCGAACTATTATATGCGCAAAATTGTGGAAATCACTCCATTTTTCAGCAAATTCAGCAGCAGAGCCGGAAACGTTTTCTGTATCTCCGGCGATTGCAAAGGTATATGTTTCGTCAATCATTCCGATGAGCTTATTGCAGCGTAACCGGATGTAGATTCCAAAGCCGATACATATTATTGTAAGAGCGGCGAGAATACCGGCACTGATTTTCATACGGGTCATTTTCGGTTCCTCCTTTGCTTTGTAACTTCGTTCTGAGTGCAGCAGAAAATCTTTCCTGAAGTGTCAGCGGTCATAATAAAAATATCCTCGACTGCAAGTTTTTTTCTGCCAAGCAGCCTTTCAAGTCCCTTTCTGCTCATGCCGACGGAGCTTAGTCCGCGCTCCAGAAGCATTCCGTCGGATATTATCAGCTGAGGCGGATTGATATTTTCCGTGCGTATATCCATATCCTCACGGGTCACAGTGTCTGATGCCGGCTTTTTCATTACAGATATGCTTCCGGTCGTTTCGACGATGGCATACTGTACCTCCGACAGGTCAAAAACACCGTTTCCCCGAAGCGCCGTAAGTAAGTCGTCTACCGAGAAACGCAGCTCGCTCATGACTTTTTTGTCAATTCTTCCGTCGCTGATAATGATTTTAGGTCGGCCTGAAATAATACGCCGCAATGCGATGTGTTTCATTGAAAACCAGGATGTAAGTACTTCAAAGCAGACCAGCGACAGAATGGGTGAAATTCCAACAATCAGCGGAATATTGAGATCTTCGATGGGCAGCGTTGCAATGTTGGAGACGAGAATTGTTATAACAAGCTCCGACGGCTGAAGCTCGCCGAGCTGACGTTTTCCCATAAGTCTTACGGCGAATATAACGAGAATATATAGAATCAGCGACCTGATAAGTACAATACTCATAAAAAACAGCTCCTTTCGGGTAGTATATCCGAAAGGAGCTGTTTTATTCAATTATTCGGCTTAGTTCTTGTTTTTTTAATTAACAGGATTATCACAATCGCAGTGGCAGCAGTCAGAATCAAAGTTGTAAAGATGCTTCCCTCAATACCGAATTTACCGCCTGTGAGCCATGTTTTTGAGCTTACCTGAGCTGTATGGAAAACTGATTCGACATAACCTGTTCCGCTGACTCTGATGCCCCACAGATTGCCCTGAGTGAAGTTCCAGATCGAGTGGATTGCGCAAACTCCCCAGATGTTGTCGGTCAGGAGCATATAAAGACCTGCGAAAACCGCGAACAGCATCAGATTTGCAAAAGCAATAACAGTAAGACCCGGATTGGCACAATGAGCCGCCGCGAAAACCGCAGAGCTGATTGCGATTGCGGCAACAGGGGAATGCCTTCCGCCGATTTCCGTCATCAGATAGCCGCGGAATATGAATTCCTCACTTGCACCCTGAATCAGAAATCCTGCCAGAAACAGAATAATAATGCCTTCATTGAAGTCCGGTGAGACAGTGATCCTGCACGCTCCGGAAAGATGTGCGAGCCAGACGATTGCCGCCATCAGAACCGCTCCTGTGAACAGTCCCGTGAGATAGTGTAGTATCGCACCTTTTCTGCGCATACCAATTGAACTTGCCGGTCTTCTGGCTATGCACAGACAGTAAATAAGGCTGAATGCTATTCCGAAAACCGTGCAGAACAGCGTCGCGAGTATCGCCTTTTCACTTGTGGCAACAGACATAGTAAACTCATACATTTCGCTGAATGAATAGCTTTCTCCGCTCATCATTCCCGAGTCATACATAGCCTTGATCATATCAGGCATGATGAATATGCCTGCGGTTATTCCCTCGGCAATATAAACCGTGAGGAATACAGCGAGAAAAATTAGAATTTGCAGTACAATATTTGAAGGAGCTCGGCTTTTTGCTGCATCCTTTAATATATCGGATTTTATCATTTTGATCGTTCCTTTCTTTTTGGTCTGATACGGCACAGCATAATAATTGTGTGAATATTGCCTTTATTGTATCACCAAAAAAATTGAATGTCAAGAATAATACTGTGGAAATCGGAATAATATTAAACAGTACTTGATTAACGGAGGCGGTCAGATGGATAAAAATGAACTTGCTGCACAGGCAAAGAGATATAAGGAAGAAATGATGAAACTTTACGGCAAAAGTGTATCTGTTCCGGCAAATGTATATGCTGATGATATGCAGAAAGCCGAGCCGGACGGCATCAATATTCAGCCGGATGCCGCTGAACAGAAAGAAGCTTCGGGGCAGATGAATCACGAAATGCCCGAAAACAATAATGTCCCGCGGGAGAATGCGGAAAAAATACAGGACAGAGAATATCCTCCTCAGCCGATGAATGAAACAGAATCGGTTCCGGGCGAGGATAACGGACTTGTATCAGAAAGCGGAATTCCTGATATTGATATGCCCGACGACCGGTTTCCCGAGCCGGATCTGTCGGAGCTCGAGGATATACCGGCGGAACAGAAGCTGCCTGTTTCCGAGAATACGCTTGGTACGTCAGAAGGATATATTCTTGTGAATGTCCGCACAGGAGACGATTCATCGCCCATTAAAAATGCTGCTGTTTCGGTCAGTGCGATAAGAGACGGAATGCGTTTTTTCATCGGCTCGGACATTACCGACGAGAGCGGAAGGACACGGCGTTTTACCGTTCCTGCACCGGATCTGTCGCTTTCGCTGTCTCCCGGCAGCCGTTTGCGGCCTTACGGACTTTATGATGTAAGTGTAACAGCAAAGGGCTTCTTTAATGCACGAAGTGTTGATGTACCTGTATTCAGCGGAATAACTTCGCTGCAGAATTTCAGTATGATACCGGTGCCGCAGTTTATGCAGGCAAATGACGAGACAATAGTTAACTACAATCAGGAGCCACAGCTCTAAAGGAGACCTTCATGCTTACAGGAACACCGTATATACCCGAAACAATTACAGTTCACCTCGGAACTCCCGATTCCGGAGCGGCTGACGTAACCGTCAGCTTTCCGGATTATGTGAAAAATGTCGCTTCAAGCGAGATTTACCCGACATGGCCGGAAAGTGCGCTTCGTGCAAATATTTATGCGATCGTCAGCTTCGCATTGAATAGAATATACACAGAGTGGTATCGTTCGAGGGGATATAATTTCGACATCACTTCGACGACACAGTTCGACCAGAAATTTATTAACGGACGCGAAGTTTTTGAAAATATCAGTCAGCTTGTCGACGAGCTTTTCAATGATTATGTCAGACGTCAGGGCAGTGTAGAGCCGCTTTTTACTTCGTTCTGCAATGGTACGACAACTACCTGTGCAGGACTTTCTCAGTGGGGAACGGTCTCGCTTGCTGAGCAGGGAATGACTCCCTATGAGATTTTGCAGTATTACTACGGAGATGATATTGATATTGTGAAAAATGCACCCGTAAAATCGAGTCAGCTATCATACCCCGGCTTTGAACTGAAACTCGGTGACGCAGGAAATGAAATCAAGCTTATGCAGGTTTTCCTTAACCGCATTTCACGGAACTATCCTGCCATTCCGAAAATTGCCGAGGTGGATGGGATCTTCGGTGCAAATACCGAGGAAGCCGTTAGAAAATTTCAGGAGATATTCAGTCTTGATCAGACAGGCGTCATAAATGAGTCGACATGGTACAAAATCACATATATCTATACCAGCGTCAAACGAATTGCCGAGCTTAATTCAGAGGGAGTGAGCATGGAGGAGGTCGCACTGCAGTTTACAGAGGATATACGTCTCGGTATGCAGGGAAGAAATGTGCGTGAGCTCCAATATTATCTTGCTGTAATCGGAGCATATTACGAGGCTGTTACTCCTGTACAGATAACAGGATATTTCGATGAAGAAACAGAACGTTCTGTAAAATCATTCCAGCGTGTTTTCGGTCTGGAGCAGACCGGTATTGTCGACCGTGAAACGTGGCATGACCTTAATCGGGCATACCAGGGAATCGTCGATTCAGTGCCGTTTGACAGTTCTGCATCTGTTGCGCTGTATCCTGGAACTGTTCTTAAAGAGGGAATGACCAGCGAGTATATCCGGCTTTTGCAGGAATATCTGACGGTCATTAACAGCGTTTTTCCGGATATCCCGGCAGTCAATAATACAGGCTATTTCGGTCCGCTGACAAAGCAGTCGGTTATAGCATTTCAGAATCGGTTCGGACTCAGTCCCGTAGGTGTTGTAGGTGCCGCAACGTGGGATGCAATAGCAGGAACATACTCGGATATAGTGTTCGGCGCAGATAAAAGACCGTATCAGAATCCGGGATATACTATCAGTTAAGGAGACGATTATGATATATACAGAGACTCAGAAAAGAGAGCATATCCGTGAATTGCAAAGATACCTGCAGGCGCTATCCATGTTTAACAAGAAGCTGCTTTACATAATTCCGGACGGCATTTTCGGAAATGAGACAGCAACTGCTGTCAGGGCTTTTCAGCGCGAATACGGTCTGATGGAAAGCGGAGCGGCAGATTCGGCTACGTGGAATAAGCTTGTGGCTGTATACCGCGATTTTTTAAGCCATGTTCCTGTTTCGTACAATATTTTTCCGTCGAAGAACTATATTTTAAGAGAGGGCGATGACGGACTGCTTGTATATATAATTCAGGCTATGCTCAACGACTTTGGAAAGCGGCATGATAACCTTATTTCGCTGAACGTTGACGGAGCTTACGGAAAAGCGACAGCCGATGCAGTGAAAAAATTTCAGCGCTCGGTAAATCTGAATCGTACCGGAGCGGTGAATGCTCCTACGTGGAATATGCTTGCCCTGACCAGCGAGCATGACAATAATATACGATGATTTTTTCGGGCAATATCGTGTTTTGCGGTATTGCCTTAACGTTTTGAAAAGAGTTATTATAATTAACATCCGGAGTGGTATATGCTTCAATTTCAGTAAAGGTAATTTTGATTTACAGTACAATTGTAACAAAACAGATTGCCGGGATTTGTTTATTTATACAAATTTTATAATTCTCCGGCAAAAAAGAACTTTTCGGTGACATTTATATACAGAAGTTCCGTTACTATAGGGAAAAAAGGAGGACTTATTATGAATAAATTCAAAGGAACATTATCTGCTAATACTTGGAAAGAAGTTCCAACACTTGCCTACAGAGTAATCGTGAAAAACGGGAATGCTGAATGTATCGTAAATGCTGTGACAGGCGAGCTGATTGAAGAGATTCCTTACTACGTTACATAAGGCAGCACTATTATGCAGTATAATATAATGTGAAATATGTGTGAAATAAAGATAAAAAATAACGAAAACTTTCCTGTCGGGTATTGTAATTTTGTGTTAAATATGATATAATTATGCCGTACGAAAAAACGTACAGCATTTTCCATGAAAAGGGGTTATTTTTATGTTTGACAACATTAATTGGGGAACTGTAATTCCGATTGCCGCAGGTGTGATCATAGTTCTGATTATACTTATGACGGGCTATCTTAAAGCTCCGCCGGATACGGCATTCATCATTTCGGGTCTGAGAAAGAGAATCATTATCGGCAGGGCAAGTATCAGGATTCCCTTCTTTGAGCGTGTGGATAAGCTGAAATTACAGCTTGTACCTGTCGATGTCAAGACATCGAGCGCAGTACCGACTGCAGATTATATCAACATCAACGTCGATGCAAACGTAAATATCAAGGTAAGCAGCGATCCGATGCTTATTAAGCTGGGGGCTGAGAACTTTCTTAACAAGGATACTGTATACATAGCCAAGGTTGCACGCGAGGTTCTTGAAGGTAATATGCGTGAGATCGTGGGACAGATGACTCTCGAATCAATGGTAAACGACCGTAAGTCGTTTGCTGAAAAGGTTCAGGAAAACGCCGCCCCCGACCTTAACAGAATGGGACTGGAGATCGTTTCATTCAACGTTCAGAACTTTACCGATGACCAGAATCTTATTGAGAATCTTGGTATCGATAATACAACAAAAATTCAGAAAAAGGCTGCTATTGCCCGTGCCGAATCGGAAAAGGAAATCGAAATTGCCAAAGCTCAGGCTAAGAAAGAGGCTAACGATGCGAGAATTCTTGCCGAGACGGAAATCGCTCAGAAAAATAACGAGCTTGCTATTCGTCAGGCTGAGCTGAAAAAAGAGTCGGATACTCAGCTTGCTATTGCCGATGCAGCTTACGAGATCCAGAAAGAGGAACAGCGTAAGACTATTGAAATTTCCAAAGCTAACGCGAATATTGCCGCTTCCGAAAAAGACGTAGAGCTTAAAACCAAGGAAGCCGAGGTAAAGGAAAAAGCTCTCGACGCAGAAATCAAGAAAAAGGCAGAGGCAGAAAAATATAAGGCTGAGCAGGAAGCTGACGCAAAGCTTTATCAGCTTAAAAAAGAGGCTGAAGCCGATCGTTTCCAGCGCGAGCAGGAAGCAGAGGCTCAGAAAGCCGAAGCAGAGGCTCAGAAATTTGCAAAAATGCAGGAAGCAGAGGGTATTGCCGCTGTAGGTAAAGCGGAAGCCGACGCGATCCGTGCAAAGGGACTCGCTGAGGCTGAGGGTATCAACGCCAAGGCAGAAGCTATGAAGAAATACGGAGAAGCTGCTGTACTTGAAATGTACTTTAATGCTCTGCCGGAGGTTGTCAAGAATGCCGCCGCTCCGCTCAATCAGGTGGACAGAATCACCATGTACGGCGAAGGCAACTCCAGCAGGCTTGTGGGAGATATTATCGGTTCGACTGCAAAGATTACCGACGGACTTTCCGAAGCTACCGGAGTCGATATCAAGGCACTCCTGGCAGGATTCCTCGGAGGAAAACTGGCTGATTCAAAGCCTCCGGTTCCACCTGTTCCCCCGATGCCGCCCGCATCTGCAGCAGCTGAAACGACAGACAGTAAGAATACGTCCGGCGGCTCAAAGCACTATATTCCCGAGCCTGTTGTCTATGATGAAAAGACTGAGCCGGATGCTCCGATTTCGCCGTCGACGCTTTCTCCGCTGTAAAAATCCGGAATTGCCCGAATATAGGGTGAATGTCATATAAAAGTAGTTTTACGAAGCCGCTCTTGATACATTGTGTCAGAAGCGGCTTGGCGTTTCTATAGCCGTTGACTTTTTATTATGGTAATGCCATTTTAAAAAGAACCTGAGAAGAATGGATTTTTCTCAGGTTTTATTTCTTAATGACTGTTCCATATCAGGGAGGATACATTTTGTTGTATCTGAAAGTAAATTTTTTGTAAAAGCCTTGCAAAATCCAGGGAATATTGGTATTATATAATGTGTAACTAAATTTATAGCAAACCAACAAAATATCACAGCACAATCTGACGATTCAAATCACATATTGCTGCGTTGTCCGCCTTGCACTATGCGATTTGCTTTTGTCATCTTATGTCGTGCTGTTTTATTGATTTGCTATAGAAAGGAAGATTCAGATGCAGAAATTTATAAGAGCATGCGTTTCTATACTGCCGAAACCTTTGCGGGATATTTATTATAAGTATGAGGAAAAATGGCTGTATCTTTTTTTTGGCGTTCTGACTACTGTTGTAAGCTTTGTAACGGCAGGAATATCTAAGAATCTGCTTGAAACGGCAGGCTTCGGCAAGGATGCCGTAAGTACTGTGAGTACCGTTATTTCATGGATCTGTGCCGTAACATTTGCTTATCTGACCAATCGTGTCTGGGTGTTTGAGTCCCGTGCTTCGGGCGCAGCGGAGCTTGCAAAGGAAGCGGCTTCGTTCTACGGCGGACGAGTTTTCACTCTCATTGTGGAGACGGTCATGATGTGGCTTGGCAACGCTGTAATAGGCATCAACTACTGGATTACAAAAATTGCTGCCAATGTAATTGTACTGATTCTGAATTACGTTATCAGCAAGATGTTTGTGTTCAGGAACAAGGCTGAAGAAAAAACGGTGAACGAACGGAATGATTGATACTATTAAAATAGGAAAAACCGGTATCCGCAGAACCGCCGCCCTTGCACCCATGGCAGGAGCTGCAGACCGTGCTTATCGGCAGATTTGCAGAAAGTTCGGTGCTTCATATGTTGTCAGCGAAATGGTTTCGGCTAAGGGAATCTGCTACAGCGACCGAAAAACTGCGGCTCTGTGTACCGTAACCGATGCTGAACGTCCCATGGCAGTTCAGCTTTTCGGAAACGAGCCGGAGTTCATGGCGAAAGCTGTGGAAATCGTACTTGGATATCGCCCCGACGTGATTGACATAAATATGGGCTGTCCCGTGCCGAAGGTTGTGAATACCGGAGCAGGCTCGGCACTGATGAAAGATGCAGGTCTTGCAGAGCGGATTACGGCGGCGGCGGTAAGAGCGGCGGGTGACGTTCCGGTAACAGTCAAAATTCGCAGCGGATGGGGCAGTGAAAATATCAATGCGGTCGAGCTTGCAAGAGCAGCCGAGTCTGCAGGCGCGTTGGCAGTGACTGTTCATGGGCGGACCCGGGAGCAGTATTACAGCGGCGAAGCCGATATTGGAGTGATAGCTGATGTAAAGCGTGCAGTGAAAATTCCCGTAATCGGAAACGGCGATATAACCGACCTGGACAGCTGTCTTAAAATGTACGAACGGACAGGCTGCGACCTTGTTATGATTGGCAGAGGCAGCTATGGAAACCCGTTTATTTTCCGGGAAATAGCGGCTCATTTTGACGGGGAGACGTTTGTTCCTCCAACTGTAGAAGAGAAAATGGAGGTTATGCTCGGACATATCCGTCTGCTGCTGGAGCTGAGCGAAAAACCCGAGGAATATGCCATGCGTGAGGCAAGAAAAATTGCGGCGTGGTACATGAATGGCTGCTACGGTTCGGCAAAATTCCGTGGAAGATGCTATCAGCTGTCGACCTATAGGGAAGCGGAGCTGCTGGCAGAAAAGTTTGTCACAGTTCAGCACGAACATGGTACAGCAAACTGATCGCGATTGTCATTTGTGACAAATACAAAAGATTGATTTGTTTTAATTTGGTCATAAATAACTATATGGTCAAAGTGCATAAAAATAATGCTCAAAATTCGTAGGAATGAACAAATACAGACAATTAACAGATTGTGTAAGCTGAAATGCCTGTATTACGCCGTTTCCGAGATTTGGCATATAAAAGTAAAAATAAAACTATCTGTATTTATGCACATAATTGATACAAAAAGTATTTGCAATGCGTAAACGAATATGGTATAATATTCTTGACAGCAGCGTATAGAATTTAAATTGCCGCGCAGCTCCGGGAGCACTACGGACTGTAAAAGCAGAACGCTGCATCTGGATTTGCATTGTTGATTCAGTGTAAGGAGACTTAAAATGAAACTCAGAAAGGGTCGTGCCATAGGGGCACTTGCCGTTATTGCATTAGTAGGACTGGGCATTGCGGGCTGCGGAAAAATAGTCGGTGAAATGACAGAGCTTGGCGGCGCTTCGGTTGCCGAGCCTGTTCAGACAGAACCGGCGGCTACGGAAACACCGACAACTGAGCCGCCTCCGGAGGATAAGGTTATCCATGTTGTTGCGGCAGGCGATAATCTCGTTCAGACCTCGGTCTACCGTGAGGCTTCCTATCATGCGACGGACGGAACATACAACTTCCTGCCGATGTACGAGAATGTGCGTGAAATCATCGAGGCGGGTGATATAAGCATTCTCAATCAGGAAACTCTCATTTGTAACGGCGAATATGAGGTTTCAGGAAGTAATTATAACTTCAACTCGCCGCCTGAACTGGGCGACGATATGATTGATCTCGGTTTCAACGTATTTACTCTTGCAAATAATCATGTTATGGACAAGGGTACGGACGGTATCAGAGCTGTCCTCGATTATTGGGACTCGCGGTGCGCGCAGAATGATATTACTGTTCTCGGAGCATACCGTGACAACGCGGACGCGGATAATATCCGAACCCGTGAAGTGAACGGCGTAACTGTTGCGTTCCTTTCGTATGCCGAGCATCTTAATGGTTATTCAATTCCATCGTCATCTCCCTATCGTGTTGTTCTGACGAGTGAAACCGGCGTTATGGAGCGTCAGGTAAGAAAAGCAGCCGAAATTGCCGATGTGGTGATTGTGTCAGCTCACTGGGGCTACGAGGACACTCACGAAGTAAGTCCCGAGGTTAAGGCTCTGGCTCAGCATTTTGTGGACTGGGGTGCAGATTTGATCATCGGAACTCATTCCCACACAGCGGAGTCAATGGAATTCCTCACGAGATCGGATGGAACACAAGGTTTTGTATACTATTCACTGGGAAACTTTATTTCCGCTCAGACGGATAACTTCAACCTCGTCGGTGAGATCGCCGACCTTGATATTGTTGTTGACGGTGAAACTAATGAGGTGACTTTTGAAAATGTAGGGGCGATTCCTGTTATCAATCATTATGATAACGGTAAATTTGCCAATATGAGACTTTATCCTTATTATATGTATACCGATGAGCTTGCAAGCGGACATGGCGTTCCGTATGCACCTTACGGATATGCGAAGGATTTTGGAATGTATGTGGTTGACCGCATAATTGAGCAAAATATTCCGCCGCAGTTCCGGAAGCTTACCGAAGACCGTTCTGCCCCGGAGACTTCTCAGGCGTTTGCGCAGGGAAATACCGAGAATACTACCCCGGGAGCGACTTGACAATAAAATATAACCAATTCACAATACGTTAAAAAACGAAATAAATGTTCTGTTTATTTTTAATTTGATATTGTGCAATGCGTGCAAAAAAAGCAGGTTTGTTTATCAATTGTTCCAAAAAGAGTTTCAGGCTATTTACTTTTTTTATAAGCTGTTATATAATTAAAGTGAAGAAAAAGCATAAAGAATTGTTCGGTGCTCTTTTTGAGTCCGGTTCATAATATAAAAATCGTTTAGATATTGTGTACAAATTGAAAAATACCTATTGACTTTGCACAAAAACTGTCTTATAATATTAGTGGCGGACTGATTTCAGTGTGCAGATTCGTTGCGCGCAGTCCGGATTTATATGTATCTTTATGATATAATAAGGGGCGGAAAGTTCCTTTGTTATATAACTTTTTGAAGAAGGAGGAAATAGAAATGAAGACAAAAAAGGTAATCGTCGGAGCAGTATCGGCAGCGATCCTTTCACTCAACGTTTGTGCTATTCCGGCAGCTTTTGCAGCCGGCGAAACAGTGCAGATATCCGTCAGCGATACAAAGGCTGAAGCAGGAGGCACATTTTCAGTGGAGGTTTTAATGTCGGATATTCCGTCGGCAGGTGTCCAGGGACTTGATTTTACTGTTAAGTATGACAAGAGCGTTGTTACCGTAACAAAGGTTACAGAGGGTGCTCTTTCAACTAAAACAGGTGCTGCTGCGGCAGACGAGTCCAGTTCAATCGTTCCGATTTTCGATAGTGAAATTATCGGCGATTCGGGACTTGTAAACATCACATGGTCCACTCTGCTTGATGACTCAAAATACTGGCTCCAGGGCAGCGGGGTGCTTTGTACTATAGAAGGTACAATCGCAGCTGGTGCCAAAGACGGTACAACCGAGCTTGAACTCGTTCCTACAGACCGCGAAACTTATCCGGGTTCCGGCGTAAAGGCTGATTCGATTTATGCAGGCTACACATCTGCAAACGGTGCTACACTTTACACAGTTAAGCCTGATGCAGGCACTATCACAATCGGTTCAGCAGGTGCAACACTTCTCGGTGATGCTGATATGGACGGTCAGATTACAATCAACGACGTTGTTGTAATTATGACAGCCGTTTCATCAAACGTGCCTCTTACCGGTCAGGCAGCAATCAACGCTGATGTTCAGAATATCGGCGATGGTGTAAGCGGATCTGACGCTGTTGCGGTTCAGCAGTATCTTGCTAAGATTATCAGCGGATTCGGTAACTGATAAAATGATTATCTGATTTGTCCATTAACAGAGGAATAAACCCCAATAAAATTAAACTAATAGGCTTTTTGCCTAAAGAAAGGAATTATTACAGATGAAAAAACTTATTTCCGCAGTTGCCTCAATTGCGACAGCTGCATCAGCAATGGCAGCAGTAATGCCGGCATCAATAAGTGCTCTTGAAGAGTCAAAGACTCTTTACCTCAGCACCATTACAGATACTTATCATGCCGATAAGAATGAAGTAACACTTACTGCCGCTGATCTCAAGGACGGCCCTGTAACCCTTAAGTGCGGACTTTTCCTTGATTCTTCAACAGTAGCTGAAATCAACTGCATCCAGGCGCGTTTTGGATGTACATCAGCTCCTGCCGGCGGTATGGACTCAGTTTCACTTGCTATTCCTTCCGGTGCAAACGGCAACGATATTCTCAAACCTTATTTCACAACTGATCAGACTTATACAAAGCTTGACGGTACAAAGTTCACAACAAAGAATCTTCCTTTCTTCGTTGCAGAATACGATGAGGACTTCGGCGACTACACTGCTTATGGTAACATGGCTGCAAGCTGTCCTGACAGCGTATCCTTCAAGAGCGGCGAGAAGATTGAGAATCAGAGCGTAAGCCTTGTATGGGGTAACGCTTACGGCGACAACGTATGGCTCGGAGCTACATCAGATGAGTTCCCTGCATACTATTTCGATGTAACAATCGATTCTGACGCTGTATCCGGCGACTATGTATTTGATTTCTATGATTTCTTTACAGATGAAGCTGGAAATCTTCCTTGTACATATGTAGGTTCTGTTGAGAACTTCTGGTACAATACTGCTAAGATCAAAGCAACACTCGGCGGAAGCCTCCTCAACCTTGAGCCTATGACAATTCACGTTGAGAACGGCGCAGAGCCTACAACTCCTGAGCCGACAACAGAAACACCTACTGCTAATCCGAATCCCGGAACAGGCGCAGTATTCTCATATGAAAAGGATGTATATGAGGTTCAGCCTGGCGATAAGGTAATGATGAAGATGTACCTTGACACAAACGGAGAGCTTATTTCCGGTGTTCAGGTTGATATTGCTTTTGCTGAAGAGCTCAGATCATCTATCACAAAGGTTAACGCAAACTGTGCTTCACTTGGCGCAACTTTCGTAACCAACTACTATGACAGCTATGTTGCAGCAGGAAACGATCCTGCACTGTTCTATGCACACGATGCTGCACAGACACCTATGGCTATCACAGCAAACGCTCCTATAGGTACTCTCAATGCAGACAATACCTACACCAGCGTTGCTTCAACAAACGATGCAATCTTCTTCGCATTCCAGATTGAGATTCCGGCTGACATTAAGGAAGGCGACTACGCTATCTCACTTCCTTACGCTTATGTTGCAGGAAACAAGACAAGCGGCAAGAACGATGTTGCTGTTCCTGAGCTTGCTCATTCCGGCGGAGATACAATAATCAGAGTTGGCGGCGCAGAGACTACAACAGCTGCTCCTACAACAGCAGCTCCCACAACAGCTGCTCCTACAACAGGTACTCCCGGAACACGTATTCTCGGTGATGCTAACTGCAACGGTGAAGTAAATGTAGCTGACGTAGTTGTTCTCAATAAGTATCTTGCAGGCGTAGAGGGTGCAACTCTTGAGGATCAGGGTAAGATTAATGCAGAAGTTGATAATCCTACGACTGATGTAACAAAGGTTGACCTTACTTATAAGGATTCACAGTACATCATCAAGTCTGTAATCGGACTCTATGATCTTACTGACGACGGTCCTGTAGCAACAGGCGATAAGGGTACAACTGAAATCAAGTAATTTACCCATTTAAGCAAAATTAAATAGAGTTTATAACTCGGAAAGGAAATGCACTGATGAAGAAATTACTCTCGGCAGTAACATCAGCAATCATGGCGGTTTCCGCTTTGACGAGTGCATTTGCTTCGGCTTTCAGTGTTAGTGCTGCCGGCAGTTTATCTGCCGAGCAGCCTAATGCTATGAGCGGAGCTGCTGGTGTTTCTGCAGATAAAAATTCGTCAGAGGGCTGCGTGTTCTCATATGAGCAGGATGTCTACGAGGTTATGCCTGGTGACAAAGTCCTGATGAAGATGTACCTTGACACAAAAGGTGAGCTTGTTTCCGGTGTTCAGTTTGATATTGCTCTTGCTGATGAACTCAGATCGTCTGTTATAAAGGTTAACGCTAACTGTGCTTCACTTGGCGCGACTTTTGTAACAAACTATTATGACAGTTATGTTGCAGCAGGAAATGATCCGGCACTGTTCTATGCACATGATGCTGCACAGACACCGATGGCTATCACGGCTAACGCTCCTATAGGTACTCTTAATGACGACGGCAGCTACACCAGCGTTGCTTCAACAAACGATGCAATCTTCTTTGCATATCAGCTTCAGATTCCGGCTGATATTGAAAATGGTGACTACGCTGTATCGCTTCCTTATTACTATATAGCAGGTAATAAGACAACCGGAAAAAATGATGTGACTGTTCCGCCTTTAACAGCTACAGGCGGAAAGGCAACAATCAGAGTTGGCGGCACAGAGCCTACAACTACTGAGCCTACAAATCCTGAGCCGACAACAGAAGAGCCTACTACTCCTCCGAATCCCGGAACAGGCGCAGTATTCTCATATGAAAAGGATGTATATGAGGTTCAGCCCGGCGATAAGGTAATGATGAAGATGTACCTTGACACAAACGGAGAGCTTATTTCCGGTGTTCAGGTTGATATCGCTTTTGCTGAAGAGCTCAGATCATCTATCACAAAGGTTAACGCAAACTGCGCTTCACTTGGCGCAACTTTCGTAACCAACTACTATGACAGCTATGTTGCAGCAGGAAACGATCCTGCACTGTTCTATGCACATGACGCTGCAAAGACACCAATGGCTATCACAGCAAACGCTCCTATAGGTACTCTCAATGCAGACAATACCTACACCAGCGTTGCTTCAACAAACGATGCAATCTTCTTCGCATTCCAGATTGAGATTCCGGCTGACATCAAGGATGGCGACTACGCTATCTCACTTCCTTACGCTTATGTTGCAGGAAACAAGACAAGCGGCAAGAACGATGTTGCTGTTCCTGAGCTTGCTCATTCCGGCGGAGACACAATAATCAGAGTTGGCGGCGTAGAGCCTACAACAGAGCCTGTAACAACAGTTGTTACTACAGCTACAACAGCAGCTCCGACAACAACAGCAGTTACAACAACAACGGCAGCTCCGACAACAACAGCAGCTCCGAAGACAACAGCTACACCTATTGAAGGCAATATCGTTTGGGACATTGCTGACAAGGTTGAGGCTGAGCCCGGTGATACAGTTACTGTTGATGTACTTGTTGACGGCGATGCTCAGGTACCGGTAGCCGGTGCTTCATTCGGCATTGCTTTTGATGATGCAGACGGAAAGATTGCTTACAGCTCAGCAAGCGGCTCAGATGCTTATGGTGCATCGCTTGAATGCAATGACACTAGCCTTATCTTTGCTTTCGGCGAGGTTTCCGGCAATGCAACAGCAGCTGCAAAGGGCGCAAAGGTTTGCTCGATTACATTCCAGGTTGCTAAGGATTGTGCAGCAGGAGAGTATACCGTTGAATTCAACGGAACATTCTTTGTAAGCGATGCAAACGGTAATGAAATTACAAAGAATGTTACTTTTAAAGGCGGTTCAATTCTCGTTAAGTCTACCGAGACTCTTCCTGATGGTCATATCGCTTGGGATATTGCTGAGGTTGAGGTTAAACCCGGAGATACAGCTACAGTTGATATTCTTGTCAGCGCAGAAAGCGAGAATGTTCCCGTAGCAGGCGCATCTTTCGGTATTGCTTTTGATAATGCAGGCGGAAAGATCGCTTACAGCACAGCGAGCGGTTCAGAAGCATACGGCTGTGATCTCGATCGCAATGACACAGGTCTTCAGTTTGCATTTGCAGGCGATACAGGTGTTATGGCAGCAGATGGTTCAAAGGTTATGACCCTTACATTCACTGTTGCCAAAGATTGTAAAGCAGGCGAATATGACGTAAATTGGAATGGCTCGTTCATTTCAGACATAAACGGCAACAACATTTCTGATCTCGTATCACTTGTTCCCGGTAAGATTATCGTTAAGGAAACTGAAACAACAGTAGCTCCCGGCGAAGCAATTTGGGAAATCAGCGATACAACAATCGATTACAGTGATAATGACCAGACTGTAACACTGCCCTGTCTTGTAACAAACGGCGGAGATCCCGCTCTTGCAGTAGCAGGTGCAGAATTCACAATCGTAACAGCTGACGGTCTTGTACTTACAGCAGTTGCAGGCTCAGAGGGCTATAATGCAGACCTCGATGCAAACTATACCGACAGCCATTTTGCATTTGCAAACAATTCCGGTGACGGAGTTCAGGCAGCAGACGGCGCAAA
>JAQXHC010000037.1 GCA_029007035.1 Oscillospiraceae bacterium
GACGGAAGGTACATTCTCTCCCCGTCAATAATAAACGATTTTCCGTCATTTTCAAATCGCATATTTCTACGCTTGCGTACTGGCACAATTGACTTTGAACGTATCATTTCACTGATAATAGAAGAAAAATCATTCTCGATATTTTTATACCGGACAACAGTAAATCTCAGTCTGTCGGGAATTTCAAGCAGCGGCAAAGTTTTGCCCTCAGATGAATATTTATGCACATAATACAGCTGTCCGAGCAAAAACGCATCAAGACATATATTTTTAGGGTGTGCATAGCTGCCGAAAAGCTCATTTTTAGAGATACACTGAGTTCCGTAAATCAAAGTTTCTATGCTGCTCTCCTGATGAATAATTTCAAGCAAAGTATAAACAGGCTGTTGAATTTTCCTCTCATCGAGAACTTCATCACAAAACGATTTCATCTTCGTGAGATATTTCAAATCAGTGCTGTAATTCTTCTCGTATTTTTCAAATAAGAAAAGCTGAAAGGGATAATTTTTCCCCGTTTTAATGTAGCGGTTCAGAAACTTGTCCATGCGTGTGTATGCAGTCGGATCAGCGGTAAAACTGCCGAATTTCCGCAGAATACCAAGCTCGGATGATATTGTTTCAATTTCACGGTCGGCAATAATCTGCATAAGTTTTACATATATTCTGCCGTTCCCCAGCTTGCCTGAACCGGTTTTCTTGCACTGAAATATCAGCGACAGCAGTGTATTCAGATTCAGCATTTTATCCCTCCCAACTTGCGATAAATACAGTGATTTTTGCGATAAAGTTATTCCCGGATTATGCTACAATTAAATTGACGGATTTTCTTTATTTTAGCACAGCGGCAATTTAATGTCAAGAAAAAATGCCGCAAATCTATGCAATTTGCGACACGCTTTCTTTTGATATATAATACCATATAAATTGATGAATTTCAAGAGAGTTTTGTTTATTTTGCTAAAACAAAGATAGATTTTGTATGATTAGACAAGAAATTATACAATTATTTGTCAGATATGCTGTAGCTTAAAAGTATATCAGCCGTCAAAATTCTTGTCAATTCAGGGAGGGAACTATGCCACGCAAGGGTGAGAATATTTACAAACGCAAGGACGGGCGATGGGAGGGACGATATAAAGTCGGAACATCGAAATACCGTTCAATTTACGGTAAGTCATATCAGGAAGTAAAGGCTAAGCTTGTAAAACTTAAAGCTGTTCCTGTGAAAACAAATTCGTCCGGAAATCTGACGGTGAAAACGCTTTTTGAGGAATGGCTGTCGGCGGTAAAGCTGCGGGTAAAAGAGTCAACCTATGCCAACTACAGAATGAAAGCAGACAAGCATATTTTGCCTGAATTTGGTTCATTACGGTATGATACTCTGACAGTGCAAATGATACACGGCTTTATTGACAACAAGCTGAAATCAGGACTTTCAGCAAAGTATGTATGCGATATTATCATTGTTTTCAAGTCTATGGCTAAGTATATTGCAAGAGTACATGGATTCCGAAATATCCTTGCTGATGTGATACTTCCAAAGGTACAGAAAAAGGAAATGAATCTGCTTACAGACAGTCAGCAAAAACAGCTTTGCAATTATTTGCTGATAAACCTCAATAATACTTCACTTTGCGTTCTGATAAGTCTGTACACTGGCTTGCGTGTTGGTGAGATTTGCGGACTGAAATGGTCTGATATCGATTTTGAAAAAAGTGTTCTTGCCGTCAGACGGACTGTTCAGCGTATACGTAAAGGTTTACATGGAACAAAGCTGATTATTGATACTCCAAAGAGCAGAACATCTCAGCGTTCTATTCCGATTCCTGCGTTTATTTTGGAAATTCTGCGGAAATTCAGAAGTAATGATGACTGTTATATTTTATCAGGAAATACAAAAGTAACAGAACCCCGAACAATACAGCACAGGTTCAAGTCATTGCTGAAAAAAGCAGATTTACCGTCAGTCAATTATCACAGTCTCCGTCATATATTTGCTACAAACTGTATTCTTGCAGGCTTTGATGTGAAAACGCTGTCTGAAATTTTAGGTCATGCTGCTGTAGAAACTACCCTGAACCGCTATGTTCACTCCTCTATGGAGCGTAAAACTCAGTATATGAACCTGCTCCGACCTGCCGCTTAAAGCTTATTTACCGTCAGATTTTCCGTCAGTTACTACGGAGAAACCGGCTATATTCCGATGAAATTTAATGTCATTACAGAAATTGCAGAGATTTGCGATACCCTTAAACAAGCATTTTCAAGTATTATTATATCATCTTTCAGATGTTTTATCACTAATTCAATTGAGGTGAAGCAATATGAAAAAATGCAAAGTCTGTCCATATAAGCTTGGACAAATAAAATGTAACGTTAGCCCATGTCCGCAGTGCATAATTAGCGGAAGTAAAAAGACTCCGTTTCCGGAAACTTATGTAAAGGAGAATATAAATGCCACTTATTCCAAATTCAAATAACAAGCAACCTACGAATTCTGATCAAATTCTAGACAAACCCAAAATGCAATATCAAAAATCTTTACCAATATATACTTTTGATGATCTTATTCTTGATGATACTCCTGCATTGCTGCTTTCATCGGAACAGCCGGCTATTGATACCGACAGAACAGCTGCCAAAAGTGCGGAAAAAATTTTTTTGTTCATAATACTTACCTCTCTTTGATTGCTTTTTCAGATGCTTGCAGTATTGGATTCTCCAAAACAAAAAAGACACTATCCGAGCCGCAACTCAGATAATGTCTATAGTCTTTTCTCTGTTTCTTATGATATGATATGCCAAAAACACCCTTCTTTCGGATAAATTTTTTAAAGACCGTACCGAAATCAGAGCAACACAAATAAAGCCGTCGAAACAGCTTGTTTTTTGACATATAATATCATCGCTTACGTTCCGGAGTTCCGCAGACTATAAACAACACCCGATCACGGGAAAAACACAGGCAAGTATTCCGACTTATCGCCCGCCAAATTAAAATTGGCTCACATACGCCTTCCCGGGATAATTCCCAGTGACTGACATTACATCTTGTATGCTTTAAGGCAAAATACGGCAACGGCCTTGCTCAGGATTCGCACCTGATTCCTTGTTAGGCTCGGCAGCTGTTTTCACAGATCTGCTTTTGCACCTGTATTCCGATAATTTTTTCTTTATTTTACCATTTTAACAGCCTATTGTCAAGCATCTTTTGAGAAATTAACTGCATATTGATTACTCTGTTTTATTTAATCTGTAAAGCATACAAGGTCTGCCCCCTGTTTCATAGTTCATATTTCCGACAATAACACCTTTTTCAAGCAGGAAGTTTACATATCGTCGGACTGTTACCCGGGACAGCCCAACCTTGTCCGCAATTTCTTCACTTGTAAAATCGGTATCGGGACTTTGTTCAAGAAAGCTTTTTACAGTTTCCAGAGTCTGATCCTGAATTCCTTTGGGGAGCTGTTCGGACGTTCCCGATGAACTTAGGTTCATAATGGCATCAATATGCTGCTGACTGAAGGATGATAAATCGTGAAAAGCGTCCTGTCTGTTTAAAAATGTTTCAAGGGCACGCTGAAATCTTGCATTTGAAAACGGTTTGACAAGATAATCCACAACTCCAAGACGCATTGCTTCTTCAATGGCAGCACTGTCATTTGCTGCTGTCACCATTATTACGGACACAGGCAGATTTATTTCTCTTATCTTCCTCAAAAGCTCAAGTCCGTTTGTTTTGGGCATATATACATCAAGGATAACAAGGTGAACATTTCTTTCGCGGAGCATTGCAAGTGCCGTGTCACCGTCACGGCACACGCAGGAAACATGAAAATGCTTATTCTCCGTTACATATTGCTTATTTATCATTGCAACCATAGGATCATCTTCTACTATCATGACCTCATACATCAAAGTTTCCCCCTTAATCGGTAAGATTTACGGTGAACGATGTTCCCGTACCCGGTTCGGAATCGACCGTAACAGTGCCGTTGTGCTTTAGAGCAAGCTGTCTGACCAAAGCCAAGCCTGTGCCCCTTCCGTCGCCTTTGGTGGAAAATCCGTACTCAAAAATTTTCTCGATATTCTCGGCAGATATACCTTTTCCCGTATCATCAACGGTAAT
>JAQXHC010000038.1 GCA_029007035.1 Oscillospiraceae bacterium
TTATCTGCTGCCTTTGAGATTGTTACCTCTTTATGTTTTGCGGTAAATGTTGAATCGTCGATCATATAGGTGTTATTTGTAACGGTCGGTTCAAGTTTTTGCAGCATCAGCTGGTATACACTGGTTGATGTGGTCGGGAGAATAAAATATTCTCCTATAGCTAATTTCTCAAATGTTACTACACCGTTTTTAGGCGCTGTTATTGAATTGACAGGGGCAATATTATTAACATTTATATATTCCGGAAGATCTGCCAATAAAGTCTTCAAATCGTCGGAGTCATTTGTAAGGTTTGAAAACTGTTCAATAGTAGTGCCTGCAAAATAATTAGCAAAATCACTGTTCCACGCATATGTAAGTTTGTTGGTTGCAGCATTATAATTTATATCAACTACCTTATATGCTGCAAGTACATCATTTTCCACGGCATTTGTAACCGTAATGGAAGCAGTGGAAATTGTTTGGGTTTCATCATTAAATAGCGGTACAGCAAATGCTTTCATCGGCAGGATTGTCAACGATAAAATAACTGTCATTAAAAATGAGATTAGAGTTTTGCTTTTAACTTGCATATGAATTCTTCCTTTCAACAAAAAATAGTATTTTGTTTTATTCCATCGTTTTCTATAAACGAACAGCAAGCCGCCTGTCGACGCAGCCAACAGAGTGATTTCCGCTGCTAAACACCATGAAACGAAAACAATTCTCCGGATGTCTGTATTTACATCGTCAAATGGTTTGCCGGTTCAGAATGAACCTCCTTTCCCGCAGTATCCATAGAAACAGGATAAAATAGTATGTATGTCACATCAGATATAATTGTCTTTATCCTATTATATCACAAATAAGCAGAAAAAGCAAGTAAATTCTATCATTTCTGCATTGTTATAAATTTAGTGAAATGTCGAAAAATGACCGATTAAGGGCATTTACACGTATTTTGCCCGAATTATTTCGTCATACTGCACAGAAATTCGACTAAATGCATTAGTGAGGTTACGATATTTCTGTGCAATCTGACGGAATATTTGATGGAACATTCGCATTTATATTTAGGTCAGCAAATGTGTGGCAGTCGTTATTTCTGCGGTGTTGCCTTAAGCTTATCCCAGACTTCAGCTTTGAATCCGACAAGGACCATACTGTCTTTCACGGCTATCGGTCTTTTTACCAGCATCCCGTCGCTTGCAAGGAGTCTGAGCTGCTCTTCATCGGACATTTCCGGCAGTCTGTTTTTGAGATCCATGGATTTGTAAAGCAGACCGCTGGTGTTAAAAAACTTTTTCAATGGCAGTCCGCTGAGCCGGTACCACTCGGAAAGTTCCTCATATGTGGGGTTCTGTTCCTTAATATTTCTCAGTTCGTAAGATAGATCGTTTTCGTCGAGCCATGTCTTAGCCTTTTGGCATGTTGTACATTTTGGATAACATAAAAACAGCATATTTATTCCTCCGTTATTGTGTCAGTTTTTTTTCGAGAATTTCGCGGATCAATGCGGGATTCGCTCTGCCGTGGGAATCCTTCATGCATTGCCCCACAAGAAATCCGAGCGCATTGGTTTTCCCGTTTTGATAGTCGGCGGCAGATTTGGGATTGTTTCCGATAATTTTCTCCGCTAATAATTTCAGTCGTTCGATATCGCTTTCCTGAATAAGTCCGAGACTTTCGGCAGTTTTGCGGACTTCACCTCCGTTTTCGGCAAGCTTGCGGAAAATTATATGAGAAGCTGTATCTGAAATTTCGCCCTTTTCTACACTTGCAATAAGATCAGTCAGCATTCCGGCTGTGATTTTTGTTTCAGATATTTTTCTGCCGGTGTCACGGATAAATGTCGAAACATCGCCGATAATTCTGTTTGCGATGCTGCGGTAAGAGCATACTCCAAGGGCTGCACAGCTGTCATAGAGGTCAGCTTTTTCGATGTCAGCAGTGATTATTTCGGCATCAGCCTGAGACAGTCCGTGTTCGCCCACATATCGGAAAAGACGGCTGTTCGGAAGTTCCGGAATCTCTGATTTCAGACGATTTATGTTATCTTTTTCAACATAAATTCCTGTCAGGTCGGGTTCGGGAAAGAATCGGTAGTCTGCCGCCGATTCCTTTGAGCGCATTGGAAAACTCATATTGCGGATATCGTCCCAGCGGCGCGTTTCACGGAGTATTTTTCCACCTGAGCGGATGATTTCAAGCTGACGGCTGATTTCATACTCAATACTCCTTACTGCGGCACTGAAGCTGTTGACATTTTTCATCTCGCATCGTGTTCCAAGCTTATTGCTGCCTTTTTTACGGAGTGAAACATTCACGTCACAGCGGATTGAGCCTTCCTGCATACGGCAGTCTGAAACCCCGGTATATAGCAGGATTTTTCTGACCGTTTCAAGAAAAGCATGAGCCTGTGCCGAACTTTGCAGATCAGGCTCCGTAACGATTTCCACAAGCGGAACGCCGCATCGGTTGAAGTCAATCAGTGTAGAATCCGATTTTTCGTCATGAAGCAGCTTGCCGGCGTCCTCCTCAATATGGATTCGTTTTATGCGTATGCGGCTGATTTTTCCGTCGGTCATGATGTCGATGAATCCATCGCTGCAAAGAGGGATATCCGACTGCGAAATCTGATACCCTTTGGGCAGATCGGGATAAAAATAATTTTTCCTGTCCTGCCGTGATATTTCGTTGATTTTACAGTTCATTGCACAGCCTGTTTTCACAGCCAGATCCACGGCACGGGCATTGAGGACAGGGAGCGCACCCGGAAATCCCATGCATACGGGACAGACGTTCGTATTAGGCTCATCACCGAAAGAATTGCGGCAGCCGCAGTAAATTTTAGTCTTTGTTTTCAGCTCCGCATGAACTTCAAGACCAATTACAGCTTCATATTCAGTCATTTCCCGCACCTCCTATCTGCTCCAATCCGTAAACTGCATTCAGGAGAGTCTGCTCGCCGAATTGCTTTCCGATAAGCTGAATCCCGATAGGAACACCGAATCCGTCCTTTCCGCATGGCGTACTTATTGCAGGAAGTCCTGCCAGATTCGCGGAAACAGTGCATATATCAGCCGCACATCGTTCTGCAGGGCTCATGTCTCTGCCTCCTATTTTTATTGCTTTAACCGGAAAAACAGGAGCGGCGATAACATCACAGCTTTCAAATGCGGAATCAAATTCCGAGGAGATTTTCAACTGCATCAGTTTTGCTTTCTTGTAATAGGCATCGTAGTATCCTTCGCTGAGCACGAATGTACCGAGCATAATTCTGCGCTTTACCTCATCGCCAAAGCCCTCAGACCGTGATCTCACATACATTTCACGGAGATTTGAGCAATCTTTGGCACGCCGTCCGAAGCGTACCCCGTCAAATCTTGCAAGATTTGAGGAAGCCTCAGCGCTTGCAATCACATAATAAGCCGCGACAGCGTGTTTAACTCCTGGAAGTGATATTTTAACAAGCTTCGCACCATTTCGCTCCATAGCGTGCAAAGTGCGCATTACAACAGCTTTGACCGTGTCTTCCGCTTCGTTTCCGAAATATTCCGGGGGGACTCCGATTCGCAGTCCGCTGAGATTATTTCTGAGTTTTGCAGCAAAATCCGGATAACTCCGGTTGACTGTAGTTGCATCGCGCCGGTCGTGACCGCAGATAAGTCCGTAGAGCAAAACTGTATCTTCCGCGTTTCTTGCGAGAGTTCCGATCTGTTCAATGGATGAAGCAAAGGCAATAAGTCCGTATCGTGATACGCTTCCGTAGGTCGGCTTCAAACCGACGACACCGCACAGCGAAGCAGGCTGACGAACCGAACCGCCTGTGTCCGAGCCGAGAGCGAGAATTGTTTCACCGCAAGCAGTTGCTGCGGCTGAACCACCCGATGAGCCTCCGGGAATAAAGTCGGGATTATGGGGATTTCTTGTGACTTTAAAAGCTGAATTTTCTGTCGATGAACCCATGGCGAATTCGTCCATATTCGTTTTACCGATGATTACCGCATTTGCAGCCCGGAGTTTTTCGACTGCCGCAGCGTCAAAAGATGGAATATAATCTTCCAGCATTTTTGAGGCACAGGTTGTTCGGATTTTTTTTGTGGATATATTATCCTTTACAGCTATCGGTATTCCTGCAAGAGGATGAAGCTCGGTTCCCTCTGCAAGTGCATTATCAACCAGTTCAGCCTCTGCTTCAGCATTTTCGTTCAGCGTGATATATGCGCCGATTTCGGATTCTTTTTCTGAAATACGTCGTTTTATGTCCGCTAAAATTTCTGAAGCGGTGCACATTTTTCTGCGCAGCATCACCGAAAGTTCTGCCGCCGTATATTCATAAAGTCTCAGCGTGAATCACCGTTCCTCTCCTGTATTGGAACGGCATTGGGTACGCACACACAGCCGCCGCAGGTCTCGGGAGCACCGGCGAGCAGCTCGTCACGGGAAATCACGCAGCAGTCATTCACATCAGGTCTCAGCTTCATAAAATTGTCCGGAATCAGCGGCTCATCGTCGGATTCGGGCAGTCCGCCGACCATTTCCGCAAGACTGTTCATGTCATTTTCAAAGTCGCCGAGCCGTTCATCATCAATTTTCAGGTATGAAAGCTCCGCGATTTTTCTAACATCAAAATTCATAACTCACCTTGTTTTCTCAATTAGTTCGGATTCGCTTATTACTGTGATTCCAAGTGCATTGGCTTTATCAAGTTTGCTGCCTGCTGCCTCACCTGCGACGACGTAATCTGTTTTTTTCGATACCGAACCGGTCACTTTTCCTCCAAAGCTCTCGATAAGTTTTTTTGCCTCGTCACGTTTAAGAGTGCTGAGAGTTCCCGTCAGAACAAAGGTCAGTCCATCAAAACGGTTGTCCGAGCCTGTTTCACTTTCGTAGGTCATAATAACTCCGCAGGCTTTCAGACGCTGAATAAGCTCGATTCTGTGAGGCTCAGCAAAAGCACTGCATACGCTTTCTGCCATAATGCTGCCGAAACCCTCGATCGACGCAATATCATCCTTTCCGGCAGCAATGATCGCATCGATACTGCCGAATTTCTCACACAGCAGAACTGCTGCACGCTGACCGATATTTCTTATGCCGAGAGCATGGATAAGCCGTTCAAGCCCTGCTGTTTTCGATGCAGCAATGGCATTGATCAGGTTTTCGGCAGATTTATCCGCAAAGCGATCGAGGGTCAGAAGCTGCTCTTTTGTAAGGGTATAAAGGTCGGCAGGGGAGCTGACAAGCCCGCTGTCTACGAGGAGCTTCATATTAGCAGCTCCCAGTCCGTCAATGTTCATTGCGCTCTTTGATACAAAGTGGATCATATTTTTCAACAGCTGAGCAGGACACTGAACATTGGGACATCTCAGCGCACTTTCACCGTTTTCACGTACTGAATCCGCTCCGCATACGGGACATCTGGCAGGAAGTCTGAACGGTACGGAATTTTCACCGTGAGCAACCGAACGCAGGACTTCGGGGATAATTTCGCCTGCCTTGCGTACTATTATGGTATCGCCGATGCGTATATCCTTTTCATCGATAAAGTCCTGATTATGCAGTACAGCGCGTGAAACGCTCGTACCTGCGAGAAGAATCGGCTCGAATACGGCAACCGGAGTGATAGTGCCCGTCCTGCCGACATTCACTTCAATATCGAGAAGCTTAGTCTCCTTTTCCTCGGGGGGATATTTATATGCGACAGCCCACTTCGGAGTTTTGGCTGTTGCCCCCATAACTGTCCTCTGTGCGAGGTCGTTGACCTTGACTACAACGCCGTCGATGTCGAAGGCAAAAATGTTCCGTTCTATCCCGATCCGGTCTATTTCGGCGCGTATCTCTTCGGGTCTGCTGCACACCTTATAGCTTGGAATCGTCCTGAAACCAAGTTCTTTCAGATAATCGAGCGACTCACTGTGGGCAGCGAATTCTTTGCCGATACACTGCTGAACGTTGAAAATGAACATATCGAGCTTACGCTGAGCAGTGATTTTCGGATTTTTCTGACGAAGCGAGCCTGCTGCGGCATTTCGTGGATTCTTGAACGGCTGTTCGTCCATAAGCTCCTGCTGTTCCACAAGTTCAAAAAAGCTTTCACGCGGCATATAGACTTCGCCGCGCACTTCCAGAAATTCGGGGGCATTATCGATTTTAAGCGGAATCGAACGGATTGTACGCAGATTCGCCGTAACGTCCTCTCCGATGAAGCCGTCGCCGCGTGTTGAACCGCGAGTCAGAATTCCGTTTGTGTATTCAAGCGACACCGATAATCCGTCGATTTTAGGTTCTACGGAATATTCGGCAGATCCGAGCTTCTCCTTGCAGCTTGTAAGGAAAGAGTCCACCTGTTCAAATGAAAAAACGTCCTGTAAGCTTGCCATCTGAACTCCGTGCTCTACCTTTGCGAATTTGCCCGAAGCTATTCCTCCGACTCTCTGAGTAGGTGAGGTCGGGAGAATCAGCTGAGGATATTCTGCCTCCAGAGCTTTAAGCTCCTGCATGAGCATATCGAAATCGTAGTCGCTGATCTCGGGGTCGTCGAGAACGTAATATTGGTAGCTGTATTTTTCAAGCAGAGCCGAAAGTTCGGCAATTCGTTTTTTTGCAGAATCCATGTCCATGTTTTTGCCTCCGGTAAAAAGTTTATCACGGATTGTCAGCCTGGAAGTGAAATTACTGTCCGTCCCATATAAACATATTACAGCAGTTGTTCACAGCCATCATGTCTGAATCGTTTGCTGACATACCGTAAGAAAATAAATGTCACTTTTATTATACCATACTTTTTTGAATTATGCCATATTTTTTATCAGAAAGTTAAGGCAACACCATACAGAGATTGTTCGACAGATGCGCAGCCGTATTTTTTGCGGATTGCATAATAAACTCACGGACATACCGGCGTATACCGGGAGTTTTTTGTGTGATATGCCTGGTGATATTCATCAAAGGCGTAAATTCTTCGATAATGCATTTTGGTTTTATGTCACTAAATCTGAATTTAGTGAATATAATGAATTGAAGTGCGGAAAAGGCGAATGTCTTTGCGCATAAAAAATAATGGAGGGCTATTATGAACGATTTTGATTGTAATCCTGGATGCCGTAACGGTGTTCCTATCAAGGTTAACCGTGTTTTCGACAGCTGCAGCGACAAAGACTGCTTCAGCAATCTGCAGGTTAATCTCAACGGCGGAGAACTTCCGCAGAATGTAAAAATTGTAAAAAGCCGCTGTGTAACAGTAAGGGACGTATGTTTAAATGTTGAACCTGTTCCGTTTAACCGCGGATTTTTCTCGGTTGACATCACATTCACCTTTGATATTGAGATGCTCGCGTATGAAAAGGCGTGCTCTACACCGTATATACTGGAGGGAACTGCCTTTGTGACAAAGAATTGTATTCTTTTTGGCAGTGAATCGGCTGTCAGGACGTTTTTCAGTGACGGTTCGCCGTCCACCGGTTCAGCGGACAGCTATTGCTGTACAAGTGTAAGCCTGCCCACTGCAAGTGTTTCGGTTGTTGAGCCGATTGTGCTTGAAACCAGAATTGAAAAATCCTGCAAGTCCTATGAGGCGGAGGGTGAAACGCAGTGCTGCCGTCAGAGAAATGTCTATGTGACGCTGGGACTTTTCTCGGTTGTGGAGCTAACACGTCCCGTAACTGTAATGGTTCCGACTCTTGATTACACTGTTCCGAAGCGTGAGTGCTGCTCCGACAACGATTCTCCGTGCGATTTATTTGAACGGCTGAAATTTCCGACCGAGGAATTTTCACCCGTAACTCTTACAGACAGTGACGAGCACGAGGGATGCAGCGGCAGCTGCGGATGCAAAGAGAGCGAAAGCTGAAAGGATAAACACGAAAGGAGAGCAGTTTGAGACGCAGAAACAAGCATAGCCGCAGAACGCGGAAAAACAGGCGCATACTTGCGTTCACTGCGGCTTTGGCTGCTCTCACGGCAGCGGCGGCAGTACATATCGAAAAGGCAGTCAGACCTGCTGCACAGATGCAGGCGGAGCATTATTCAAGGATCACTGCATACGAAATAATCAACGAGGCAGCTTCGGAATATCTTTCCGAAAATCAATATACATACGGTGATTTTGCGGCGGTTCTTTACGGAGAAAACGGAAAAGCCGTGTCAGTGGAAACTCTTACCGCCAACATAAACAGGGTTCAGACCGAACTGATTTCCGAAATAAATAATGCACTCCAAGACTCTGCCGACCGCGAGCTTGAAATTCCGCTCGGTTCAATTACCGATTCGTTTCTTCTTGCAGGCAGGGGACTTCATATCCGACTGAGGGTATGTCCGGCAGGGGAGGCGTCTGCCGAACTGAAAAGTACTTTTGAATCCGCAGGTATAAATCAGACCTGTCACAGAATTTCAATGATAATCCGCGTGGATATATCCTCATCTATTCCGCTCTACAGTTTTGACACAGAAGCAGAGGTTGAGATCCTCCTCGCTGAAAGCGTGATTGTCGGTGACAGCAGTTCGCTTTCGGTTATCAGACCTTAATTTCATTTTTGAATACGGCTCAAAAGAGTTTTTACAGTCGAAAAGAGGTAAATATGTCCAATTAAATAATTATTTGCTCAAATATTGACAAAATTCGTTTATTATGATACAATAAATAATGTAATAGATTTTAATTTGGATTTTTTACAATCCGGATTTTACGGAGGCGTATCACTAATGAACGATATAATTAAAGCTCTTTCGGAAAGACTTGAACAAAACGGAATATCATGCCGTATTCCCGAAGACAGAGAGGATGCCATGTGGTTTGCCGCAAAGCTTCCGAATCACGATTTCGCTCCGGTATTTTATGTAACATATAATCCGGCAAATGGAGTCGGGATGATTCTTATAAGCAGAATTGCTAAAATCATAAAAATCGGAAATTCTCTCGCATCGTTTATGAACAGCTTCAATGCCGATCCGGCAAATCTCAGTTATAAAGCATATGTTGACCGCACCGGCGAGTTTACCTTTTCATCCGTGAGTTTATTCGGTTCGGATGCTGTAAATATGCTTGAATATACGGTTAATACCGGAATCGTCTGTGTTGACAGATGTTTCGGCGAGCTTTTGGATATACTTAATTCGCCGGAGGAGACCGAAGCGGAAGAATAAAACTTCTGCATGTCTTCGGACAGGCTGTGAAATAAGGTGATTGTTATGAAACCCTATTCTATGTTCAGCAGAATTGCCTCATTTGTTATTTCATCTGCCATTGCGCTGCTTTGCATATCATTCACATCTGATTCTGAAAATGTATATTCAACTGAAGCTGAACCGGACTTCGCTGCGTTGTGCGATGAGATAGTGATGTATGTTAACGAGGCACGCGAAGCCAATGGACTGCAGCCGCTTTATGCAGTGCCGGTTTTAAATTGTGCAGGACAGGTTCGTTCTGAGGAGAGTGTTGTACTTTTCAGTCACGATCGCCCTGACGGAACTTTCTTTAATACTATACTTGACGAATTCAACATCTCATACGGGAATGCTGCCGAGAATATCGCCGCGGGAAGCAGTACTCCCGAAGAAACCTTTAATCAGTGGAAGAATTCTCCGAATCACTGGGGTTCGATAATCAATCCGACATATACCCATATGGGAGTCGGTGTTGTATATGATCCCGATACAAAATACAGATGGTATTGGGAACAGATTTTCATTACAAGCACTATCGGAGATATGCCGGATCAGTATCTTCCTGAACGAAATCCCATAATTCCTTCGGGATACGGAGACATCAACGGTGACGGGATTGTTAATTGCTTTGATATGATTATGCTCAGAAAGAAGCTTTGCGATTCGGTCATTCTGAATGATCTGCAGCTTGAATGTGCCGATTGTGTGCAGGACGGAGTGATCACTTCTGCCGATGCAAGGGCGCTTCATAAGTACATTCTGGGAGTATACGACACTTTGCCGTTTACAATATGATGATATATCTTCACTGATTAAATCAGAAGCAGTTTTATTTATAAAATTTTATGTGATATGTGAGGAGAAAAATATGAAAAAATTCAACAAATTCATTTCGGTTATCGCCGCCGTATCTGTTTCTGCGGCAACCTGTCTCAGTCTGCCCTCAACAGCAGCGCAGACCTATGACTCTGCATGTACAAGAATGCTTGAGATTATCAACAAATACCGTGCCGAAGCCGGAGTACAGCCGCTTGAGCTTTATACGGGTGCATCGACGGCAGCAAACGTTCGTGCTTCCGAATGTGACGTTTTATTTGATCATACCCGTCCCAACGGCTCGGATTGTTTTTCGGTGCTGGACGAATACAATATCTACGCTGCATATTACGGAGAAAATATTTACTGGTGCAGTGCGTATGATTTTGATCCCGACGGCGCAATGGAAGCATGGATGAATTCACAGGGCCACAGAGAGAATATTCTCCGTCCCGAATTTGAATATGTCGGACTCGGACATTCAAGCGCGACCGGCAGCGTATGGGTTCAGATTTTTCTCCAGTCGCCGTTTGTATACGGAAGCTCGACAGGAGATATTGACGGAAACGGCTATATCAATGCTATTGACGCTTCACTTGTCCTTCAGCAGTATGCCAACGACTCAACAGGTTCTTCATTTAAGCAGCTTGACCAGTTCTACGAGGACGCTGATGTAAACGGAGACGGAATAGTAAACGCAGCCGACGCTTCGGCGATTCTGAAATATTACGCAGATGAATCGACAGGTGCAAATCCGCATTTTTAAGGCATTACCCACGGCGTGTTTTATGCGGTGCCGCCTTAAGCTTTAAAAGCGGGGAAAAAAACATTCAGAAAACAGCTATGTCGTTTATAAGGCATAGCTGTTAACTGATTTTTGAAACGGGGAGTAAAATGAAAAAGATAATCAGCAGACTGATATATATCATTCCTGCGGTCGCCATTCAGATACTCTGGTACATGATAATTCTGGATCTGCTACGGGATTATATTGTGCCGATCAGCTTCATTCTGTCGGCACTGTCGGTTGTGTTTGTTCTGTATATAATTTACAAGCGCGGTGAAAGTGCATACAAGATCCTATGGATAATCGTGATACTGACACTGCCGCTTCTTGGTGCGCTGTTATATATCGGGTTCGGCGACAAGATTTCCAGTATGCCGATAAAGCTGAAGCTTGAACGTGTGAAAAAAGCGTCGGGTTTTCGATTCAAAGACTGCTCGGAACTGTTTTGCAGGCTGAAAAATGAAGACAAGCGTGCGTCTCAGAGCTTTGAATATGTTTATAAGGCGACGGAATTTCCTCTTGTCAGAAATTCGGAATGCAAATATTATCCTCTTGGCGACGATATGTTTCCGGATATGTGCGAGGCGCTTGAAAGCGCTGAGAAGTATATATTTGCAGAGTATTTTATCATCGGTGAGGGAGTATTCTGGGATAAGATTTCGGAAATACTTGTGCGAAAGGCAAAGGCAGGGGTTGATGTTAGACTCATTTATGATGATGTGGGATGTCTGTCCACATTTTCAAAAATAAACGAGCTAAAGCTAAGGGAAAACGGCGTGGAATGTATTGCATTTAATCCGCTGAATTTCCTCAAGGCACGTCTGAACAATCGTGACCACCGAAAAATATTGGTGATCGACGGTAAGGTTGTGTTCAGCGGCGGAATAAACCTTGCTGACGAATATATAAACAAAAATCAGCGGTTTGGGCACTGGAAAGACATCGGCTTCAGAATTACCGGTGAAAGTGCAGTTAGCTATACCTATATGTTCGCAGAATTATGGAATGCCTATTCCCACAGAAAAATTCCTCCGGAGCTTTTTAAAAGTGCAGGCAGTCCCGCAGCCGGGGATGACGGCTATGTCCTTTCCTACTGTGATTCTCCGTTTAATACCGATGCGGTCAGCAATAATCTGATTATGGATATTTTATCGCAGGCGGAGGACTATGCATGGTTCTATACACCGTATCTTATACTTGGCGAAAATCTGCTTGATTCTTTTGTACGAACGGCGAAGCGCGGAGTTGATGTGAGAATCATAATGCCCGGAATACCTGATAAAAAGCTTGTATTTCGTCTTTCACGCAGCTATTATCCCCAGCTGCTGGAAGCAGGAGTGAAGATTTATGAGTATAATCCGGGTTTTGTTCATGCAAAGGCTTGTCTCTGCGACGATAAGCTTGCTCTGCTCGGCACGGTTAATCTTGATTACCGAAGTCTCTTTCTTCATTTCGAGTGCAGCTCGCTGATGTACAAATCAAGGATTATTCCCGAACTTAAATCAGATTTTATCCAGACCCTGTCCAGGTGTACCGAACGAACGACCGAAACAGAAAAGAAGGGTATTTTCTACAGACTTTTCAGCTGTATTCTCAGAGTATTCGCGCCGTTGATTTAATGGAGTGCGGAATAAATCCAGTCTTACGGTTTGGCACACATTATGCCTGCAAATATTCGGTTATACTGCATCAGCATAATTGTACGGTGTTGCCTGACAAAGAAACCGCGGACATTTTAATTGTCCGCGGTTTCTTTGTATATTATTGGGAGGGATTGCTGTGATTATTTATACGATTCGGGAAGAGCAGAAAGCTGCTTTGAAAGGTATTTCTGAATTGAGATCGCATCACTGGCATTTACGCCGTCGCCGCGCTGATAAACGTCGCTGCGATCAAGCTGTTCGTCGCTGAGTGAGTTCTGAGACGGGTCAGCTGCATAGCACATGATGATTACTACATCATTGATGTCAACAGTGCCGCTGAGGCTTGCATCTCCGTAAATTATATCCGTATCGGGTGCCTGAGTTGTCGGTTCTGTTGTTGTCTCTGAAGAACTGTTCTCGGCATAAACCATATAGAAGAGGTTTGCTGTATCAGCCTTGGTGATGCTGTGGCTGCCTGACCCGAGATCAACAGTGATAATACCGTCACCCGACGAGGTGTATTTTGTTCCGTCGACCTTGATTGTTGCCGTCGGTTCTGCGAATACGAGAGTGAGCTTTCCTGCAGAGGGAGCAGTGAAGTCTATGCTTGTAGCTGTCTCTATTTTCAGACACTGTGTAAGAGTAAGTCCTGCATAGGAAACCGTTCCTTTAGAGGTCGAAAGGTTTCCGCTTATAGTGTAGAAGCTGCTTGTGCTGCCGTTCAGAGTAAAGTTGTGAACATATCCGCCCGCAACAGGTGGAATGTCCGCAGGCTTTGTTGTTGTAGTAGTCTGTTCGGGATTACCGCCGCCTGCAGTTGTGGTAGTTTCAACGGGTCTGGTTGTTCCGTCTGACATATGATAGCCGACTGAAGCGTAGGTACCGTTCTTGGGAGTTTCAGCGAAACCGCCGGGGTTAACAGAGCCATCGGAATTTCTCCATGCGCTATGAAAATCGGTTCCCATAACAGGCACTTCCAAAGTTATAAAGTCGGAATCGGAAGGTGTAATGATGTCACCGAGCTTGCTTCCATTCTCCATTGTCTCGTTCTTTGCATAATAGTATTTGCTGTTATAGTAGATTGTGTTTACAGCCTTGCCGACAAGCTTATCATTTGAAATCTTGATGCCTGCCGCGCCGAGTTTTGAGGTCTTGTTCGTGTTGATATATGACATTACATTGGTAAAGAGGGTAGTGGTATCTGTGCAGCGATAGCATGATACATTGGGTTTGCCGTTGCCGCCTACACCGTTGTTATAAGATGTACAGTCTGTGAGGCTGCCGAGGAGAGGATTGTTATTGTCGGTGAAGCCGCAGTTGAGGTTCTCAAATGCAAGACAGTTCTCAACTACGTGAGCCGAGCCTACAGCCGAACCGCCAAGCTTGAAGCCGTTTCCGTCACATCCGCCGTAGCCCTCACCGAATTCGGTAAAGCCGTTTCTGAAAGCGACACAGTTTCTGATAGTTACAACGCCGATAGGTCCTGTTTCGGTCTTTGCATAGAGATCCCAACCGTCATCGGAGTTGTTATATGACATACATCCGTCGAATACATTGCCCTCACCGCAGGTAAGCTTTGCGGCAAAACCGTCGGCATTTTCCATTGTTGCGTTATCGCAGTTGTTTTTTGCAGTACAGTTGAGTATCAGGTTGTTGGAGGGCCATTCGGAGATTGATGCAGCGTCTGTTCTGTAGCGCGAAATCTGAAGTCCTGTGTCCTGATTGTCGTTGAATTCCATCATCTCGATCTTATTATTGCTGCCGGAGAGAAGCATACCGTTATCGGCAGCCTTTGTGATCTCGAATCCATAGAAATCCCAGTAGTTTCCGTCGAGAACAATACCTCTCTTTGAGGGATCGGCGTCGCCCTGTCCCGAAAAGTCCCATACAACATCTGCGCCGGGATAAGCGGAAATGGTCTTGTAGTTTCCGGTAGTACCGCTGTTGTTCTGGTCGATAAGGATTGTTTCGCTGAACTTATATGTACCGTCGAGGAGGTAAATTACACCGCCTGCTTTTACGGAATTTATAGCAGTAAGAGCGTTTGTGGGCTTATCAATTGAAGAACCGTCGCCGTTTCCGTTAGGTGAAGCATAGATTACATTTTCACCAGTTACAATTGGCTTTGTTGTCGGCTGAGTTGTAGCTGCGGGAACGGTTGTTGTCGGATTGGAGGAAGTTGTCTCTGCCGGAGCTGTGGTTGTGGGAGTTGTTGAGCCGGTATCCTCCTTGAATCCGCTTCCTATAGCGATTACAGATGACTGATACGAACGGAGTGCCGACATAAGAGCCGAGTTTACGTCATAGCTTTCATCGTCAGCCGAAGTAAATGTAAAGCTGAAATCTCCTCCGCCGAGACGACCTGCCTTAGCCTTTACGATTGACGGAACGTCAGCTGCAGCATCGGCGGTGTAGCTGTACATTTCGCTGCCTGTATCAAAGTTGTTGTATGTATTGCCGCCCTTCTTTGAGGTAACGGATGACGGAACCTTTTCATTCCTTGAAGAAGCAACATAGGCATCAAACTCAGTATTGTTCTCGCTGTAGGGAACGAATGCCTTCTGTCCTTCCATATAGTTTCCGAAAGCCTTGATCGTGCCGCCGTCTTCACTGGAGAAAGTACCTGCGCCTGTTGCAATATCCGAGCCCTGCATCGATGTGAGCATGGGGTATTTGCAGTTTCTGAAATAGTTGTTCTCCGAGAAAATCGACGAACCGAGAGTCGAGCCCATTCCGTATTTGGAGTTGCCGTCGTAGTAGTTGTTATAAACGTGAGCCGAGTAGTATCTTACTCTGGGGTGTCTTGAATCGGAGTGGTCATACCAGTTGTGGTGGTAGGTGATATAGAGTCCGTCAGTCGTACCCTCACTGAGTCCGAGGAGATTGCACTTTCCGCTGTCAAAGAAATGATTGTAGGAAAATGTGATGTATGTGGATTTCTTGCAGTCGAGAGCTCCGTCGCCCTTTGCCTGATCGGAATCGGTTCCTGCTTCGCCATAGAAAAAGTCGCAGTTGTGAACCCAGACGTGGTCATTGCCCTGCTGAAGACTGATATTATCGCCCTCGTCGCTGTCAACAAGCATTACGCCGAGATTTCTGATTTCGAGGTTCGAGATGTTTTTGATTCTGAATCCGAAACCTCTTGCTGTGGCATCCTCACCGATGCCCTCAATTGTCATGCCTGCACTGTATTTGCTTCCGCCGTCAACAGTAAGGTCGCCCTTATCGGTAACCGCAGGGTCGGTAACGGTACCGATGAAGCGGAATACGACCGGTCTTGAATCGTAACCTTTCTTGATTGCGTAAATGATGTTCTGCAAGCCTGTGGTAGTGGTTTTTGTGCCCTTGGAATCGGTAACAACATCCATTGAAACGGTATCCTTGGTGGATTCGGTGATGTAGAGCACAACGGCATTTGATTTGAGGGTTCCGTCGGCATTGTAAGCGCCGCACGCACCGTTCTGTCCGTTGAAAGCAAAGCCTGTTCTGTCGAGTCCGGTAACAGCCACGGTAGATTCAGCTGCCTTTGAAGAATCCTCCTTGCCTCCGATAACAGGTACAACCCTGAGGGTGTGGCTGCCTGCCTTGAGTCCGACTGCGTCTGCTCTGAAACAGCCCGGATACTGTCTTATCAGCATTGAATCAATCTGAGTTCCGTCACAATAAACGTTGTAGCCCGTTGCGTTTGAAACAGATGCCCACTTTACATAAGCTCCCTCGCCGTAGCCTGCGGATTCAGAGATTGCAACAGCGCTGTCAGCAGCTGCTGCAACGATAGGCGCACCCTGAGAATAGGTGAGCGGAGTGTGATTTGAAGGCACTGCCGAGATGAAAGAAGCTGTCATTGCAATTGCAGCCAAAGCAGCTGCAGCACGCTTCCTCATTTGTGAGTTTTTCATTTCAATTCCTCCCGTATAAATACAGATAATTAAGATTTTGTTAACCTGTGTTATTTGTTGTCTAAATTATACTACCGGTTTATATGATTTTCAATGATGAATAGTACTGTATTACTGATATTTTATGCTTTAATATTGTTAATACCGATTCAATATGTCAGTACCATGGGTGTGAACTGACAGATTTGACAGCTCAGCTTAAAATGTGGTATAATAACTTATAATATATAATGTATAAATCGGAGGTGCGGCATGAAAGAAAACAGATTCAGAAAATTTATAGTCGTGATCTGTCCTGCAGCGGCGCTTGCCTGTATTTTGATGAAAGAACAGATTGCAGCTCTTGCAGTAAAATTTCCGAAATGCCTTTTTTACGCAGCTACGGGCTATTACTGTACGGGCTGCGGAAATACAAGAAGCGTCCTTCACATTTTAGAAGGAGAATTCCTGCTGTCCCTGAGATGCAATCCCGCACCGCTTATACTTATTATATCGGCATTGCTTCTTTATATCGAAAATGTACTGGAACTGCTCGGATACAGTGTCAGACTGCTGCCACGGAAGCTTTGGTTCTGGCTCAGCCTTGTCGGATTATACGTTATATGGTGCGTGATGAGAAATTTTATAAGCTTTCTTAAACCGGTATAAAAAGATCGAAAAAATAAACGGAAAATAATTGAAAAAAGGCTTGACTTTTTGGAAATACCGTGATATAATTAGATTACCTCAATTGGGGTTTATTTTTTTGCCCTGTTATGAGGGAGGCAAACAACCTACCTTTCGCCAAAGCGAAAGAAGAATTTTTTCAGGAGGTGCCGATATGAGAGTAAAGGTTACTTTAGCTTGTACAGAGTGCAAGCAGCGCAACTATGTTTCTAAGAAGAACAAGAAGAATGACCCTGACAGAATTGAAATGATGAAGCATTGCAAGTTCTGCAGAAAGCATACTCTTCACAGGGAAACAAAGTAATCGGAGGTAGTTTTATGGCTAAGGATAAAGAGAAAACTGCCCCCGAAAAAGCTGAAAAGTCCAAGAAGCCCGGCAAGATCGCAAAATGGTTCAAGGACTTGAGAAGCGAATTCAAAAAGGTGGTATGGCCGTCCAAGAAAACCGTTGTTGATAATACCTCGGTAGTTCTTGCAGTCGTAGTTGCGTCCGCGATTATCGTCGGACTGCTTGATTCAGGGTTCCTTGCCCTTATGGATTTGGTCTATAACCGCTGAAACGGAAGTCTAAGGAGGATTTGAAATGTCAGAAGCAGCTAAATGGTATGTCATTCATACCTATTCCGGCTATGAAAACAAAGTAGCTCAGAATATAGAAAAGGTTGTTGAAAACCGTAAGCTTCACGATCTTATCCGGGAAGTTAGAGTTCCTACCGAAAAGGTGACGGAAATCACCGACGGCAAAACCAAAGAGGTAGAGCGCAAGACCTACCCGGGATATGTTTTGCTTAAAATGATTTGCACTGACGACTCATGGTATGTTGTCAGAAACACAAGAGGCTGCACAGGCTTCGTAGGTCCGGGTTCGGAACCTACTCCGCTCTCCGATGCAGAGGTCAAGGCTCTGTTTGGAATCGATACCTCTACTGTTGAGGTAAATTTCAAGGAGGGCGACAGAGTAAGAATCTCCGGCACAGCTATGGACGGATTTATCGGCGTTGTGCAAAGCATCAATCTCGACGAAAAAACGGTCGATGTGCTCGTTTCGATGTTCGGTCGGGAAACCCCTACAACACTTCCTATCAATCAGGTTGTGCTCGTAGAGGATTAGTTCAGGTCAAAAAAGAAGTCCGGATGGACTTCAGTGGGAGAGATAAAATAATTCTTATCTCGCCATTTACCACATTTATGGAGGTGCGAATTCATGGCACAGAAAGTAGTTGGCTACATTAAGCTTCAAATCGCAGCAGGAAAGGCTACTCCTGCACCGCCTGTTGGTCCGGCTCTCGGTCAGCACGGCGTAAACATCATGGCATTCACCAAGGAATTCAATGAAAGAACAAAGAACGATATCGGTATGATCATCCCTGTTGTTATCACTGTTTATGCTGACCGTTCGTTCACTTTCATCACCAAGACTCCGCCTGCTGCCGTTCTTATCAAAAAGGCATGCAATATCAACAGCGGTTCGGGTGTTCCGAATAAGACAAAGGTTGCAAACATCACTAAGGAACAGATTCAGAAGATCGCAGAGCAGAAAATGCCTGACCTCAACGCAGGTTCTCTTGAAGCTGCTATGAGCATGATAGCAGGTACAGCTCGTTCTATGGGTGTTGTAGTCGTTGACTAATCAATTTTTTGAATGATGAAAAAAGACGCATTTCGTCTTAATTCTGACTTCTCATGGTGGGAGGAAAATTCCGCTAATCGGGTAAGCGTCTGAGCTTCCCGGTATTACCACTTAAATAGGAGGAAATATAATGAAACACGGCAAGAAATATGTTGACAGCGTTAAGGCTGTTGATTCTGCAAAGCTTTATGAGTCTACCGAGGCGCTTGAGCTAGTATGCAAGAACGCTAAGGCTAAGTTTGATGAAACAATCGAGGTCCACATCCGTCTCGGCGTTGACTCGAGACACGCTGACCAGCAGGTTAGAGGCGCTGTAGTTCTCCCCAACGGTACAGGTAAAAACGTAAGAGTCTGCGTTTTCTGCAAGGAGGACAAGTACGAAGCTGCCAAGGCTGCCGGAGCTGAATTTGTCGGCGGTCAGGACCTTGTTGACAAGATTATGAAGGAAAACTGGATGGACTTCGATGTTGTTGTTGCATCACCCGACATGATGGGTCTTGTAGGACGTCTCGGTAAGGTTCTCGGTCCTCGCGGACTTATGCCTAACCCGAAAGCCGGTACAGTAACACCTGATGTTGCAAAGGCTGTAACTGACGCTAAGGCAGGTAAAATCGAGTATCGTCTTGACAAAACAAATATCATTCACTGTCCGATCGGTAAAGCTTCATTCGGCGGCGCTAAGCTCGACGAGAACTTCACCACACTTATGGAAGCTGTAGTTAAGGCTAAGCCTGCTGCTGCAAAGGGTACTTATATCAAGTCCTGCACAGTTACTTCAACTATGGGTCCCGGCGTACCGGTTGCAACCGCTAAATTCGGCGTTTGATTTCTTTGGACACAATATTATAATTAAAAAGACGTCTTTCGGGACGTCTTTTTGTTTATATATTAAGGATGTTACCACACATTTTTGTGCGGCAGATCTTACGCAGCTCTTGTCGTGAGCGACTTTCGCCGTTTTCGGTAAATATAAAGAAATACAATCAGTTCCGCGATAAATGTGAGCGACCATGAAATCGTATATGAGATATAAAGACTTTCCGGCGAATGATACCGCTCTATTGGAAAAACCGTGTAGATCCACAGTATTCGCATTCCGCATACTCCGAGAACAGTGATGATTGTCGGTGCGAGCGAAAGTCCCATTCCTCTGATAAGACCCGTCGTAACGTCCATGAGTCCGCACAGGAAATACGGAATGCAGATATAAGTTATTCTTACAATACCGTATCCGATTGCCTCATCTGAATCGGTAATATAAATTCCCAGCAGCGGACGGGCGAACAGATACGCTGTCAATCCGAGCACAATTCCCGTAATGAACACACTTGAAAGACTGATTCGCATGATTTTGCCGATTCGGTCGTATTTTTTTGCTCCGTAATTCTGCCCCGTGAAGTTGAGCGCAGTCTGGTGGAACGAGTTCATAGATGTGTAGACAAACCCTTCGATATTCTGAGCCGCTGCATTGCCGGACATCACTACCGAGCCGAATGAGTTTAGCGATGACTGGATAAGAACGTTTGAAATAGCAAAAAGTGAGCCTTGAATGCCTGCCGGAATACCGATTCTGATAATCTGCATGAGCTGACGACTGTGAATTTTCATCTCTGAGAATCTGAATCTGCACGCATCATCGCGCTTCATCAGCGAACGAACAACAAGAATCGCTGAAATGAGCTGTGAAATTACCGTAGCAAGGGCAACTCCGTCCACGTCCATACTGAAAACGCGTACAAAAAATACATTCAGAATAACATTGATAACTCCTGCGGCGGTAAGGTAGTAAAGCGGACGTCTGGTATCGCCTGCAGCGCGGAGAATAGCTGAACCAAAGTTGTAAATCATGCTCGCGGTGATGCCGCAGAAATAGATACGCATATATGTTGTTGAAAGGACAATAGCGTTGTCCGGAGTGTCCATAAGGCGCAGAAATGTGTCTGCACCTGCGACTCCGACGATTGTAAGGATTATTCCGCTGATGAACGCAGTTGGAAGCGCAGTGTGAACAATCTTGCTCACATCGCGGCTGTGACCGGCTCCAAGCGCATGAGCAACGGTAACTCCGGCACCGACTGAAAGTCCGATAAACAGATTTACTATCAGATTTATAAGCGAGCCTGTTGCGCCTATTGCACCAACCGAAATGCTTCCCCTGTACCGCCCGACCACGACAAGATCAGCGGCATTGAACAGGAGCTGCAAAACTCCGGTCAAAATTATTGGTATTGTATAAAAGATGATTTTTTTAAGCAGAGGTCCTTCGCACATATCGGAAGCCGATTTATTCATAATATCACTCCTGTTTCAGTTGGCGGCCTGCCTATTAGTATATTATAAGCTTCGGCAGAGATTTTGTCAATTTTTCGGATATAGAATTTATATGCCAACCGGAGCAGATTTTTGTTATTGATTACTTGCTGTCTCCCTTTCAAGCAGACGTGTATGCAGAAAATCAATTAAAAAAGCGCCGAGCGGAGCGGTTATCAGTATTGCCAGAACCGCTGCGGTAAGTACAATATTTCCGCAGCTTAGTCCCATTGCCAGCGGCACAGAGCCGATAGCAGCCTGAACTGTCGCTTTCGGAGTATATGCAGCCATACAGAAAAGCCGCTCTTTAGCGTTGAGCTTTGTTCCCAAGACACAGAGGAAAACTCCGCCCATTCGGAAAATCATAACCGCAAGAACAAGCACAGCGGCTTTAAGTCCGGAATCCATTACGCATCCGATATCAGCGGCAGCTCCTACAAGTACGAATAAAATCATCTCTGCCGCCGTCCACAGGCTTTTGTATTTCGAAGAAAGATCTTCTGCCGATCGAGGGCTGCGTTTCCTGTAGACCGCATTCATGCTCATAATGGCAAGCAGTCCTGAAAAGCCGAAAAATCCCGTAAATTTGTCCTCGGCATAAATAAAGAGAAACGAAATGCTCATCGCCGCAACTATGATTTTATCTGCAGAAGCTTTGAGCTTGCGCAGAATAAACTCCGCCGCTATGCCTGTCAAAGCTCCGGCTATCAGTCCGGAAAATACCGAAAACGGAATCCTTATCAGCTGTGCAGGGGAGAAGCCGTCCCCAGACGCAATGGCTGTAAAAGACGTAAACAGGACGATTACATATACGTCATCAACAGACGCGCCTGCCATGACAAGTTGAGGAATTCCTTTTTTTGTACCGTAACCGCCGCTGATCAGCTTCAGCATTCCCGGTACTACAACTGCCGGTGAGACAGCGGCAAGCACCGTTCCGAGCACGGCAGCTTCGGAAAGAGTGATTCCAATCAGCCGCGGAGCGAGCAGAAGCGTTCCTGCGATTTCGGCTGTAGCAGGGAGAAAACACATCAGCAATGCAGGTCTGCCGACTTTTTTCAGTGCGTTGATGTCGAGTCCGAGTCCTGCCCTTGTAAGTATGATGATAAGGGCGATTTTACGCAGCTGAGCTGAGATATCAAGCAATGAGCCGTCAAGCAGATCCAATACTGACGGTCCGAGCAGGATTCCCGATATGAGCATTCCGATAAGCGGCGGAAGCTTCAGCTTCGAGCATATTCCGCCGAAAATGAGCGCGGACAAAAACAAAAGTGCAAGACTGTAAAGCATAACATTTTCCTTTCAGCAGGGGCAAAAAAGGCTGATTTCCCCTGCGACAAAAATCACAGAAGTCATCAGCCTGTCGGCGGTTTGGGCTTATAGCCGGGGGAGAACATCATTCCCCTTGTTGTAATAAAAGTGTTCAGCGGTTAATTGTGCTGTGCTGTTTTAATTCGTTCGTTTATATATGCTTCAATAAAGTCCGCAGTTTTTTCGATTCCAAGGCGCGTACTGTTGATGCTGAGGTCGTAATTTCTTGAATCGCCCCATTTTCCGCTGCAATAGGAATTGTGATAGTACTTGCGTTTTCTGTCTTTTTTCTCCATCAATGCCTCTGCCTTTTCCTTTGAGAGATTGTGCAGTTCCATGATTCTCTTTGCTTTAGCATCCTTGTCCGCAAGAATAAACAGTGAAATAAGTGCGGGATTATCTTTTAAAACAGTCTCGGCGCAGCGTCCGACAACGACGAATGATTCGCCGTCCTCAGCTTTTTTTCTGAGTATATCAAACTGCATTCTGGCGATGTTTTCCTCAATTGAGTTACTGTAGCCTCTTACAGTTCTCGATATGAGCTTGTGCTTCGGACGCTCGTTGTACTTTTCAACAACCTCGGTGCTCAGTCCTGTTTTGTCTGCGAGCTCAGTGATGAGACTATTATCGTAGAGTTCGATGTTGAACTTTTTGGAAAGAGCTTCGGCGATAACGTGTCCGCCGCTGCCGAATTCTCTGCCTACCGAAATGATGAGCTGTGCCATAGGAAAACCTCCTTTAATTATAAATCATAAATATCTTACGAAAATGTAAATCGTTGAAATAACAAGGACGATAACTGTCGCGGGCGCAAGCTTGCAGCAGTATTTGCCCCAGCCGATGGGGTGACCGTTTTTGGCGGCTACGGAAGTTCCGACAACGTTTGCGGAAGCTCCGATAGGAGTTGCACTGCCGCCGATGTCCGTACCGATTGAAAGTGCCCATGCAAGCGTGTGTAGATCGACGCCTGCCGAAGCGGAAAGGCTCTGAATAATCGGGACCATAGTAGCTGCAAATGGGATATTGTCGACAAATGCGCTTGCAATAGCCGAAATCCAGATTATTATGGCAATCATGAGCATAACGTTTCCGTTACTGATGTCACCGATAAAGTTAGCGATAATTTTGAGAATTCCTGTTTCCTCAAGACCTCCGACCACGATAAACAATCCGATGAAAAAGAGGAGTGTTTTGTAATCGACTCTTTTGAGAATATCAAGGGCATCTCTGCCCGAAGTTATGAGGGTAACGGCGGCGATAAATATACCGATTGTGGCTACGGTAAGGTGAGTCGTCGCATGAGTTACAAGCAGAACAACGGCGCAGAGGAAAATAATAGTGCTGATGATGAAGCTTTTTTTGTTTGTGATAGCCTCGCTTGGCTTCGGAAATTTGGACATATCAACAGGTTCGCTGCCATTGCTTCCGACAAGCTCTTTCCTGAAAGCAAAGTAGAAAAAAACGATTGAAATAACGAGTGAAATCGCGGCTATAAGACCGGTATTCGTCAGAAAGTCAGAAAATGAAAGTCCGAGAGAGGTACCGACAATGATGTTCGGCGGATCTCCGCACATTGTAGCGGAACCTCCGAGATTCGAGCAGAAAATTTCCGAAAGGATCATAGGCACAGGGTTGAATTTAAGGAGCTGTGCAAGTTCAATTGTAACCGCCGCAAGGAACATGATAACGGTTATGCTGTCGATGAACATTGAAAGAACTGCCGACATAATCATGAAAGTAATGAAAATCGGGATAGTTCTGCATTTTACGAGATAGGCAATTTTCATGCATAGCCATCTGAAAAAGCCTGCCTTAGCCATTCCCTCGACCATGATCATCATTCCGGCAATGAATATGATCGTAGCCCAGTTGATGCCTTTGCTTTCACTTTCGGTAACCTGATACCAGAAGTCGCTTTTGGCGAAGTTTCCGATAGCAAGAGTGTTCCAGACTGCGGAGCCATTCTTCATGCAGATGCCGAAAACTACGGCGAGAGTGAGAATACCGCTTCCGAGTGTAACGTAGTGGCGCTCGATCTTATCTATCACGATGAACAGAAACATCGCAACGAAAATAATCACAGCGCAGATTTGTGCTGCCATTGAGATAACCTCCCTGATATATATGTGTATAAACACGAAATAATAACATAAATTGCGGCTTGAACCGCCTTTCGTATTATAGCACATTTGCTGATTCGGTTCAACAAATAATTTCAAGGTAATTGATTTTCAGCACATAATCATGTTATTTATAAACTTTATCCGATATTTTGTTGTTATTTACCATATCTTAGTATATTATAGCATAT
>JAQXHC010000039.1 GCA_029007035.1 Oscillospiraceae bacterium
TGTTCATTTCGATTGCTCGCAATCTACTTGTGTTTTTTAGTCTTTTCTTTGACTTTCTTTTCTATTCCATCTCTTACTCTGGAATTTCAAGGGTCGTCGTTCTTTTCTTGCATTGTTCAATTTTCAAGATGCTGTGCGCTGTACGCCTTTTCTGCGACAGCTTTAATATTATATCACGTTTCTTCCTTCTTGTCAATACCTTTTTCGATATTTTTTTCGGTTTCTTTGTGATACCGTCACCTCAAGCTCTCCTTGAAGCGACTCGTTTATTATACCATAGCTCTCTTGTGTTTGTCAAGTAAAAATACCGTGATGTTTTTTGCGTTTTTTTGTTAATTATCACATAACATTTATCTGAATCCTATTCTGATCACACGCTCATCCTTGTTTTCGGTGGTTGTTATCGTCATCAGACCGCTAACAGTACTGTTATCCATTATCAGTCTGAATATTTTTTCACCGGAAATAAATTCATCTTTAAAGTCCGAATACGTTTTACTGTCCGAAAATTTAAGCTCTGCAGAATCCGCCCCGCGTTTAATCTCACGGCACAGTATTTTCTCAGCAGTGTTCATATCTTCAGCAAACAATCCGGCCTTCACATAATAGTTATCAGCCGATTTGCATTTCATAGGTTTTATATACTCGTCATCCGCAATGTGAACGTGCATATCCTTCGGAGTATCCTCGTTCTGATAAAAAGATGTGTCATTGCAGAGAAAATATACATGACTCAGTTCGCCGTCCTTATCATTATCATCCCATGTGATATCAGCATTATACCACGTTCCACCGAGCTCAAACTGATTCCATGCGTGATTTTCTCCGTCATCGGTCATGCCCGTCAGGACAAGCGATGCGATTCCGACTCTTTTTGCAAGCAGATCAAACGCTTTCGCATAGCCCTCGCAGACAGCTTTGCCCTCAACCAGACAGCCATATGCGGTTGCATCATTATCACCGGCTGTATACTTGCAGTTACTTATTATATAGTCATGAATAAACGTAAGCTTCTCGAAATCGTCGGAATCGTCAGGAATCTGCGAGACAATCTCGTCAAGCTTATCGTTCAGTATCCGGGTTTTTTCCGATATTTCGTCCTCATCTTCGGTTCTGTAGATAATCTTCGCCTTTTTTATTTTTTCAGCGGTATAGAAAGACGAATCTATATAAAAAAGCTCGCTCTCCTGTTTTTCGACGAGATAGTATACCTTTTCAAACATCTCTCCATCTGCATCAAACGGAAGCATTATCTCCCTGCTATGGTCGCAGATTCCACGATAAAGCGCCGTATAAAGTGCTTTTTCATCGTTGCTCAGCGACTGATATGCAGGTCTCTGCGCTGATTCGTCCGCAGTCAGGTATTCCCGCTCAGCATAACGTTCGAGCAATCCGGACCTTTTCACATATCCGGCTCCCCAGATTAAAAAGCATACGCAAAACGCGACTAAAAATACAACCGTAAGTTTTTTCGCCACAGCAATCCTCCAAAATCAATTATTTTTCCGAAATCATAACCATGTTGTTTCTGATGTTGAAGCCCGAAAGGTTCTCAACAAAGCGGCTGAATTTAGAGTATCCGTAGGTTTTTACATTGAAATCGGGAACTTTCGTACAAAGCTGTTTTTTCAGTTCACCGAGATTATATCCCTTTGCGCCTGCACTTCTGACAATAACCTCAAGTACATTCTGGATTCTCTGTAAATCCGTTGCATCAAGCTTCTGCGACACAAGAATACTGCTTCCGACCTGTCTGAAGCTCAGCGAATCAAACTTCTTCAGAAATTGCGAGAGCTTGGAATACCCATAATTCCGGACATCGAAGTCGGGATATCGGTTTAACAGACGACTTCCCAGCTCACCGATATTTATTTCGTCCTGCGCGTTGGCATTTTCACTGATGATTCTGATAACAGCTTCTTCAAGCGTTTTCAGATCGACGATACCCGAGTCTGCATTGTTTCGCAGTTCCTCATCAGCGAGGATCTCAAGATATTTGAACGCGTTGCAGGCAGTGCTGAACGGCTTCGGAGTTTTCTGCTCTCCCATTCCGATTACGTGCATTCCCGACTCTCTCAGGCGAATTGCAAGACGCGTAAAATCGCTGTCACTTGACACAATGCAGAATCCGTCCACATTTCGCGAATAAAGAATATCCATCGCATCAATAATCATTGCCGAATCAGTAGCATTCTTTCCCGTTGTGTAGCTGTACTGCTGAATCGGCGTAATAGCATTTTCAAGTGCCATTGCCTTCCAGCTCATCGTATTCGGACGCGTCCAGTCACTGTATACCCTTTTATATGTAACAACGCCGTAGTTTGATACCTCATCGAGAATATAGCTTGTGTATTTTGCCGCGACATTATCCGCATCGATAAGCACAGCATATCTCATTTCTTTTTCCATTATGTCACCCCCATGTTATTTTCAGTTGATTTATTCTGACGGTATTCAACCGTCAGATTGTTTATTCTCTTTCCTGATTCCGCAGACTCAAAACAGACAAATCTACCGTCATCTCCGTTTTCAAGCCGTTTCCGTCGCACCTTAACATTCCGCTGAAGCTCGCGCGTCATTTTTACGGCAGCCGACGCCAAGTTCAGATATCCGTATATAAAGAAAAATCCCGAAACTATTGCTTCGGGATTAGCAATGCCGAGGATATTTCCCCAACACTATGGAGCGGATTACGAGGCTCGAACTCGCTACCTCCACCTTGGCAAGGTGGCGCTCTACCAGATGAGCTAAATCCGCATTCAATAAAGGGTACGATTCAATACCCTTTATGGTGCTTCCGGTCGGAATCGAACCAACGACACGGGGATTTTCAGTCCCCTGCTCTACCGACTGAGCTACAGAAGCATAAGAAAAGTGGCGACCCGGATGAGGCTCGAACTCACGACCTCCAGCGTGACAGGCTGGCGTTCTAACCAACTGAACTACCGGGCCAGGAATATGGTGGGAACTATAGGGCTCGAACCTATGACCCTCTGCTTGTAAGGCAGATGCTCTCCCAGCTGAGCTAAGCTCCCACACTTTTCTTTAGTCAGTTTCCTGACGACAGTATCAATTATATCACTAAAAAACAGATTTGTCAAGCATTTTTTGAAATTTTCTCAGAATTTTTTTGAAAACGGACGAAATCAAGATATATGGGAGTTTAAACGGATATTTACAGCCGTTTTTTCACGCTCCTGACAAAAAACTGAAAATTCTTTGCTTTCTGAAATTTATGTGGATACCTCGCAGGACTTGCGCCAATCATACAAGTGAGATACATTCCGGACTGCAAGACATGATTTAATCAGAGATTCCTTAATGTCAGGCAATGCCGCTTCAACCGACAAAAATCATAAAACACCTATGCACGCATAATAATTTATTTTCTTTCGCATGACATAAATATTGCCAAATCATGCATAATATGTTATTATAATAATATGTAACGCGAAAGGAGCGCCTCAATGAAAAACATATTATTTATCGGCGATGTCGTAGGAAAAGCCGGATGCGACTTCATTTCAGCAAAGCTTCCTGCACTTAAACGGCTTTACGGCATTGATATTACCGTCGTGAACGGTGAAAATTCCGCTCAAGGCAATGGTATCACAAAATATTCGGCAGAATCGCTTCTGAACGCGGGAGCGGACGTAATAACTACCGGAAACCACGCATTCAAGCGGCGCGAAGCTCTCGAAATATATGAATCCAGCAACATCATCCGTCCTGCAAATTTTCCCGAGGGAGGATGTCCCGGAAAGGGAATCTGTGTACTCGACATGGGAACATACTCCATAGCTGTCATTAACCTCATGGGCACGGTCAGTCTCGAGCCGCTCGACAACCCGTTTTCGGTTATCGATAATATACTTGAGACAATCGATACTCCTAATATTTTTGTTGACCTCCATGCCGAAGCTACCTCCGAGAAAAAAGCAATGGGTTATTTTCTTGAAAAGCGTGTCAGCGGCGTTTTCGGCACGCACACCCACGTCCAGACGTCGGACGAATGTATTCTCTCGGAACACACTGCCTACATCACCGATCTCGGAATGACAGGACCGGAACGTTCTTGTCTCGGAGTTGAAATCAAACCTGCCGTTGACCGGCTTCGTTTCCGTGTTCCGACCAGATTCAAAGAAGCAGACGGAAGCTGTTTCCTCTGCGGAGTCGTAGTAGAATTTGATGAAAAAACGGGCAAATCGCACAAAATCAGCCGTTTAATTGTGAGATAATTCACAAAAATTCATTCAAACTCTTGCTTTTTTTATTGATATATTGTATAATTATTATGGCAAGTGATATTCGCAGTTTTCTGCAAAACAAAATATCCGGCATATCGCGCACCCATTATGCGGTCTTTGCAGCGGTGCCTAAAATCAGGAGGGTTTCAGCAATGGAAATTTTAAAAGTATCATCACATTCTTCACCTAATTCGGTAGCAGGCGCTATTGCAGGCGTTATCAGAGAGCAGAAAGCTGTGGAGGTTCAGGCAGTCGGTGCAGGAGCTTCAAATCAGGCTATCAAGGCTATCGCTATTGCAAGAGGATATCTTGCTCCTATCGGAGTCGACCTCATCTGCATACCGGCTTTCGCAAATATTCAGATCGACGGCGAGGAAAGAACAGCTATCAAGCTCATCTGCGAACAGAGATGATCAGACTGTTCATTAAACAATAAATATTTATGGGCGGACTTTGCGTCCGCCTGTTTTTATGAAAAAGCACCTACTGCAAAGGAGAATTAAATGTCTGCTACTCTTTTCAGCGAAATCGAATACCTCAAAGGCGTGGGCAGAGCACGGGGCGAAAAATACCGCAAGCTGGGAATAACCTCGCCGTACAAGCTGATTTATCATATTCCGAGGACATATCTTGATTTCCGATGTCATGTCCCGATCCAGCAGGCTCCTCTCGGCGAATACAGCGTTCTGAAGCTGACGGTTACTCATAAGCTTCCCCCACAGCGTGTCCGCGGAGGGCTTGTTATCTCAAAGGCGACGGCAACTGACGGTATAGACGATATTCTGATCGTCGTCTATAATAATATCTACGGCTTTCAGGCTATCAAAGAGGGCGCGGAATACTATATGTACGGCAAGGTGACGGGAAATTTTCTGCGCCGCGAAATAAGCTCGCCTGTATATATATCCGCAGAGGAAAAGGTTCTTATTCAGCCTGTTTATCCCCTGACTCAGGGTCTTTCCGTCAATATGGTAAGGACTAATATGAGACAGGCTCTCAGCCTTATGAAAGCTGAGCCGTTTGAGACTCTGCCAGCCGAAATTCTGCAAAAATATGATCTTTGTCCGCTTATGCAGGCGCTTGAAAATATTCACTTTCCGGAAAGCGAATCAGCTTCGGAATCCGCACGCCGACGGCTTGCCTTTGATGAGCTGCTGCATCTCCAGCTCGGTATGTCTATGATGAAAGCCAACCGCCGAAGCGCCTCTGCTTTTAAGATGAATCCCGATATCGGCATCGGGGAATTTCTGCGCGGACTCCCCTTTGAAATGACCGAAGCCCAGAAGCACGCAGCCGACGAAATTATCTCGGACCTGTGCCGCGAAACGCCTATGAACCGTCTTTTGCAGGGAGATGTCGGAAGCGGAAAAACTGCTGTTGCCGCCGCCGCCTGCTTCTTTACCGTCAGAAACGGTGCACAGGCTGCACTCATGGCTCCGACGGAAATCCTTGCATCGCAGCATCACCGGACACTGACGCAATTCCTTGAACCGTTCGGAATCAATGTCTGCCTGCTGACAGGCTCGCTGACGGCAAAGAAAAAGGCTCTGCTCCGCGAAAAAATCGCCTCGGGCGAAGAAGATGTGATCGTTGGAACTCACGCAATTATCCAGAAGGATGTGAAATATAAGTCGCTCGCCCTCGTAATAACCGACGAGCAGCATCGCTTCGGAGTCGCTCAGCGAGCAGCTCTTGCGGAGAAAGGAGATTCGCCGCATAAGCTTGTAATGTCCGCCACACCGATTCCGAGGACACTTGCGCTTATCATCTATGGAGACCTCGATATATCGGCGATAAATCAGCTTCCAAAAGGAAGAAAGCCCGTTAAAACATATGCGGTCACAGGCAAGCTCAGAGAGCGCGTGTTCAGCTTCGTCCGTGAACGGCTCAACGAAGGAAGGCAGGCTTACGTGGTCTGTCCGATGATCGAAGAGAGCGAAAGCGATCTTCTTGCGGTGAAATCCTATGCTGATAAGGCAGAAAAGAGCGTTCTGAAAGGCTGTTCTATCGCGCTGCTCCATGGCAGAATGAACGCCGCTGAAAAAGAACGTACAATGAAAAAGTTCCACAGCGGCGAAGTTCAGGTGCTTATCTGCACAACAGTTGTCGAAGTAGGAGTCGACGTACCAAACGCGGCGGTAATGGTTATCGAAAATGCCGAAAGATTCGGACTTTCACAGCTTCACCAGCTGCGCGGACGAGTCGGACGAGGACAGTTTGAAAGCTCCTGTATTCTTATCACCGATAACACAAGCGACGAATGTGTGCGGAGAATGAAGATAATGTCCTCGACCTCAGACGGCTTCAGAATTTCTGAGGAGGATTTGAAGCTCCGCGGACCGGGCGACTTTTTCGGCAATGCTCAGCACGGGCTCCCGCCGCTTAAAATTGCCGATATTGCGTGTAATATGGAGCTTATGAGCATGGCTCAGGACTGTGCGCGCGAGCTTCTCAGAGATGACCCGGAACTTGAAAAGCCTGAGCACCGTGCTCTTAAAATAGACACGCTCAGACTGTTTGACAAGGAAATAATCGGATAAAAACACGGTCGGAAAGCTGTTTCAGCTCCGACCGTGTCTTATTTTATTACAATTTCAATTACAAATCTGCTGCTGTCAATCCGTGCAGAAATATTATAGCCGAGACTGTCACACAGACATTTCGCAACATACAGTCCGAGTCCGCTGCCGTTCCCGCTCCGTGAGTCTGCACGGTAAAACGGTTCAAAAACTTTCGATACATCAGGCTCATCAATGCCCTCAAAGCCGTTGTATACTCCGAAAACTATTTTTTCTCCGTCCCTTTTCAGGTGAACCTCCAGTGTTCTGACGGCATATTTCTCTGCATTTGAAAACAAATTTGAAATCAGTCTTTCAAGGCAGTGAACATCGCTTTCGATAATAATATCATCTTCAATCGAGAACGTCGTTTCAAGCCTGTTCTCCGATATCCAGCTGTACTGTTCAAGCAGCCGCTCCGACAGAAAGATGCTCAGATTTACTCTTTCCGGTGCGGCACTCTGCGCCTCTCCGCCAAGCTTTGATATCTCAAAAAAGTCATCAGAAAGTGCTTTAAGATATTGATTTTTCTCGATTGCCGTTTCAAGATATTCCTTGTTTTTCGCCGAAAGCTCACCGCTTTTCTCAATTAACTGCAAATATCCCAGTGCCGCCGTAAGCGGCGTTCTGAAATCGTGTGATATGCCCGAGACGATGTTTGAAAGCTCTCTGCGCTCTGCGATATTCTGCTCCGCAAGCCTCTGCTGCAAGCTTACGTGCTCATTAAGCACAACCGCAAGCTTCGTAACGTCCTCGTCGAAAAGATCAACCTTTATCGGCTGATTGTATTTTCTGTCCATGCGGCATTTGACCTCCGAAGCAAATCGGCGGAGCTGTCTTTTCAGCGCATAGAATTTTACAGCAAAAAACAGACACAGCAGCAAAAGGCACACTATGACTATAATTTTCGCGATACCCACAGTGTGCCTCCCTCCTTATCTGAAAAGTCTTTTTTTATAAATTGTATATACAAGCGAGTACAGAACCGCTGTGCCGAGTATCAGACTTCCAAACACGGCGATAATATAATCCGCAGAATATTCAGCCTGTGGAATCAGCATAAGCTGAATCGACGGAACCCACTGGAATATACGGTTTGCGGTCGCTGTTTTCATCAGTTCGAGCTCCGTTATAAGAGAGAATCCCATAATTTCAACGATCGCCAGCGCATACGCGATAAGCGAACCGCCGATCAGATTACGTATAAGCATTGAATAAAGGGTTATTTTTATCACAATATGGAACACAATCACCGCATAAATCAGTCCGAAAAGCAGAGGACTTTTCATTTCTCCGACTCCTCCGCGAACTCCGGCTATTGCAAAAATCACCAGCGACGGAATGATTACCGCAAGTGAAACAATTCCGTAAACAGCCATCTTGCTGAGTATAATCCTATGAATGCCCGCACCGTCCATGATTTCGTAGTAATACAGTCTGCAATGATAATATTTACTTGCCATTATGCCAATAAGCGTGCCTATCAGCAGCGGAATATACATACATAATTGTTCGGAAATTTCTGCAACAGTTGTAAGCAGATCCTGATTCATTGAGTCCGGCAAAATCACAACGGGCAAAACCGCTGTGAGCAGACCGCAAACAATGTATATCCGGAATATGCTTCCGGAATGGGTTAATCTGAAAAGTTCGGCTTTGATATTTTTATTCATTCTGAGCACCTACCTTTGACAGATAATAATCCTCGAGATTTTCGCCCTCATTGACAAGTTTGGTGATAATAAGTCCACTGTCGGTGATTGTCTTTGAAACAGTTTCAATTTCGCCAAGGCGCTCAAAAAGGTGAATTTCCTCGCCGTGAATCACTTTGTATTCGTGGATTGACAGCTTCTTTTCGAGGACAGCCGCCGTCTCGTTGATATTGTCCGTGCGTATGGATATATGATTTCTGCACTTTATGGCAAGCTCGTCGGTGCTGAGACTTTCTATGTGCCTGCCGTGGTTTATAAGCGTGAAATCGGTGCAAAGCTCTGCAAGCTCCGAAAGAATGTGGCTTGAAATAATTATCGTCACTCCGCGCTCATTTGAAAGCTTTTCAAGCATATGACGGATCTCAACGATACCCTCCGGGTCAAGTCCGTTCACAGGTTCATCAAGAACCATGATTTCCGGTTCATTGAGCAGCGACATCGCGATACCGAGTCTTTGCTTCATGCCGAGAGAAAATTTGCCTACAAGCTTTTTACCTGTATCAGCAAGACCAACCGTTTCAAGCACCTCTCCGATTTTCTTCCCGTCCGCAATTCCCCTTGCGTAGCGGACATACATGAGATTCTGCTTTGCCGTCATATTCGGGTCAACAATCGGAGCTTCAAGCATGAACGACATCCTTCTCCGCGCCTCGTCAAGATTATTACTGCCGAAGAATCTCATTTCTCCTCCGTTCGGAGCAGTAAGACCTGCCATCATTCGCATTATTGTTGTTTTGCCCGCACCGTTCGGGCCGATGAGTCCGCATATATGCCCCTTTTCCACTGACAGGCTGAAATTATCGACTACCGTCGCTTTTCCGTACCGACGGGTTATTCCGTTCAGTTCAAGAACCTTGTCTCCCATAGGTTTTACCGCCTTTCCTTTTGATGATTTTATTATAAAACAGCAGTGTTAAGAATCAGTTAAGGAAAAGGTTAAGAAAGGGTAAATTTTCAGACACGGTCAGGAGGTCACCTCTCGTCGGAAATATCATCAAAAGGAATAATATACATTAATGTATTTCCCGATTGCTTCTATTCTTTCAATTTATATCCCATTCCCCAGACAGTCTCGATATACTCCTCGTCCGGAGAGATCTCCTTGAGCTTGCTGCGGAGATTGCTCATATGAACCTTAATCGTGGTATCACTGCTGAAATACGGCTCGTTCCACACGCTCTCAAACAGATTAGCCTTTGAAAAAAGCTTTTTCGGATTAAGCAGCATAAGCTCCAGTATCGCATACTCCTTTGCCGTAAGTACTACCGGAATTCCATTTACTGTAACCGCTCCCGATACTCTGTCAAGGACAAGGGATTTATACATGATTTTTCCGGATTTTTTATCATCGCTGTCTGTTCCTCTGCTGTATCTCCGCAGGACTGCTTCCGTTCTTGCAAGCAGCTCATCAAGGTCGAAAGGTTTCGTTACATAGTCGTCTGCGCCCATTCGCATTACATCAACCTTAGTCCGGACAGCATCCCTCGCCGACACGATAATCACCGGTATATCCGTAAACCCGCGCATCTCCGCAAGCACCGCATCTCCGCTCCGGTAAGGCAGCATCATATCAAGCAGTACAAGCGAAATGTCTGTACGTTCCTTAATCAGACTCAGTGCCTCCAGTCCGTTCTGCGCACTTATCGTCATATATCCCTGCGTCGAGAGAAATTCGCACAGCAGATGATTTATCTCCCTGTCATCCTCGGCTATAAGAATAACGCTCATTTTCTCACGCCCCTTTTTGAATATTATAACATATTTTTTACCGGTTTTCAATAGTACTTTCATTGTGCGCTGCTGATGTAATATGCCTTAAAATGCTTGACATTACGGAGAAAACGTGCTATTCTTTTTATAATAAAATACGCGGCATTTTTCGTTTTGAAAATACCCGGAAGGAGAAAATTATGGATAAAAAATCTATGTATAAGCTCAGCTACGGCTTATTTATTCTTACTGCAAGACAGGACGGAACGGATAATGGCTGTATCGTCAACACGGTTACACAGGTCACATCTGAGCCGAACAGAATCGCTGTTGCAGTCAACAAGAAAAACTTAACTCATGATATGATAATGAATACGGCAAAATTCAATGTTTCGGTTCTGACGGAAAATTCGTCCTTTGAGACATACAGGCACTGGGGATTCCAAAGCGGACGCGACACCGATAAAGCAGCGGAAATAAGTTTCAGGCGATCGAAAAACGATCTGATTTATATCGCAGACGAAACAAATGCCTACCTTTCGGCAAAGGTCGTTTCTGCGGCAGATCTGGGCACGCATACGCTGTTTATTGCCGACGTCACAGACGGTGAAGTTCTCTCCGATGATGAGTCAGTGACCTACAGCTACTATCAGAAAAACATCAAAAAACAGCCCGGGGCAGGTGCAAATAAAAAAGGCTTTATCTGCACTGTCTGCGGCTACATCTATGAGGGCGACACGCTCCCCGACGACTTCATCTGTCCATGGTGCAAACACCCGGCTTCTGATTTTAAGCCGCTGTAAGCATATTATGTTCCGATATAACGACCTTTCAGATAAAGGTATTCTCTGAAAACAGACGCTTCATTTACACCAAACAGCCTTTCTTATTCATAAGAAAACTTACGGATTTTCAGAGGTATCCAAAAATCAAAAAGACTGCAAAGGAGAATTGCCATGAGAACAAAAGCTCTTAAAGTGACGTCAATAATCACAATTGTATGGGGTATACTAATGATTATCGGGGGATTACTGATATTTCTGCTGAGTAAATCTTTTAGTGACAGCCTTACCAGCACTGCCGATTGGCCGTTCGGAGCATTTTCTTTTATAATAGGCGGAGCAATATGGCTGGTAATTGTTTTTTTCGCAGCATATATGGTTGTGACCGGCATTTTAGGAATAGTAAGCGGAATATTCGGGCTCACCGCTGCAAACAAACGGAAAAAATGGGCTGCAATTACCGATATAGTGTTCAGCAGTATTATTACTATCCCACTGATACCGTCAATTTTTACCGCGGATATCGTTTCTCTCTTATTTATTACCCTGCCGATTCTGAACATAGTATTCTGCGGAATTTTTCTCAGTGATATGAAAAAACAGAAACAGATATCAGAGACTTATCTTTGCGGCGAACAAGAATAAGAGTCATCAAATAAAGAAGGCTTCCCTGCCATGTCCGGCGGGGAAGCCTTTATCATTTCCGTCCGCAACAGTACTTGCGGACGGCTATGCGTTTATTATGCAGTCAGTTTCAAATCAGTCCTGACCGTAAAGTGTTGTGAGTCTTGTAAGGTAATCATATCTGTCCTTAGCATTCTCAACAGCAGCATTGAACAGAGCTTCTGCTCTCTCGGGATTCTGACGTGCCAGCGAGTTGTAACGAACCTCACCCATGAGGAAGTTCTTGTACTCGTCGGTGTTAGGAGCCTTGGAATCGAGTATGAACGGATTCTTACCCTCTTCCTTGAGTGTCGGATTATATCTGTAAAGATGCCAGTAACCAGCCTCAACAGCCTTCTTCTCTTCAGCCTGAGCTGTAGCCATACCGGTCTTGATACCGTGATTGATACACGGAGCATATGCGATAACGATTGAAGGACCGTCGTAAGCCTCAGCCTCAGCGAATGCCTTGATACACTGATTCATATTAGCGCCCATAGCAACGTGGGCAACGTAAACATAGCCGTAGCTCATTGCAATACCTGCAAGGTCCTTCTTCTTAACAACCTTACCGGCAGCAGCAAACTGAGCGATAGCGCCTGTAGGTGTGGACTTGGAAGCCTGTCCGCCTGTATTTGAGTAAACCTCTGTATCGAATACGAGGATATTAACGTTCTTGCCCTGAGCAATTACGTGGTCGAGACCGCCGAAGCCGATATCATAAGCCCAGCCGTCGCCGCCGAATATCCACTGTGATTTCTTGCTGAGGTAATCCTTTTCAGCAAGGATAGCCTTTGCATCGTCGCAGCCGCATGCTTCAAGAGCAGCAACAAGCTTATCGGTAGCAGGACCGTTCTTTGCGCCGTCGTTGAATGTATCAAAGTATTCGGCAATAGCAGCCTTAACATCGGGATTCTCTGTCTTAGCCTCAAGAGCCTTTACCTTTTCAACAACTCTTGTTCTGAGAGTCTGAGTAGCAAGATACATACCATAACCGAACTCAGCGTTGTCCTCGAACAGTGAGTTTGACCAAGCCGGACCTCTGCCCTGCTTATTAAATGTATAAGGAGTTGAAGGTGCAGAACCGCCCCAGATTGACGAACAGCCTGTAGCGTTAGCGATGAGCATTCTGTCACCGAAGAGCTGTGTAACGAGCTTAGCATAAGGAGTCTCGCCGCAGCCTGCGCAGGCACCCGAGAATTCGAGCAGCGGCTTCTTGAACTGTGAACCCTTAACTGTTGTCGGAGCAAACTTAGCAGCAACCTCAGGCTTTTCGTCGATTGTTACGCCGTAGTTGAATACTTCCTGCTGATCCATCTGTGAAGCGATAGGCTCCATAACGAGAGCTTTCTCCTTAGCGGGACATACGTTAGCACATACGCCGCAGCCTGTACAGTCAAGAGTTGAAACTGTCATTGTGAACTTGAGTCCGTTCATAGCCGGCTTGAAGTCAACGATCTTTGCAGCAGCCGGAGCAGCAGCAGCTTCAGCCTCGGAAAGTGCAACAGGTCTGATTACAGCGTGAGGACAAACATATGCACACTGGTTACACTGGATACAATTTTCAGGGATCCAGTTCGGAACCTTAACAGCGATGCCTCTCTTTTCGAAAGCAGCAGAGCCCTGGGGGAATGTACCGTCAGCCATATCAACGAATGTTGAAACAGGCAGAGAATCACCGTTCTGAGCGTTGCAGGGGATCTGAATATTGTTTACGTAGTCCTGAAGCGCCTTGTTCTCGCAGCTTACAGCAGCCATACCCATCTGAGTATCAGGAGCGTCAGCCCAGGAAGCAGGGATATCGATCTTTACGATATTCTGGTGACCTGCGTCGATAGCGTTCCAGTTCTTCTCAACAACGTCCAGACCCTTCTTGCTGTAGGAAGCCTCTGCGGCAGCCTTCATGTACTTGAGAGCGTCCTCGAAAGGAATGATGTTTGCAAGCTTGAAGAATGCAGACTGGAGAATGGTGTTGATTCTTGTGCCCATGCCTGTCTCTTCGCCGAGCTTAACGCCGTTGATTGTATAGAAATTGATGTTGTTCTGTGCAAGATATCTCTTAACCTGTCCGGGGAGGTTCTTTTCAAGTCCTTCCATATCCCAGATTGTATTGAGAAGGAAAGTTCCGCCGGGCTTGATATCGGAAACCATATCATACTTATCGATATAGCTCTGGTTATGACAGGCAACAAAGTCAGCCATGTTGATGAGGTATGTCGACTTGATAGGAGTTTTACCGAATCTGAGGTGAGAAATTGTTACACCGCCCGACTTCTTTGAGTCGTAAGCGAAATATGCCTGAGCATAAAGGTCAGTGTGGTCGCCGATAATCTTGATAGAGTTCTTGTTAGCGCCAACCGTACCGTCCGAACCGAGTCCCCAGAACTTGCAGGCTGTTGTGCCGGCAGGAGCTGAATCGGGATTTGCCTCGAGAGGAAGTGAAAGATTTGTAACATCGTCCTCAATGCCGATTGTGAATCTCTTCTTTGTCTCGTTCTTGAATACAGCAACGATCTGAGCAGGAACAGTGTCCTTGGAACCGAGACCGTAACGTCCTGTGAATACGGGAACATTGTTGAACTTTGTATCCTTGAGAGCTGCAACAACGTCGAGGTAAAGAGGCTCGCCAAGTGAACCGGGTTCCTTTGTTCTGTCGAGAACAGAGATTCTCTTTACGCTGTCTGGAATAACTTCAACAAGCTTTTCAGAAACGAAAGGTCTGTAGAGACGAACCTTAACGAGTCCGTACTTGCCGCCGTTTGCGTTGAGATAATCAATAGTCTCTTCGATAGTATCGTTTACAGAACCCATAGCGATGATAATATGCTCAGCATCGGGAGCACCGTAGTAGTTAAAGAGCTTATAGTCTGTACCGATCTTCTCATTGACCTTGTTCATGTATTCTTCAACGATTGCCGGAAGTGCATCATAATACTTGTTGCATGCCTCGCGTGCCTGGAAGAAGATGTCGGGGTTCTGAGCTGAGCCGCGGAGAACAGGGTGCTCAGGATTGAGAGCCTTGTCTCTGAACGACTGAGCAGCGTCCTTGTCGAGCATCTCCCAAAGGGTCTCGTCGTCCCATGTTTCGATCTTCTGGATTTCGTGAGATGTACGGAATCCATCGAAGAAGTGAAGGAAAGGAACTCTGCCCTTGATCGTGGAAAGATGAGCTACAGCGCCGAGGTCCATAACTTCCTGAGGGTTGGACGAACAGAGCATAGCGTAGCCGGTCTGGCGGCAGGCATAAACGTCTGAGTGGTCGCCGAAAATATTAAGAGCGTGCGATGAAACGCATCTTGCTGATACGTGAATTACATTCGGAAGAAGCTCGCCTGCGATTTTATACATATTCGGAATCATAAGAAGAAGTCCCTGCGAAGCGGTATATGTAGTAGTAAGAGCACCGGCTGAAAGTGAGCCGTGAACAGTACCGGCAGCACCTGCCTCCGACTGCATTTCAGCAACGGTTACAGGCTGACCGAAAAGGTTTTTCTTGTCCTTAGCAGCCCAGGTGTCGGTTACTTCAGCCATAACTGAAGATGGTGTGATCGGGTAAATTGCAGCGACATCAGTAAAGGGATACGATACCCAAGCGGCTGCGTTATTACCGTCCATGGTTTTCATTTTTCTTTTAATTGCCATTGGAAAATTTCCTCCTAAAAAATTATTCGGGGGTTATAGTGAGCATGGAAAAGCAGGCGCGGTTCGGCAGAAAAAAACCGCCTGACCGTCCGTACATTCCTAAGCAGACATAACTTCATATATATAATATCACAAAAACAAGATTTTGTAAATACCTTTTTTACAATAATCGCTTAATTTCTGAAGATTTTTCTGTGCAGGTTTATTTTATATTTGCAGCAAACAATGTGAAATGATTTAAAAATAATTCAAGTTATTTAAAATGCACTGTCTGATTTGTGTACTTTGCCGTAAAAATTTGTCGCTTCATTGTACAGTTTTACCGAAAAGCTTTGATATTCAAAAAAATTTGCAGATTTGCCTTGACTTATGACGATTTTTACGGTATAATAAAGCCAGTGTTAAATAATCTTTAATTATTAACACTCGTTTTGTTGTCTCCTTTCTTTTGTTCTACACATATTTATTTTTTGATCTTCTTTTTCAATGCAGGGTTTTTACCCTGCAATTTTTTTGCATTTCCAGCAAACAGGCGGGCGAATTTTGTTCGCCCGCCTGTAATCACATAATTGTCTAACCGCTTATAAAATAGTATATCAGTCCGTAAATAACCGAAGCCGAGCAGCCATAGAGAATCACCGGTCCGGCAATGGTGAAAATTTTCGCGCCGACTCCGAGTATAAATCCCTCCGATTTTGCCTCGATAGCCGAAGAACTGATAGCGTTGGAAAAGCCTGTGATTGGCACGAGCGTACCTGCTCCCGCGTGCTTAGCCAGCTTTTCGTACCAGCCAAGTCCGGTAAAAAGTGCGCTGAGCCCCACAAGGATAATAGAAGTCCATGTTCCTGCCGCTGTTTCGTCCGAAACAATTTTTTCCATAAGCGTCATTATCAGCTCTCCGATTACACAGATAGCTCCGCCGACACAGAAAGCCACGGGAACATTGACCTTTGTATTAGAGCCGGGCGATGCCTTTTCGCTCATTTTACCGTACATTTCCGGGGTTATATTCATAAAAACCGCCTCCTTTTTAATACTGTTTCCCGGGAGGCGGTTTTTATTCTTTAATTAAAATTTATTTCTGAGTTTTCTCAGCGTATAACCTTCGTTGACCTTCATCACTCCCCTGTCTATAGCAAGGGCATAGTCAGGAATATCGCGTGTTACCGTTGTTCCTGCTGCAGTATAGACGCCTTTGCCAAGCTTTACGGGCGCAATGAGATTCGTATTGCAGCCGATAAAGCAGTTATCTCCGATTACGCAGCGGCTCTTGACGATTCCGTCATAGTTAACGGTAACCGTTCCGCAGCCGAAATTAACTTTCTTTCCGACATCACTGTCACCTACATAGGTAAGATGTGCAATCGCCGTATTTTCTCCGATAACCGAGTTCTTTATTTCGACGAAGTCGCCGATTTTCGCGCCGCTCTTTATACAGCTGTTCGGGCGGATATGAACGAACGGTCCGATTTTGACTCCGCTTTCAATTTCGGAATCATATGCCTGCACACAGTTCATTTTAACATCGTCTCCGAGACGGCAATTTTCGATCACAGTGTTCGGTCCGACTGAACAGTTTTTTCCGATCACCGAGCTGCCGCGGATTATCGTACCCGGCAGAATTTCACTTCCCACGCCGATTTCGACCCCGCGTTCGATGATTATTCCGTCGGTGCAGGTAAACTCAACTCCGTTGATAAGGTGCTTTTCAATAACCGCCATTCTTGCGTAGGTATTCAGTGCAAGCAGATCGCGGCGGTCGTTCGCACCCTTAATAATGTCGGGATTGTCGGATTTATAAGCTCCGGCATTCTTGCCCCCGGAAATAGCAAGGGAAATAGTATCAGTGAGATAATACTCATGCTGAGCATTATTGCAGTCGATTTTGCCAAGAAGCTCTATAAGGTCAGCGGTCCTGAACCAGTATGCACCCGAATTGACCTCGCGAATAAGTCGTTGTTCCTCCGTAGCGTCTTTTTGCTCAACTATGCCGCTGATTCCGTTATTTGTGCGGATTATCCTTCCGTAGCCCGACGGATTTTCAAGCTCAGCGGTAATTACGGTTACAGCATTTTTCTGCTGTTTGTGAATCACAAGAGATTCTTTTATTGCGACCGGATCAATGAACGGCGCATCACCGCAAAGCACAAGCGTATTGCCGTCGGTATCTTCTTTGAGGAATGGAATCGCCTGCATAACTGCATGACCTGTTCCGAGCCGCTCCGCCTGCAGAACGGTTTTGTACCGTCCGCCGAGATATTCGTCGATCATGTCGCCCATAAATCCCTTGATTATGCATATATCGGATAATCCGGATTCCTCGCAGGCTGAAATCACCCATTCAAGCATCGGCTCTCCAAGAACCCTGAAAAGCGGCTTGGGTATATCCGCCTTCATTCTTTTCCCCTGTCCTCCTGCAAGGATTATTACCTTGTTCATACGTTTAGTCCTCCCGTTGAATATTCCGGCTTCCCGGCGCGGAAAATGCGCTGCCGGTCTCCTGCCTCAGCAAAGAAATTCTGCGCAGTCACGCAAAAATCCCGGATACCGGTACAGCCGGCAGCTGTATCAAAAGCCGTTAAAATGCAGATTGTTTCACTGACAGATAATCATAGACAATAGCTGAATATATTATTACAAACTTTAACAATAAATGCAACCCCTTTCGTGCAAAAAATTATAATATTGTTATTTTTTGTGTATTATGCTATAAAATTGCGGGGAAATTTTTCCCAAATTATATATGGTAATTTTTACGGAAATGTGTTATAATAATTATAAGTCCGAATGTGTGTATGAATCTGTACTCATATTTCGGTAAAGTAAAAAACTGGAGGTAAATTACCAATGGCAAAGAAGTATTGCTACCTTTTTTCTGAAGGTAATGCTAACATGAGAGAGCTTCTCGGCGGTAAGGGTGCTAACCTTGCTGAGATGACCGGTATGGGACTCCCCGTACCCCAGGGTTTCACTATTTCTACTGAAGCCTGCACACAGTACTACGAGGACGGCCGCGAAATCAATCCCGATATCATGGCTGAAATCAACGAGTACATCACAAAAATGGAAGAAATCACGGGCAAGAAGTTCGGTGACAAGGAGAATCCGCTTCTCGTTTCTGTTCGTTCAGGTGCTCGCGCATCTATGCCGGGTATGATGGATACTATCCTCAACCTCGGTCTCAATGAAGAAGTTGTAAATGTTATTGCTGAAAAGTCAAATAACCCAAGATGGGCATGGGACTGCTACAGAAGATTCATTCAGATGTATTCCGACGTTGTTATGGAAGTCGGCAAGAAATACTTCGAGGAACTCATCGACGAGATGAAGGAAAAGAAGGGTGTAACTCAGGACGTTGAGCTTAACGCTGACGACCTCAAGGAGCTTGCTTCACAGTTCAAGGCTGAATACAAGGCTAAAATCGGTTCTGACTTCCCGACAGACCCCAAGGAGCAGCTTATGGGCGCTATCAAGGCTGTATTCCGTTCATGGGACAACCCGAGAGCCAACGTTTACAGACGTGACAACGATATTCCTTATTCATGGGGTACTGCTGTTAACGTTCAGTCGATGGCATTCGGTAACATGGGCGATGACTGCGGCACAGGCGTTGCTTTCACAAGAGACCCTGCTACAGGCGAAAAGAAGCTCATGGGCGAATTCCTTACAAATGCACAGGGCGAAGATGTTGTTGCAGGTGTTCGTACTCCTATGCCTATCGCTCAGATGGCTGAGAAATTCCCCGAGGCTTATGCTGAATTCGTTAAGGTTTGCAAAACCCTCGAGGATCACTACAGAGATATGCAGGATATGGAGTTCACTGTTGAACATGGTAAGCTCTATATGCTTCAGACAAGAAACGGCAAGAGAACTGCTCAGGCTGCTCTCAAGATCGCTTGCGATCTCGTTGACGAGGGTATGAGAACCGAGCAGGAAGCTGTTCTTATGATCGACCCGAGAAATCTCGATACACTTCTCCACCCCCAGTTCGATGCAAAGGCTCTTAAGGCCGCTACACCTATCGGCAAGGGTCTTGGTGCTTCACCCGGAGCTGCTTGCGGTAAAGTTGTATTCACAGCTGATGATGCTGAGGCTTGGGCTGCTAAGGGCGAAAAGGTTATTCTCGTTCGTCTCGAGACATCTCCCGAGGACATCACAGGTATGAAGGCTGCTCAGGGTATCCTCACAGTTCGCGGCGGTATGACATCCCACGCTGCTGTTGTTGCCCGTGGTATGGGTGAATGCTGCGTTTCAGGCTGTTCTGAAATCAAGATGGACGAAGCTAACAAGAAATTCGAGCTTGCAGGAAAAACCTTCACAGAGGGTGACTTCATCTCAATCGACGGTTCTACAGGTAACATCTATGATGGTGTTATTCCTACCGTTGATGCTACTATCGCAGGCGAGTTCGAGAGAATCATGACATGGGCTGACAAATACAGAGTCCTCAAGGTAAGAACAAACGCTGATACACCTGCTGACGCTAAGAAGGCTCGTGAGCTCGGTGCTGAAGGTATCGGTCTTTGCCGTACAGAGCACATGTTCTTCGATCCTGAGAGAATCGCTGCTTTCAGAGAGATGATCTGCTCCGATACAGTTGAACAGAGAGAAGCTGCTCTTGCTAAGATTGAACCCATGCAGCAGGCTGACTTCGAGGCTCTCTACGAGGCACTTGAAGGCTGTCCCGTAACTATCAGATTCCTTGATCCGCCGCTTCACGAATTCGTTCCTACAGACGAGGCTGATATCAAGGCTCTTGCTGATGCACAGGGCAAATCCGTTGATGACATCAAAGCTCTCATTGATTCACTCCACGAATTCAACCCGATGATGGGTCACCGTGGATGCCGTCTTGCTGTAACTTATCCTGAAATCGCAAAAATGCAGACTAAGGCTGTTATCAAGGCTGCTATCAATGTTAAGAAAGCTCATCCCGACTGGACTATCGTTCCTGAAATCATGATTCCGCTCATCGGCGATATCAAGGAGCTCAAGTACGTTAAGAATTTCGTTGTTGAAACTGCTGACGCTGTTATCGCTGAAGCCGGTTCTGATCTCAAGTACGAAGTTGGTACTATGATTGAGATCCCGAGAGCTGCTCTTACAGCTGACGACATTGCTAAGGAGGCTGAGTTCTTCTGCTTCGGTACCAACGACCTTACTCAGATGACTTACGGCTTCTCAAGAGACGATGCAGGCAAGTTCCTCAACGCTTACTATGACGCTAAGATCTTTGAGAACGATCCGTTTGCTAAGCTCGATCAGGTTGGCGTCGGAAAGCTTATGAAGATGGCTGTTCAGATGGGTAAGGAAGTTCGTCCTGAAATGCACATCGGTATCTGCGGCGAGCACGGCGGCGACCCAACTTCTGTTGAGTTCTGCCATGAAATTGGTCTTACCTACGTTTCATGCTCACCTTTCCGCGTTCCGATTGCTCGTCTTGCCGCTGCACAGGCTGCTATTAGTAATAGGGATTAATCAGAAAATCGCTATACAATGGGATTTTCCGATAACCTATGAAATGGCAAGAGCCTATCAGAAGGCTAACGGCAAGTATTTAAGGCAAAATCAGTGGGAAGATATAACTCTCGTGATGAGCCTTGAACTTGGTAAATAAAAAGATTACCCCGTATCCGACGGTTAAACCGTTAGATACGGGGTTTTTCTATTCCCTGAATATATGATAAGCTCAAACCAACATTAAGAAAGGTGGAATTACTATGAAGAAAAGTAATATCAACGGAAGTCCCATATCACAGAACGACAGAAATGTCAATACCTTTTCTGAAAGAAATTTTAAGGGTTCTCCCTTATCACAGAAGGACAGATTTGTCAACCCTTTCTCTGAAAATTTTTTCGAGGGGTTCATATCACAAAAGCTGACAGATGTCAAGTCTTTTCTGAAATATTTTTCAGAAAAACCCGAAGCACAAACTGAGGAAAATGTCAAGACCTTTTTCAAGATTTTTTTCTTCGGTGCAGAACTCAGGAATAAGGTTACAAATCTGAAAGCGAAGCTTGACGCTAAGGAGTATAGAACATTCGTCTATCCCCGTACTATTAAGGGTGCAAGCACGGCTGAATTCATTAAGACAAAGCGTGAGTATGACCAGCTCCGTGCCGAGGTCGAGGAAATGGGCAGAATTTCCGATGAAATCGAAGCGGCAATGTATGAAGCACATCTTGACGAATTTGTCAATACCTTTTTTGAAGAAAAGTTTGGAGAAATCGGAGATAACGATATTCTCGTGCTGGAGATTGAATTCTGATGGCGTATTGTAGAGTTGAAACAGCAGACGGATACACGGTAATGTCAAATTACCATTTAAGAGATATGCGGCTTTCTCTTAAAGCCAGAGGTTTACTCTCCCAAATATTATCGCTCCCTGAAAAATGGGATATGACAATCTCAGGTTTATCGAAAATCAACCGTGAATGTTCCGATACTATCGCTTCTATCATAAAGGAGCTTGAAGCAACAGGATATATCACCCGATACCGTGAACGGAGAGAAAACGGAACTTACGGCGAAGTGTTCTACGATATAAGAATGAAGCCACGCCATTTCGACGAACCTAAACGGAATAAATCCGACCGGGTAAAACCCAAACAGATGTCCTCGGCACAATTAAGTAAAGAGAAATCAAATAAAGAAAAAGAAAATAAAGAGCTTTTTAATATCAATCAATCTATCCTGCCTGATGGGATTGATAAGATTGACGGATACAGAGCAATCATTCTTGAAAATATTGAATACGACTTAATCGTAAACCAGTTCAACAAGGCACAGCTTGATGAAATTGTCGATATAATGCTTGAATGTGTATGCTCCGAAGCGGAAACACAGAATATCGGAAGGGATAAAGTTCCTACTGAGCTTGTCAAGAGCCGTATTCTGAAGCTCAACTCAATGCACATTGAATATATCTTCTCCTGCCTGAAAGAAAATCCAAGCAAAGTGCGTAATATCAAGTCCTATCTGAAAACAGTTCTGTATAATGCTGCCGTTACAATCGATAACTACTACACCTCTGCTGTAAATCACGATATGTATGGGACGGACTAAGCCCCGTCCTTTACTTTCCGGAGAAGATATGATATAATGTGGTTGGTAGAGTAGATAATCTGCTCTACAAACCTGTTACTGTTTGTCAAGCCTTTTTCCTGAAAAAAATATATTTTTTCAGAAAATAAATGGCATAACAACAAAGCCGAAAAACAATGATTTTTTCAGCTTGTAAGGATATAAGTAAAATTTGTGCAATCAGCAATAAATCTCCATCACTCTTGCGTAATAGATACGCAGGAATTTATTAAGTCCTGCGATTTTGGCAACACGCTTAGGCTTGCCCTCGGTTTCTTTCTTGATAATGAAATCATATACCGCAGAGTCCTCGGTGGGTTTCGCAACTTTGAGACTGTGCATAATCTCATAACCGATTTTTCGCAAGGTAGAAGACCCTCGCTTTGAAATGTTTCGCTTGGTGCCGACGAATTTTCCGGATTCATAAGGCGGAGCGTCAATGCCTGCAAAGGCTACCAGAGCGCTGCCGTTATGAAACCTTCTCACATCGCCGATTTCGGCAATTAAGCGGACAGAAAGAACATCTCCAACGCCTTTCATTTCCCTTACCACAGAATATTCCGGCAAGGTACTTGCAATTTCTTGCATTTGCGATATAATTAAAGATAAGGTGATTTCGGCATCTCTAACCGATTTCACCGCCTGCAGTACAAACATTTTTGTGGATGGGGTACTGGATTTAAGGGTTGGGATATTGTTATTCGAAAGCTGATATATCGCTATCGCTTGACTTTCGTTGAAACGGTATCCCTTTTTCTTAGACCATTTCCCGTAGTCCTCAATAAACCGCTTTTCGCTCATCTTTTTGATGTTGTCATAGTGCCAATATTTCTCGACAAAGTCGCAAAGCTTGTCCTTAGTGCTGTACGCAGGAACAGTTCCTTGCAGTATTGTTTTGATTCCGGGCATAACGCCGTCAAGAAGATGTGCAAGCTGAATTTTGCAGCTAATCTTGAGTCGAACATACTGGTCGTATTGCCTGCCTAGTAGCTTTAGCTCCGCATAGATTTCATCGGGTGGACAATATGCCGTCATAGAGAACCAATGGTCTATGCCGTAGTTTGCGATACGGATAGAATCGATTTTGTCGGTTTTCGCTTTTCTCAAAGTCGCTGCGCAGTATTTTTTCATTATGTAGGGATTTACAACAACGGTAAAAATGCCTGCAGAAAGCAGCTTTGTAACAACAACCTGATGATAGCCGCCGGTAGCTTCCAGAACCACCTTGACATCCTCATCGAATGATTTGATACGCTCAATTAAAGCGTTCAAAGCCTGTTCGGTATGTTCGATGCTATACGGAGCTTCCACGACTTCACCATAAGGTCGAAGCATACAAACCGTACTTTTGTCCTTTGAGATGTCAATACCTACGCTAATCATAGAGTATCCTCCTTGAAAGAATAATTGAAAGGCAGAACCACTTACTCTTATTGACACTCATTTTGGCTCGTTACACGAAGGCTATGCTTCAACCTGTTTACTCGAATGCATACAATAAGAGGCGGTCGACAGTTT
>JAQXHC010000040.1 GCA_029007035.1 Oscillospiraceae bacterium
CATTGTAACCATTGAGAAAAGGTTGAACATCTGCTCGCTGTCATTTTCACATCTGCTTATAAAATCCATCACTCTGTCGTAATGCTCATTATCAGCAGGCAGCCTGAAAATCTTCACTTTAACATTACTGTAATTTCCAAAACGTCTGAAATTCTTTTGCACATGAAGTCCGCTGCAATAGTTATACTGCCGCAGATCTTCTTGGCAGCAGCACAGTATTCCTTAATAAAGCTTTCCTGACGTGTTCGGCCGCAAACATAAACATATTCAGGCATAAAGGCTTTAAGCTTCTGCACAAGACTGATTTTTTCCACCTGTCCGTCCCAGATATCAGGTTCATAGCCCTGACTCTTTAATAAAGCGTAAATATATTCAAGTTCAAGGGGTTCATTATCAATAACACCTGCAAAATTATACTTAGTCCGTGATATTTCAGGGTGAACAAGAAGAAATCTCTTTTTTGCAGACGATTTAATATCTGTCATTATTCACACCTCCGTTTTATGCGATTCTGCAAGCTCGGCATAAGCAATCTTTCCGACAAGCGTTTTTGGCAGCGAATCAACAAAAGCGATCTCCCTCGGCATTGCATAGGCCGCCGTTTCTTTTTTTAGAAGCTCAGTAATTTCCTGCTTTATTTTCTGCTTGTCATAAGTATTATTTTTCAAAACAACGAATGCTTTGACTCGCTGTCCCTTGATTTCGTCAGGTACACCGATAACTGCGCACATAAGCACGGCATTGTGAGAGTATATTACATTCTCGATATTCTGAGGATAAATATTATATCCTGAGGAGATTATCATTCTTTTCATGCGCTGCTTATAGTAAACATATCCCTCGCTGTCCATGCAGCCAAGATCTCCTGTATGAAGCCATGTATAACCGTCAGCGTGTCTTTGCAGTACAGCGGCTGTTTCCTCAGGCTCGTCAAGATAGCCTTTCATCACTGTAGGTCCTCTTAAAACAATCTCGCCCGTTTCACCAAAAGACAATTCTTCATTGGTACAGCTGTCAACAATTTTGTAAAACGTATCGGCATAAGGCAGACCAACGCTGTCACGCTTTTCGGAATTATCGGGGATAAGACAGCTTCCTGTTACGCATTCAGTAAGTCCGTAGCCCTCACGAACAGTACTTTTACAGCCGTGTTCCTTAAGCAGCTTGTCAAGCCTTATCTTTGTATTCACCGAAAGCGAATCACCGCCTGAAATAACGCATTTCAGAAATGAAAGGTCCTTGCCGTCAAAGTGACTGTTCCTTATAAAGCTTTCATAAATCGCGGGTACTCCCGCAATTACATTGGGCTTGTACCTGAATAGAATTTTGTGAAAATTCTTTACGCTGAATTTTGGAAGTATAACTGCTGTACCGCCGAAATTAAGCACGGTATGAATGCAGACTCCAAGTCCGAAGCCGTGAAAAACCGGCATTACCGAGAGCACTTTATCGCCTTTTTCAAGACAGCCGCAGCTGTCGATGCTCTGAAGTGCAAGAGCATTGAAATTAAGGTTGGTCAGCACTATTCCTTTAGGCTTGCCTGTAGTGCCTCCGCTGTAAAGAATTGCGGCACAGTCGTCAGCCTTTCCTGTATTCTTAACGTGATAACTGCTTTTGTCTGCAAGTGATAGAAGCCCTTTCCATGTTATTGAATTTGCAGGAAGCTTAGGCTTCAGATTTGTGAGTAAACAGGCTGTTTTTAACCATAAAGGCATATACTCGCTGATTGAAACATACACTTCTTTTTCAACAGTTGTTTTTTTCGTTAAACAGCTTATTTTTCCGGCATTAATATCAAGAGCAATTATTATTTTGCTTTTTGAAATCTGAAGATAATGAATTATCTCTTTTTCAGCAGAAAGAGGATGTATCATATTGGCAGCTGCACCAAGCTTGTTTACTGCGTAAAGAGCTGTAACTGCCTGAGGAATATTCGGCAGGCATATTGAAACTGCGTCTCCCTTTCGTATCCCTGAGGCATAAAGTGCCTGAGCACAGCGGTCGATGTCTTTAATGAGCGTGTCGTATGATATTTTTTTGCCGAAATAATTAAGTGCAGTTAAATCCGACCAGTCTGATGCGTTTTTGCATAAAAAATCATACATTGAACCATTCGGATAATCAAGATGTCTTTTCATATCTTCTCACCTGTGAATTCTTCTTTTCCCATTCATCAAACGGAGTAATACGCTTTGTTTCAAGGAGCTTTTTATCAGTATTTTCTATCAGCAGTGCTAATATTTTTTCGTATAGCTCTTTGTTAGCATTATAGAGATCGGCTGATGATGTATCGGGATAAAATGCCTTGCCAAAAGTAACTTTCAGATTTTTTGAAAACAGCCTGTAATCTCCGGTAATCGAATAAGGGACTATGGGGGTGTCAGTTCGTCTGCTCATTGAAACAGCTCCGTATTTAAAAGGCAGTAGAAGTTCATTGGTATAATTCCGCTTTGCTTCGGGAGATAGATTAATTGTGCCGCCATTTTTCAGCACCTCAACAGCACTTTCAAGCGCTGCCTTATTTCTGCTGCTGTGGAGATCGACCGGTATTGTACCTGTACTTCTGAAAATAAATCCGAACGTTCCGTCATGCAGCTCCTTTTTTGCGAGGGTGCGGACTATTCGTTTTGTGCTTATGTCTATAAGAATCGGGTCAAGTGCATGTTTGTGATTACCTGCAATTATATCTCTGCCGCTTTTGGGGATATTTTCTGCACCGACTATTTCCGGTCTGAAAATAAATCTGATAACAGGGCTGCCGACAGCTCTTAAAAATCTATACACTAAAAATTTACATTCCATATCCGTTTTTTCTTTTCTTCAAGTTGGTTTTCCTGTAAACAGATTATATCATAAAAGAGCGCAGCTTTCAATAGGTCAAATGTCATTATAACAGTGACAAGTGTAATTATTATTTCGGCGAAGTCCGTTAAAAATGGAGCGTTTTTGCTCTCAGTAACGAATTAATACGACTGTTCTCATAATACCAGCTTTATATCTTACATAGACCTGCGGTACATACACTCTCGCAGCAATTGACTCCAATGTATATCATGCAAATTTCAACTCCAATAATTCCATCGGATGCATAATAATTAATCTCAATTTGACAAATCCCACAGCAAAGGGAGAAACAAACAAAAGAGGACGCAGAAAATTGATTTATTATTTATATAATTAAATAAATAGCAATTTATGATTTTTGATGTTTATTAACAATTAATCCAAATAATTATTTATACTTATAATGTAATATGTAGAATTATGTAAAAAGTAGTGACATTTGATGGTGAATTTGGTATAATTATATGGTGTTATATAAAAAGTGTTTTGAAAAGTTATTCCGGGTTTTATGATGAAAAGTTTTTGAGGTGAAATTTTGAGAGTACTTATACCACGAAAAATATTGGTTTCATCTGTCAAAATAGCGGTAAACGACAGATTGACTACAGTTAGTGATAATCCGCAAAATATGTTTAACTGTGAGGTCAGCCTGTGAGTACATATAAACGTGCATTTCTTTTTAACGGAATCGGAACAAAACCTGAAAAACTTTTTCAGGCAATGACTCCGCAGATGCTTGAAAAATACCGCAGTTATCAGCATGATGAATTTAAAAGATTAGGGCTTTCAGAAAATCTTTCAGAAAATACACCCATGGACAAAATAGTTGCTGAATGGCTTGTTTCGCTCATTTCCGATCGTGTGGTTTTTGAATACTACATAGATAAGGGCATAATCCCTGACATCGGTATGGGGCACAGTTCAGGCATAGTCAGCATAAGCGCCTGCTTTGGCTCTGTAAGCCATTCATTTGCGCATGATATTATTATGATGAATCGTTCTACTATGCGTTCATTGAGCGCATCAGGTGAAAAACAGGATATGGGCGTTATAATAGGCATGAGTAACGACGATATCGAAGAACTCATTGCAGAAAAGAAATTTTCTCCTGATGATGTTATAGTGGGAAGTGCAAATTCAAAAATATGCACAATGATTTCCGGTACGGCAGATGCCGTTACAGAACTTCTTAAAGCAGCTAAAGAAGAGGGTGCTATAAGAGTTATCCCTTTTAACATCCGACTCGCCTATCATCATCCTATGCTGGAGAAACATTCCCGTGAATATGTGGAATTCTGCGGCAGCGGTGAATACAATGCACCGAAATATCCTATTTTGTCGATATTTGACCGTCGTGTAATGACAGACGGCGAGGATCTGAAAAAGGAGAATCAGATCAACATTTTAAATCCAATACGCTGGGACCTTGCAGTAAAAAAACTTGAAGAATTCGGAGTTACGGAATTCTTTGACGTGAGCGCAAATGGCGCCGTGTGCAAATTCACACGTATAAATAAGAGAAAAGGCAGAATTTATACCTTTAATGAGGTGTAAAATAAATAACGGCATTTATGCCGCAAAGGAGGAAATCTCAATGAGAGAAATTACAGAAGAAATCAAACAGGAAATCAAGGATATGATATTCGATTACTACGCAGAAGAATGCGAAATCGATAAGGATGAGATCACGATGGAATCAAACCCGCAGGAAGACCTCGGCAGCGATTCACTTATGTTCGTTGAACTCATCGAAATGACAGCTGAAAAGTATGAACTTGATATCAAGCTCCAGTCAATCGGCAAGTATATGCTTAAAGCTCCTATGGATACTATGAAAGACGTTGTTGATATGTTCTGCAAAGTATATCAGTACGGCAACGATATAGTAAATCTTTAATGGATAAGATAACAAGCAATATTTCTACCCTTTATGCAGAAGACAATATCGCAGTTCTTACTCTTGAAAACGGTGCAAAAAACTTACTCACAGAGCCTGAATTTATTGAAAAGAATATTCTTGTCAGCTTTTTAAATAAACATCCTGAGGTAAATGCACTGGTTATCAGAGGCAAGGGACGCCATTTTTCTCACGGTGCAGATGTTTCGCTTTTTTCTGAGGAGTCAACACGAGACGATATTTCAGAAAAGCTCGAAAAAGCCCGTGAGCTTCTTCGTACAATAGAACGTCTGCCTGTGCTTACAGTTGCTGCCATAAACGGCGGCTGCTTCGGAGGCGGACTTGAGATTGCGTTAAGCTGTCAGTTCCGCATTGCATCACCAAAGGCATATCTCGGACTTACAGAAATTATTCACGGCGTAGTACCGGGAATGGGCGGCATGGAAAGACTTCAGCGCCTTCTTGGCAGACAGACCGCTTTAAGAATGTGTATGAACGGCGAAATGATAACAGCCCAAAAAGCTATGGAATGCGGACTTATAACAGCAGTTTCAAATGAGAAGGATGCTTTCCCTGAAAGTATGGAATTTGTACGCAGTCTTGCAGAGGGAAAATCCAATCTCCAGATAGCATGTATCCTGGAAACAATGAACAATGCCCTTGACGGTGCAGAGGATCCGTCAAAGGGACAGTTTGAAAGGGTACTCGCTGAAATAAATAAAGGGTAGAGAATGAAAAGTACATACAAACTGACGGTGCGCGGATATGAGCTTGATTCCTTCGGACACGTCAACAATGCCGTTTATCTGCAGTATGCAGAGGCGGCAAAATGGGATTTTTTCAGCAAAAGCGGTACACTTCCCCTTTTGCGGGAAGAAAAGCTTTTTCCTGTTATCCTTGAGAACAACATAAGATATATGAACGAACTTCAGCTTATGGAGGAAGTCCTTGTGACTACCGAATGGGAATGTTCGGCAAATATAATAAGATTCAGACATATTATTTCAAGTCTGACAACAGGAAAAAAGTCATGCAGGATAACAGGAAAGCTTGTGTATGTTGATGAAAACCGTATGATATGCACTATTCCCGAACATATCATAAAAACTATGGAGCGTGGTTCTGATGATATCTCAGAATAATGATTTATTTATACAGATAAAAGATTGTAAAGATCTCAGGGAACTTTATGAAAACAAAGATAATATCGGTAATGCATCTGTTGTTTTGATAAACGCAGACAATATGGCAGACGATGTATGCAGCGAGGCTGCGGAATGGCTTTCAGATGCGCCGTTTATAACTGTTTTTGCGGCAGAAAATATAAAGAGATTTTCATATGAAATGCTGTCACTTTTTGATATCCGGCTTGGCGGTGAGGAATATCCTGCTGCCAAGGCAAAAGCAGATGACAAATACAGACTGCTCTGCGGAAGTGCAGCATATTATGCACTTCTCAGCGGCACTTCTGAAACTGCACTTAATTTTGTTACTGTGCTGACGTCATATGAGGGTTTCGATTCCGCTGTTGAGTCGTATATTGAAAAAATATGCAAGGATAAAACCGCTTCTCAGCTGAGAGTGCTTATCAGCTGTCTGGTTTCAGCAAGAAAATGCGGTATTGAAAGCGTTCTTTCGGCAGAATCAGAGGGCTTTTATGAGCTGATGTCACAGAAAACGGAGGACAAGGCTGATGAATGAAAATGAATTTATAATTACAGAAGAGAACGGCATCCTTATCCTCACAATGCAGGCAGAGGGAAATAACCTTATGACGGCAAGTTTTTTTGAGGGATATGAAGCTGCTATGGCTGAAATAGAGAAACGTACTGCTGAAAATAATTATCGCGGTATGATAATCTGTGGAGGCGGCAGGCATTTCAGTGTAGGTGCCGATGTTGATTCTCTCAGCGAGCGTTCAGCAAAGGAGATCCCTGTGCTGCGTGAAACAGGCAGCATACCGGAAGGTCATTTCCGACAGAAGCATTTCTTTACATTCCTGCATGAGCTCCCTTTTCCTGTCATAAGCGTGGTAAAGGGATTTTGTATTGGCTCGGGAAGTGAGATAGCTGTGAACAGTCATTTCCGTATAGCAGAAAAAAATGCTCGAATAGGTCAGCCTGAGAGTACATTCGGTATACTTCCCGCACTTGGAGGCATAGCAAGAAGCATTGAGCATACAGGTATGCAGAATGCATTTGATATCGTTGTATCTGGCGAACTTTTCTCAACAGAAAAGGCAGAAGAAATGCTCTGGGCAAATGAGGTCGTAGGCAAAAAGGCCGGTTTAGACCGTGCAAAACAGCTTATAGAATTTATAAACAGCACAGGTGAGAAATTTACTGCCGAAAAAGCAGCAGATTTTTACAGACGTTTTCTTGAATCGGAGGTAAAGTGATGAAAATTGGTCTTGTAGGCTATGGTAAAATGGGAAGCGAAATTTTTTCTGTGCTTTTTGATTCACTCAAAGATACGGAATTTACCGTTGTTTCACTTTATGACCTTGAAAAGAGCCGTGAAAGTGTAGAAAAACTTCTTGCAAAGCAGCTTAAAAGAAAAAGACTTACACAGGAAGCTTACGATGCAAAGCTCGGTTCATTCAGCTTTACAGATGATTATAATGCGCTTTCAGACTGTGACGCTGTGATTGAATGTGCTTTTGAGGATATGACCGTGAAAAAAGATATTTTTACGAAACTGGCAGCTATTGTTTCACCCGAATGTCTGCTGCTTACAAACACATCCTCTCTGGATATAGCCGAAATTTTCCGTGATATACCTGATACGGAACGCTGCCTTGGAATGCATTTCTTTTATCCTGTGAAGCTTTCGGGCTTCGTTGAACTTAATTATCTGCCGGAAAACACAGCAGATGTTCTTGACAAGGCAGAATTTCTGATAACAGCCACAGGCAAAAGAGCATTGCGTTTTGCAGGTGATTATCATATCTACCTCAATCAGATACTCGCACTCTGTATCTCACATTCAATACTCATTGCAAAAAATGCAGGTGCATCCGCTGAGCAGTTTGATAAGGCAGTAAGTGAAATATTCCCGTTTGCAGGACCATTCAGTATTATAAATACAGTTGGTCTTGGGCTTCTGACCAAAAGTCCTGAGGGATTCAGAATTGCAAGAAACAGTTCACTTTTAAAATATGGCAGCGATACTATGAACGAATGGCTTGATAACGGCTGTCCCGGTGAAACAGGTATGTTTCTTGACTATATGAAAGAAAATCAGAATACCGCTGATTGTGATACAAGCGGATTCGCAGACAGCGTTCTTGCAGTTGTGATGAACGCGGCAGTTTTTGCTGCTTTAGAAAGCGGATGCGAAAAGGAGGCTCTCCTTGATGCTGTATGCGATGTTCTTGGACTCTCCGGCAAGCTTTCAGATTATTATCAGTCGATGGGATACGAAAAGATAAAGGCAGTACTTGATCGTCTTTCAGATGAAACGAAATTTGAAGTATACAAAGCAGCTGACAAAGCTGATTTTGATAAAATATACTAATTCAGAACGGGAGTAAGATTATATGAAAAAAGTTGTAGTAACAGGTTTGGGTGCAACAACATCTATTGGTGCTACTACGCCTGAATTCTGGGATGGACTAATCTCAGGAAAATGCGGAATGAAAAAAATAGAGCGCATTTCATCAGAAGAACATGACACAACTGTTGCGGCAGAAATAGATGAAAAATACGAATCAGAGGTTTCAAAATACTGGAAAAAGCGTCAGCTTGGTTCAACAACAGCAACAACGCGTTTCGGTCTTGCATCAGCAGGCGAGGCTGTTGCGGACTGCGGTGTTGATATGACGACTTACGACGGATCAAAAATAGGTGTTATTTTCGGTGTTATTGATACTGTTTTTGAAGATGCAGAACGCGAAAAGAAAACAAATATGACACTGAAGAAGATGCCTAACGGACTTCCTGCACTTATTGCTCTTAAATATGGCTTCCAGGGACCTAATTTCAGCCTTTCAACAGCCTGTGCATCATCAGCATATGCTATTGCACTCGGTAAACAGCTTATCGAAAGCGGCATCTGTGATATGGTAGTGGCAGGAGGTACTTCCGGTGCAATTTCACATGATACTATCACAGGCTTCAATCAGCTTCTTGCAATGTCTGTTAATCCTGACCCTGAAACAGCCTGCCGTCCTTTCACAAAAAATCGTGACGGATTTATCATGGGCGAAGGCGGAGGAACAGTTATTCTTGAATCAGAAGAATCAGCAAAAAAACGTAATGCAAAAATATACTGTGAGCTTGCAGGTGCGTCAATTACCTGTGAGGCGTTCAATCTGACAGCCCCTCAGACAGACGGTATAGGTATGGCTGTGTCAATGCGTAAAGCACTTGAAAATGCCGGTATAAAGCCTGAGGAAGTTGACTACATCAACGCTCACGGCACTTCAACCGGACTTAACGACCTTTACGAAACAAAGGCAATTCACGAAGTATTCGGTGAAAGTGCAGGAAAACTTGCTGTATCATCTATCAAGGCTGCTATCGGACATACTCTTGGTGCCTGCGGTGCATTGGAAGGCATTGCCTGTGTAAAGGCAATTGAAACAGGTATTCTTCCGCCTACGATTCATTATGATGAACCGGATGAGGAGCTTGACCTTGACTATGTTCCTAACGAAGCAAGAAAAGCTGATGTAAATGTGGCTATATCGAATTCATTTGGATTTGGCGGACACAATTCAACATTGGTTTTCCGCAGATACAACGGTTAAGGAGAATACAGAAATATGCCTATTTGTCAGTTGAAAACAAATTTCAGATTTAACGATGCTGCAAGAAATGAATTTATGAATGAGATTGCAGCTGAAATGGCAGATATTATTGAAAAACCGCTTCCTGCAATAATGGTTATGCTGGATGATTCACATATGTTCATGAATAAGACTGAGAATACAGTGTTCTTTGCAGAATTTCGTTACATAAAGGATTTTGAAAATGATGACGAAAAGAAGAAGTGGCTTGACGAATTTGCTGAAAGGATGCTTTCGCTTATTCAGAAATATACAAATGTGGATCCATATCGCATTTATATGCAGTTCACGGAAATGTCCCGTGAATCTGCATGGAAATATACTCCAAAAAATTAATTCAAAAGAAAGAGATGACTTTTATTTATGAAATGGGCAATCAGGGATTTGCTTAATCCTGTCGCAACACGTTCTCTTTTATTCGGTACAAACCCTTTTGATCTTGAATTTATCCTCAAAAAGATCGATGGAATCAAGGTTATGAGCGGAAAGCAGATACAGGCTGTATGGCTCGGTGAGTGGCATAAGAAAATTGCACGTTACAATGAACTTGCAAAACAGTCTGAACAGAAGAACAACATCATTTCAGCAAAGGCATATTATAAGCTGGCGACACAGTGCCATTATGCATGCTTCATGATCAACACAGACGATATCGACAAGAAGACTGAAATCTATGCAGGTCTTGCAGAAAGCTACAAAAAATATATAGCTTGCTGTCCTAATAAAATTGAATATCTTGAGATAGATACTAAATACGGCAAAATGCCTGCATATCTGCACTACCCTGACGACGGAAGTAAGGAAAAATATTCTCTCGTTGTTACATATTCAGGTATAGGCAGCTGCAAGGAAGAACTCGAAATGCTTGCGGAACCTCTTAATGAACGCGGAGCAGCTGTGCTTTGCGTTGATATGCCCGGAGCAGGTGCATCTGTTATCTATAATGGACTTAAATGCTGCGGTTCTATGATTGAGGCTGCATTTGAGGGTATTGCTGAATTTATCGACAAGCGTGAAAACATCGACAGCGAAAACGTTGCTGATTTCGGACTTTGTATGGGCGGCGGATATGCATTCAGAGCATCTGTAAAGCGTCCTGAAACCAAGTGCTGTGTAACGCTCTTCCCTCTCCTTATGGGATTTGCAGATCAGGATTCTATTCCGATCTGGATGAAACGTGGAAAATGGGCATCATATCAGTATGGCGAGGATTTTCTCAACAGTATGACTGTTCTTGAAGAAGGCAAACTGAAGTCTGATTATCTTCTCATGTACAGTCCTGATGATAACTGGATGGATACAGATGCATCCATGCGCCTTTTCGACAGAGCAGAAGGATTTCGTGATAAAATATTCATAGATGAAAAGCCTGCATACGTTTCAGAGGAAACTATTATGCATGCTATGCCTGTCGGCGAACAGTTTCATTGGGTAAAGCATATCGCTGCTGATTTTATAGCAGAGAGAATATTAAAGTGAGGTTCAGGCGTGAAAAAGACATTTTTTGATTACTATAGTGAACATGCTAAGAAAAATCCTGACAAGGTTCTTCTTCGCATTGATGACAAGTCTCTTACATATGGCGAATTTATGCAGAAAACTGCAAAGATTGCTTCAGGTATGAAAAAACTTGGAATCGGTGTTGACGATAAGGTGGGCATCGTAATGCCTAACAGCATTGACTGGTATCTTGTCTTCTGGTCAGCTGTTCGTATAGGTGCACAGCCGGCACCTATCGATCCGCAGAGCGGAATTCTTGAACTATCTCAGCTTCTGCCTTCTACCTGTGTAAAGGTATGCTTTGCATCAGAAAAATACCGTAACAACAATATAATAAAAGCGATTCATCAGATTGTGCCTGAAAAGGTACAGCTTTCAAAGGTTGTATGCTTCACAGACAACGCCGAACTCATCAATGATACATTCATTTCTGCCGATACATTCCTTGCCGAATACTGCGGTGATGAATGTGAGACTTATGTGCCTGACGAAGATCACGTTATGTCACTTGCCTGTACATCAGGAAGTACAGGCAACCCTAAGGTTCTTTCTGTACCTTACTACGGCTTCCTTGAAACACAGGACGATATGGGTTCATATCTTGGATTCGGTGAAAATGAAGTAATGATGCTTGGTATGACTCTTTATCATCAGGGCGGTTTCGGTATGGGATTGCAGACAACTATAAAGGGCGGTACAGTTATGTATCAGCCGCAGTTCAATCCGCAGACATTCCTTGAAACCGTACAGAAATACAAGGTTACTGTTATTCAGCTTACATCAACTCTTGCAAAGGTATTGCTTTCTACGCCTGATTTTGAAAAGTATGACCTTTCAAGTGTACATACAAGTTATTTTGCAGGAGAAGTTCTTCCTAAGGAAATAGCTGATGTTTTCGTTGAAAAGCTTGGTATCCGTGTAATAAATGTTATAGGTTCATCGGAAACTACAACAATGGTAGTATGGGATTCAGCGATAGACGGAGATAAGGACCCAAGTGATTTCCGTAAACTTCCTTTTACCGATGTTCGTGTACTTGACGAAAACGGCAATGAGGTTGCAGACGACGAAACAGGTGAGCTCTGTGTTTACACAGCAGGTGTTATTACAGAATATTTCGGTAATGCTGAACTTTCATCCGAAAAGATCCATACAGACGAACAGGGGCGCCGCTGGTTCTCAACGGGTGACCTTGTAAATAAGCTTCCTGATGGAATAGTACGTTTTGCAGGCAGAAGCAAACGTATAATAAAGCGTGGCGGAAATCTTGTGCACGCTGAAGAAGTTGAGGCTTGTCTGCTTACATATTCAAAAGTAGCCGCTGCTGCTGTAACAGATGAACCGCATCCTGTAATCGGGCAGCAGATAGTAGCTTATATTCAGCCTAAGGGTGACGAAAAGATTACAAGAGGTGAGATAGCTAAGTATTTTGACGGCAAGCTTTCTGCTTATAAGGTGCCTGACAAAATAGTTCTCGTTGAAGAACTTCCTAAAGATGTTGGCAAAATACAGTTCAAGTATCTCAGAAAAAAACAATATTAATAATTATTATCAAACAAACAGCTGATACAGCATAGTTCTGCTGTATCAGCATTAAAGTTATTTTTTAATCGGAAAGGTATTATGCAATATGAATAACTTGGATTTCAATAAATTCAAACAGATAATCTCTGATTATGTAGGTGTAGATATAAGCGAGATTAATGAAGATACTGACGTTTACGAGGATCTTTATCTTGATTCACTCGGTCTGTTCGGTCTTGGAAGTGAGATAACAGAAACTCTCAGAATGAACATTCCTCTTTCATCGGTTGCTTCAATCAGCAAGGTAGGAGAAATATTTAATCTTCTCAATAACGAAGGTACACCGATAGAATAATCGGAGGCAGAAATGGTATTGTTTTTTTTGCCTCATGCAGGAGGTTCAGCGAAAAGCTACTGTTCATTCAAGCGTTTTCTGCCAAAGTCGCTGCAGGTAATCCCTATGGAAATCGCAGGACGCGGCACAAGAAGCAATGAGCCGCTCTTTACCGATATTTCGGATTGCTGCAGGGATATTCTTTCAAAGCACAGAATTGTTATTGCAAATGAAGAATATGCAATTTTCGGTCATAGCATGGGAACTATGCTTGCATGCGAGCTTGTAAAGCAGATACGGGAACAGTGTCTGCCTGAGCCGAAGCATATTTTTCTTTCGGGACGCTGCTGCGCCGACGAGGATATTTCAATACTATCAGACGATAAAGATACAACAGATGATGAGATAGCCTCCTTCTTTTTCTCAAAAGCATTGCTGCCTAAACCAACTGCAGGCGCAGAAGAACTTATGGCTATGCTCCAAAGAATTCTCTGCGCAGATGTTCGTATGGTAGATAAATGCCGTTACTATCCGCATGATATAAAATTCAGATGTGATATTACTGTGCTTTACGGCAAAGATGATGAAATGCTTGACGGTTTTGATATGAGCGGCTGGCAGAGAATGACAAATGGCAAATGTCATGTTTATTCTTTTAAAGGCACACATTTTTATTATCAGAATTGCAAGGAAGATGTCTGCAGGATAATATCGGACACTCTGGGCATTGTCTGACACCTGAATATTTAAATAGGTCAAACAAAAACGAGTCTGATTTTTAAACTGTGTAAATAGAGAAATATATCACAACCGCGCTGTTATTATATCATAAAATAGCCGCTGTCAAAGTTAAACTGAATGTCAAAGACACCCTTGACAGCGATTATTTTATGATTTTTAGGAATTAAGCACTTATGCTGACATATTGTAAGACAAATCTTATTATTCAGTACCGAGTTGAAGGTAGACTTCGCAGTTTGTGCCATAAAAAATGTCATCGCGGTTAGAAAGTTTCCGGCAAATTGTCTCAAATCTATCCCAACTGCAGTCAAGATCAAATTCGTAACTGTGCCCCCAGATACATAATACAGCAGGTTCATTTCCGCTATAGGCAATAAAGTCGTCAATCAGATCAAAGATTCCGTCATATCCCTGATGACAGGACGCGCCAAGCTTCATGAGGTTTTCGGGCATTGTAAAGTTCAGTCGGTCACAAACTGTCCTTGAATATTTTATTCCACAGTCTTTAGCAATCTCGATTACTTTGTCGCTGAAAGAACCATATGGGTATGCCATACCTATAATTTCGCAATTAAAAAAATGTTCGAGATTCTTTTTATCGGTCAATATTTCTTTTTTTACAGATGAATCATCAAGTTCGGTAAGATTCGCGTGTGTGAGTGTATGAACAGCGATTTCATGTCCATTATAAAGCTGTGGAAGCAAGTCAGGCTTCATTCGTTCAATCTTCATCCCGTTGATTGTGAAACTTCCGCTGTCGTTCATTATTCCGCTGTTGATATTAAATGTGCATTTCATTCCGTATCGGTTCATTATTTCTACAAGCCTTATATCCTGTGTAACTCCATCGTCGAAGCTGAATGTTACAGATTTATTTATAGATCTCATTCTGTTTATTCTCCTTTTTAAATTTGTACATTGTTTGTTTTCTCCTGTGATGTATTTTTTCATTTATTTCAGCTTATTGTTATTTATTATACCACATTGTCCTGATTAAGTCAACGACATTATATGAACAAATCCGTTTGTAATTCGCTCAAACGCCGTATTTAAGGGCTTTATCATCGACTGTGGTAGAAAGATATATTATCAAAATCCGTTTTTCTTCTACCAGATTTTCTACCAAAATCGCTCATTTTTTCGTTCTCTTTTTCTCGCTATAAATTTTTCGATATTATATTTTATAATCTTGATGTTTGCGATTCTCCTGTCACCGCAGGGGTGTCGCTTTTCTTTTTACGTCCGCCAGACTTTTTAGGTGCAGACGTATCTGTTGTTTTTGCAGTAGTCTTTTTACTTGCCGACTTTTTCTTTGTGGACTTCTTTTCAGGCTCGGTAGTTTCATCAGTAGCTTTGCTCTGCTGTTCCGCTTCACCGTCAAGCACCCTTGCGATAGTCTCCGCAGAAATGACCTTTGCGTTATATTCCAAGTGGCTATAAAGATTCGCCGTGATCGCATAGTTGCTATGTCCAAGCCACTCCTGAATCGCCTTCATCGGAACATCGTTTGCAAGCAAAAGGCTGGCACATGAATGTCTCAGATCATGAAAACGCAGATGCCTCAGCCCTGCTTTGGTAATGACGTAGTGAAAACGGCTGGTCACATACTCAGGCGAGATCAGCTTACCGTAATTATCACGGCAGATGAAACCTTCAAACTCCTTATCATAGGACGAACCACAGATCTTTTTGAAGTGAGCTTCAAGCTCTTTTTTCTCAAGGAGCATTCTCTCAATATGCGGTATCAGCGGAAGTGTTCTTCTTGTGGAATTGGTTTTCAACCTTGTCTCCACATAGAGCTTTCTCTGTCCGTTCTCGTCATAATCGCTGACAACTTTACGCTGAATAGTGATCGTCTTATTCTTGAAATCGACCGCATCCCATCTCAGACCGAGTACCTCGCTGCGACGCAGACCATAATAGGCGGCAATGTGTACCACCAATTCAAGTCTGTCACCCTTGAATACCTCAAACAGTGTATTCAGCTCGTCCTTATTATAAAAGGTGGCTTCATACTTATCTGCTCTCGGCATAACAAGTTTATCCATCGGGTGAAGTTGAAGATACTCCATTTTCACCGCATAGGCAAGTCCCGAATGGATAGCAAGATAATACTGCTTCACGGCACTGCCCTTGCAGCCCTCATCGAGCTTGTGATTAAGGAATTCCTGAACGTGATTGTGTCTCAGCTCACCAAGGGTGATACCCGGATAGTGAATATCAAGATATTCCACGAATCGCCTGTTAGCACTCTTATATGTCTGATAGGTAGTTCTTGCAAGGTTCGGACGCATTGCCGTCAGCCACTCATTCACATATTCACCCATCGTCATCTTTGATTCGGGAGTGTCAGCCATGACAGCATACGGCTCTTTCATCGCAGAAACAGGTGCAGAAGTGGACTTTGACTTTTTAGGCTTTTCAATCGCTCCTGTTCTGAACTGTTCGTCGAACTCTGCCACGATCTGATCGACCGCTTCTTTCAGAGCCTTTTTCGTGCATTTCTCAGGAAGATCCGTATTCACCCACTTGCGCTTACGCTTTCCCTCGCTGTCCTTGTAGTCAAAAACAACATACTGTTTTCCGTTTTTTACGGAAATGATGTACTTATAAGGCAGACTTGCTTTCATTTGATTTTCCTCCTTCGATTTGAAAGCGGTAGAAGTCTGCTGTTGACTCTTCTATTATACATCGGAACCAAATATAATGCAAGACTATTGAACCGCAATTCTCCGATTTTCGGCGCTATGTCCGGCTTTTAACCGTCATTTTTGTGCGCAATTAAGAACTCAATTACGTCTGCTTTCAGTACCCTGATATGCCGACCGCTGTGTTCGATACGCTTGATCTCTCCGTTTCCGATCATACCATAAACTTTGGTAGTCCCGAAATGCAAGATGCCATAGATATGTAGTCCATTTCCACTCGGAGAAATCTCTGCATAGGAATTAAAGCGTTTCAGCATCATCTGCACGAATGGATTCGTCAGTTCCCGATGGTCAATGTCAAGGAAGAAATACCCAATCGGAATCACAAATCCAATGCCGTCAGCGTTCATGCGTTGTTTTGCTGATATGGCTTCATCATAAGTCACCCATGTTTTCTGATACTTGCTGTTTGTACCTGTCGCACCTCCACCGGCTGCAACAGGTTTTTTTGTTTTCTTTCCATTAACTTCAATATAATTCCAGCAAAGCCAGATCTTCATTTGTTTCAGTTTTTGCATGTTTCAATCAACTCCCTTCACTATAGGCTCATAATCAGAAAAAGTTGAACGTTTTAATGCAACTTTTGCAAAACTGTTACCAAAATGTAATTTCTTCCTGGTTTGCCACGTTCGCCTCCAGTGCCTGCAACTCCTCACACAGCTTATCATAATTGATAAGAGCCTTCTTGCCGATGAAGATGGCTGGCAGCTTTCCTGCTTTCAGCATCATTCGGAGCGCGTGTTCGGACATCAGTCCTGTTCTGGCAATTTCACGGATGGTCATCATAGTTGGTTGTTTCTGCATTTCTTTCATTGTAAAATTCCTCCGTTTCATCTTGACAAGTTTCGTTTTATCTGATATAATAATTATAACACAGGTAAAACAGAATGTCAATCAAAACGAAATCAATTTAGAAAAGTTCAAGCAAATCGAAAGTCAAAGGAGAAAATCAAATGGCTGAACAAGTAACAGGATATGAGGGAACATTCCCAACGATATTAAGAGAACTACTCGAATGTCACCCGAAAACAGGAGAGAAAACTACACTCAAGGCTCTGGGCGAGTATGTCGGTATCCGTCAGCAGACTATCAGTCTGTATAAAAACGGAACAACACAGCCGACACCGGAGAATCTTATCAAAATTGCAGAGTATTTTCATGTATCCGTTGACTATCTGCTCACGGGTATCAGCTCGGGCAATAAGTCTTTGCATGAGGAGTTGGGTTTGTCGGAGGGGGCAATTGCTCTGATGAAGCTTGCTAAGGATACCGAGGGGTTCGAGGGTGCTATGCCGCTGATCAAGCTGCTGGATTCTCTGCTCTGCGACAAGGATTTTTATGCATTTCTGGAGGATTTGGATTTCAAATCCGCACAGGTCAGAAATGTACTGAATGGGAATTTTGATAAAAGCAAAATGGGAGATTTTGATGTAGAGGGATACTTCATCTGGGATTTGCAGAAGTTTGTGGAAGAATTCATTCTGAAACAGTTACAGAAACGTGGCTTGCATATTGAGGACAATACCGTTTCCGAGGCATAATCTGCACAAATTCCGCAGCAGTATTTCTACCCGAATATCCGCAATACAACTTGACTTTCAGCCGATTCAGAGCGAAAATGTAATGGGATGCTATTCCCAGAAGGGACACCCCGAACCGAGAATAGATTTTGTTTGAAGCGAGTGGGTGTGCCGACACAGGATTAAAAGGAGGCTGGAATTGAGATGCCAAGTATTAAGAAACGTGGGAATTCTTTTCGTATCATGGTGTCAATGGGGTATGACATGGAGGGTAAGCAGATACGCAAGACCACCACATTCACACCGCCTGACGGAGTAACAGAGGGTAAGGCAGAAAAGCTGGCGAAAGCGTATGCTTATGAGTTTGAACAGCGATGCAGGGGCATGACGAATCTTGATGAGAACATCCGCTTTCATGAATTGTTTGAGTGGTACTACGATCAGATCGCACCGCATAAGCTAAAGGAGTACACGCTGGAATCAAGCCGCTATATCCTTGAAACTTATGTGCTGCCCTACATCGGAAATATGAAACTGAAAGACATTAATACGGCAAGAATTGACGCACTGTTCAATGAGCTGCACCGTCATGGCAGTAAGCGTGAGATGTACATCCTAAAAGATGAATCACTGCTTGCTCACGGCTATCGCAGACCGCTTTCCCGAAAGTCGGGAGTAAATATGAATACGCTGCGGGATATGGCTAACGGTAAGGCTGTGATGCGTTCCACAGCAGAGAGGGTTGCACTGGCTTGTGGCAGGACGCTGAAACAGGCATTTACACTTGCCGAAAGCGGCGGTGGTCTGGAGGACGGCACGATTGCAAGGGTACGCACAGCACTCTCACCGATTTTCTCAACAGCTGTCAAGAAAGAATTACTGCTGAAAATCCCGTCATGAATGCCACTACACTAAAAGATACAGATACAGAAGAACGAGCGTATCTGGATGCAGAACATTGCAAAGAGCTTCTGGCTATTATCAATGAATTCAGCAATCCACAGCTTACAAGACTTATTAGGGTGCTGCTGTTCACGGGAATGCGAGCAGGCGAAATCACAGGACTGCACTGGGCGGATGTAGACTTTGAGCATTCCACCTTAACGGTACGGTATAGCCTTTACCGCAGCAAAGGACAATACAAGCTTGGCACTCCGAAAACGAAAAGCAGTGCGAGGGTAATTTCCCTGCCGCCGCAGGTTATGGAGACACTTGCCGATCAGATGGAATGGCAGGAGCAGAGAAAACTGGATGTCGGCAGCCGTTGGATTGACAGGGGTACGGTTTTCACTGGGGAATACGGAGAGTACATGAATGCCACCTATGTGAATACAAAATTCAAAGAGCTGCTGAAGAAGCATGATTTCCCGAATGTGCATACGCACGATCTACGTCATGCGAATGCTTCACTCCTCATCAATATGGGAGTTCCAGTCAAGGTGATTTCGGAGCATTTAGGACATTGCGACACCCGCACAACAGAAAATATCTACGCTCATGTTTTTGCGGAAACCAGAGCAAAAGCTGCCGATGCCATCAGTCAGGCATTAGGCACAGTCAACTGAATATATGGAGAAACGCCATGCTGATTCGGACACAGAAATCCGTTCAGCATGGCGTTTATTTGGTGTTTGAACCTGTGAAATGAGGGGATACAATATGCAGCGATATACATTTTCGAACATAAGAATTTGACGTAAACTCGGCATTTTTCAACGATATGAAACGATGCGATGGCGATGGGGTGGTGTTTCAAAAAGAAAAAATCGGCATTTTGCATATTTTTCGTCACTTGTTTTCGTGCATGATGATGTAATCTTTCAGCATGGCTTTTGCCTGTTCAAGTCTGTACCGTACCGCTTCAAAGGTTATGCCGTACCTGCTGGCGAGAAACATCAGACTGACCTTTTTCTCACTATAAAAATAGTCTTTGATAAGAGCATAGCCTTCCGGATTTTCTGATTTGAGAAGCTCCATAGCGGTCGGAAGGTAGTCAAGTCTGCTGTCATGACGCTTCTTTTCTTCTGCTTCATATTCGTTTAAGGGCAAACTCGCAGGATCAGGCTGAAGCTCAAGTACATCATCGAAGTCCACAATATCTATAAGCCCGTTCTCAGCATCACGCTCCCTGAGATACTGCTCTCTCCGCAGAAGTTTATTGTACTCCACTTCTATCTTGCGGGGAATATCATCACCAAAATGAACATACATAAATCTCCCCATCACTCGCTGTCCTCCTTGTCAGAGTTCAGCACGTTGAGAGGATCGCAGTTGTTCCTGATAAGCTCCTTATTGCAGGAGCTTACAGTTACCCTCTCCAGATCGGAACAGTGTTCAAGATGATACTTGATGATCTCATCACGTTCGCTGGGATAAGGTTCAGAACATGGATACATGATGTGCGCTTTATGGAATAAATGCTCCTGTCTGCTCAGAGGAAGTCTCAGTGCGATACAGACTGCACACAGCAGCTCATATGTAATTCTTCTCTCTCCGTGAAGGTAATAGTGGATCTCACTCTTGGAGATACCAGTAAGAACAGAGAGCGTTCGGGTAGAAACCTTCTTATTATTCCGTCCGCTGTCAGACAGGTATCTGGCAATCTTGATTATTACAAGAATGAAGAAGATGAGGAAAAAGACGATGAAAATCCACCAAAACGCTTCTCTTTTCTAACAAAGGAAGACGCAAATAATGGTAACTATTATAAAGTAAAGAACATTTTAGCTTTTGATGACGATAGAGCATTACTACGGGAACTCATAAAAGCCGGCTATGAAGAAATCATTCAAAATGATTTGTGCAGGCTGTTTTCAAGAATACATAGCTCGGGTTCTGATGGCATTGTTCATTACTATTGTATTTCTGAAAATACATATGATGAGGCGTTA
>JAQXHC010000041.1 GCA_029007035.1 Oscillospiraceae bacterium
CACACCCGTTCCCTTTCCGAACACGGAAGTTAAGCTCATCTGCGATGAAGATACTTGGCTGGCGACGGCCCGGGAAATTATTTCAATGCCGACTCTCTTTTTAGTCTCTTACTTTTTTGTAAGAGACTTTTTTGTTTTATACTCCTCCAAACGTAAATAAATTATGTTTAATAATAAAAAAACCAAAAAAATGCAGAATTAAATGGTTTAAAGTTGCACTGTGGTAAATTTTATGATATAATATACAAGGAGTTTATTTCTTGAATCGTTTTTTTGATACGGTTTTAAATAAGGAGTTTTTACGTTTTATTGCAGGAGGACTTGACAAATGGTTAGAATTGCGGTGGTCGATGACGACGGAGTTTATCTCCGACGGCTGCAACGGGAGATTACAAGCTATTTTGGCGGAATAGGTATGGAAATAGAGCTTTTTGTGTTTGATAATGGCAGAGACATTTTGCTGAACAGTCTAAAATGCTCATTTGACATCATTTTTCTCGATATTGATATGCCGGAACTTACAGGTCTTGAAACAGCTAATAAAATTCGGAAATACAATAATAATGTTATTCTAATTTTTGTCTCGAATATGGAGCGGTTCGTATTTGAATCAATAAAATGTGCTCCGTTCAGATTTGTCAGAAAATGGATGATGGAAGATGAACTGCCAGAGGTTCTTGAAGCTCTCGCTGCAAAAATGTCAAAGGACAGGATGTATTTCAGATTCTCCTGCAATGGTGAACAGCACGAAATCAGGCTCGCTGACATCGTTTATTTTGAGTCGTTTAAGCATAATATTGTCCTCCATAGCATCAGCGGAAAGCAATATGACGTTCAATGTACGCTTGATCGTCTGCAGAGTCTTTATGAACCCTATGGATTTATCCGCACTCATAAAAGCTATATAGTCAATTACAGATATGTTTATGAGCTTAATAAAACTTTCCTGGTTCTTGACAATTCGGAAGTTATTCCATTGAGTCGTCAGAGGAACGCAAAAGTTAAACTCCAGTATGCTCATTTTACAAGGGAGGATATTCAATGATATGGACTGTTATTGAGCTTACGGCTACTGCGATAGAATCGGTGCTGATAACTTTTTTTGTCACCGGTTATCACGGCTATAAATATCCCGAAAGAAAAACTCTGACCTTCTGTCTTATTGCCGTTTCGCTTTTTTCGTTAACTGTCCTGTTCAACAGTATCTCTTCATTCGAGGGCTTTTCAGGAGCAGCCTATGTATGCCTTCTCTTTGTAGATAGTCTTATTGGTCTGAACGGTCATTATGCCGAGAAATTTTTTTCCGCAGTCATCTCAATTGCCCTTATCGTTATGATAAATGTAACTGTACTCACCTTGTTTGGTCTGATTCTCAGAGAGAATATCTCTGTTCTTATAGAGAATCAGACTGAATACCGTATTATGGTTCTGTTTATAACAAAATTTCTGCTTTTCCTTATTATAAATATGCTTCTTGGGCTCAAGCATAAAAACAAGGTTCGTCTGCACAGAATAGAATGGGCAATTATTATTCTGACTTTTGCTGCATCGCTTATCTGTGCACTTTTTGTATTTGATACTGTTTATACCACAAATCTTGTGCATTACGATTATGTTTTTCTTATCATAACAGAAAGCTGTCTTATTGTAATAAATCTTATGACTTTCTGGCTTCTGCACACACTGAATCAGAAGCACAGCGAGCAGCTCAAAAACTCAATGCTCAGTGTTCAAAGCAGTCAGCAAAGCAAGTCAATCAGTGAATTAAAGGAGCTTTCTCTTGAATTTAAAAAGCTTCGTCATGATATGGCGAAGCATCTCGATGTGATTTCAGAGCTGATTTCCAATGGACTCGATGATAAGGCGGCTGCTTATATTGAGGATATGAAAAGGGAACGGCTGAAATATACCTTTGACAACGTCGAAACCTCCAGTGATGTAATGAATGCAGTGCTGAATACTAAAATCGCACTCTGCAAAAAGAAAAAAATCAGTGTGGATTATCGCATTGACGGCGATTTTACCGGATTTTCCGAGATTGACCTCAGTGTTTTGCTTGGCAATTTGCTTGACAATGCTATTGAAGCAGCTGAAAAGTGCGTCAATCCGTCGGTAAGCATTATTATAAGCGAGAGCAAGGCATATATGGTCTTTGTTGTAACTAATTCGATTTCTGCCCCTGCTCTCGGGCAAAACCCTGCACTCAGCTCAACGAAATCCGATAAGAACTGTCATGGTCTCGGACTGCTCAATGTAAGGGACGTAGTTGAGAAATATAACGGAATGATAAATTTTTCCGAGGAGAATTTGATGTTTACCGCCGATGTTCGCCTCAGAAAAACAAAATAAATCAGAGTGTCGGTTTTCATTGAATTTTACTGATGATTTTGTTATAATAAACAAAGCAACAAACAGTAACAGGTTTATCGGCGAGATAACAAAAAGCCTGAGAAGATCACGGTCTTCTCAGGCTTAACTTATTTATGGTTACCACGCTGTTCCGGACATCCGTAATTTTACTCCCCGGCAGAACTGTTTTTCTTTGACCCTTTTTTATATTTAGATTTCTGACCAAAGTTCAGCGAAATGGTGAATATCTTATCTGACTTGAAAAGTCTCAGTGCAAAGAACATACACAGAGCGAATACAACTGTCTGATAAATAAGTCCGCCGAAGAACAGGGTCGTGTTTCCGAACATAAGATTTGACATTGCCGAGAATGTGTGGGTAAAGGGAATCGCATAAACAATAATGCGGAATACCATCGGAAGCGCATTTACATCGGTGATCATTGAGATGATATATGGAACCATTGCAAACATAAGAATCGGCATGATAACGCTCTGAGACGATTTTGTATCGTTTACCATTGCGCCGAGAATCAGCGATATTGAAAGGCATATCATAATCGTCAGGAAAAGCTGTAATCCGATAAGTACATAATCTCCTATGCCGAGCGATAATCCGAGCTGAGACATAGCGTCTTCAACCGAAAGTATGGATGTAACAGCAGAATTCTCCATTTCGGAGCTGATCGAGTCGGTCGCTCCCGTGACAAATTTTGAGAATCCCAGCATATAGACAACCGCATTTATAAGTGCAACTATAGCAGCCGAGAGCATTTTCGCTCCGATAACTGCCGTTCTTGAAACAGGCGCGGAGAGAAGCGTCTCAAGAGTTTTATCTATTTTTTCATTTGCAATTGCGCTTATGAGCATCTGTGAGGTCATCATAATCAGAACGAAAACCACAATTGGCAGAATCATACTCTGCATCATAAGCTTATTCATTACAGAGTCGCTGGAAACAGGTGCGCTGTTATTGTCTACAACAGTGTTTTCATTTACCTGAATGGGCGCGTTGATGAATTCAAGCTGTTCGCCGGTGATTCCGTTTTTCTCCGCAAGCATTTCAGTAATACAGGCTTCAATAATTGCAATTGCCGAGCTGTTGGTATTGGAGATGTTGGACATTGTAGAGGCAGATTTCATTCTTGAAATGCTGTTTATCTGCGGCTTTTCACCGTTTTCGTATGCTTCGGTGAAGCCTTTTGGTATGATTACAAAGTTTTCAACGCCGTTATCTCCGAGAATTTTGCTGTAAGCATCGCCTTTGACTTCTTCACCGGTATTATCGTTCATAAACTTTATCTTTGCGCCGCTCTTTTCAATCCTGTCGATAAGCTCAGCGGTAGTTTCGGTGTTGTCATTGTCGAGGAGATTTATGGTATATGTAGTGTTTACGGCTTCGTCGATTGTTGTTTTCATGATGTTTCCTACAAGCATGAGGATTACAAGCGTTACAGCAAGACCAAGGATCATCTGTTTGTTCAGAAGCTCGAGAAGCTCTTTTTTCAGCAGGTTAATGAACTTCATTATCAAGCACCACCCTTTCAAAAACTTCTTCGAGATTAGCCGCACTATAGCGCTCCTTCAGCTCTTTGATGCCGCCGGTGACCATAAGCTGTCCCTTTGAAATTATACCTACGCGGTCAGAGACAAACTCTATTTCGAGCATATTGTGTGACGAAAGCAGGAACGACATCTTTTCCTCTGCCGCTAATTTTTTAATCATTTTTCTGATTTCAATAGCATTCAGAACATCAAGACCGCTTGTTGGCTCGTCAAGGATAGCGAGCTTCGGACAGGTCATAACTGCCCTTGCAAGGAGAAGCTTACGGATCATTCCGCGGCTGTATGAGCCGATTTTGTCTTTTAGTCTGTCGCCGAGTCCGCAGATCTCAACAGCACGGTCAACATACCGCTTCATTACGACGGTATTCGAGGTGAAAAGACCTGCCATGAATTTCAGATATGCCATTCCCGTCATGGTTTTGTATGCGCCCGCCTCATCAGGGAGATAGGTTATGCATTCACGTACTTTGGCAGGAGCTTTGACAACACTGTGTCCTGCGACAATTGCATCGCCGTCGGTAGGCGTTATCAGGGTGGAAATCATGCGGATTGTTGTGGTCTTTCCGGCACCGTTGGGACCGATAAGCGCAAAGATTTCGCCTTCGTCAATATCAAAGCTCACCTTGTTTGCCGCAAGTACTTTCGAGTACTGCTTTGACAGAGCCTTGACTTCAAGTATCTTTTCCAATTAATTAACTCCTTTCGGATTATTCTGTAAAATATTATATCATATATGCGGTACAGTGTCAATAATTTCCGTATATTATTTGCCTTTCCGTTTTATCGGGCAGAACTGACTTATGTAATGAAAATATGTAAATGAAATATATTTATCTCCGCATTATTATTTTTTCTTGACAATTTCAAATAAATTTGCTATACTTATTTAGTGAGATTTATGCAGTTTTTCTGTACGGATTGAACGGGGACATTAGGCAGTCTTTGTTCAGGAATTGTTTTTTTATTATATTTTAGTGTAAATTCCTCTTGCTTCCGCACCTCTCAGCGGAGCATTAGGCGATTTATTGTCAAATGACCGGCTTAATCGGGCGGTCTTTATTCTGATGCCTGAAAAAATACGGGATAATTGTATCCCTGTGAAAGTTCAATATTAACTATAGCGAAAGGTGGAGATTAGGTGAAAAAACACAATCTTACCAGAAAGTTTGCTGCCGGAGTGCTGTCGGCTGCTGTATTATGCAGCGGCTCTTACGGTTCTCTCAGCGCGTTTGCGGCGGAGGATAAGTATGCCGTTTCCGACGAGACTGCTGCCGCAATGTATGAGGACTACTACAATATCGATACATTAAATATCGAAAAGCTCAGCTACAGCGACTATTATGATATGTATTCGGGTGAAAACCGTCCAGATGCGGAGGTCATCGTGCGAGGAACCGATTATAAATCTGCTTCCGACGGTGAGTTTTCTGACGGCAGCTACGGCTCTGAGGACGATGTCCGTGATAACGTGCTGATATGGGAAAGCGCGGACGGAAATATTTCCTATGACGTAGATATTCCCGAAACAGGCATTTACTGTGTAAATATGACATATTTCCCGATGTCGATGAGCAACACGAGTATTGAACTTTCAATGAAAATTGACGGCGAGACTCCTTATGATACGGCTTCGCGCATCACGCTCAGCAAGGTGTGGGTCAACGAAACCGATATTTATACCGATTCACGCGGAAATCAGGTGCGTCCACCTCAGATTCAGATGGGACAGTGGCGCAGCTGCGATTTCGGAGATGTGGACGGTCTGTTTAACGAACCGCTTTTCTTCTATCTTGAAGAGGGAAGTCATGAGATATCTTTTTCCTCTGAAAAGGCTGGCCTTGCAATTGACAGCTTCAAGTTTTACAATCCCGTTTCGCTGCCGGACTATGAGGAATATGCTTCTTCAGTCGGAGCAGCTTCCGGCATTGATGCCACGGCTTCAAATATTATAAGACTTGAAGGGGAGAATGCCGATTACAAATCGGATTCGACTCTCTATCCGACATACGACAATACAAGCTATCTCGTTTCTCCCTCTGACCCGAGAAAGGTTGTATATAACACGCTCGGAAGCGGAAACTGGAAAAAGGCGCTTCAGTCCGCAACATGGATCATCAAAGCCGAGGATATCGGCAGCGACGGCTGGTACAAAATAGGCATAAAATCACGTCAGTCGCAGATGCGCGGTTTCTATTCAAACAGACGTATTTATCTTGACGGCGAGGTTCTCTGCGAGGAGCTTGACAGTGTCCGTTTCTTTTATGATACAGACTGGAATGTCGTTTCACCCAAAACCTCCGGCGGAGACTACATTTATATTTACCTAACCGCCGACAAAGACCACGAGTTCACAATGGAGGCTGTTCCGGGCGAAATCGGTAACTCTCTCCGCAAGCTTGACGGGGTTGTCAGTGAACTGAATACATATTACCGCAAGGTGCTTATGATTACAGGTCCGTCGCCAGATAAATACACCGATTATTACGTACACGAAAAAATTCCCGGACTTGTGGACGAATTTGCATCCCTTTCACAGCAGCTCAAGGACATTCAGAACGAAATCGAGTCCCTTTCCGGAACGGCAGGCTCTGAGGCTGCGGCTCTGGAGCGTATGACCGTAATTCTTGACAAATGCGTCAAGAAGCCGCTGAAGATTCCGGATTATCTCTCTCAGATAAAGGATAACATAACTGCGATTTCCTCCTGGATGCGCGATTACCGCGACCAGCCCCTTGAAGTCGATTATATCGAACTTGCAACTTCGGACAGGAGTTTTGCAGGTACTAAGGAGAAATTCTTCAAATCTGCTGCATTCAGCTGGAATTCGTTTATCGGCTCGTTTTTTGAGGACTACACAACACTTTCCGATGTAACCGGCGAGGACGCTATCAACGTATGGGTAAGCCTTGGACGTGACCAGGCTCAGGTCGTTAAGGAGATGGTCGAGAGCGATTTCATGCAGGAATATAATATTCCCGTATCGGTCAATCTTGTAGTCGGAGGAGTCGTTGAAGCTACTCTTGCGGGCAAAGGACCCGATGTAGCTCTTTTCCTTGGAGGAGAATTTCCTGTAAATCTTGCGGCAAGAGACCTGCTTGTTGACCTTTCGGAGCTTGAAGGTTTCGAGGATACAAAAAGCAGATTTCAGGAGAACGCCATGACTCCTTATACGTATAACGGCGGAACTTATGCGCTGCCGATAAGTCAGACGTTCCCGATGATGTTCTACCGGACCGATGTGCTTACGGAGCTTGGATATACATCACCGCCCGAAACATGGGATGATATGATAGATATGCTCCCTGCGCTTCAGAGAAATTATATGAATGTGGGACTGATTCTTCCGCCTGCGAATATTTCTCCGGCAACAGAGGCAGGTCACACCTTTGCTATGCTCCTGCTTCAGAGCGGAGTAAACTACTATAATGCAAATCAGACCGCTTCAAACTTCGACAGTATTGAGGCTGTCAACGCCTTTGAAAAATGGACAGATTTCTATACCGATTACAGCTTTGTTCAGACTTACGATGCATTCAGCCGTTTCAGAACAGGCGAATATCCGATCGTAATTGCCAACTATACATTCTTTAATCAGCTTACCGTCGCTTCACCCGAAATCAAGGGGCTCTGGGACTTCTGTCAGGTTCCGGGAACCCTGCGTGAGGACGGAACTGTTTCCCATGCGGCAAATTCCGGCGGCACGGGCGCAGTTATTTTCAAAAAGGTTAAAAACGTCGATAACGCATGGAAGTTCATCAAGTGGTTCACCGAGACTGAAACTCAGGTTGAGTACGGAACACAGATCGAGGGACTGCTCGGAACCATGGGACGCTTCGACACGGCCAATACCGAGGCGCTCGCTCAGCTTTCGTGGTCGAAGGGAGAGTATGAGCGGCTTGCGGCTCAGCAGAAGGAGCTTGTGGAAATACCTGTTATTCCGTCCTCCTATGCAGTAACGAGAAACATTATGAATGCATTCCGCGAGGTTGTTAACGATGGAGAAAATCCTCGTGACACCCTTATGTGGTATAACCGCGACATCAACGAGGAAATTGAGAGAAAACGCGAAAATCTCGGCCTCAGTGATTCGGATGATAATCAGTAAAGGAGGAAATTCACTTGCCTGATAAGGATAATATAGGCAGAAAATCCGCCAAAGAGCAGCGCCGTTATACATGGCTTGCGGTCAAGCGGAATAAGGCGTGTTATGCGATGCTTGCACCGTTTATGATCTTCTTTCTGATTTTTACGGTGATTCCCGTTGTAATGTCGCTGCCTATGGGTTTTACTGACTTTAATATGGCGCAGTCTCCTAAATTTGTGGGGCTGTCAAACTACACGACACTTTTCCTTTCGGATAAGATTTTCACGCAGTCGATCAGGGTCACGATTGTGTTCGCACTTTTTACCGGACCTGTAAGCTATGTGCTCTGTTTCCTGCTTGCGTGGCTGATAAACGAGCTTCATCCGAAACTTAAAACAGTATTTACTCTTATTTTCTATGCACCGTCGATGGCGAACGTCTATACCGTATGGCAGCTGATTTTCAGCGGAGATACCTACGGCTATATTAACTCGTTCCTCATCAATCTCGGACTCATCAACTCTCCGATACAGTGGCTTACCGATTCAAATTACGTTCTTGGCGTCACAATTGTGGTTCAGCTGTGGATAAGTCTCGGAGCAGGCTTCCTTGCGCTGAGAGCAGGCTTTCAGAATATTGACCGCTCGCAGTATGAGGCAGGTGCAATCGAGGGCATCAAAACGCGCTGGCAGGAGCTTATTTACATTACCATTCCCTCAATGGGCCCGCAGCTCATGTTCGCTGCGGTTATGCAGATTGTCAGCTCGTTCACAGCAGGCACGGTTGCTCAGAATCTCGTCGGATTCCCAAGTACTGACTACAAGGCTCATACCATTATGACCCATGCTTACGATTACGGCTGGGTACGCTATGAAATGGGCTATGCTTCGGCGATATGTATGGTGCTCTTTGTGGTCATGTTCGTGGCGAATAAGCTGATTAGCAAGCTGCTCAGCAAGTATATGGATTAGGAGGCGAAATACAATGGCTCAGGTCAATACTGCAAGGCTCAGGGCTTCAAACAAACAGGCAGGCAGAAAAATCGGCGGAACTATCGGTATTTTCGTCTTTCTGCTGGTGCTCGGGCTTTTTATGGTGCTTCCGATATATCTTGCGGTTGTAATGTCCATAAAGCCCGTTGAAGAGCTGTTTATCTTTCCGCCGAAGCTCTACGCGATAGAGCCGACTCTCGAGAATTTCGGACAGATGTTTCAGGTTCTCAAGAGCAATCAGGTTCCCTTTTCAAGATATGTATTCAACAGCATTTTTGTAACCGTTTCCGTAACGATCTGTCAGTGTGTATTTGCTTCAATGGCAGCATTTGTGCTTGCCAAATGCAGATTCCCCGGCAGTAAGATCATCAACAGCATTATCGTTGTTGCGCTTCTCTATCAGAGCAACGTAATCTACATAATGCAGTATATGGTTATGGCGAAGCTGGGTATGATAAACACATACTGGGCGCTTATTCTGCCGTCGATAGCGTCTCCTATGGGACTTTTCCTGATGAGGCAGTCTATCGGACAGGTGCCCGACGCTATGATAGAAGCGGCAAAGGTAGACGGTGCAGGACTTTTCAGAATCTGCTGGCAGGTAGTAATGCCAAATCAGAAGCCTGCGCTTATGACTCTGATCATCTTTGCATTTCAGGCGGCATGGAATATTCAGGCAGGTACGGTTGTATTTGACGAATCGCTTAAAACTCTGCCGACTGTTGTAACTCAGGCTGCGTCATCAGGACTTGCGCGAGCAGGCGTGGCAATGGCGGCTGCTGTATTCATGCTTGTACCGCCGATTGTGGTGTTTATGATTGCACAAAAAAACGTAATCGAAACAATGGCTCATTCGGGTATCAAGGACTAAGGGGTGAAGCAAGTGAAAAAAGGAATAAAACGACTCTTGTCAGTGATATTTTCGGCTGCGGTTATCAGCTGTACTGCCGCTTCGCTTGCCGTCTCTGCCGACGAGCCGTACGATGTATATAACTACGACCGCTGGGGAGAGGCAATCCCGTCTCAGGCGGGATATATCTCTGAGCGCGCCGTTACCGGAAATGACCTTGGGATAGGTCATTTCAATGAACCGCAGGACATTTTCCGTGACTTCAACAACATTTTCTACATCGCCGATATGGGCAATAACCGTGTTGTGGCGGTTAATTCGGATTTTGACGAGGTTATAAAAATTTATGATTCGTTTAAAATGCCCGATGGAAGTACAACTACACTTAAAAAGCCGATGGGAATCTTTGTGTCTGAACAGACAGGCTGGCTGTATATTGCCGATTCCGAAAATTCGAGAGTTCTGATAAGCGATCTCGACGGCAATGTTATAAGTGAAATTACAAAGCCGACTTCCGAGGTGTTCGATCAGACAAAAACTTTTCTTCCGCAGCGCGTGATTGCTGATAAAGCCGGAAATGTTTATATTGTTCTCGGAAATATCACCACCGGCGCGGCTATGTTCAATCCTGACGGCGAATTCATGGGATTCTACGGCGCAAACCGTGTTGAAGCCACAGCGGAAATCGTCGGAAACTACCTGAAAAATCTTTTTACTTCCGAGACGAAAAAGGCTCATAAAGCGAGAAATATCCCCACCGGAATAACAAGCTTTGATATTGAGGGAGATTTTATTTTCACCTGTACGTCCTCAACGACTCAGACGACAGATACGGTTAAAAAGCTCAATTCCGCAGGAAACAATATTTTTGCTAATAAAGAGCTTGCCTTCGGCGACTATACTCCGATGTACGATTCAAATACAAATACCAGCTATGCGACGAAGATATGTGATATTGACATTGCTGACGACGGAAATATCAACTGTCTTGACTTCACTACCGGAAGAATATTCCAGTATGATGAGGACTGCAATCTGCTCTTTATCACCGGCACAATCGCAAAGCAGCAGGTAGGCGGCTTCAATCAGGTTGCTGCCCTTGAATCAATGGGCGCAAATCTTTACGTTCTTGATATGATGAAGAATACCGTTACCATATTTACCGAGACTTCTTTCGGTGAAATCGTTCATGAGGCGGCTGCATACTATAATGCCGGTCAATATGAGAAGGCACTCGAGCCGTGGTACGAGGTTCTGAGACGTGACGGCAACTATCGCCGCGCGTATATCGGTGTAGCTTCGGCTCTGCTCAATGCAGGCGACTATGAAGGCGCGATGAAATATGCAAAGCTTGCCGATGCCCCGGCTATTTACAATAAGGCATTCGAGGGCTATCGGATGGACTTCCTTGACGAACATTTTACAGAAATCATAATTGTATTGATACTGCTGATAATCGCACTTGTGATTCTGAGCAGGCATTTTAAGAAAAAACGGCTTGCACGTGAAGCTGCTGAAATCGCCGAGCGCGACGAGCGGCGGAAAAATGCCGGAAAGGAGGAACAGGCGACATGATGGATTTAACTCAGAAGCAGTGGGTGAAGCACACTGTCATGCATCCCTTTGAAGGCTTTGAGGATTTGCGCTGGAAAAAAGGCGGCTCACTCAAAATAGCGTTTCTGATCGTATTTCTGCTTTTTGTTGCACAGCTTGCATACAACAGGCTTTACGGCTTTCAGTTTTATGTATCTTATGACAAAACGTTCAGTATAATTCCTTATATCGTTCAGAGCATAGTCGTTTTCGCAACGTGGGTTGTAGGAAACTGGGCAGTCTGTACACTCCTTGACGGAGAGGGCACGATGAAAAAAATCTGTATTTACAGCGCGTATGCCCTTATTCCCTACATTGCACAGATTTACATAAACGTATTCCTTTCACACTTCCTCATCCGTGACGAATATGTTTTCATGCAGGCTATTGAAATAATCGGAACGCTCTGGTCTGTTGTGCTGATTTTTTCCGCAATAAAGGCGGTTCATCAGTACACATTCGGTCAGACTGTGTTCGCGATTCTGCTCACTATTGCCGCTATGCTGATCATACTGTTCCTTTTGGTGCTTATGCTTTCGCTGATCCAGCAGGTATGGGTATTCATTTCCTCAATTTACACGGAAATATCCTACCGTGTGAGAGTCTGATGATTGGCGGTGAATTATATGGCTAAAAAGATTAAAAGATTTTTGATGTGTTTGCTGGCAGTTTCTATGCTCGCTACAGCCGGAACTATTCATGCTGCCGGAGACGAGGAAGAGCTTTCCGGAGATGCTGCTTCTGCCTCTGATGAGGAGATTTCCGACGGAGAATCCGAGGAAGAAGAGGAAGAGGTTAAAATCGCGGAAACTGTGGAGGACGTGACTCTCACCGCTGCCGACGCAGAACGTCTGCTCCATAAGATCGGCACTGTTGACGGCATGGACATCTATTATAAAAGTAAGGAATATAAAGACGAGGTATGGGCGCTTCACGGCGGCAATCCCGATGATACTGAGGACGGGGATGCCGAACCTACGCAGGAACAACTTGATGCCGAGGCCGACCTTGACCTTTTAAAACCAATCGGAGAGCTTGTTGCAATAGACTCCGAAACGGGCGAGGCTGTGGCAAGCTTCGATGACTACAGCGAAACTGACAGCGGCAGAATTTATATAAGCGATGCAGAACGCTGGCTGCTTTATACTGATGATGAACTTACATCGGTTTCAGCGTCACGTGAGATTATTTCATCAATCGACGACGCTTATCTGTTCAAAACCGCTGACGGAAAGACTCTGGAGCTTATGGACAAATACTTCTCTGAAGTTGTCGGAACATATTCCTATTCATCTGTTATGGAGGACGGAAAGCTCCTTTACAAGAGCACCACAGATGACAGCTTTGCGTGGGTCGGAGAAAATCTTGACTGTGTATACGGAATATTCCGGTATGCCTGTGAAAACGATAGCTTCAGGATGCTTGTGGACGACAGAACCGCTATTATCGGACTTGAAAACAAGTCTAACGGCTATATCTGGTGGTCATCGCCTCTTGATTCAACTCGTGACAAGATCGCGACTCCGATACTGAGAAGTGAGCTTCGTTCGTCCAGCGTGCTGAGATACGGCGTTGTGGACGCTCGTTCGCCTCATAACTATATGCGTTCTAACAGCTCCGACTGTGAGACTAAGGTCAGCGACATTTCAAATGGAATAAAAGTAACATACACCTATCCAAAGGTAGGAATAAGCTATCCAGTCGAGTATACAATCGAGGACGATCATCTGAAAGCAAGTCTCAGGGTTTCGGAGATTACCGAAAAAAATTCCAACGACATTGCAACCGAAATCACTCTGCTCGGAAGCTTTGGCGCGGCAGGCATAAATGACGAGGGATATTTCGTAATTCCCGACGGAAGCGGTGCGCTTGTACGTTTCAATAATGACAGAACTTTCACCGGCTCGTATGCTCAGCGTGTTTATGGCTCAGATGTTACGGCTGTTCCGAATGTCAAGGGAGCTGTAACGAAGCAGATCTATCTGCCGATGTACGGAATCGTGAACGACGACGGCAATGCAATGCTTGTTGTGGCTTCAAAGGGCGATTCAAATGCGATTCTCAATGCTGAGGTCTCAAAGCAGTCCAACAGCAGTTATAATATTTGTAATTTCACGTTTATGCTCCGTGACATTGATACGTTTTATATGTCGGGAAAGAATAAGGTTGAGCTGACCGTTTTTGAGGGCGGCAAAATCAAATCAGATGATATTGAAGTACGTTATTATCCGATTGAAGAGGAAAACGCGGATTACGTTGATATTGCGGACAAATACAGAGATTATCTGCTCAGCGAGGGCGGAGTGGCTGTCAAATCCGAAGCGAACAATGCTCCGATGTATCTTGATCTTTACGGCGGTGTTGAAAAGAAAACACCGGTTCTGGGTATTCCGGTGACAATGAAAAAAAGCATTACGAGTTTTTCTCAGGCAAAGGATATTGTTACAATGCTGAATGAATCGGGCGTTGACAATATGGTCGTTTCATACAACAACTGGACCAGTGACGGAATAAAAAATCAGGTCGATACCGGTGCAAAGCCATCGGGAACTCTCGGAGGAAAAAGCGACTTCAGCAGCTTCAAGACCTATATCGATAATAACGGCTACGAGCTTTATCCTGTTTCGGATAACCGCGATTTCACTTCCGGAAACGGCTATTATTCCTTCACAAGTACGTCAGTCCGTATTTCGGGTGCTTATTCAAGAATTATCAGTTACGACCGCGCATACGGAATTCCCGACGGCTTCAAGAAAAATATGTCTCTGCTTTCGCCGGAGCTTTTTGGCGAGGTTTTCAGTGAGGTTGCAGAAAACTACAGCGGCAGCGGCATTAACGGAGTATCGATAGGTTCGCTGACATCGTCTCTTTACGGCGATTACGGAAAGAAGAATATCTCAAGATATAATGCGATGAATATGCTTGCCGAAAGTTATAAAACGCTTAATGAAAGTCTCGGAAACGGCATACTTGCCGACAGTGCAAATGCCTATGCGTTTCCGTATGTTTCGCATATTACAGGCGTTCCGCTCAGTTCCAGCCGCTATGATATGTTCGATGAAGATATACCTTTCTATCAGATTGTTATGCACGGTGTTATCCCATATTCCACAACGGCTCTGAACGGCAGTGCGGATTCGGAAACGCTCCTGCTTATGGCTGCGGCTTCCGGAAGCAATTTAAGCTATGATATGCTCTATGAAGAGACAAGTGAGCTGAAGGACACTGATTTTGACATTTATTATTATGCAAATCAGTCCAACTGGGTAAACGCAGCGGCAGAGGAATACAAGCTTATTTCATCAATTCTGTCTGGCGTAAGCGACTGTACAATTACAGACTATGTGACCGACGGTGACGTTATAACAACAACATATTCCAACGGTACGGTTATTGAGGTCGACCTTGAAAACAAAACGATTTCCGCAGACGGAACAAAATACGTTCTTTCGGAAATCGCAGAGAAAGGAGGATTCACGTTCTGATGAGCAGTGCAGAATCAAAATCAGGAAAAAAGGCGAGAAACAAGCTCACCTATGAAAGAAGAAAATCGCTGTACGGCTATGGATTTATTGGAATATGGATTATCGGAACGCTGATTTTCTTTATTAAACCACTGATTACGTCTCTGATATGGTCGTTTAACGATGTCACGATCGGCAAGGGACATACCGACCTTAAATGGGTAGGCTTTGAGAATTTCAGCGCGGCTATCATGGACGACAGAACCTATGCTGAAAATCTCGGAGCAACCCTCCTTGAAACGCTGTGGAAAACCCCGCTGATACTGATTTTTTCACTGTTTATCGCGGTTGTGCTGAATCAGAAATTCAAGGGAAGAACCTTTGCAAGAGCGATTTTCTTCCTGCCGGTAATTATTGCAACCGGTCCGGTTTATAAAATTATCAGCGGAGATATGGATACAACTGGCAATGCAGGAGCAGGTCAGTTCTCTACAATGTTTTCAACCGATCTGGTCGGCGAGCTTTTGCAGTTCCTCGGAGTTTATGGAATCAGTGAAAAGCTCACGACTCTTATTCAGAGCGTCGCCGATAATATATTCGGAATCGTGTGGAGCGCAGGTATTCAGATACTGATATTCCTTGCAGCATTGCAGAATATTCCTCCCTCAGCCAGGGAAGCGGCTCAGATGGAGGGAGCAACATCATGGGAGTACTTCTGGAAAATCACTTTCCCCTATGTTAGTCCGTTTATCCTTGCAAACCTTATTTTTACGGCGATTGATTCGTTTACCAGCCCTACAAATCTTGTTATGAAGAGAATTCTTGATATTAAGCAAGACTGGCGGTTTGGTATGTCATCTGCAATGGCATGGATATATTTCATGATTGTACTTATTGCCGTTGCGATTATAACGGCTATTGTCAATAAATTCATCTACTATGAGGTAGACTGAAAGGAGGCCCGGATATGTCAGATTCTTTATCGGCTGCTGATAACGTCAAAACTCATGAAATTGGCGGTGGATTGACTAAAAAGCAGGCAAAAAAAATACGCATGGAGACCATGACAAAAGAGGAAATAGGCTATCTGCGAAGAAAGGCCTTGCTTGATAGGGTGTGGCCGGTGTTCAGATTTCTTATTATTTTCGGACTGAGCTTCGTAATTCTATATCCTCTTATTTACATGATAAGCTGCGCGTTCAGGGAAAGAAACGACATGAACGACCCGACGGTTATGTGGATTCCAAGACATTTTACGCTTGAAATTATCAAGGAAACCATGACTGCTATGGATTTTGGCGAGACCATAAAAAATACGCTTATTCTCAATATAGGCTGCTCGCTGGTGCAGGTACTTTCCTGTGCGGTGACGGGCTATGGATTTGCGCGTTTTAAGTTCAAGGGTAAGGGATTCCTTTTCGGTGTTGTAATTATGATGATCCTCGTTCCGACTCAGATTATATCGCTGCCGCTTTATAATCAGTTCAGATATTTCGGCATTAACGAGTCGATATCAATCAACCTGATTGACACAATGGCTACGATGTATCTTCCTGCGCTGACAGCAAACGGAATTCGCTCGGGACTGATGATACTGATTTTCCGTCAGTTCTTTAAGGGCTTGCCGAGAGAACTTGAGGACGCTGCGTACATTGACGGCTGCGGACCGCTGAAAACCTTTATCAGGGTAATGGTGCCGAATGCCGCGTCGGCATTTCTGACGGTATTTCTTTTCTCGGTTGTATGGTACTGGAACGATTATTATGTAAGCTCGACATTCTTTAACAACAACAAGACAGTTGCGCTGATGCTTCAGAACCTCGATTCTCAGCTGAGAATGGCGCTGTTCAGCAGTTCAACGGTTGAGATCAGCAGCAGAGAACAGATTGTGTGGAAAGAAGCAGGCTGTCTGCTTTCAATCACTCCGATACTTATTCTCTATACGATACTGCAAAAGCATTTCACCGAGGGTATTGAGCGTTCGGGTCTTGTCGGATAATAGTTTATCCTGTGGGAATTATTGCTAAAAGCAAGAATAAAACAGCAGTTGGAAAATACGGTCGCTCATAAAGAAGATTAAGCCATAGTATTTCTGGTTCTAAGATGCGAAGTACTATGGCGTTTTTATTGACAAACCGGTAGCGCTGCTGTATAATGGTTACTAAGATAAATCAGAAGTTTTCAGGTTTATAACTGATTTTTTAAATTAGTATACATAGGAGAATAAAAAGATATGAGAAACATTTTTGAGAATACAAATACAAATATTGCAGGAGAATGTTTTGTAGTGAATGAATCATCCATTGCAAATGAAATACGAGATTGGAATACACAACAGGACAATAGAGAAAAAAACATAAAAAAGATTGCATTGATTATTACAATAATTATGCTTATATTATGGATTGGTGGAGATTTTTTGGGAATGCCTGAAGCATTTGAGCTATTTACTGGTCTTATGGCACTTTTCGGATATTGGGCGATTGTATTTATTGGCGGAACATGGATGAGCAGACCTTCGGTTCGAAGAAAAAATGAAGAAATGGCAACAAGGTCAATGATAGAAATGAATGTTCCCGATGATGCAAAGTTAATGGAAGTAGTTATTCCCCAAAAAAAGGATTCAGCTGGATGGATAAAGGGTAATCCAAATGGCTGGTTTGGAAAGAATGAAATGATGATGATGTATTCTGATGCCACCCATATGTATTTGGCAAATGTTTATCAAACAGTTGGTATTCCATTAACAAGCTTTTACAATCTTTCTCAAACGCCTGATAAAATTCGATTCACTACATGGTTACAAGAAAAACCAGTCAACCAATTTAAAAAACAAGGTGTAAAAGTTAATAATGGAAGAATTAAAGGTTATAACATTGTTGTACCATTTTATACAGCAAGCATTCATGGTAAAGATGAGGATTTCAGCATCTGTGTTCCAAGCTATGAACTTGAAGCATTCTGTGAAATTACAAAATTAAAGATTTATGTTTAAATATTCCTTTACTTTTCCTTAAATCCGGGCAATACTTCATGAATTGTTTTTTATGTTGTATTGCCTTTTTACATTTTTAGTACTAATCAGTGCTAAAAACAAATTTGTAAACTTCAACATAAAAAGGAGATAAAAAATATGTATTTTCAGCGTTTAAGAGATTTACGAGAGGATATGGATCTTAACCAGACGCAAATTGCCGAACTTCTGCATACAAGTCAGACTGTATATTCACGATATGAGAGGGGATTCCAGACTATTCCTGTTGAACATCTTCTTATACTGGCAGATTTCTATCATGTTTCGGTTGATTATATTCTTGGACGTACCAATAACAAAAGCGTAATGAAATAGGGCTGAAGTTAAGACAATACCGCCTGCCGCAAATGCAGTAAAGAAATTGATTGATGTTTTTTTCTGTAACTCCTTGCAATTTCAGCAGAATTGTTATATAATAAAATGTGTAATATTGTAAGAAGGAAGTAAAACCCATGAATAAAATAGGATTTGATAACGATAAATACCTGAAAATGCAGTCTGAGCATATCAGAGAGCGTATTGCCCAGTTCGGAGACAAGCTTTATCTCGAATTCGGCGGAAAGCTTTTCGATGATTTTCACGCTTCGAGAGTTCTTCCCGGTTTCAAGCCTGACAGCAAGCTGCAGATGCTGCTTCAGCTGAAGGAAGATGCGGAAATCTTAATTGTAATAAATTCCGGAGATATCGAGAAAAACAAAATAAGAGGCGACCTTGGAATTACTTATGATGCGGATGTAATAAGACTTTTTAATATCTTTACAAAAATTGGTCTTTATGTAAGCAGCGTTGTGCTTACCCAGTATGACGGTCAGCCCTCCGCCGACGCTTTTCAGAAGCGGCTTGAAGCGCTCGGAATCAGAGTGTACCACCACTATAGCATAAAGGGTTACCCGTCGAATCTGAAGCTGATCATCAGCGATGAGGGTTACGGAAAAAACGATTATATCGAAACCTCACGCCATCTTGTAGTAGTTACTGCTCCCGGTCCCGGAAGCGGCAAAATGGCGACCTGTCTTTCTCAGCTCTATCATGAGCATAAACGCGGAGTGAACGCAGGCTATGCGAAGTTCGAGACTTTTCCGATATGGAATATTCCTCTCCGCCATCCGGTAAATATCGCTTATGAGGCGGCTACTTCAGACCTTAACGATGTAAATATGATTGATCCGTTCCACCTTGAAGCCTATGGAAAGACGACAGTCAACTACAACCGCGATGTTGAGATCTTCCCTGTGCTCAATGCGATGTTTGAGATGATCATCGGCGAATCTCCATATAAATCGCCTACAGATATGGGCGTAAATATGGCAGGTTTCTGTATTGTTGACGACGATGCAGTATGCGAAGCTGCAAAGGCTGAAATTATCCGCAGATATTACGTTGGACTCTGCGAAAACCGGAAAGGACTCGTTTCCGATGAGGAGATCTATAAGCTCGAGCTGCTCATGAAGCAGGCAGGGGTTACCGCCGACGACAGAACTGTTGTAAGCGCGGCTCTTGAGCGAGAACAGGAAACAGGCGCGCCTGCTGCTGCAATGGAGCTTCCCGACGGTACTGTTATCACCGGCAAGACATCGAATCTTCTCGGAGCAGCTTCCGCTCTTCTGCTGAATGCACTGAAGCATTTCGGAGGACTTGCCGACGAGGTTCTTCTGATGTCGCCGCAGGTCATCGAGCCTATTCAGGATTTGAAAGTACGTCATCTCGGCAATGTGAATCCGCGTCTGCATACCGATGAAACTCTGCTTGCGCTTTCAATCTGCGCCGCATCCGATGAAAACGCAAAAAATGCTATGGATCAGATTGCAAAGCTTCGCGGCTGTGAGGTTCATTCTACGGTTATTCTTTCCTCTGTGGACGAGAGAATCTTCAAGCGTCTCGGAGTAAATCTCACCTGTGAGCCGAAATATCAGTAATATATAAAGCCGCTTCTGTTAACGAAGCGGCTTTATCTGTAAATGTATAATGAAACTAATGGGCGAACTGTGTTCGCCCATATTCGTTATATTACTTATTACGGAAAGACTGTTCTGAGATGGGATAATTCAGCGGTGATACTTCAGTCGTCTTTTCCGTCGTCTTCCTTAAAGGCGTCAACTGTATTGAGGAACGATGCGGGGTCGTAACACATGCCGAGATAGCGCACCTCGAAATGGCAGTGATTTCCGGTGGAATCGCCTGTCGAACCGATTGCCGCGATAAGCTGACCGCGTGTAACGTTTTGTCCCTCGGAGACATAAAGTCCGCTGCAATGGGCATAAACCGTCTGGTAGCCGTCGAGATGGTCAATCATTACGAAATATCCGTAACCGCCGCTGTTCCAGCCTGCGGAAACAACAACTCCGTCGCCTGCGGCATAAATGTCGCTTCCTCCGGGAGCTGCGATGTCGAGTCCCTTGTGATTCCGGTTGCTGATAAAGGTATCGCTGACATATCCGCCGTCAACAGGCCAGCCGAACTGACCGTTTCCCATGAGAACTGTACTCGGACTGTCGGGTCTTGCAGTGTATGTTCCTATTCCGATTTGCTCAATGATAGGATTTTTTGTGATTTCTGATTTCACGACCTTGCGTGACCGCTCAATTCCGTCGATATAGGTAATTTCAATGCTGCTCCGCTTCTCACCCTTTTCGCCCTTGACAAGAATTGCGCTTGAACCCACGTTCAGCGAGCTTGTTTCGACTTCAATTGTCTCGTAGTCGAGGAATGAAAGCGTCTCCATTTCTCTGATATAGCGGATAGGCAGGTAGCTTTCCGTTTCGGTGACGCGTACTATCTGACCTTCGCGGCACTCGGTTTCGATATGGGGATTCAGCAGCTTGAAGCGACTGTAGTCCATGTTATATTTCTGACAGATCACAACGGCAGAATCGCCTTTCTGAGCGACATATGTTCCCATGCGCTGTTTCTGCGAGGTGAGCAGACTGATTGCTTCGTCCTCGGTCATAAGACTGTCAGCAAGGTAAATTCCGTCGGCATATTCAATTTTATTCTTGAATGATACGTCGCGGACAACTCCGTCTGCTTTGTAGTTGATAAGCAAATCCGCGAGAGCTGCTTCAACAGGCTCGGTGTCTCTGACTGCTCCGATAAATTCGCCGTCGATGTAAATTCCTGAGGCTTCGATCAGCTCGCTGTTTGATGATGCAAGCATATCATCGGCAAGCTTACCGGCGGAGCTTATCCGCTCATCGTCAGATATGATGCGGAGCGAAAATTTAGGCGAAAAGTCAATCGGCTCAGCGTCATCGGTATAAGAGATTCGTTTCTGAACTTCTGAGGCAGCTTCGTCGTAGACCGTCTCTGCGGAAATTATTCCGACCTCTTTGCCGTTGCATTCAACGCTGAGTCCATATTCAAGCCCCGAACCGTAGCGAACAACTGCGACAAAAAAGGCGATTGAAACAATCGGAAGAATGTAGTTGAATGCTGTGTAGACCATTCCGTCTTCATCGAAAAGGAATTTGCAGACGCATTTAAAAAGCTCTTTTGCATAGGCATTTCTACCTTCCTTTTTAGCTTTCCTGAGCGAACGCTGCATTCCGGCGGTGAGCTTCATACGCTTTTTGAAAGGCGAAAACATGAACTTAATCAGTTTCCAGATGCCTTTCAGCAGTGCAAGGATCAGGTCTCTCAGCTCTGTAAACAATAATTCTATGCCCTTGATAAGTGTAAGACTGATACGGGCGAGCACCTTTGCAGCGCTCAGTCCGAGATGAACGAAAACCCCAGTAAATCCCCTTTGCAGCTTATGAAAACTGCTTATGTGCGAAACGTCCGCAGACTTATCCGCTTCATCTCTTACGTCCGCTGCAGCTTCAGCTTTATCGGACGAATTGACGTTTTCTTCAAATTCATCGTCAAGATGTTTCGTGTCCATAATAACAGCTCCTTTCAGCGGCAGATAATATTCTGCCAAAAAGATTACAAATCAGTTACACTTTAATTATTATAGCAACTTAAACCGAAAAAACAACGAATAATATGAGCTTTTTTCTGATTAAACAAACATTTCGTTAATCTGCACAAATTATCGGTTCATTTTTGTGAGATATGCCATGAATAATCAAGCATTTCCACTGTATAATTCTCCAGTTTTTTCAGCAAGGGGAGTACATCATGTCTTGCAGCTTCAAGGTCGTGCTCCTTGTAGTTGCCGCACTCCACCTCTGTGCAGCCGGGAATCGCATCAGTATATTCCGAAATAAAGCGGTAAGCGTCCCTTACGAGTGCAATTGCATCGCTGCTGCTGACTGTATCGCGTGTAAGCAGATAAAATCCGGTGCGGCAGCCCATTGGTCCGACATAGACGATTTCGCTGCCGTGAGCCGAATTCCTTGCGTAGGTAGCAAAGAGATGCTCAATCGTGTGAAGTGACGGATTTGATATATAAACTCCGCCATTTGGTCTGACCATGCGGACATCGTAGGTTACAACATCGCCGTCAATCCGCGATATGTACATTCCGACACCGAATTTTGTGTGGTCGACCTCAAAACTTGCAATTCTTTTCATTTTATTTTCCTCCGTTTGTTTTAGATTGTACTCTGAAAAAATATAATTTCAAAAAGAGAATATCACTTTATCGGGATGAATGGCAGACAGCTTCTCCCGGAAACAGAGCGCGGATTTCATCGGGAATCGGCGATTTAACAGTAACCGGCAGTCCCGATAACGGCTCGGTAAACGTCAGTCTGCCGCAGTGTAGAGCCTGACGGTGTATATCGTCGCGTAAACCGCCGTATAAATCGTCTCCCGCGAGAGGATGACCTATATGGGAGAAATGAACACGGATTTGGTGAGTCCGTCCGGTTTCAAGTTCGATTTCGGCAAGAGAGTAACGGCTGTTTGCAGCAATACGTCTGTAATGGGTGACCGACGGCTGACCATCGTCTCTTATGCAGCGGAGTATAATCGATTCTGTACGCCTTGCAATCGGGGCGTCGATAGTTCCTGATTCGTCAACAAGTCCATGAACAGCCGCGTAGTAGACCTTTTTGCATTCGCCCTGAAGAACATTCGCTGCATGGGCGTTTTTTGCTATAATGCAAAGTCCTGAGGTATTGCGGTCGAGTCTGTTTACAGGGCGGAAGGTTGTATCGGGATACATTGCCGCAAAGAGGTTTCCGAGAGTATCACCCTGATGACGGACTGAGGGATGGACGGGCATTCCGGGCGGTTTATCAAAAACAACAAGGTTTTCATTTTCGAATATAACCGCTGCTTTCAGGTCGTGATTTGGTTCAAGCAGACTGGTGTCCTCAGTTCTGATGACGATCTCGTCTCCGGGATAAACAATATCAATGCTTCGGACAATGCTGCCGTTTCGGGTAATTCCCATATCAGTGCGTTTCAGTCGGGTCAGAAGCCTTTTTGAAAATCCCTTCCGTCCATGCAGAAATGACTGGAGCGTGACGGGGACGCTTGAATCTACAGTCATTGTCATTTCTTTCAAGGTACTCGTCCTCCTTTATAAAAATATCGGTGCAAAGCGCTGCGGCTGAGAAAATTCCTGTCATTGCAAGGGGAGCGGTAAAAATAAAAATTCCCTGCGGAGCGTAGAATAATATGATTTTCAGCAGACTGCCTCTGCGCCCCTTAACTAAGCGAAAGGCATCACGGGCAGCAGTGAATGATGATATTTCGGTATTTCTCACCATGATATATGGCACGCACATCAGTGCAAGCTTCGCCCATACCCAGAGTCCTGCGGAAAAAACGGTCATAGCCGCGCCGTGAACTGCCATAAAAAGCGCAGCCGGACTATCTGTGCCGTCTGAGATTATACGGACTGCTGTCGTTCCGAAGAAAATTGCCGGAATGCATAACACAGCTCCCACCGCCTTTGAAATCAGAAGCGAACCGATACTTCGTCTGAAACGCTGTCGGCTGAGGATAATTCCCGAAAGCGGAGCGTCTCTCATTTTTCTGTTATCAGTGCAGATTCCTGTTGTCCTGTAGGCGGCGGCATAAATCAGCGGAGCAGTTACGGCATAGCGCATAATCGTAAATCCTGCCGCTGAAATCAGCTTAATCGGGCTGCGGTCCGAGAACAGCTCAGCAGGCTGCAGTTTTCCGAAATACAGCATGATTCCGTAAACCGAAGCTTCCGACAGACGGAAAAGAAGCTCCGCTCCGGCGAGCGCGGCACACAGCAATGTGAGACGCATTCTTTGTCCTCTTAGGAGCTTGTCCGAGTAACCGATTATTTTCCTGAGTTTCATATTTTCCGCGACCTTTCCGATTTGTTCCATTAAGGCAATACCGCACAGGGCCTGCACTGAAGATTCAGGCAGATTCGGTACAAACCCGAGCGGTGTGTTTGGTGAAGTGTTGTCTTAAACAGTATGAATCGGAAATGGATATTTTATTCGATTATCTGATATTCGTCGGCTTCGGGAATCCTCTCGTATGGACACAGTCCGAGAATTTCAAATGCCTGAGACGTAAGCCACATCTGAGCGGTGACAATAATCTCAAAGCCTTCACCCGGAGCTGCGTTAAGGTATTTCGCGTCGTATTTTGGGATTCCGAAGCATGATAGCATATTGGAAATAATTCCGCCGTGAGTGATAACCGCACTGTGAGTGATTCCATCGTTCATCATGTCCATGATTATCTCATGGAGAGCTTTGTAAGTTCGTGCGGTCAGCTCCTCAAGGCTTTCGCCCTTTGGGGGACGGTTATCTTTGCCTCCCTCGAGCCATTTTTTATAGTCGTCGCGATTGATAAGCTCTGCTACGGACTTATTTTCAAATTCGCCCATATCAAGCTCACGGAGGTCATCCACAGTACACATTTCCGTGGATGGAAAAATGATTTCCGCCGTTTCTGTACACCTTTTAAGCGGTGAAGAATATACCCTGTGAACCGATGGATATTCAAATTCGTCCATTTTGGCGCAGAGTTCGCTTGCACCCTTGTCCGAAAGCGGGAGGTCTGTTCTGCCTATGTAGATGTTTTTTTCGTTTGCTTCGGTTGTTCCGTGCCGAAGCAGGCTGATCCTGTATCCTTTCATAAAAGCTCCTTTCCGCTGCAATGCGCTAATCATTGGCAAAGCAGTATGTAATAATGCACAAAAAACACACTTGTTTTTTTAACTCTTGGTAAAACCGACGAAAAAGCAGCCGTTTTTCTTCTGTTTTCCCATGTTTCGCCATATTTACAAATTATACAAAATGTATTATAATAATATGAGTCAGTAATCGATTTGAATTATACAGGAGGAAAATACAATGAATTCCGATTTCGCAAGAATCATAACCCTGCAAAGAAAAGAACGGCATATCAGTCAGAAGCAGGCGGCTGCCGATCTGGGCATTTCTCAGGCATTGCTATCGCACTACGAAAAGGGAATCCGGGAATGCGGACTGAATTTTCTTGTGAAAATTGCCGACTATTACAATGTATCATGTGACTATCTGCTTGGAAGAACTCCCGAACCCGAGGGCAAAACCATTACTATAGATGATATTCCCGATGATGACGGCAATAACAAAATGCCATCTCCGGAGATTATCAATTTCAACCGCCGTATTATAAATAATTCTATTAGTCTGCTTTTCGGTCTTGCACAGAAAGCCAACAGCATTACGCTTATCAAGCAGGTTTCGTCATATCTGATGCTGTCGGTGTACAAGCTTTTCAGAATTATATATAATGCCAATCCGCATAATGACCAGAAACTTTTCAAAATTCCGAAGGTTATTGCCAACGACAGTGCAAATGCTATTGTTTCCATGAGCGAATCGGACATAAAAGCTGCTTCCTGTGGGATTGCTCTTGACGGTAATGACTGTGTGACAAATTTTGATACTCTTTATCTTACAACTGCAACACTCTCAAAGGACTATTCGCAGTATTCATCGTCGCTGCTAAATCTTATAAAGCTCAGCGAGGACAGCATTGCCCGCACCCGTGAGAGATATCACAGCGTCAATGCGAAAAATAACAAATAACTCTTCTATTGTAGCATTTTTTTGCGGAAAAGAAAAGGGGTTTTTGAAAATTTTTTTCGTTACAGGAGTGCTTGTTCGTATATTTGTGTAAGCCTGAGTAGTATACCGTAGGAACAGCGTCCCTTTTTGGAAACGCATGGGAGAATTGATTTTCAAAGAAATCCGGTGTAATTTAAAAAACTGTTGACATTTTAAAATAAATATGATATTATATAAAAGTAAACCGATGAAGAAGAGTAAGTAACTGCTGATGGATTATTTCAGAGAGCCGGTGTATGGTGAAAACCGGTATAGTTGCAGCGGTGAATGGGCTTCCGAGGGCGAGTTGAACAGAGCATTGCTCATGTAGGCGAGACGCTGTGATTCTGCGTTAAGGGAATCAGTGTATGTCAGTACACATTTTGAGTGGACGCATTGCGTCAAGCAGGGTGGCACCGCAGAGTTGGATTATTCAGTCTCTGTCCCGGCATTATGATTGTCGGAACAGAGACTTTTTGTTTTCTCCGTTCCGAAACCGAAAGGAGTAATTTTTATGTCAAACGAAAAAATCCCTTACAAAATTTATCTTGAGGAATCCGAAATGCCGAAGCAGTGGTATAATGTGCGCGCGGATATGAAAAAAAAGCCTGCGCCTATGCTCAATCCGGCAACCCTCAAACCCGTAACGGCTGAGGAGCTTTGCCATGTTTTCTGCGACGAGCTTGTGGCACAGGAGCTTGACGACACATCACCGTATATTGACATTCCCGAAGAAATACAGAATTTTTATAAGATGTACCGTCCTTCGCCGCTGGTGCGTGCATATTGCCTTGAAAAGGCTCTTGATACTCCGGCGAAAATTTACTATAAATTTGAGGGAAACAACACAAGCGGAAGCCATAAGCTCAATTCCGCGATTGCTCAGGCATATTACGCAAAAAAACAGGGACTCAAGGGCGTTACGACCGAGACCGGAGCCGGTCAGTGGGGTACTGCGCTTTCAATGGCGTGCTCGTATTTCGGACTTGACTGTCAGGTTTACATGGTAAAGGTTTCATATGAACAGAAGCCGTTCAGACGCGAGGTTATGAGAACGTACGGCGCGAATGTCACACCCTCGCCGTCCATGGATACAGCTGTCGGAAGAAAAATCAACGCTGAATTCCCAAATACAAACGGAAGTCTCGGATGTGCGATTTCCGAGGCAGTCGAAGCTGCGACCTCACAGGAAGGATACCGTTACGTCCTTGGAAGCGTGCTTTCACAGGTTCTGCTTCATCAGTCTGTTATTGGTCTTGAATCGAAAATCGCTATGGATAAGTATGGTATTAAGCCGGATATAATCATCGGCTGTGCAGGCGGCGGTTCAAATCTTGGCGGACTTATTTCCCCGTTTATGGGAGAAAAGCTCAGAGGCGAGGCTGATTACAGATTTATTGCGGTTGAGCCTGCTTCGTGTCCGAGCCTTACAAGAGGCGTTTACGCTTATGATTTCTGTGACACAGGTGCAGTTTGCCCGCTTCAGAAGATGTATACCCTTGGCAGCAGCTTCATGCCGTCTCCGAACCATGCCGGCGGACTTCGCTATCATGGTATGAGCGCAATTCTCTCTGAGCTGTATGACCAGAAGCTCATGGAAGCCGTTTCCGTAGAGCAGACTGCTGTGTTTGAAGCAGCTACACGATTTGCAAGAGTTGAGGGCATACTCCCGGCACCCGAAAGCAGCCATGCCATTAAGGCAGCTATTGATGAAGCTCTCAAATGCAAGGAGACAGGCGAAGAAAAGACTATTCTTTTCGGTCTTACAGGTACGGGATATTTTGATATGTATGCTTATGAGAAGTTCAATGACGGCAAGATGACCGATTACATTCCGACAGACGCGGATATCAAGGCTTCAACCGATAAACTTCCGAAAGTCTGATTAACGCGGCACCGCACAAGAATACTGCATGATTTTGTGCTGAATCTGGGGCGTAAAAAGTTTTCGATTTGGCGCAGTCTCAATTTGGGACTGCGCTTTTAATCTGATATACTATTATATATGATATACTGAGCAGAGTTCAGCAAGCGATAAAGATAAAACATAATATTTATTCATTAAAAATTTACAAGCGTTTCTCGAGCAAAGTGTTGCAATGTGCGGCGAATAGTGGTATAATTATCACTGTTGAGTGCGGCAAATGCTGTACTGACTGCAGAAGATATGCGTTGAAACGGAAGGTTGCCGGCGGTGTGCCGGGTAATTTCCGTGGAGTATGTCCGATTTTAAACCGGGCGATTGAGATAGCGAACACAGTTTGTGGTTGATTTGCGGCACAGCTTGCGTATGTGTCGGTATACCCTCATTGTGCGTGCACGTCTGATTACTCGGAAAACAATGGTTTTTCGAGCTTTTTTTATCGGATACGGCATGAAACACACGGAAACGTGTTATCTCAGATTGAGAGTTGTTTCTCAGCCCCCATAAAATATCCCTGAGGAGGCGAAATAAATGGCAGTCAACGAAAAAATCAGATTCAAGATCAAGGGCTACGATCACGCTACTGTTGATATTGCAGCAGCTAAGATCGTCGAGGCAGCCAAGAGAAGCGGTGCAAGAGTTTCGGGTCCTATCCCGCTCCCGACCGACAAGGAAGTTGTTACTATCCTTCGTGCTGTTCACAAGTACAAGGACAGCCGCGAGCAGTTCGAGATGAGAACTCACAAGAGGCTCGTAGACGTTATCCGTCCTACAGAGAAGACAACCGTTGCTCTCGATAAGCTTGAAATCCCTGCAGGCGTAGACGTTGTAATGGAAGTTAAGTAATTCCGTACACGCGCCCGGAATACCGCGGTGGGACGCGGAATGGCGGTAGTCCGCCGGTCACGTTGATTTATTCAACCAATAACCTAAGGAGGAAATGAAAATGCAGAAAGGCATTATCGGCAAGAAAATCGGTATGACACAGATTTTCGACGAGTCGGGAAAGGTTATTCCCGTAACAGTAGTTGAAGCAGGTCCCTGCGTTGTTGTTCAGAAGAAGACTGTTGAGAACGACGGCTATGCAGCTCTCCAGCTTGGCTACGGTGATGTAAAGGTTCAGAGAATGAACAAGCCTATGAAAGGTCACTTCGATAAGAGCGATGTTGCTTACAAGGCAACTCTCAAAGAGTTCAGACTTGACGACTGTGATGCTCTTAACGTAGGAGACATTGTAAAGGCTGATATTTTTGCAGTCGGCGATTCGATCGATGTTGTCGGCACAAGCAAAGGTAAGGGATTCGCCGGTGCAATCAAGCGCCACAATCAGCACAGACTTAAGGAAACTCACGGTACCGGTCCTGTTCACAGACAGGCAGGTTCAATGGGTGCCTGCTCTTCACCTTCAAGAATTTACAAGGGCAAGGGCATGGCAGGTCACATGGGTGCTGAGCAGGTAACCGTTCAGAATCTCGAAGTTGTTAAGATAGACGCAGAAAACAATCTCATTGCTATCAAGGGTGCAGTTCCCGGCCCTAAGGGCGGAATCGTTTATATCGTTGACAGCGTAAAGGCTTGAGGAAGGAGGAAGCATAAATGTCTACAATTTCAGTATTTGATATGACCGGCAAGCAGGTTTCGGAGACAGAGCTTTCCGATGCTGTTTTCGGTGTTACTCCGAATGAAGCTGTTATGCACGCTATGGTCGTTAATTATCTCGCTAATCAGAGACAGGGCACACAGTCAACTCTTACTCGTACAGAAGTAAGCGGCGGCGGAAGAAAGCCCTGGAGACAGAAGGGCACCGGCCATGCAAGACAGGGCTCAACACGTGCTCCTCAGTGGTATCACGGCGGAGTTGCTCTCGGACCTAAGCCAAGAGATTACAGCTATACACTCAATAAAAAGGTTAGAAGACTTGCTATGAAGTCTGCTCTTTCCACAAAGGTTATCGACAATAACATGATCGTTCTTGATTCTCTTGAGCTTGAGGGATATAAGACAAAGACTGTTGTTGATATGCTCAAGGCTCTCGGAGTTGAGGGCAAGGCTCTCATCGTTACCGCAGAGGCTGACGACAAGGTAATCAAAAGCGCAGCTAACATCCCCGGTGTTAAGACTGCCGCTGTAAACACTCTTAATGTATACGATATTCTCAACTATGACAAGTTCATCGTTGTTAAGAATGCCGTTGGAAAAATCGAGGAGGTGTACGCATAATGAAAGCGCCCCAGGATATTATCTTAAAGCCCGTTATTACCGAAAAGAGCATGGACGGACTTCAGGCAGGCAAGTACACCTTTAAGGTTGCTACGGACGCCAACAAGACCGAAATCAAGTCCGCCGTTGAAAAACTCTTCGGAGTTAAGGTGGCTAAGGTCAACACCATGAACTGCACAGGACGCACAAAGCGCGTAGGCAGATTCATCGGCAAGAAGTCCGACTGGAAGAAGGCTATTGTTACTCTTACAGAGGATTCAAAGTCAATTGAATTCTTCGACGGAATGTATTAAGCCGAACACCCGGACAAGTATGGGAGTAATGCTCCCGCAAAAACGCATTTAAGGAGTGAAATAAATGGCAATTAAGACCTATAAGCCTACGACACCGTCGAGACGTCAGATGACTGTTACCGATTACTCGCAGCTGTCAAAGGTTGAGCCGGAAAAGAGCCTTCTCGAACCTATGAAGAAAAAGTCGGGAAGAAACAGCTACGGCAGAATTACCGTTCGTCACAGAGGCGGCGGAAACAGAAGAAAATATCGTATTATCGATTTCAAGCGTAATAAAGACAATATGGTTGCTACCGTTCTTACTCTTGAATACGACCCGAACAGAAGCGCATTTATCGCTCTCGTTCAGTACGAGGACGGCGAGAAGAGATACATCCTCGCTCCCAACGGACTTAAGGTCGGCGACAAGATCGAATCCGGTGAAGACGCTGATATCAAACCCGGTAACGCTCTCAAGCTTGCTGATATTCCGGTTGGTACCTTTATCCACGCTATCGAGCTTTATCCCGGCAAGGGCGCTCAGCTCGTAAGAAGCGCAGGAAATCAGGCTCAGCTCATGGGTAAGGAAGGCGCTTATGCACTTGTAAGACTTCCCTCCGGCGAGATGAGAAAGATCGCAATCGGCTGTAAGGCAACAATCGGTCAGGTTTCAAACCTCGATCACGAAAACGTAAACTACGGTAAAGCAGGCAGAGTCCGCAACATGGGCTGGAGACCTACTGTAAGAGGTTCCGTTATGAACCCGAATGACCATCCGCACGGCGGTGGTGAGGGTAAATCGCCTATCGGACGTCCTGGACCTGTTACACCTTGGGGTAAGCCGGCACTCGGTTACAAGACTCGTAAAAAGCATCACAGAACCGATAAATTTATCGTAAAGCGCCGCAACGGCAAATAATCTGAAAGGAGGAACAAGCTAATGAGCAGAAGCATTAAAAAGGGCCCTTATGTCCAGGAAGTTCTCCTTAAGAGGGTTGTGGCAATGAATGAAGCAGGCGAAAAGAAGGTTCTTAAGACATGGAGCCGTTCTTCAACGATTTTCCCTGATTTCGTTGGTCATACATTCGCTGTTCACGACGGACGCAAGCACGTTCCGGTATACGTAACAGAGGATATGGTTGGTCATAAGCTCGGCGAGTTTGCACCTACAAGAACCTACAAGGGTCACGCAGGCTCAAAGACATCAAACAACGGTAAGAAATAAGCGGAAGGAGGAGTTCAGATGGAAGCAAGAGCTTATTTGAGAAATGCTCGTATATCGCCGAGAAAGGTACAGATTGTTCTTGATTTGATCAGAAATAAGCCTGTTGACCTCGCTTTGGCTAACTTGGACCTTACTCCGAAGGCTGCAAGTCCTATCGTTGCTAAGCTTGTAAAGTCCGCTATGGCTAACGCTGAGAATAACTTCAGCATGGATAAGGATAACCTCTACGTTGCAGAGTGCTTCGTAACACCGGGTCCTATCATGAAGAGAATCATGCCAAGAGCACAGGGCAGAGCATTTAGAATTTTAAAGAGAACATCACACATTACAGTTGTTCTTAAAGAAAAAGAATAATCCCAAGGAGGTTTGAATAATGGGCCAGAAAGTTAATCCGCACGGTCTTCGTGTCGGCGTTATTAAAGATTGGGATTCACGCTGGTATGCCAATAAGGCAGATTTCGGCGACACTCTTGTTGAGGACTACAATGTTCGTAACTTCATTAAGAAGAGCTTGTATGCAGCAGGTGTTCCGAGAATCGAAATCGAGCGTTTCGCCGATAAGGTTAGAATCCACATTCACTGCGCTAAGCCGGGTATCGTAATCGGCAGAGGCGGTGCTGAAATTGAAAAGCTTAGAGTTCAGCTCGAGGCTATGATGAAGAAACAGGTTTTCATCAATATAATCGAAGTTAAGCAGCCTGATCTGAGTTCGCAGCTCGTAGCCGAGAAAATTGCTCTCGACCTCGAGAACAGAGTTTCATTCAGACGTGCTATGAAGCAGTCTATCGGCAGAACCATGAGACTCGGCGCAAAGGGTATCAAGGTTAAGGTTTCAGGCAGACTTGCCGGAGCTGAAATCGCAAGAAGTGAAAGCTACCACGAGGGTACAATTCCGCTTCAGACAATCCGTGCAGATATCGATTACGGCTTTGCCGAGGCTGATACAACCTACGGTAAAATCGGCGTTAAGGTTTGGATTTACAAGGGCGAGGTTCTCAAGGGCGACGCTGCTAAGGCTGCCGAGAAGAGAGAGAAGATCGAGCGTAAAAACGAACCCAGAAATAACGACAGACGCCGCCGCGACGACAGACGTGACGGTAACAGACGCGGCGGAAGAAATTTCAACCGCGACGCTAAAAGAGAAGGAGGTAACCGATAATGCTGCTTCCAAAGAGAGTTAAATACCGCAGAGTCCACAGAGGACGTCTTAAGGGTAAGGCATACAGAGGAAACAAGGTAACTTACGGCGATTACGGTCTTCAGGCACTTGAGCCTGCATGGATTACCTCCAACCAGATCGAGTCCGCCCGTATCGCTATGACACGTTATATCAAGAGAGGCGGTCAGGTCTGGATCAAGATTTTCCCCGACAAGCCTATCACAGAAAAGCCTGCTGAAACACGAATGGGTTCCGGTAAAGGTTCACCTGAGTATTGGGTAGCGGTTGTTAAGCCCGGCAGAGTGCTCTTTGAAATCAAGGGCGTTCCCGAGGAAACCGCAAGAGAGGCTATGCGTCTCGCAATGCATAAGCTCCCCATCAAGTGCAAGTTTGTAGCTAAGGAAGAAGGAGGAGAGCAGTAATGAAGGCATCTGAGATTAAAGAAATGTCAGTTGACGAGATGAATCAGCAGCTTGTAAGCCTGAAGGAAGAGCTCTTCAACCTTCGCTTCCAGCTTGCAGTAAATCAGCTCGACAATACAGCAAGAATCAAGGCTGTAAAGAAGGATATTGCCCGCATTAAAACAACTCTGCGCGCTGCAGAGCTTGCGCAGCAGTAAGAAAGGGAGGATTTAGCTAATGTCTACTGAGAGAAACCTTAGAAAAACAAGAGTAGGTAAGGTTGTAAGCGATAAGATGGATAAAACCGTCGTAGTTGCTATCGTTGATAACGTTAAACACCCGCTTTATAAGAAAATCATCAAGCGCACCGTTAAGCTCAAGGCTCACGACGAGAAGAATGAGTGCAGAATCGGTGACCGCGTTGAGGTTATGGAAACACGTCCGCTTTCAAAGGATAAGAGATGGCGTGTTACAAATATTCTCGAAAGAGCTAAGTAATTTTTGATAGAAGCTTAATGCTTGAAAGGAGGAACTCGCTGTGATACAGATGCAGACTTATCTTAAAGTCGCTGATAACACCGGAGCCAAGGAGCTTATGTGTATCAGAGTTCTGGGAGGCACACGCAGAAGATATGCAAATATCGGAGACGTTGTGGTTGCTTCTGTTAAGAAAGCAACACCCGGAGGCGTTGTAAAGAAGGGCGATGTTGTAAAGGCAGTTATCGTTCGTTCAGCAAAGGGTCTCAGAAGAGAGGACGGAACTTATATTCGTTTCGATGAGAACGCTGCTGTTATTATTAAGGAAGACAAGAACCCTAAGGGAACCCGTATTTTCGGACCTGTTGCTAAGGAGCTCCGCGAAAAGGAGTATACAAAAATCCTCAGCCTCGCTCCCGAAGTACTTTGATGGAGGTGCAAAAAGATTATGAGTAAAGTTCACGTTAAAACAGGTGATACCGTAATCCTTCTCACCGGCAAGTACGAGGATAAGTTCGAAAAGAACGGCGACAGAAAGACCGGTAAGGTCGTTGAAGTCAGCCCCAAGGAGGACAAGGTAATCGTTGAGGGAATCAACGTAATCACAAAGCACGTTAAGCCTACAAGAATGGGTGAAAAGGGCGGAATCATCAAGACAGAAGCTCCTGTTTATGCTTCAAAGGTTCAGCTTGTATGCCCTAAGTGCGGCAAGCCTACAAGAGTAGGTCACGTTGTTGAAACAGACGGCGACAAAAAGACTAAGCTCCGTGTTTGCAAGAAATGCGGCAAGTCATTCAACTAATTAAGAAGGAGAAACGACATGGCTACATTAAAGGATTATTACAATAGCACCGTTGCTCCTGCAATGATGAAGAAATTCGGCTACAAGAGCGTTATGCAGATTCCTAAGCTTGACAAGGTTGTTATCAACGTTGGTGCAGGCGAAGCAAAGGATAATGCCAAGGTTATCGACGCTATCAAGACTGACCTCGCTGCTATTACAGGTCAGCAGCCCGTAGTCTGCAGAGCTAAGAAGTCGGTTGCTAACTTCAAGCTTCGTGAGGGAATGCCAATCGGCGTTAAGGTTACTCTCAGAGGCGAAAGAATGTACGAATTCGTATATAAGCTCTTTAACATTGCTTTCCCGCGTGTTCGTGACTTCAGAGGTATCAACGGAAATTCATTCGACGGCAAGGGCAACTACTCAACAGGTATCAAGGAGCAGCTTATCTTCCCCGAAATCGAGTATGATAAGATCGACAAGGTTCGCGGAATGGATATCAACTTCATTACAACGGCTCAGACCGATGAAGAAGCTAAAGAGCTCCTTACCCTTATGGGCGCTCCGTTCGCTAAGTAATCAGGGAGGATTTTTAAATGGCTAAGAAGGCAATGATAAACAAGCAGCAGAGAACTCCCAAGTATTCCACAAGAGCATATAACAGATGCAAGATTTGTGGCAGACCGCACGCATATCTCAGAAAGTTCGGCATCTGCCGTATATGTTTCAGAGAGCTTGCACACGACGGTCAGATTCCGGGTGTTAAGAAGGCAAGCTGGTAAAATACAAAAAGGAGGTCATTCGGCATGCAAATCACTGATACAATAGCAGATCTTTTAACAAGAATTCGTAATGCGAATACTGCAAAGCACGCCACAGTTGACGTTCCCGCTTCAAATGTTAAGAAGGCTATCACACAGATTCTCGTTGACGAGGGCTATGTAAAGGGCTTCCAGATCATCGAAGACGGTAAGCAGGGTGTTATCAGAATCACGCTTAAATACGGCGACAACAAGTCACCGGTTATTACGGGCTTACGCAGAGTTTCAAAGCCCGGTCTGCGTATCTACTCAAGCTGCGCAGATATGCCCAAGGTCAGAAAAGGCCTTGGCATCGCAATCGTTTCAACCTCAAAGGGAATCGTAACCGACAAGAAAGCAAGAGAGCTTAACGTTGGCGGCGAGGTTCTCGCATACATCTGGTAAGGAGGAAGCTGATATGTCAAGAATCGGTAGAATGCCTATTAGCGTACCCGCAGGTGTAGAGGTTAAGAACGACAACAACTGCATCACAGTCAAGGGACCTAAGGGCGAGCTTACAAAGCAGTTCAGCACAGAGCTCGGCATTGAGGTTGCTGAAGGCGTTATCAACGTAACAAGACCCAGCGATGATAAAAAGCATCGTTCACTTCACGGTCTTACAAGAACCCTTATTGCCAACATGGTTGAGGGTGTAACAAACGGTTACTCAAAAACTCTCGAGATTGAGGGTGTCGGCTACCGTGCTGCAAAGAGCGGCAACAAGGTTAATCTCAACCTTGGTTTCTCACATCCTGTTGTAATCGAGGAAACAGCTTCAATCAAGCTTGATGTTCCTCAGCCAAACAAGATCGTGGTAAGCGGTATCGACAAGCAGGCTGTAGGTCAGTTTGCAGCTGAAATTCGTGAAAAGCGTCCGCCTGAGCCGTATAAGGGCAAGGGTATCAGATATGCCGGCGAGCACATCATCCGCAAGGAAGGTAAGGCCGGTAAGGGCAAGAAGTAATTAGAAGGAGCAAATTGCTATGATTAAGAAAATTGACAGCAATAAGGCAAGATTAAAGAGACACCGCAGAGTTCGTGCTAAGATTTCAGGCACCCCTGAGCGTCCCCGTCTCAATGTGTTCCGTTCAACAAAGCACATCTATGCTCAGATTATCGATGATGTAAACGGCGTTACTCTTGCTTCGGCATCAAGCATGGACAAAGGCTTCGAGGGCAACGGCGGCAACGTCGAGGGTGCTCGCAAGGTCGGCGAAATGATTGCTAAGAATGCCGCTGCAAAGGGAATCAGCGAGGTTGTTTTCGACAGAGGCGGCTACCTCTATCACGGCCGCGTTAAGGAGCTTGCTGAGGGCGCGCGTGAAAACGGACTCAATTTCTAAGAGGGAGGTAAAATGATGGCTAATAATGAAACACAGGCTCAGGAGCTCGTTGAAAAGGTTGTCGCTATCAACCGCGTTTCAAAAACCGTTAAGGGCGGCCGTATCATGAAATTCGCCGCACTCGTTGTAGTTGGCGACGGAAACGGTACAGTCGGCTTCGGTCTCGGAAAGTCGGGAGAAGTTCCGGACGCTATCCGCAAGGGTATCGAGGACGCAAAGAAGAACCTCAGAAAGGTTAATCTCAAGGGAACTACCATTCCTCACGAAATTATCGGTGCGTTCGGTGCAGGCAGAGTTCTTATGAAGCCCGCTGCTCCCGGTACCGGTGTTATCGCAGGCGGTCCTGTCCGTGCGGTAATCGAGGCAGCAGGTATTAAGGATATCAGAACAAAGTCACTTCGTTCCAACAATCCCTGCAACGTGGTAAGAGCTACAATCAACGGTCTTACAGAATGCACAACTGCTAAGGAAGTTGCTGCAAAGAGAGGCAAGACTGTTAAGGAAATATTAGGTTAAGGAGGCAGTAACTCATGGCAAAGGAAATCAAGCTCGTTAAGAGCCTTATCGGCAGAAAAAAAGACCAGATTGCTACTGCTCAGTCACTTGGCCTCAGAAAAATCGGCGATGTAACAGTACAGCCCGATAATGAGCAGACAAACGGGAAAATCAGAAAAATTACTCACCTCGTTGAGGTACATGACGCGTAAGCAAGGAGGTGCACATATATGAAGATTCATGAATTAACACCGGCTTTCGATTCAAATAAGGCTGTAAAGCGTATAGGCAGAGGTCACGGCTCAGGCAACGGCAAAACTGCAGGCAAGGGTCACAAGGGTCAGAATGCCCGTTCGGGCGGCGGTGTAAGAATCGGCTTTGAGGGCGGTCAGATGCCTCTGGCAAGACGTATCCCTAAAAGAGGATTCAACAATATTTTTGCCAAGAAGTTTTCTATCGTTAACGTATCGGATTTGAATAAGTTCAAGGACGGCACTGTAGTTGATACAGAGCTGCTCATCGCTTCCGGTCTCGTTAAGAAGGAGAATGACGGAATTAAGATCCTCGGCAACGGAGAGCTTACAGCTAAGCTTACAGTTAAGGCAGCTAAGTTCTCGCAGAGCGCTATTGAGAAAATCGAGAAGGCTGGCGGGAAAGCTGAGGTGATGTAATGTGTTTCAGACTCTGAAAAGAGCTTGGGGAGTCCCCGAAATCCGTAAAAAGCTTTTATACACATTACTCATGATTATTATCTTCAGATTCGGAAGTGCTGTTACTGTTCCGTTCCTCGACGTTGATATGGTTCGTACATGGATGGACAGCAACGCTACAAACGGAAACTTCCTTGAATATCTGAATACTATGACAGGCGGCGCGCTTTCACAGGCAACTGTGTTTGCACTTTCAATCACGCCGTATATCAATGCGTCAATCATTATGCAGCTGCTTACTTACGCTATTCCGCCGCTGGAAAGACTCCGCGACGAGGGCGAAGAGGGCAGAAAGAAGATTGAGAAAATTACAGCTGTCGTTGCACTGGTGCTCAGCGTATTTATGGCGTTTGCATATTACCTTACGCTTAAAAAATCCATGGGCGCAGTTGAATATACAACAGGCTGGCAGGGTTACTTCGCAGCTGCTGTAATTATCGCTTGCTTCACGGCAGGTTCATCATTTGTTGTATGGATGGGAAACAGAATCAGCGATAAGGGTATCGGAAACGGTATCTCTATGATCCTTTTTGCAGGTATCGCCGCAAGATTCCCTTCCGATGCAGGTCATCTTATCGGTCTTACCAAGGATAAGCCGAATCCGTATCTTTTCGTTACCATTGGTATCGCAATCTTTATTATTGCAGAGTTCGCATTCATCGTTTTCATGAACGAATCCGAAAGAAGAATTCCGATTCAGTACGCCAAGCGCGTAGTCGGCAGAAAGCAGTACGGCGGACAGAAGACACATATTCCTGTAAAGGTGTGCATGAGCGGTGTTATGCCAATCATTTTCGCTATGTCATTCATGTCGCTTCCTGCTACAATCCAGCTCTTTGCCGGACAGCCCACAAAGACAAGCGGATTCTACTATCATTTCTGCAATTTCTTCAGCACAAGAGGAATCTGGTATGCAATAATCTATTTCATTCTGATCGTTGCATTCAATTACTTCTATGTTTCAATCCAGTATAACCCGATTGAAATTGCCAATAATCTTCGTCAGAGCAACGGCGGTATTCCCGGTATCAGACCCGGCAAGCCGACATCGGACTATATTCAGAGAGTTCTCTCCAAGATTACTCTTGTAGGTGCGGTATTCCTTGGAATCATCGCAATCGTTCCGATTTTCATCAGTATGGCTGACGATAACCTTTCAAGACTTTCAATGGGCGGTACTACAATTCTTATCGCTGTAAGTGTTGCGCTTGAAACAACACGTACACTTGAATCACAGCTTATGATGCGTCATCATAAGGGCTTCTTAAAATAAAGGAGGACTTCGGACTATGAATCTTATTTTCTTAGGCGCTCCGGGCGCAGGCAAGGGAACTCAGGCAGAGGTTGTATCCGAAGCTCTGAATATTCCTCAGATTTCAACAGGCAATATTCTCCGCGAGGCTGCAAAGAACGGCACAGAGTACGGTCTTAAGGCAAAGGCTGCAATGGACGCAGGTGCTCTTGTTTCCGATGATATCGTAATTGGTATCCTCAAGGAAAGAATCGCTCAGGACGACTGCAAAAACGGTTTTATCCTCGACGGCTTTCCGAGAACTGTTCCTCAGGCAGAGGCTCTTGACGCTATGAACATCAGAATCGACAAGGTAATCGAGATTTCCGTTCCCGACGAAACAATCAAGCAGAGAGTTTCGGGCAGACGTGTCTGCGAGGGCTGCGGAGCTTCCTACCACGTTGAATACAAGCCCTCAAAGGTTGAGGGTAAATGTGACAAGTGCGGTGCTGCTACGATTATCCGTAAGGATGACCGTCCCGAGACCGTACTCGAAAGACTTGCTGTGTATCACGAAAAAACTGCTCCCCTGAAGGATTATTATGAAAAGCAGGGCAAGCTTGTGACAGTAGAGGGTCAGGAAGAGGTTGCAGATACTTCAAAGCTGACGCTCGCAGCTGTAGGAGCATGATTCAATGAGCATAACCATTAAATCCAAGTCCGAACTTGCCATAATGCGTGAAGCAGGTAGAATTACCTGCGGCGCACTGTGGTATGCGGGCGAAAAACTAAAACCGGGTATGACGACCCTTGAGGTTGATAATCTTATCGGCAGCTATTTCGCAAAGCACGGCTGCAGATCCGGTTTCAAAGGCTTATACGGATTCCCGGGGCACGCCTGTATCTCAGTTAATGATGAGGTAATCCACGGTATCCCAAAGTCAAGCCGCAGGCTTAAAGAAGGCGATATAGTAAGCATCGATACGGGAGCCGTTTATAAAGGCTTCAACGGCGACAGCTGCTGGACCTTTCCTGTGGGTAAAATTTCTGATGAAGCAAAGGCATTGCTCGATGTAACTGAGAAAAGCCTGTATGAGGGTATTGCTCAGGCACAGGTCGACGCAAGAATCGGAGATATTTCTCATGCTGTAGAAGAGTACTGTTCTTCACGAGGCTACGGAATCGTAAGAAATTACTGCGGCCACGGAATCGGCAGAGAGCTTCATGAATCACCCGAGATTCCAAATTACGGACGTCCGGGTCATGGTCCAAGACTGGTTGCCGGAATGACAATCTGCATTGAGCCGATGATCAATGTCAAAGGCGATGATGTAAAGGTTCTCAAGGACGGCTGGACAGTTCTGACGAAGAGTGGTTCTTTATCAGCTCATTTTGAGCATACAGTCGCAATAACTCCTGACGGTCCCGTCATTCTGACAGCACCCTGACGGAGGGATAATTGTGAAGATAAAGACAGGCTCGGTTGTAAAGGCATCTGCCGGAAGAGACTGCGGAGGATATTTCGTGGTCACCGGTACAGATAACGGCTTCTTTCTGATAGCCGACGGAAAATCCCGCAGGCTCGCAAAGCCAAAGAGGAAAAATCCGAAGCATCTGGCTTTTACAAACAGTGTGATTGATTTAAACGATATAACTGATAAAAAGCTCAGACGTATTCTCCGTGAAATCGGCGAAGCTGAGCGACAGGAGGTTATTTAGGTGTCTAAGGAAGATGTAATCGAGGTTGAGGGAACCGTCATCGACGCCCTCCCGAATGCAATGTTCAAGGTTCAGCTGGAGAACGGTCACGAGGTGCTTTCGCACGTTTCGGGCAAGCTCAGAATGAACTACATCAGAATAGTGCCGGGTGATAAGGTGAAGCTTGAAATGTCGCCTTATGATTTGTCGAAAGGCAGAATCACCTGGAGAGTAAAGTAACAATACAGAGCGCTTTCGCTCTTATCCGCTAAAGGAGGTATTTTCAATGAAAGTCAGACCTTCAGTAAAACCTATGTGTGAAAAGTGCAAGGTTATTAAACGTAAAGGCAGAATCATGGTAATCTGCGAAAATCCAAAGCATAAGCAGCGTCAGGGTTAATCCGGCTGCGCAATAATGGAGGTGCAAAAACAATATGGCAAGAATATCCGGTGTTGACCTTCCGAAGAATAAGAGAATCGAAATCGGTTTGACTTATATCTACGGTATCGGTCGTCAGACAGCTGCAACTATCCTCGCTAACACAGGTGTTAACCCCGATGTAAGAGTTAAGGATCTTTCAGAGGAGGATGTAGCTAAGCTTCGTGATTATATCGATGCTCATTACACTGTTGAGGGCGACCTTCGCCGTGAAGTTGCTCTTAATATAAAGAGACTTGTTGAAATCGGCTGCTACAGAGGCGTTCGTCACCGCAAGGGTCTGCCTGTAAGAGGTCAGAGAACCAAGACAAACGCAAGAACCCGCAAGGGCCCTGTAAAGACAATCGCTAACAAGAAGAAGTAAGGAGGTTATGAGCTTTGGCACAGCAGAAGGGTAAAAAAATTACCACAGTCAGAAGACGCAGAGAGCGTAAGAACATCGAAAGCGGCGCAGTTCATATTCAGTCCACTTTCAATAATACAATCGTAACAATCACCGATACTCAGGGAAATGCAATCTCGTGGGCAAGCGCAGGCGGACTCGGCTTCAGAGGTTCGAGAAAGTCTACTCCGTTTGCTGCTCAGACAGCTGCAGAGACAGCTGCTAAGGCTGCTATGGAGCATGGTCTTAAAACCGTTGAGGTTTATGTAAAGGGACCCGGCGCAGGACGTGAGGCTGCTATCAGAGCGCTTCAGACTGTAGGCCTTGAGGTTAAGATGATCAAGGACGTTACTCCGATTCCGCATAACGGATGCCGTCCGCCTAAGAGACGTCGTGTCTGATTAACGGGAGGTGTAATAGAAATGGCAAGATATACTGGTGCAGTATGCAGACTTTGCAGACGTGAGGGTCAGAAGCTCTTTTTAAAGGGTGAAAGATGCTACACATCAAAGTGCGCAATCGATGAGAGAAATGACGAGAGAAAGAAGGGCACTCCCGGTCAGCATGGTATGAACCGCAAGAAGAACTCCGAATACGGACTTCAGCTTCGTGCTAAGCAGATGACAAAGCGCTATTACGGCGTTATCGAGGGTCAGTTCTATCATTATTTCGAGCTTGCTTCAAAGCAGACAGGTAAGGCCGGTGAAAATCTCCTTATCATGCTTGAGAGCCGTCTCGACAATGTTGTTTACAGACTTGGCTTTGCAAGTTCAAGAGCACAGGCAAGACAGCTTGTTGTTCACAATCACTTCAGAGTAAACGGCAAGAAGGTAAATATTCCTTCATACCTTGTTAAGGCAGGAGACGTTGTTTCCCTCTGCGACAAGAGCAAGACTACAGACGCTTTCAAGGCTATCCTTGAAGCAAACAGCGGCAGAACAGTTCCTATGTGGCTTGAGGTCAACAAGGAAGATGCTTCCGCTAAGGTTGCAAGACTTCCTCAGAGAGAAGAAATCGACCTCGATGTTGAAGAACAGCTTATCGTCGAGCTGTATTCAAAATAATTAGCGGCCTAATTATAGTTTGTTTATTAAAATATATAGTTATTGCGAAATAGGAGGGTTTTTATGCTGGAAAAAATAAATAAGCCGGATATTGACATTGTCGAGCTTAAAAGCGACGGCAAATATGGCAAATTCGTTTTAGCACCGTTGGAGCGTGGTTACGGTATTACACTTGGAAACAGCCTGCGACGCGTGCTGCTCTCCTCACTTCCGGGTGTAGCTGTTACCGCCGTAAAGCTTCAGGGCAAAGACGGTACAGTTCACCATGAGTTGTCAACAATCCCGGGTGTTAAAGAGGATGTAACCGAAATTATCCTCAGCATCAAGGGACTTACTGCCAAGCTCTACGGAGAAGGCCCGAAAACGGTCTATATAGAAGCAGAAGGCGAGTGCGAAGTAACTGCCGGCGATATAAAAACCGACTCTGAGGTTAATATCCTCGATCCCGGTATGCATATTGCAACTCTGGGCAAGGACGCAAAGCTTTACATGGAAATCACAATCGACAGAGGCAGGGGATATGTTTCAGCCGAGCGCAATAAGAAACAGGTTAATCTTCCCGTTGACGTGATTGCCGTGGACAGCATCTATACTCCCGTTTTAAAGGTAAACTACACCGTCGAGGACACTCGTCTCGGTCAGGTTACCGACTACGACAAGCTTACTATTGAGGTTTGGACCGACGGAACTGTATCCGCAAAGGAAGCTTTGTCACAGGCTGCTAATCTTCTCAATGAGCATCTGAAACTCTTTATTGACCTTTCTGAAGAGGCTGGTCTTGCTGAGGTTCTTGTTGAGAAGGATGAAAAGGGTAAGGAAAAAATCCTTGAGATGACTATTGAGGATCTTGATTTGTCGGTGCGTTCTTTCAACTGCCTGAAGCGTGCCGGAATAAATACCGTTGATGACTTGATAAACAAGTCAGAGGAAGAAATGATGAAGGTTAGAAACCTTGGAAAGAAATCCTTCGACGAGGTTAAGGAAAAGCTTCAGTCACTGGGCTTCGACCTTTCATCCGAAGAGGAATAATAAACCAAACGAAAACATAAATCGTGCGTTTGGCACTGATATGAAAAGGAGTGAATTACATGCCGGGTACAAGAAAGCTGGGCAGAACATCTGACCATAGAAAAGCAATGCTCAGAGGCATGGTAACTTTCCTTCTTGAAAACGGTCAGATTGAAACTACCGTTACAAGAGCAAAGGAAGTTCGTGCTGTAGCAGAAAAAATGATTACTATCGGTAAGAATAACGATCTGCACTCCAAGCGTCAGGTAATGGCTTACGTTACCAAGGAAGCTGTTGCCAAGAAGCTTTTTGATGAGATTTCACCTAAGTATGCAGATAGAAACGGCGGATATACACAGATCATCAAGATTGGTCCCCGTCGCGGCGACGCTGCTGAAATGGCTGTTATCAAGCTCGTTTAATAGCAGATTAAATCAAATGACCGTTCTCTTTAATGGGAACGGTCATTTTTGGGTGCAGCATTTCTGAAATTTACGTGAAATCGGCAAGAAACACTTGAAATGCTCTTGAAAGTATGGTATAATATTCAGAGCAGCACCGCAATATGAATGCTATTATCAAGCGGTATTACCTTATTATGATTTTAAATACTGTTCTAATCTCATTTCAATGTCTGTATAAACTTTGAAGTGGAAACAGTATCAGACAGGAGAGAATTTTATGAATTTGAAAAGAATATTCAAGGCTGCCCTCGGAGTATGGTCGGCAGCTGCGGTTACTTCGGCTGCGTCATTGGCAGCCTTTGCCGACGGAACAGCATCATCCGGAAGCAACACTGCGGCAACCGGCGGTTCAGGCTGGGGAATGCTCATTTCGCTGGCAATAATCTTTGTTTTGATGTATTTTCTCATGATTCGTCCTCAGAAGAAAAAGGAGAAAGAAACCAAAGCAATGCAGGATAATATCGAAATCGGTGACGAGATTGTAACAATCGGCGGAATTGTCGGAATGGTTCTGCGTAAGGGCGAAGACAATGTCGTGATTGAAACAGGCGGCGAGCGCAACAAGATGCGTATAAAGCTCTGGGCAATTTCTGAAAATACTTCTGCTGTTGAGCGTGCAAAAGAAGCCAAAGCTGCTGCTGCGGCTGCTAAGAAAGACGGCGATCCGAGCGTTACTGCAGCTGCAGTAGTCGACGACGAAAGTACCGGTAAGAAAAAGAAGAAAAAGGCAGACAAGGAATAAACAATATCGTTATTGAGTTCTGAAAATAAAAACCTCCGCATAGAATTGAATCAGATAATTCTATGCGGAGGTTTTTTATGCACAGGCACAGAAAAAAAGGAAAACGCAGGTTTTCTTTCGGAGTGCTGCCATACAGCTTGTTTGGACTTGCCATAATGACGGGAATGGTTTTTTGTTCGTCGGCATTGACATTTTATTTGTTAAAAAGCATGAGATACAGCGATTTTTTTACAGCAGCGTCAGAAATTGTCGGCGCAGTATCGGGAGGATATGTATGTGGTAAGTACAGGCGGAGGCATGGTGCGGCAGAGGGAGCTTTATGCGGATTTATGATCTATTTGTTCATGAGCGCTGTATGTATTCTGATTTTTGGCAGACTAAAGAGTATAAAAAGTCTCCTGCGGCTCGTTCTTTCGGGAGCAGCAGGAGGCATAAGCGGAGTAAATTCAAAACGTCCTGAGAATCTACGGGAATGAATATAAATAACGGATATTTTCCCGGTTCATGTGTTAATAATCTCCGGAGGTATCCTCCATGAGCATAAACTCAATGTCGAAACAGTCGATATTACCGTCCTTATCGACTCTTGCACAGGCAGCAGGAACGTAGTCGCCTGCACCGTACTGCTGACTTATAGTATCGTAAAGCTCATCGTAAGTAGATACGTTTTTTCCGTTAATAGCAGTTATGAAGTCTCCCGGCTGAAGCTCGGTGCTGGCGATGTCGCAGTCATCAGAAATTTCGGCAATGTATATGCCTTTGAAATCCTCAGGGAGTTCAAAGCCAAGTTCTTCCTCAATTGCGTCACGTTTCAAATCGGTGCTCATATCGATAAGCTGAATTCCAATCCTGAATCTGTCTGAAACGTAGCCCTGATTCATGAGTTCTTCCATTATAGGCATAGCATCGTTAATTGTTATTGCGAAGCCGAGTCCCTCATAGAGAGAGCTGACGTATTTCGACGAAGTGATACCAATAACCTGTCCGTACATATTTACAAGTGCGCCGCCGGAGTTTCCGGGACTAATATCAGCATTGGTCTGAATACAGTTCATTTCAAATCCGGTTGAATCAGACTTGATTCTGCGTCCGACCGCCGAAACTATACCGTCCGTAACCGAGCCGGACAATCCGGCAGGATTGCCGATAGCCATAACCTGCTCGCCGACAACAACATCGTCGGAATTGCCAAGCACGGCAGGCTGGAGTTTAGATGCGCTGATCTTGATGATAGCGATGTCAGTCTTTGTGTCCCGTCCGACTATTTTTGCATCGAATTGCCTGTCGTCGGAGGTAATTACAACATGATAGCCGTCCGATTGAAGGACGTGAGCGTTTGTGAGAATATAGCCGTCATCCGAAAGAATGATTCCCGAACCTGTGCCTAAAAGAGTTGAGTGAGCAGAGTCGGAATAAGTATAGATTTCGACGATTGACGGTCTTACGACGGCAGCAACTCCGATAGTTGAATATTTGCCGTTTTCGTCCTTGTAGTTTTCGTCGTCCGCAGGGTTATACGGTTTGTCCTCGCGGTAAAGGATAACCTTGTTTTTGGATGAATTACCGAATCCGAACGGATTTGAGCCGCCGTTTCTGCCGCTGACAATTGCAAAGCAGCATAAACCAATTGTACATATAAAAATGACAATCAGAAATGTGACAATTATACGGTCGCTGCGGAGTCTGCGCTTTTTTTCAAGCTGTTCAGCGGCGGCCTGTTCAGCCTGCTGACGTTCAAGCTCCTCGAATCCGATAGGCTCAAACATAAAAGCGTCATATTTAGGCTGTGTTTCTGCATCGGGTGTTTCAGTTTCTGTTCCGGACTGTTCATCCGGCAGACTTTCTGTATTATTATCCGGAAAAATATTATCTTTTTCGTCCATAATTAATTCCTTTCATTTTGTTCATTCGGTCTTTCCAGGGATTTTATTTCCGATATAGTTAAGGTTACGCTTCACAAAGCATACCGTTCGGTTTTGTACCGGATCTGCCTGCATATTTTTAGTATCTTCAGCAAAAGTTCTGTGCGGTATTGACTTAATCCTGTTTTTCGGGAATCTGAATTGAAAATTCGGTATACTCGCCGTACACGCTTTTTACAACGATATGACCATTGTGGAGATGAACGATCTTTCTTGAAATCGAAAGACCGAGCCCGAGTCCTGTTTTATCCTTGCCGCGTGAAGCATCGGTTTTATAGAAACGGTTGAATACTTTCTGAATTTCATCGTTTTTGAGTCCCTCACCTGTGTTACGGATAGCTATTATGCAGATGCCCTCGTTGTTTTTCTCAAAGGAAAAAGAAATTGTACCGCCGGAATTTACGAATTTTACCGCATTTTCTACGAGGTTATAGATTACCTGCTGAATGAGATTAGCGTCTGCAACAGCGGTAAGACGATCAGAATCGAGTCCGATTATTTCAACGTTTTTTTCCTCTATTTTCTTTTCAAACATCAGCACAGTCTGAATGACCAGCTCGGTGAGGTTGGTTTCGGTGAAATTCGGCTTTAGCGTACCTGATTCAAAACGTGACATATTAAGCATGGAGTTGATCAAAATACTGAGTCGTTTGATTTCGTTTGAAACAAGGTAGAGATATTCGTGACTTTTGGATTTTGGAATCGTGCCGTCGAGAATTCCCGAAACGAAGCCGCCGATAGTGGTAATCGGAGTACGCAGCTCATGGGAGACATTGGCAATGAAAACTTTGCTTGTTTCCTCGCTGTTTGCAGCATAGTCCGCAAGAACGTTTATATATTTTGAAACCTCTCTGATGTTGCCGCCTATTTTGATATCAAGCCGCTCAGAGAAATCTCCTTTTGAATATTTTTCGCTTACGCGCAGAAAATCATCAGATGCAATGCGGTATTTTTTATAATACTTTTTCATGACAAAGCCTGCCGCCGCGAGTATCGCCGCACTGATTATACATAGGAATATAACGATTTTTACCGTGAACGCATTGATCTCGTCCGGAGAGCCATAAGCTGTAAGATAAAACCGGGTGCGTTCGTCGGAATAATTCTGGCTGACTGAAAAACGGTCACCGTAAACGAGCATCGGCTCTGATTCTGAAACGGAATCCGCACCTATATCAAAGACCTTGCCATTATCAATCATTTTGATTGTGTCCTTTGAAAGCGGAGCGTTATCGCTCTGTTCAGGCGAAAGCATACAGTTTCCGTCGCGGTCATAGAGATAAAGCTTGATTTCATATTTATTCATAAAGCTGTTATAGAGCTTCAGCACGTTATCGGAATAGATATTGCCGCTTACGGAGTATTCGTCACGGAAGCGACTGATGAAAACATCGCTTGCTGAAGAAATCGAGCTGTATCGCTCCGTTTTGAAGAGCTTTGTGCTGAATGCTGTAATGAATACACTCAAAAGCAGGATACAGAGAGCGATAATTGCCATTGAGAAATTAAATAGCCTTTGGAAAGAGCTTCCTGAGCGCTTTTTCTTCATTTGGAGAGCCTCCCGAGATTTATAAAAAGAGCGGCGCAGCCATATACGGCAACAATACCGTATATGGCGGACTGCCGCCTTTCAAGTCTGTCCGGAAATTCATTTCTGCGTAGTTTTTCGCAAATACCTGAAAAATACATTCAGAGAGTTGAACAGTCTTTTATTGTTCCCTCAATTAACTGCTGCAAGTTTTTATGACTACAGATTTCAGCTTCAAAGCAAACTCTGCGCGATATTGTCTCAACAGTTAATCGGGGAAGAAATAATATTCGTTGTATACAGAATGATTAAGCACAAAGCCGCCGGCGGTGTATATGTGCATAATCGACAAACCGCTTGAAGATTATTCTTCCTCGGCGGCTTCAAATTTATATCCCACACCCCATACGGTTTTCAGCGACCACTTATCCGATACGCCCTCAAGCTTTTCACGGAGTCGTTTGATATGAACATCGATTGTACGGGAGTCACCATAATACTCAAAGCCCCATACCTCGTCGAGCAGCTGATCACGGGTATAAACTCTGTTGGGATTGGAAGCAAGATAAAACAGAAGCTCCAGTTCCTTTGGAGGGGTGTCGATAACCTTTCCGTTGACTTTAAGCTCATAGCGCGTCATGTTTACGGAGAGTCTGTCATAGTTTACTTCCTTGATTTCCGGTTCGGAATTGACGCAACCCACGCGTCTTGTAACCGCATTGATACGTGCAAGGACGATTTTTGGGTCAAAGGGCTTGACGATATAATCATCTGCACCAAGCTCAAGACCGATAACCGTGTCGATAGTTTCGCCCTTTGCAGTTATCATGATAATAGGAACACTTGACTTTTTACGGATCTCACGGCATACCTGCCAGCCGTCGATTCCTGGAAGCATAATGTCGAGGAGGACAAGATCGGGCTTCAGCGCTTTGAATTTAACGACAGCTTCTTCGCCGTCGTGGGAAAGAATAACGCTGTAGCCATCTTTTTCAAGATAGAGTCTTAAAAGATCGCATATATTTTTATCATCATCGACAATGAGAACTTTCAGGTTTTTTTCGTTTGCCATTTCTTTACCTCTTTTCCACAAAAATTACAATACTTCTATTACACATTATACATCATATTCCTAAAAAAGTCAACTGAGATTAACAGCTTTTAAAGAAAAATTTGTCTATACTGCAATTTTTAAATAACCTCAAAAATTTTTCGGGAAAAATCAGCGATCCTCAGCGTTTGCTGCATCAACGTCTCTCAGAGGGCGGCAGTCCGCCTACGAGTTTTTCCCTGCAACTGCCGCACCTATCTGATTTTTTCCGAAACAGTTTTTGATGTGCTTCATTTTAGTGGCATGGCAAAATTTTGCCGCAGGCAATTTTTTTGCCGGAATTTCCTGCAGGCTGCGACATAAAATCATCAGGTCGTATATGGATAATAATTGTTCTGCCAACGATTTCTTTTACAGTGAATCTGTCTGTCAGAACTGACATATATGCGATCCCTCTGCAGCTGAAGAGCGGAGGAAGATCGCCGCGATGGTCAGGGTGAGGACTCTTATCGGGATTGTAATGACCGTCCGACAGCGGAAACGGCTCTTTATCCGTTCCGCCGCAGTTATCACCCGAATGAACATGGAACGCAAATACATTATGTTCTGTCTGCGGCAGTCCGCTGATTTTCGCTGTTACAAGAACACCCTTGACTTCTTGTCTGAAGCTTACAAATCCGCACAGCCGGGGATACTCTTCCGAGCCGCGTATATCTGCAATTGCTCTTGAAATGCGATCTTTCTGCATTAATATCTACCTCCTGAAATATAATGGCAACACCGCACAAAGAGTGTCTGACGGCTTTGCATGACATCTGCTTGCATTTATTCCGTGAATACACCATAATTGAGCGGTGCTGCCTATAATATGCTTTTTTATGACAGGACGTTACAGAGAGACTTTTAAGTCAGCATTGCACAAATAATGTGTAGATTTGTCTTTTTATGAAATCTGACATATCTGCCGGAAATGTTGCAATTATCAGCAGTATGTGATATAATAGACCTGATAATAAACCGAAAGGAAACCGCAAAATGCAGAATAAAAAGCTCCCATTCAGCCGCAGACTATATTCTGTCGGCAGAGTTACGATAGACAAAAGCTTTCATACTCAGAGCGCGGACGAGCGTTTTTTCAGCTTTTTCGGCAACAGCGTAACCTATTCCGTAAAGCGTACTGTCGCAGAGGATGACTTTCCGCGGCTTGAGGAGTGCATTAACAGTCTTGAAGCCGGTGAAATCCGCCGCACTGTTGTCCGCATGACAGGCATTGAGGGAGAAACGCGCTGGATGCTGCTGTCAATCCGTCTTCTTGGCGAAAACGAGGGCTCAGAGCCTCTTTATATCATGAACGTCAGTGATATATGCTCCCTTGAGACTCTTTCATGTGAGCGCGAACAGCAGCTTTCGGAATATCGTCACTTTCTTACACTGATGAGTGACGCGGCATTTGAGTATCGCTTTGATACGAAGAAAATCAGGTTTTTCATGTTTGACTGCTGCCGTGAAATCGACCTTATGAGCGGAGACCTCGGTGAATGGCAGAAAAATGCGATTGAGAGCGGAATGGTTCCCGCACGCTGTGCCGATACATTCAACAGACTTTGCAGAGAAATAAAAAACGGTGTTTACCGTTTTGACTGTGAGCTTGAATCCAGTCTGCTTACAGGCGGAAAAAGCCGGGAACTTTGTCTGTTCAGAGGAGTTACTATATACAGCGATCCCGACTCCCGAAAGGTTTTGGGAACTGTATCTATGATCAGTGCGCGGCAGAAAACGAAAAATATAAACCTTGCTGTTGAGTCGGGGCGCGATTCGCTTTCGGAACTGCTCAGCAAGCGTGCAATAACAGACCGCGCAAAGGAGCTGCTTGCTTCGGAACCGCCGTATAATGTCAATCTCGTTATGATTGACATTGACGATTTTACTCAGGTCAACAATACCTACGGTCACTTGTTCGGTGACGAGGTTATTTATACAATCGCAAAAATCGTAAAAACCGAAATCGGCAGCCGCGGACTTGCAGGGCGAATCAGCGGCGGAGGATTTCTGATTGTCCTTGAGGATACGAGAGATGAAACTGACCTCCGCGGCGTACTTCGCGCAATCCGTACCAAAACCGAGCATGCATTCAGCGGCAGATTTGAGAATTTCCGCCTGACCTGTTCGATCGGTGTTTCAACTTATCCGATTGACAGCAAAAGCTACGACGAGCTGTTCATGCAGGCGGACAAGGCTTTGTATCTTGCAAAGGAAAAGGGAAAAAACCGCTATGTAATTTACGATATTAACAAGCACGGCGCAGTGGAAAAGGATATTGATAATAAAATAGCCTTTCTCAGCCGTAAAAAGGATACATCCGACAAGCCGGGATTTCTCGGCGACCTTGCGGACAATCTTGTGTTCGGACGGATCCCCGATATTCTCGTGCTTCTTGAGCAGCTTCGTTCATTGTTTTCCGTAGATGATGTCTGCGTATATGCAGGCAATGATATGAAGCTTATTTTAAGCTGCGGAAATTCCCAGGCAAAAAATGCCTCATATATTTTCGCCAACTCCTATACCGACAGATTCAGCGGCGACGGAATCTTTGTCATTGACAATATTGATGAGCTTGAGGGCAGAGACGACAATGCTATGGAGAAGCTCCGGGCTGAGCATATCGGAGGAGCAGTCCAGTATCTCATTACCGAGGACGGTCTGATACGCGGACTGATTTCATTCTGTTATGTGGACAGATTCAAGAAATGGTCGGTTGCCGATACGAATTATCTTACAATAGCCGCTAAAACAGTTTCCGCAATACTCCGTAAGCAGTCGTATATTTAAGGAAACACTGATTAAATCACGCCTATGTGGTATTGTTTTAACAGTAGACAGAGCATTTCACCGAATATTTATGCTGCTGTATTGACGAACGGACAGAAATAGGGTATAATTTGTTCAGAATAACAACGGTGATGAACTGACATCGCCGTCCGAAAAGGAGAGTCATATGAAGCTTATAAAAACCCCCGATAACAGTCTGCCGGATATGCCATGGCAGGACAAGCCGGAGGACTGCACCGCACCGATATGGCGGTACAGCGGAAATCCGATAACTAAGCGCAATCCGCTCCCGAATGTGGCGCGGATCTTCAACAGTGCGGTAATGCCGTATAAAGGCGAGTATATAGGTGTTTTCCGCGGCGAAGAAAAAACAGGTATTCCCCATATTTATCTCGGTAGAAGCTCAGACGCCCTCAACTGGTGCTTTGAACCCGAAAAAATCCCTTTCATTGATGAAAACGGCGAGCCGTTCATGCCGATTTATGCCTACGACCCGAGACTTGTCCGCATTGAAGATACATATTATGTTATGTGGTGTCAGGACGCGTACGGTCCGACAATCGGCATTGCAGCAACAAAGGATTTCAAAACCTTTACGCGTCTTGAAAATCCCTATCTGCCGTTCAACCGCAATGCAGTGCTGTTCCCGAGGAGGGTGAACGGAAAGTACCTTATGCTTTCACGCCCGAGCGATTCGGGACATACACCTTTCGGTGATATCTACCTCAGCGAAAGCCCGGATATGGAGTATTGGGGTCATCATCGACATGTTATGGGACGTTCCGATAACTGGTGGGAGAATCTTAAAATAGGCGGCGGAGCAGCTCCCATCGAGACTGACGAAGGCTGGCTTCTGCTGTATCATGGAGTTGTCAACACCTGCAACGGATATGTCTACAGCATAGGTGCGGCAATTCTTGATATTGATGAACCGTCAAAGGTTCTTCACCGTTGTGACAGCTACATTCTTACTCCCGAGGAGTGGTATGAGGAACGCGGATTTGTTCCGAATGTATGCTTCCCCTGTGCGGCGCTCTGTGACGCCGAGTCGGGCAGGATAGCAGTATATTACGGCTGTGCGGACAGCTATATCGGTGTTGCGTTTACAACTGCCGACGAGCTTTATTCGTACATTATCGCCCATGATAAAACGAGTGACGATGATAAATCATCGGGCAGGAGATAAGAATGAAAGAAATAATACTGAACTCGCCGTCAGTCGCCGAAATCGGCAGGACCTGCGTAAAAGACGGCATTTTGTATCTTGTCATGTCAGCATCGGGCTGCGGTTTTATGTTTACCGGAAAAAAGCTTACAATCGATATCGGCTGCGACAGTGACTCGCTCAATGACGGACATGAGTGTAATTTCCCGAGAATGGCAATTCTTATAAATGGCAGAACAGCAGTCAAAAAGGTGATTTCAAGCCGCCGTGAGAGCTTTTGCATAGTTGATTCGGAAGTTCCGGTAACCGTGGAAATCAGAATTATCAAGTTATCTGAAGCTGCTTATTCAATCGCAGAGGTATATCCTGCAATAACCGATGACGGGGCGGAAATTGTTCCTTCTGATGAGAGCGGATTCTGCATCGAGTTTATTGGAGATTCGATTACCTGCGGATACGGTGTGGACGATGCGAATATCGACTCGTTATTTTCATCGTGTGCCGAAAATGCAATGAAATCCTACTCTTATCTTACTGCTGAAATTCTCGGAGCGCGGTACAGTATGTTTTCCGCCAGCGGTTTCGGAGTTGTCAGCGGTTATACCGATGATGGAACTATTCATCCGGATGAAGTTATTCCGCTCTATTACGAGAGCCTCGGTTTCTCATTCAGCCAGATTGCAGGTGAGAGGACTCAGGATATAAAATGGGATTTCGGGAGATTTGTGCCGCAGCTTATCGTAATCAATCTTGGCACAAATGACTGGAGTTTCTGTAAAAATGACCTGCACCGTGTCGCGGAATTTGAGGAGCGTTATCTGAAATTTCTTGAAATTGTGAGAAAAAATAATCCTGATGCGGAAATCCTATGTGTGCTCGGAATCATGGAAACCGAGCTGTTTCCTGCAATTGAGCGGGTCTGCCGCCGGTTCGGGGACGATCATGTCAGATTTTTTGAACAGCGCAGACAGGACGGAACACTCGGATATTCCTGTAACTGTCATCCCTCCGAAGATACACATCGTCAGAGGGCGGAGGAGCTTTGTGAATTTATAAAGAATACATATCCGCAATTAGTCGGGCAGCAATGAGGTATTGCCGGGATTGTATGCCGTTTGATTTTTAAGAGATGTTATACACTGCCAATTAAACGGCAGTGTATTTTTTTTCATTTCATGGTAATAATAGACTTGCGGAAGTCAGATCCTTTCGCCGAATACAATACATTTGATTGGAGTCTGTTATGAAAAAATTCAGTTATATAATTACCGATTCGGTAGGAATTCATGCGCGTCCTGCCGGAATCCTTGTGAAGCTCGCCTCTCAGTACAGCTCTGAGATTACAATTTCCTGCGGTGAAAAGACTGCTGATGCAAAAAAGCTTTTTTCTGTAATGGGCATAGGGGCTGTAAGCGGGTCTGAGGTTACTGTATCTGCCAATGGTCCCGACGAGGATGAGGCAATTGATAAGCTCATGGATTATTTTCATTCAAGTCTTTGAAGTTTCTATATACTCAACTCTGTTTCAAATAGTGCGATATATTAGTGCAACGCAGAGAAAATTCAGGTATGTGCAAAGATATTGTGCGATTTGGAACAGAGGAAAGTGTAATTGCCGCATAAAGTCCGGGGGTGAATAATTTGGAGATATACTGCGGAAAAAGCGTTTATAACGGCATCGCTATAGGGAAGATCCATCTGCTCTCTGAGCCGTCGTCAGCGGTCAGCCGTTTGAGAATAAACGATGTTCCGGCGGAAATTGTCAGGTTTCAGGAGGCAAAAACCGAAGCATCACATCAGCTTTCGGATCTTTATGAAAAGACTGTCCGCGAAGTGGGTCAGGCTAATGCCGCGATTTTTGAGATCCATGCGATGATGCTTGAGGACGCGGATTACATTACGTCGATCGAAAATATTATCCGCACTCAGTCTGTGAATGCGGAGTATGCCGTATCGGTCACGGGAGATAATTTTTCAAAGATGTTCCTGACAATGGACGACGAATATATGCAGGCGCGTTCTGCCGATGTCCGTGATATTTCTGACAGGATTATACGGATTCTTCTTGGCGTCAGCGTCAGCGACAATCCCGATGAGCCGTCAATTATCCTTGCCGATGACCTTGCTCCGAGCCGAACGGTTCAGCTGGATAAGAAACTGGCGCTTTCTTTTGTGACTGTTCACGGCTCATCAAATTCCCATACCGCTATTCTGGCACGTACTCTTAATATACCGTCAATTATTGGATGCAAAATAGAGATTACACCGGAGCTGAACGGCAGAATTGCTATCGCCGACGGTCACAGCGGACGGCTGATAATCGATCCCGATGACGAAACTCTCGGGCAGATGAACCGTCGCCGGCTGGAGGACGAAAATAACCGCAGAATGCTCGGAGAACTTAAAGGCAAGCCGACTGTCACATCCGACGGCAGGCTGATAAGGCTCTATGCGAATATTGGCAGCGACGGTGATCTTGCGTCGGTTTTCAGAAATGATGCGGAGGGTATCGGACTTTTTCGTTCAGAGTTCATTTATCTCGGCAGAAACAGCTATCCCTCGGAAGAGGAACAGTTCAGCATCTACAAAAAAGTCGCTGAGACCATGGCAGGCAAGCCTGTGATTATCCGGACTCTTGATATTGGTGCTGACAAAAAGGCTGATTACTTTCAACTCGGGCATGAGGAAAATCCTGCAATGGGTTTCCGCGCCATAAGAATATGCCTCAGCCATCCGGAGGTGTTCCGCACTCAGCTGCGGGCAATTTTCCGCGCGGGAGCTTACGGAAGTATCAGTGTTATGTATCCAATGATTACATCTCTCGGCGAAATTCGTCGGATCAAGGAAATCACCGACGAAGTAAAAGCTGAGCTGCGCGCAGAGAACATCGAGTATGCCGATATTCCGCAGGGAATAATGATAGAGACTCCCGCTGCCGCAATAATCAGCGATATTCTTGCCGATGAGGTGGATTTTTTCAGCATCGGTACAAACGATCTTACTCAGTATACCCTTGCAGCTGATCGTCAGAACGATAAAATTGACGGTTTTTATGAACCTCATCACCCTGCGGTGCTCAGATTGATTGAAAGGACCGTCAAAAATGCACATAAATCCGGAATCTGGTGCGGTATATGCGGAGAACTTGGGGCGGATACAAAGATGACGGAGACTTTTATCAGAATGGGAATCGATGAACTTTCCGTTGCTCCTTCCGCTGTGCTTCCGGTGCGTCTTGCGGTCAGGAAAGCCTGTGCAGGATATGAAGGAGCAAAGTGATCATGTGGAGGAAATATATTCCTATCCTTGGAAAATCGGCACTTTCGGGGATTATTATTTCAATTGCCTGCTGTGCCTATCTGCTCACCGACAACCGATATGTCGGAGGCGTTCTTTTCAGTTTTGCACTTTACTGCATTATCAGGTTCGGCTTTGCACTGTTTACGGGTAAGGTCGGTTATATTCCCGATAACGGAGCAGGCTATCTGATCGATGTTGCGGCAGCTTTTATAGGTAATATTTTCGGAGTTTCCTGTGCTGCCGCACTTCTTTCGGCTTCGGGAATATGGGAGCGTATTTCAGCAGAAGCATTGGCTGTAATTTCCGTCAAGCTGAGTCACAGTCCTTTGAGTGCAGGTATACTTGGTTTTTTCTGTGGTTTTCTGGTGTATTTTGCCATTGAAAATTCACTTATCTGCTCGGTCAGAGACTGTGATACCTCTTTGATTTACGGTACGGTTATGCCGGTGATGCTGTTTATTTTCTGCGGATTCAACCACTGCATTGCCGATAGCTTTTATCTTGCGGCTTCGGGACTTCTCCCAGACGGAATCGTTTATATCATTATCGTTGCAGTCGGGAATTCACTGGGTGCTATGCTCGTCCCGCTGGCAAAAAAGCTGTATTCTCTTGTAAATAAAGGAAATACTGCATAATTATTGACGTGCAGATGTTTTTGTGATATGACGGAAATATGCAGGTATATGTGCGGCAAAGGAGTCAGCCGTTAATTATGCGGTGCTGCCTGAAGAATGAGTCTGACAATGTGGGGGGATAGGTCTTATTCACTAAAAAAGCATGGTCACTGTCACTTTTTTTCTGTTTGACATACCCGATGTAATATGTTATATTATGAATGAAAGGATATACACCGCGGTTTTAAAACCGCACACACGATAGGAGATTTTGAAATGATGAAAAATTTTCCGCAGGAATGGGACGGATTTGTTGAGGGCAGATGGAGCACAACTTCAGTTAACGTCCGTGACTTTATCAAGAAAAATTACACTCCGTATGACGGCGATGAATCGTTTCTTGCTCCGCCCACAGAGGCTACAAAAAAGCTGTGGGCAGAGGTAACCGAGCTTTCGCGTAAGGAACGCGAAAACGGCGGAGTTCTTGACATGGACACAAAAATAGTATCAACAATCACATCACACGGCGCAGGCTATATCGACAAGGATCTCGAACAGATTGTCGGACTTCAGACCGATAAGCCGTTTAAGCGTTCGCTTCAGCCTTTCGGAGGAATCAGAATGGCTCAGAAAGCTTGTGAGCAGAATGGCTATCAGGTTGACCCGTCTGTTGTGGAGATTTTTACGAAATACAGAAAAACTCACAATCAGGGAGTATTTGACGCCTATACCCCAGAAATGCGCCTTGCGAGAAAATCGGCGATAATCACCGGACTTCCCGACGCCTACGGCAGAGGACGAATTATCGGCGACTACAGACGTGTTGCACTTTATGGCGTTGACTACCTTATCATCGATAAAAAGCATCAGATAGACACCTCGCTTATCAGAATGACTTCCAAGAATATCCGTCTCCGTGAGGAGCTTGCCGAGCAGGTGCGTGCTCTCGAAGAGCTTCGCGAACTGGGTAAAATTTACGGTTTTGATATCTCTAAGCCAGCCGCAAATGCAAAAGAAGCGGTTCAGTGGCTTTATTTCGGCTATCTCGCTGCTGTCAAAGAGCAGAACGGCGCGGCTATGAGTCTCGGAAGAACTTCCACATTCCTTGATATCTATATTCAGCGTGATCTCGACAGAGGTCTTATCACCGAGGAGCAGGCACAGGAGCTTATCGATCACTTCATCATGAAGCTCAGAATGGTTCGTTTTGCCAGAACTCCCGAGTATAACGAGCTTTTCTCCGGTGATCCGACATGGATTACCGAGTCAATCGGCGGTGTTGATGTTGACGGTCATCATCTTGTTACGAAAACAAGCTTCCGCTACCTGCATACCCTCGACAATCTTGGAACAGCTCCGGAGCCGAATATGACTGTTCTGTGGTCGTCTAAGCTTCCGAGAAACTTCAAGGAATACTGCGCGAAAATGTCGATCAGAACATCTTCAATTCAGTATGAGAATGATGATATGATGCGTGTTACACACGGTGACGACTATGCTATTGCCTGCTGTGTTTCGTCCATGAGAGTTGGTAAGGAAATGCAGTTCTTCGGAGCAAGAGCTAATCTCGCAAAATGTCTTCTCTACGCCATTAACGGCGGTGTGGATGAGCGTATGAAGATTCAGGTCGGACCAAAATACCGTCCTGTTGAAGGCGATTACCTTGATTACGATGATGTAATCGACAAATATGATGCGATGATGGAATGGCTTGCAGGACTTTATGTCAATACGCTCAATGTAATCCATTATATGCACGATAAATACTGTTACGAAAAGCTTCAGATGGCGCTTCATGACAGAGATGTAAAGCGTTATTTTGCAACAGGTATTGCAGGTCTTTCGGTTGTTGCAGACTCGCTTTCTGCAATAAAGTATGCCAAGGTTAAATGCATCCGCGATGAAAACGGAATTGTCGTTGACTACGAGACAGAGGGTGATTTCCCGAAATACGGCAACAATGACGACCGCGTAGACCAGATAGCTGTAAATGTTGTCAGAAAGTTTATGGAAAAAGTGAGAAAGCATCATACCTATCGTGACAGCGTTCCAACGATGTCAATTCTCACGATCACATCGAATGTGGTATACGGTAAAAAGACCGGAAATACTCCCGACGGCAGAAAAATGGGAGTTCCGCTCGCTCCCGGAGCTAATCCGATGCACGGCAGAGATACCCACGGAGCGGCTGCTTCACTTGCTTCGGTTGCAAAGCTTCCTTTCAGACACGCACAGGACGGTATTTCCAATACATTTTCAATTGTTCCCAATGCGCTTGGAAAGGATATGGATGTATTTGTCGGCGATATTGATCTGGACAAGCTCAGGGAGGAAAGCAATGAGTGATAAAGATTTGCTCCACGGCTTCGACAATGCGGCGGAGCTTGCGGATCTGATAGACAGGCTTATGTCAGAGGGAACGGGTCATATAAACATAAGTTCAGACAGTGAAAACGGCGGTATTTCTGTTAAAACTGCAAACAGTACGGACTGCTCATGTTCAAAAGGCGCGTGCTGTCAGCCGACAGAAGCTGTTGATGACTGATATCTGTACGGGATAATCCCGGCAGATAACAAAACGGAGGTTATAATATGGAAAATCAGAAACAGATCGATAATCTTGTGGAACTTCTTGACGGCTATGTTGAAAAAGGCGGCCATCATCTCAATGTAAATGTATTCACAAAAGAAACCTTGCTTGACGCTCAGAAGCATCCTGAAAAATACCCCCAGCTTACGGTGCGTGTTTCGGGTTATGCGGTAAATTTCACCAAGCTCACAAAAGAACAGCAGGATGATGTTATTTCAAGAACATTTCATCAGTCGCTTTAAGGCAGCTGTGTCTTACGGCTTGGTATAAAATTATCAGTCGTACTCTCAATAAAAAAATCATTCGGCTTGTGAGAAAATCACAAGCCGAATTTTGCTTAACGTAGTCAGCTTTGTTCGGAAAGATATGTAGATACCCTGTTCTGAATTATTTCGGCACATTCGTCTGCGGTGCATTCGCCTGCAAAGAAACGGTCGATTTCCGCATAGATTATCTCATTTTCAATGGAAGTCGGAATACCGCTTCCGCTCACGGGAGAGCGTTCTTCAATTGAATATATCATGCTGTTTACAGCGTCAATATCCGACTGTTCGACAAGACCGATTGGTATGGTTTCATTTCCGCAGTACCAATAGAACGTTTCGTTTGTTTTGCCCGGACCGGGACTATTGTCCATTTCCGCACGAATGGCAAGTCCGCTTACTGTAATGGGAAAACCTGCCCATGAACATTTTCCGCCGTTGTATTTGTCTATGTAAAAGCTGTCGGTGAATATTTCACGAAGGAATTCCCATGCAAGCTCCTTGTTAGCGCTTGCGGCGTTTATCGCATAATATCCGTTCTCAAACTCTACAGTTGGTTTATCTTTGAGAAAAGTCAAAGGCTCGCCTCCGAAATCGCCTTTTGTATTATTGATATAGGAATCATAGCTTGCAAAAGTCATATTCATAATCGGCGTTCTGTCCTCACGGTAATTGTTGTCCCAATAATAAATGTATTCATCAAATTCGGGAGTGTCAGGCTCAAAATAATAATAATTCGGTTCTGACGGAGCGTCAAAGCTGTATTCAAGTATATCAGCAAAAACTCCGTCGTCAAAGTGACACGTTGCATTGCTCTTGTCGATAAATTCGTCTATATTGCAGACTGTGAGGAATCTGTCATACTGAGAATCGGATTCGTATTTATTTGGTTTAATTCCCTCGGGGGGATTTTTATAGAATTCAAGTCTGTCTGCCGGTGTCCAGCCGTCTATGTTATCCGCAAATTTTGTCTTGATTACATCTCCCGCATCAATCCTGAAAATATTCGGGATCGAATAAAGCTTACCGTTGGTCTCACAGATTTTAAGAATATTCGGGACAAACGAATCGCGGCTCAGTTCGGTGTCAGTGTCAATAAATTCGTAAAGATCACACAGACATCCGAGAGATTCAAAATATTCACGGCTGATCTGGTCACTGTCGTCAAGCACAAGTATATCCGGAAGCTCTCCCTTGGCAACGTCTTCTGCAAGTCCGGTGAATTCATTGTTGTCGTTGTGGGTGTATTCCTTGATTTCAATTCTGAATTTATTCTGGGTATCGTTCAGCTTTTTGATATAATCGTCAAGCATATAATCAAAGTTGACTCTGCCAATTGTCAGTGTGGGAATGTTTTCGATATCAGAGGGGGAACAGGGTGTGTATTTTCTTATTTTTGTAACGTAGTCCGTATAATCGGTATCGAGGAAAAGCAGCGAGCCGTCGGAGCAGAGCGTGTAATCGCCTGCCTCGTTTGGATTGAGTCCTGCTGCCTGATAGCTGAAAATCGGCTCTATTGACATATCTGACTCTTTAATTCCGAAAATTGTGGTGTTCGATGATAAGAACATGAGGTATTCGCCGGAGCCTGCGGTGATTTTGTTGCGGACTGTCTCGGAGAAGGTATAAGTAACGGTGTTTTCTTTTAGTTCGCCTGTTTTGGGATCGATTGATTTGATTATGAGCTTTTCTTCCTCCGGCTGACAGGCGCAGACGAATCTTCCGTTTTTGTCTTTTCCCCATGCTTTGATCTCAGTATCTGAGAATTTTTTAATCAGTTTTCCGTCACAGCTTATCAGCGAGTATTCATCATTGATATTGATGATCGCTGAGTCTGTTCCGGCTATTATATTTCTTACCGATACGCTTTTACTGCCGATTCCGACGTTGCTGTCGAGTACGTTTGAGGAAACGGGACTGCCGTCGGGCGCATATTTATTCAGAATCAGATCATATGTCGCAGCAGCATCGTAGACGGCTTCATCGTAATCCTCAGCATAGATGTCGGGCTCTGGCAGATCGCCGTAATCCACATGATTTACAAGCTGGACTATACCTCCGTCCTCTGAGGCGTCGAGGCTGTAGCTGTTTCCGTAATCCAGCTTTCCGAAATCAACGGGATTGAAGCTGCTGAAATCGGCTGAGCAGGTAACGAATCCGAGTCCGTCCGTGCCTGTGCCGAACAGCATAAAACGCTCGCCGCCGCTGTATGGCAGCATACCATAGATGATACTCATATCATCAGGTTTTTCTGCAAGTGAGCGCAGGTATGCCGCTCCGCTCAGGGCAGATGCCGTAACATTTGATGGCTTCGCAGCTTTTTCTGCCCCGTTTTTCGAACATCCTGCACAGGAAAAAAATACTGTGAATGCCATGATTGATGAAATAAGCTTTTTCATTTTGTGTACCTCCGTTATGAATTTTCACTTATATAAATCTGTGCTCGGTTTTGAATTGCCGCAGCACATTCCTCAGCTGAGATTTCTCCGTTTATGAATCTGCCGAACTCGTCATGCGCGATTTCCGTTATACTGTAGTTACCAAATTCCGATTTTCTGCAGCCTTTGATTAAGTCAAGATAGTCTTCCATTTCCTCTGTTGTAAGCGATTCATTGTATGCTGTATTGAAATTAACCTCAGTTCCGTCATTTCCGCGGAAGCCTATGGAGGATTCGATTGTTGTCATTTCTGCCGGGTCACAGGAAAAATTTTCAGCCCTAGCTTCAAGAGCTTTGATATTTATCGGGATCGACGTATAAAAAAGTTCTCTTGTCTGAACCTCATCGCTCATCAGATAGCTAAGAAATTCCCATGCCCCTTCCGGACAGTCACCGTTTGAGGTTATAGAATATTCCGTTCCTGACATTGTAATTCCATTTGACGGGATACCGAGAATTGTAATGTCGCTGTATGTCATTCCAATAGAACCCAGATTGCTGATGATACTGAAATCTCCCTGCACTGTTCTGTTCAGGAGAGCCTTTTTATTTTTCAGCGAAAACTGAAAGTCCATTCCTGAATTCACATTCGGATTGTCGAAATCGTAAGGTACGGCAAGTGACTGTGAATCGCGGCAGAATTTCAGAGCTTTGATAAAATCGTCGCTTTCAAAACGGCACTCCGCGTTTTCTTCGTCAATCCAGTCTCCGCAGAGTATATAGTCAAGAAGAGCATCAGGCTCAGTGCAGTAGTTTTCTACAAACATATCGCCCTCGTGAGCGTTTACTGTATCAATAAAATCATCGATTGTCCAATTACGGTATTCCTCACCGAGAACCTCTCTGTTTGCTATTAATATATTCAGACAGAACTCTGTAGGGAGGCTGTAAATTCCTCCGTTAAAGGTATATGCCTCAATTACGTTCGGGAGCAGTTCATCGCGGTCAATTCCGGTATCGCCGTCGAGAAATATGCTCATATCTGCGAGTGCTCCCATGTTGTAAAGATGCGTGACTTCCGTATTGCTGCCAAGGCAAATAAGATCCGGAGCGTCGTCTGAAAGAATAGAATTCCGCATTTCTGTAGTATCAAAAATTTTTGATTTTACCGTAACCTTGTATTTGTCGTTAAGGTGATTGAATTCAACGGCTAAATCATTAAGGCTGGAATCCCCGCCGCTCATTGCGAGGACAATCTCCTGCCTTGAATCGGAAAAGTCGTCAGGGCGTCTGGTCAGCAGCGAAAACTCTGTTGAATTTGTTGATGTGTTATACATAGCCGCAAAAAATTCTCCCGGCCGAAGCGCACACATTTGAGAGAAGTTGTTTTTCAGCTCTGAAGCAGAGAAATGAAGAACGACCGATACACTTCCGTCGGGCTGAAGTCCGTAAACTGCATCAGACCCGAGCAGATATGCACTGAAGCCGCCGTTTCCGTACATAATACCATGGCAGTCTGTCAGCCCCTCGCTGAAATAAGTCGGCTCCATCGGGAGCTTTAACGTCTGTCCGTCAAGACAGCGATAGGACGCGTGCTCCGTTAAAATATATTTTCCGTCAGCAGTTCTGCCCACGGATAAACCTATTCCGTCCGAGGTCTGATTGTCGGTTATATTTCCACTTCTGTCTATGAGCAGAAGTTCATTACCCACTGAAACAATCCATCCCTCGCCGTAGTTGATGATTCCATTGATAATAGGCACATCGCCGTTATAATATTCATCAATGGAGTTTATATCGGTTTCGGAAATCAGCTGACCGTCAAGGCTGAAGTCTGCAATTTTGTAGCCGGAAACACGATCTTCACTGTCAAGCGGAAGGATCAGCAGAGTGATTCTGTTGTCAGTAAAATCGGCATAGCAGGTGAATGCTCTTTCCTCGGAGAGTACAGTCGACTCGGAAAAAGTAAGCTCATCGTCCAATGTGCTCATTTTAATTCTGCCGTCAGCAGACCGATAAATCAGACAATAATTTTCTCCGGCAGCACCTATATTGAAATATATTTCCAAATCCGTGGGAGCATTGATTTTATGTTGTCCGTACATAGTCTGTACGATTTCAACATTTTCAGCAGTATTGATCCTGGATTTTGCTGTGTTTCCTCCGAAACTGCATGATGTTAATGCAGTAATTACTGTTATTGTCGTAAATAATGATAATATTTTTTTCATGATAATCTCCTTTATAATAATTTAATTGTGCTGCTTAAGAAATAATATTATCTCTTAAGGAAATATCGCGCAATTATTGCCGGCATTACCTTTTTTTAACGGCTTTTATTATTTAGTGTATTTCACAGTGTAAAAAGACGAAGTATTTTAAAATATTTTTATATTGACAAAAACCTCAGATTATTATATCATTGAATAAAGAGAGCAATATATGGGAGGAATAATCATGAAAATCACAGAGCTTGTCACGGATGAACGGCGAGGAGCATCTGTACGAGGTGAAAAATGCCGGGATCTGAAACTGATATTCTTCGGCTCGTCAGTGCTTTTCCGAACGGAAAAAAAAGAAAAGCTGCTGGGCAGAGACTGTGGGATATTGCTTCCGGATGGTTTCCCTTTGTATCTTCGCTCTGCTGACGGAACGGAAATATGCTTCGATTATGTGAGCTTCACAGCTTCGGCACAGGAGCTGAATTATATTTCATCGCTGGGAATAAGATTCGGAATACCATTCAGACTTCGTGACAGCGTTCTTACCGGAAATGTTATGGAGCTGCTGAAAATGAGAAGCTTTTGCTCAAAAAAAAATCTTGCCGAATATTCCGAGCACGCACTTAAACTTCTGCTTATCGGCATAGGCGAGCAGATTACTGCCCACGATTCACCGGTTGTACCTCATTATTTCAAACTGCGGAGTCTGAGGGATTCCGTATATGCCAATCCTGCGGCTGCTCCGGGTATCGACGAGATCTGTTTTGATCTGAATATCAGCCGGACTTATTTTCATCGGATTTATTTGTCTGCGTTTGGCTCAACCTATATGAGAGACGTTATCGGCAGCCGCATAGGACTTGCCAAAAAGCTCCTTGCTGAAACGGATATGTCAGTCAGCATGATTGCTGAGGAATGCGGATACGAAAGCGATTCATACTTCATGCAGCAGTTCAAAAGGACGGCAGGCTGCACTCCCACCGCCTACAGACGGAATTACGGAAAGGATGTTTAATTTGAGATTTCTTCACACCTCCGACCTTCATATAGGGCGAAAAATGAATGATGTCAGTCTGCTTGACGATCAGAAATATATTCTTGAACGCATAGCAGAAATTGCTGAAGAACATCGGTGCGATGCAGTTATAATTGCAGGCGATGTCTATGATAAGCCGACACCCTCTCCCGAAGCTATGGAAGTATTTGACGGCTTTTTGCGCAGGCTTTCGGAAATCAGCCGATACGTGTTCGTAATCAGCGGCAATCATGACTCTCAGAAGCGGCTGGAATACCTTTCTGAGTTCGTCAGGGAGCGGAATATCTTTATATGCGGCTGCTTCGACGGTGCTCCCGAGCGGCACGACTTTTCTGATGAGTTCGGCGATATATCGGTATATATGCTGCCGTTTATCAAGCCGCAGACGGTAAGGGAAATCTGTCCCGATGCTTCTGCCGCTACATATGAGCAGGCGGTGAAATTTGCCCTCAGCCAATGTGAAATAGACCCGAGCAGACGGAATATCATAATTGCTCATCAGTTTGTAACAGGTGCTCAGACCTGCGATTCAGAGGTTTTTGCCGTCGGCGGTCAGGATAATATTTCCGCATCGCTTTTTGATGAATTTGACTATGCCGCACTCGGTCATATTCACGGACCTCAGACAATTAATAACGGAAGAATACGCTACAGCGGTTCACCTCTGAAATATTCATTTTCGGAGGCGAGACATAAAAAGTCCGTCACAATTGCCGATGTCGGCGAAAAAGGCAGTGTGAAGCTGTCAAGCATTCCGCTTGGATATGTTCACGATGTCCGCGATATCAGGGGCAGTATGGAAGAAATTATGAATATGCCATATTCCGAGGACTACGTTCGCGTGACTGTTACTGATGAGGAGGTTGCTCCCGATGCAAGGGTATCGGTAAGAACTGCATTTCCGAATATGATGAAATTTGCCGTTGACAATTCCAAAACCTCTTCGGAGATCGATACGTCCGGAAGCGACATAATTGCCGGAAAATCATCTGCAGAGTTGTTCCGCGGCTTTTATTCGATGATGAATAACGGTACAGAGCCGTCAGATAGTCAGCTGAAGCTCGTTGAAGAAATCCTTGAACGTCTCGGCAGCGAAATGATATGAAAGGTGTGGAATAATGACTCCATTACGGCTTGAAATGTCCGCATTCGGCTCATATGCCGGAAAAGCGGTGATTGACTTCACAAAATTCGGCGAAAGCGGAGTTTTTCTGATAACCGGTGATACAGGAGCGGGAAAGACTACCATTTTTGACGCGATTTGCTTTGCACTCTACGGCTCGGCAAGCAATGCCGATAAGCGCATAGGAAAGAGCTTCCGTTCGGACTATGCGGCACCGTCGGACAAGACATTCGTTACCTACGAATTCCGCCACAAGGGCAGGCATTACAGAATCACGCGCAATCCCGAGTATGAACGGGCAAAGCTTCGCGGAAACAAAAAAGGAGAACTGACAAAAGAAGCGCATTCCGCCGAGCTCACTGATTTAACCGACGGAAGAATCTATACACGCCTCGATGAAATTGCAGACAAGATTAACGAAATTATCGGTCTGACCCGAAAGCAGTTTGCGCAGACAGTTATGATAGCGCAGGGCGATTTCATGAAGATACTCAATTCCGGCAGCGATGAGCGGCGCAGGCTCTTTCAGAAACTGTTCGGAACGTCGATATACAGCCGATTGCAGGATGAATTAAAGAAACTTAATTCTGAACTGAAGCGTGAACGTGACGAAATTTGCTCCGATATTCTTCACGAGTATAAAAGGGCGGATCTTCCAGATTATGTTCGTCCGGACGATGAATTCTTTCAGAATCCGGATAACTCCGTCAAGCTTGCGCAGCTGATTGAAACGGTTTCTGAATCCGATAAATCAGCGCTTTCAGAATGCAGCGGCAGGATAGAAAAGTTCAATGAAAAATTAATTGAGCTGAACACTAAAATAATTGAAAGCAGAAATATCAACCGCCTGATTGAACTGCGTGCAGAGACATTGGGACAGCTTTCCGAACTTGCGGAAAGGTCGGATTATTTTGCGGAAACTGAGCAGAAAACAGCTGCCGCCGAGTCTGCAATGAAGGTCGCTTTGCATCGTGAGCGGCTTGAAGCGAGGCGACGGGAAATCGGCAGTCTGGAGCAGAGACTTCATGAAACAGATGAAACGTTATCAGTGCTCGAAGTAAAATCTGAGGAGCAGAAAAGGATTTCCGCTGAAGCCGACGCTATGCTTCCAAAGGCGGATAAGCTTAAAATAGAATGCGAGCAGCTTAAAAATTCGCTTAAATTGCTTACGGAATTTAATAAGATATCTGAACGGAACAGACAGTGCAAATCCGAAGCCGAGTCAGCGCTTGTGAAGATAAAGGAGCTTTCGGGATGTGAGAATTTCTGTTCTGCCGAAAGTTTTGTTTCGGCAGCAGAAGCTGCGGAGGCTGTGAAGCCTTTTGCTGTTGCGGCAAATTCAAGAAAGTGTGAATTATCGGAGAATGAAAAGCGTTTGGAGTCTCTTGAATCAGAGCTTTCGGATGCTGAAAAGCGTCTTAAAATACAAAGGCAAAAATCCGGTTTGTCATGCGAGCTCAATGCAAAAATCAATGAGCTGAAAACCTTTGCAGCGTCATGCCGTAATGCCGGAACGGTAATTGAATCCTACGTGAAATCCGCACGGGAGCTTGAACAAAAAACTGCGGAACTTGCTGAAATATCCGCAGACGCAATAAATTTAAAAGTTAAGTACGGCAAGCTCAGGTCGGCATTTTATCTCGGACAGGCAGGAATCATGGCAGAATTTCTTTCAGACGGAGAGCCGTGCCCTGTGTGCGGTTCGGCGGTACATCCGAAGCCTGCGAAGCTTCCCGACGGATGTCCGACACAGGAAGAAGTTGATTCAGCGGAAAAATCTTCGGACAGGGCATGGAAGCTCCGCGGCGAAAAGGAGTCGGAAATTGCCGCCCTGACCGCATCATTGGACAGAATGAAAACGCAGCTTGCGGACGACGGTTTTTCTCCGGAAAACAGCCTCTCCGAGCTTGAAAACCGTGCCGCCGGAGCCGAAAGAAAATCTGCGGAATTTGCCGCCGAAGCCGAGATGATCGCCAATGAGCTTAACAGACTCGAATCGGAATTTGCTGTGGCAAAAAGCAGAGTATCGGAGCTTGAAAATCGCATTGAATCACTGAAAAACGAGTGTAAACAACTTGAGTCGGAATATGCGGCGGCGCTTTCGGAAAGGGGATTCTCATCTACGAAAGAGGCTGAAAGGGCATCTGTCGGCAGTGAGACTCTCAGGGAGCTGAAATTGCTTGTTTCCGCTTATAAATCATCGGCTTCGGAGTCTGAGGTCGCCGAAGCGCGTCTCGGAGTATTGAAGAACAGCATTGAAGCCTGCGGAGTGTCTGCGGATGAGGATTTAAGCAAATTTGAGCTTAGATTAAACAAATGCACCCTTGAAATTGAAGAAATAACCGAAACGGCAGGTAAAGCTGCGGCTGTGCTTGGAAAAATCGGTTCCGACCTTGCCGCCGCACGTTCTCTGAAAGCGGAGCAGGAGAGCAGTCTCTCCGAGATGAGAAAAGATGAAAGCATACTGATAGCCGAATATAAAAACGCGCTGAATGAGAACGGATTTAAAGACGAGAATGAATGTAATTCGGCATATATTGAGCCTGAAAGTCTTAAAGCGATGCGTATTTCACTTAAGGCTTACAGGGAAAAAACAGCTGAACTTGAAGCCCGTCTGCGAACTCTTGGAGAGCAGGTAGGAGAACATGAATTTACGGAGCTGGACGCTCTGTCCTCTGAATACGACAGCATATCGGAACAGATTAAAACGCTTTCCGGTGATGAGCGAAGTTTATCGCTCAGAATAGAGACAAATTCCCGTATTCCCGGCGCTCTGAATAAGCTCAGCAGCAGAAAGAAAACTGTCGATTCGCGCTGGGCAGAGGTAAATGACGTTTTCCTTGCCGTCAGCGGACAGCTTTCCAGTAAGGTGAAAATCAGTTTTGAGACATACATTCAGCAGTATTATTTCAAGCAGGTCATATCCGCCGCGAACAGACGACTTACAGCTCTTACGGAGGGGAATTTTACACTCCGCTGCAGACAGGATTCGGGAAGTCTGCGTTCACAGAGCGGTCTTGAACTTGAAGTCCTCGACAGCGGAACAGGGCTGTGGAGGGACGTTTCAACGCTTTCCGGAGGAGAATCGTTCATTGCATCGCTTTCTCTTGCTCTGGGACTTGCCGACACTGTTCAGGCGGGCAGCGGAGGGATCCGGCTTGATTCGATGTTCATCGACGAAGGTTTTGGAACGCTGGACGACAACACACTTCGCCAGACCATGAATATGATATCACGGCTTGCAGGCGGGAAACGTCTTATCGGCATTATTTCTCATGTTGCTGAGCTTAAAAGCTCGATTGACAAAAAAATAATTGTAACGAAGAGCGGTACCGGAAGTGCTGTCAGAATTGAAATTTAGGGTCTGCGACGTTATACGGTATCAGAACCTGTCCGCATATATTTCCTATGTGGACAGGTTCTTATATTAATTTAAGCAGTAAAATAAAATTTAAGTGAAATATATCCAAATTACAATGTACAAAACAGGGCAATATGTCCGTTGACATACCGGAATAAAGTTGCTATAATAAATACGTATATTTTGTTGATTTTTACAGGAGGTAATATTTTATGAGTTACAAACTGAAAAGCATCGTTTCAGTTGCCGCAGCGGGTACTGTTGCCGTTGGTGCATGCCTGCCCCTTTGCGGTTCGATTTCAGCTGAAACGGAAGCTGTTATCAGACCGCTCGGCACATACGAGGCAGAGGAGCTTGACATAGGCAGTCAGGATGTATGGACCAGCGTTTATGAACATCAGCTTCCCGGTTATTCCGGCGACGGTTTTATCTACCTTTCCGCAACGCCATTTTCAATGTCTGTTGAAGTAGAAGAGGACGGGATGTACGAGATTGCAACGCGCTGTGCCCAGATCCTTTCTCAGGAGGGCAGAATGCAGACTGTTTCGATAAACGGGATCGATTACACTTATAATCTTCCATATTATGATGAATGGACTGACGTAAGTCTTGGTGTGTTCCGTCTTAAGGAGGGCGTGAACAAAATCGAATTCAAACCCGTTTACGGCTATGCGGAGTATGATACGGTTACTGTTAAAAAGGCGGAGCTTCAGGAACTGAAAAACGACCCGAATCCCTGCGACAAGAACGCAACTGATGAAGCAAGGGCTCTTATGAGCTATCTCAGCTCGGTTTACGGAAAACATGTTATCTCCGGACAGCAGGAAATCTACGGCGGCGGTCACTCTATGTCGACTACTATTCGCTACGACAAGGAGACCAATACCTGCGTTGATGCTGACGGCAAAACCTATTCCTTCGATGAATCCGAAATTGATACTGCGGATGACGGCTCAACTTTCGTATGGCACTGCTACGATGAAAAAGGCCAGGTATATAACTACAACACGCAGAACCGCAATTACAGCTACAATTACTACGATCAGGAGATCGATTATCTTTACGACCTCACGGGAAAATATCCTGCTATCAGGGGCTTCGACTTCGGAAGCAACTGTCCTTGCTATGCCTGGGACGACGGAGTTACCGACCGTATGATTGACTGGGCTAAGAACAAGGGCGGAATCTGTACTGCTTCGTGGCACATCAATGTTCCGACTAATATGGCAGACTATACTCTCGGAGAGCCGCTTGATTTCTCAAAGACGACCTATAACGAGAAAACCGATTTTGTTACAGCCAACGTAATGAAAGAGGGTACTGTTGAATATGAATATTTCAAGCTGTGCATGGAGAATATTGCCGCTCAGCTTCTTGAGCTTCAGGATGCGGGCGTTCCCGTTCTTTTCAGACCATGGCACGAAGCCGAGGGTAACGGCGGAGCAGACGGAAAAGGCGCGTGGTTCTGGTGGGCAAAGGAAGGCGCAGAGGTATACAAGGAACTCTGGAAATATTTCTATGATACCATGACCAACGAATATGGCATTCACAATCTTATCTGGGAGCAGAATCTCTACGCATGGTCGGAGGAATCGGGCGACTGGTATGTAGGCGATGACTATGTTGATATTGTCGGCTTTGATAAGTATGATACAGTTTACAACCGTCACGACGGTCTCACGAGCGGACCGAATGAGGACTGCAACAGCAAGATTTTCTGGTCGCTTGTCGGATTTGTAAATAACAACAAGCTTGTTGCGATGCCCGAGAACAGTACGATTCCGAGTGTTTCAAACATGACTGTAGAGCACGCGAACTGGCTGTATTTCTGTACATGGTACGATAACGGTCAGGATAACTTTATTTCGGGCGACAACTACAACAATGCCGATACTGTTAAAGAGACCTACAGAAGCGACTACTGCATCACCCTCGATGAGCTTCCGGATGATCTTTACGTTTACAGCGGCGAGCGTCCTACCGATCCTACCGCGACGACTGTTCCCGACGAAAAAGACATTCTTTTCGGCGATGCAGATCTTAATGGAACTGTAAACGTAAACGACGTTGTTGCAATTATGTGTAATGCCGCCGATCCCGCCGGCAATCCCTTTACGGATGATCAGGTGCTGGCAGCCGATGTTTATCAGCATGGTGACGGCGTAAACGGACAGGATGCAGTATCTGTTCAGAAATTCCTTGCAAAAATCGTTTCCGAGCTTCCCGAATCATATATGGAATAATAACCAAACCGTATAATACAAGCCGAAGCAGTCCCTCTTTTGCTGCTCCGGCTTGTTTATAAATATTTTTAGGGAAGTGCTGAAGAAATTCGCAAGGCAAGATGTGTACAGAGCCGAAGGGCGTGATTTAATCAGTACTGCCTTAATATTCAGAAAGGAAGTATATCATGTTAAACCCCTCTCACAAGAAAATCAGAGCAGCAGCCGTTAGTGCAGTAATGGCTGCTGCGGCTGTGGTTTCCGCGTTTTCAATTCCCTCTGCGGAAACAGGCAGCAATAATTTTGCTGTAACCGCCGGCGCTGCTTCGGCGATTACAATCAACGACCTTCCGTCGGAGTATCAGTATGCGGCGGACTGGATATGGAATAACCGTATCACCAACGAGGACTCAACCGGCAGCAAAGCAATGCGTTATAACTCTATTTTCGACCAGATCATCGCCGGAAAGGGAACAATCAACTACGTCGTTAAGTGGCAGTCATACCGTGAGGTAACCTATGAACAGCGTCAGCAGTTCGAGACAATGCTTTCCAATTCTATCAACGACTGGACAAAATGGCTTTCCGGTTATGAAAACTGGCCGTATGACCACATCGATGTAAACGTTGTGGGCTGGGCTGTAATTGACAAGGACTGTCTGCTCGATCTCCATGACGATGAAATTGTCTATACCGATACGAGGTATTATGACGCTCAGTATGATACTTCCAACGGTTCGGAAACTATTCCCGACAAAGAGCCGTATGCGCCATCGGAACTTTCGAGATTCGATCATTTCAGCGATAAAAGCTATCAGTATCCCGGCGGACTTGACAAGCGCTTCGATATGTATATGTGGGCAACTCAGGGATTCCCGTATATCGGAGGATGCGGCGGAGACTGGGGACAGCGCCTTGGCGATTTGGCATATTTGAATATGCTCGACGGCAGCGGTCTGCACGTTTTGGAGCATGAAATCGGACACGGCTTCGGCATGACCGATTTCTACGGCGGTGAGGGAGAGTCTGACGGATTTCCGCCCGGAGGCTTTCCGACAGAGAACGGAGGCTCGCTTATGATGGCAGGCTCGTCCGCAGAGATTACTGATTTCGATGGCTGGATGCTTCGCTATATGTGGACAAAAATTAAAGATGAAAACGGCAGATTCGATATTGAGGAGCCGTCAACAAGTCCCGAACCCACAACCGAATCAACAGAACCGATTGTAACAACTTCCGTTGTGACTGAACCTCCCGTTGAGACGACAACTGCTCCCGTATCCGGAGGAACAGAGAGCGAAACTCCGTTTACTCAGGACGAAAACGGCAACTGGAGTTTCAATGTCAACGGAGCTGACGCTGTTGAGGTCACTTTCACAGGAGCACCCTATGGCGGCGGCAGCGGAGCGCTTGGCTACTGGGATAACGAATGGTTTGAAATCACCTGGGAGGGCAATATCGACGAAAATGGAAAAATGGTAGTAACGATTGAACTCCCCGATAATCTCAGCTACGTAACATTAATGAAATATTACGCGGGCGTATGGGATAATGACCTTCAGGATATGAAAGACATCGATCTCACCCTTGAAAATGTAAAGCTGATCTACAATGAGACTGAGACCACAACCACAGTGACAACTACCGAAACAATTCCCGTGACGACGACATCCGAGACAACTGAAACCACTGTTGTGACGACGACCGCGGAACCGGAAACAACGACCTCGGAACCGGAAACAACGACTGCCGAGCCTGAAACGACCAGCGAAGATCCGACTGCTGCTGAAGAAATAATTTACGGCGATGCCGACCTCAGCGGAACGATAACAATAAACGATGTAGTTACGATTATGTGTTATTCTTTGGATTATACAAGTAATCCGCTTTCTGACAAAGCCGCTGACGCAGCCGACGTATATCAGCGCGGCGACGGTATTAACGGAAGCGATGCGGTGTCTGTTCAGAAGCTGCTCGCTAAAATATTATTAACTCTTCCCGAATCCTATAAATAATCTGATAAAATATGGCTGCCGTGCTGTTTTTCACAGTTCGGCAGCTGCTTTTTTGTTAATAATGACAGTTTATTGTTAGTTTTTTTCTTGTTTTTTTGCTTTACTTTTTTGTCAGATTGTGATATAATAAAAAATATATTGAATTATTATAGCGATTGGAGCTGTTAATATATGAATAACGGAAACAAGAGGCGCGGAAGAAGAAGATACAGAGTCAGATATGACAGAATTGCTGCAGTTCTGGCAGTTTTTGTTGTTATGATCCTGCTTATCGTATCAATGACGCAGAGCTGCTCTAAGAAAAAGGATGGAAAGAATGAAGCGTCTAAAAACCCGATTACAAGCGACTTTATTACAAATCCTCCCGAGACTGTTACCGACGCACTTGGACAGACTGTGACAGATGCATCCGGAAACAGCGTAACACAGCCTGCCTCAACTCAGCCGATTCAGGCGGATCCGTCACAATTTGTAACTCAGAGCGTTGAATATACTCAGGTCAACAACGGCGATCTCGTTCTTGTGAATACTCTCTATCCCTACAAATTCCAGGAGGGTGACACCAATATTGTAACCCTGTACAATAATCGTAACGACTATTACGGTACAAGCGATAACGTTATTTCACTTGATATGAATACGATTTCGCAGATCAATGCTATGATGAGCGACTACTTCGCCGCTACGGGCAACATGGACTTTCATGTTATAGGCGGCTACCGTGACATCAACACGCAGAATGATAAGTATAACAACGGAAAATCGCGTTTCCAGGGCGGCTATTCCGACTACCATACGGGAAGAAGCTTTGACGTTGGAATTTTCCCCAAGGGACAAAGCTCCAACTATTACAAAGAAGAGGGTATTTACGCATGGCTTGGTCAGAATGCAGCTAATTACGGCTTTATTCTGAGATATCCGCAGGGCAAGGAGGCTGTAACCGGCGAGGACGGAAGAACATATACGTTCCGCTATGTCGGAGTTCCCCATGCAGTTTACATGAAAGCCAATAACCTCTGCCTTGAGGAATATATTGAGCAGATCAAGCAGTATACCACAAATAATCCGCTTCAGGTATCCGGCGGCGGTCACGATTACCAGGTTTATTATGTTGCTGCAGTTCCAAACAGCGCGACTGACGTACCGGTACCGTCAAGCGCTCCGTTTAGCATTTCCGGCAATAACACGGACGGATTCATAGTTACAGTTACACTTTCTTGAATTATTTAGTTCTTTCTTATGGGCTGCGGTCTGAATTTCAGTCCGCAGCATTTTTGTTTAAGATTAGAAAATACACATATAATAAATACGAACAATGTCAGGATAGAACAGGAGATAAAAGTTGAAAAAAATTATTTCGGTACTGCTTGCCGCAGCGTTTATAATGCCGCTTGCAGCCTGCGGCTCGGACGGTTCCCAGGGCGACGGAAGCGGTCAGATGTACAATGCTTCGCTGCCGGGAAATCCCGAGAGCCTTGATCCGCAGTTTGCTGATGACGCGGCTTCAAACACAGTTATATCCAATCTTTACAGCGGACTTATGAGTCTTGACGGCTCAGGAAATCCCGTCTGCCGCAATGCTGCAAGCTATGAGGTTTCGGAGGATCAGCTTGTCTATACGTTTCATCTCCGCGAGGATAATTACTGGTTTTATGATTTCAGCGATGATGATATTATTGACGACGGTGAATACTTTCCCGTAACCGCGAAGGATTATATATTTGCATTTCAGCGGCTGCTTGACCCGGAAATGCATTCGCCCTATGCAGAGATGTTTTCCTGCATTGACGGAGGGGAGGAGAGCCTGAGCGGAAGAACGTCTGCGCAGGATATCGCTGTCACCTCGACCGATGATTTTACGCTTATTATCAGGCTTGCATATCCCTGTGCGGATTTCATTAACCGTCTTGCTACCAATGCGGCAGTTCCATGTAATGAGGAGTTTTTTCTCTCCACAAAGGGCCGTTATGGTCTTGATGATGATTCGGTCATGTCAAACGGAGCATTTTTCGTCCGGCAGTGGTTCTATGATCCGTATGGAAAGAACAATATCCTATATATGAGACAGAACAAGGTCAACAGCAATGATGAACACAGAGTTTATCCATCCTATCTGAGCTTCACAATCGAAAAGAATGATGAGGATATCGCGAAGCTTTTCAAAGATGGTGATATCGATTGCATGACTGTCACCGACAGCAGTGCCTACAGCTCCAAAAAGTATAAAAAAAATGCAGTTCGCAGCACAACTCTCGGATTTATATTCAACACCGGTAATAAGACCTGTGCGGATATGAATTTCCGAAAGGCACTGGCTCTGAGCATCGACCGCAAATCGCTTGACAGCAAGATTAACAGTGATGTAACTGCAGCGGGCGGAATTATTCCCCCTGCAGTGAAGCTGCTTGGACGCAGCTATCGTGAACTTTCCGATGACAGTCCGATGTCGGTTACCGATAAGGAGCAGGCGGCGGAGCTGATTGAGTCTGCAAAGAGGAGTATCGGCGTGGAGACATTTGAACAGCTGAAAATTCTCATGATTTCGGGCACGGCGGACAGTGCCTATGTACATTACGTGACACAGAGCTGGAAAGAATCGCTTGGAATATATATCGGGATCGAAGAGGTTTCAGCCGAGGAATTTGAAAAGCGGCTTGAAGACGGTGAGTATCAGATAGCCCTGTATCCGTTGAAAGGCTGCTACAACAGCGGTATATCTGCGCTTGAATCAACTGTGGACTGCGAATATATAAGAACTTCCGGCGAAGCAAAAGCTGCTGTTGCCGAGCTCTGGAGATGCGGAAACGCTTCGGAGCTTGTTGAAAAATACGCATCCTGTGAAAAGCAGATTCTCGGAGAATATGGCTTCATTCCACTGTTTTATAAAAATGAGTATCTCATTACAAAAAAGGAATGTGCCGATATAATTTTCGATCCCTTTTCATATTCGGTATGCTTCCGCGAGGCTAAATATTTTGATGACTGATCAGGGGTTACCTATACGGAGAGAAATTCTCTCCGTATTTTAATAAAAAATAATTAATTCAGAAAAAATTAACATTTTTTATCGCTATATTATCACATACTTGGCTTATACTGGTTATATCGGACTTCCGAAATGATAAAAAGGGGGACGCGGTTTTATCCGCGCATGAAAAAATGGAAAAAAGGGAACTGAACAAGTACATAGTAATTGGTGTTATTGCAACAATTGTATGTCTGATCGTCAAAAATTTCGGGTTTGTAATCAAACTGATCAAATTTATTTTTATAGCGGCATATCCGTTGCTGCTCGGTTGTATGATCGCGTTTATTTTCAATATATTTCTCGGTTTCTGTGAAAATCACTATTTTCCGAAACGGAAAAAGGGTTTCATTGCTTACTCGCGGAGACCGATATGCCTTATTATTTCGATTGCTTTCGTTATCGCGATGTTTGCACTGCTGCTGAATCTTGTTATTCCTGAGCTTGTGAATGCTTTCAAGATTATTTCTATGGCAATTCCTGATGTTGCTGTCAAGGTCAAGGACATTGCTCTTGACTATATGGGGGATTATCCGGAAATTCAGGATAAAATAATGGCAATAGACATTAACTGGAATTCCGTAACCGAAAAGGCGATCGGATTTATCTCGGTCGGTGCAGGCGGACTTATAAGCTCAATTGCCGGCTTTATCAGCGCGTTTACGCTTTCCGTTACAAGAATCGTTATTGCGGTTATTTTCGCGGTGTATCTGCTTCTGCGCAAGGATAAGCTTAAATGCGATATCAAGCGGATTAAAAACGCATACCTCAAAGAAAAGACCAATACAATTCTGACTCATATCTTCCATACAGCCAACGAGACTTTCCGCAGCTTTTTTGTCGGACAGTTTCTTGAGGCAATTATTCTCGGACTGCTCTGTATGGCAGGAATGTATTGCTTCAAAATTCCGTATGCTGCCATGACCGGAGCTGTTATCGGAGTTACGGCGATTATTCCAATTGTGGGAGCATATCTCGGAGCAGGAATCGGAGCGTTCATTATCTGTACCGACAGTCCTATCAAGGCGCTTGAATTTCTCATAATACTTGTAATCATTCAGCAGTTTGAGGGCAATGTAATTTATCCGAAGGTGGTCGGTTCGTCTGTCGGACTGCCGGGAATATGGGTGCTTGCCGCCGTGACCGTTGGCGGAAGTCTCTGCGGAATCATGGGTATGCTGCTCGGGGTTCCGGTTGCCGCAACGATTTATAAGCTTTGCCATGAGGAGCTTGGAATGCGTGAAGCGAGTCTTGGAATCGCTCCGCCCGAAGAACCGATGAAAGAGCCGAAGATCGTACTGAGAAAATGCGGTAAAAAGGATAAATCTCGCAAGAAGAATAACAGAAAAAAATAAAAACCTGTCTTTACAAGCAAATGCATACGTCTTTCCGGAGAACTTCAGAATGAATATACCGCAGAATTCTTTATCTGAAATCCTGTTTGCAGCAACTGCGGTTGTTGCTGCAATAATATTTATCGCCATTCTGTATCACTTTACTCACAGGCGCGATATTACCAAAATGTATCGCAGGACGAATATTTTAACCGACCGCGAATATAAGTTTTATCTTAAATTGAGGGATATAGCTGACGAAGCCGGCGTAAGAATTTTCACAAAGGTTCGTCTCGCTGATTTAGTTGAACCAAAGCCAACCGACGATGGTTCCCTCAGAATGGAATGTTTCAATAAAATAAGAGCAAAGCATATTGATTTTGCACTTGCCGATGATGATACGAATATACTCGTATTGATTGAACTTGACGACTCCACTCACGAGCGAAAAGACAGGGTCGAGCGCGATAAATTTGTGGATGCTGTCCTTGAAAACACGGGTTATCTGCTGATCCGTACCTATGGCGATACCAATGAAATAGAAGAGTTTCTCTCGACTGAAAACATAGGCTGACTTTTGTCTCAGCCTATATTTTTTGTTGACAATTGACGGATTTTTCGGCTCTGATCGTGAAGTGAAGCCTGATGTACAGGCATACCTGACGCATAACACAGTGAGTGACAGAATTTGCCGAAAAAACGTGTACAGTTGAATATTCTGACACGTTCTTAATACAGTTCAGACAGAAAGGATTTTTTTTAAAAGCTATTGTAAAATCGATATGCTTGTGATATAATAAAGAAGATAATAAACAAAAGGAGTGTGTTAATGTGGTCAGTGTTGAAAATCATATAGGAAAAATCACTGTCTCGGAACGCTATCTTACAGAGCTTGTCAGGCACACCGTAACCGGCTGCTTCGGAGTTGCAGATATCGCAAGCGTTAGTACAGCTCAGTCTGTCATTTCTGCGGCTACAGGAGGAAAGTTCTTTGGCGACAACAAGGGTGTGTATATCCACAGCAGTAAAAATAACGGTCTTGTTATAGACCTTCATATAAAGGTTACCTACGGCACGAATATTACCGCCGCAGTAAACAGCATAATTCACAAGGTTAGCTTCACTGTCGAGGAAGCTGCCGGTGTTTCCGTCAATAATGTTAATGTATATGTCGATGGAATGATTTACTAAATTATATTGGAGGATTTATTCGTGATTAAAGGTTCTTTATTGAGAGACGCCTATATTTCAGCAGGCGTAACTATTGCCAATAATAAAAGAAAGGTCGATGAGCTTAACGTATTTCCCGTTCCCGACGGCGATACGGGTACAAATATGTCGATGACCATAGGAAATGCTATGGGCGAACTGAAAAGGCTCGGTGACGATACGACTGTTTCGGAGGTAGCCTCGGTTGCTGCCTCGGCTCTTCTCAGAGGAGCAAGGGGAAATTCAGGTGTTATTCTTTCACTTTTGTTCAGAGGCTTTGCAAAGGGACTTAAAGGACTTGAGGAGGCTTCCTGTGAGGATTTTGCCAATGCTCTCGAACTTGGCGTTGATGCGGCTTACAAGGCTGTAATGAAGCCTGTGGAGGGTACTGTACTTACCGTATCAAAAGCCGCTTCTCTTAAAGCAAGAGAGGTTTGCCGGACTTCCGACGATTCTGTGTTCTGGGACGAGGTATGCGCTGCAGCTGAAGAAACTCTTGCACGCACTCCCGAAATGCTTCCTGCACTTAAAAAGGCAGGAGTCGTTGACGCAGGCGGACAGGGATTTGTAATTGTATTAAAGGCTATGCGCGATGTTTTCAAGGGCGGAGCCATTGCCGAGCCTGCAGCGGCTGCACAGCCGGTAAAGGCAGATTCCAACGATTCATTCAAGACTGCTGTAAGTGAATTCGACGAAGAAATCAATTATACCTACTGTACAGAATTTATTGTCGAGAAAGATCCCGGATGTCCCGATCCGTTCAAGCTGCGCGCTTACCTCGAGACAATCGGCGACTGTGTGGTTCTCGTTGACGACGAGGATATAATAAAAGTTCACGTTCACACCGACAATCCCGGAAAAGCGCTTCAGAAAGCGCTGGAGTTCGGTCACTTTATCAATGACCCGAAGCCTAAAATCGAGAATATGCGCATTCAGCATGAAAATAAGGTCAACGAGGTCAAGGAGCGTGAAGAGGGCTTTTCTCCTGCTGAGCCTGAAAAGGAGTATGGATTCGTATGTGTTGCTGCAGGTCACGGAATCGAAGCAATGTTCATGGATCTGGGCGCAGATGTTGTTGTTAAGGGCGGTCAGACAATGAATCCTTCCACCGATGACATACTTAGAGCAATTCTTTCAACTCCGGCAAGGACGATTTTTGTTCTGCCGAACAATAAAAATATAATCATGGCGGCTGAGCAGGCTATGAAGCTGACCGACAGAAATGTATGTGTACTTCAGACAAGGACGATTCCGCAGGGCATTTCGGCTATGCTCGCATTTGACGACAGTCTCGGACTGTCCGAGAACAGAATTGCAATGACAAAGGCATTTGAAAAAGTTCAGACCGGTCAGATCACCTTTGCCGCAAGGGACAGCGAGTACGAAGGTCACTCAATCAAAGAGGGAGAAATTCTTGCTCTCGATAACGGAAAGCTTTCATTTACGGAAAAGGACATCAACAAGGCAGCGCTGAAGCTTGTCAGAAAGCTTGTGAAGGGCGATGCGGCTTATGTTACCCTTATCTATGGTGCTGATGTGACCGACGAGAACGCGGAGTATCTTCACCAGATCATTCAGGCTAAGCTTGGCGATAAGGTCGAGGTTATGCTTGTAAACGGCGGTCAGCCGGTATATTATTATATAATTTCAGTTGAATAAAAAAGCTTCGGCTGACTGCAATCCGCAGTCAGCCGAAGCTTTTATGTCAGAGCGTGTTCACAGAAATGTTGAGAGATAAAAAATCAGGCAATACCGCACATAGCTTGTGCCGGAGATGCAAACTCAGTTTTTTGTCTGATATGACGAAAAGTATTCAAACAGATTCGGTACGAAACCGAACGTTCTGATATATGCGGCGCTGTTTTAATATTTCGCTTCAGCCGTTCCGATTCCCTCAGACTGTCTTTGACGCATCTGATAGCGAACATCCTCGCCCTTGAATTCCATACAGGTATATACGGCGGTGATCCGTGATACGACACGTTCGTCGTAGCGGCGGCGGATTCCCGAATAATCGAGATTTGTACTGATTATCGTTGGTCTGCCGCTGTTGAGACGGGTATTGATAATATTGTATATGGTAGAGGAATAAAAGGGGGTTTCATACTCTGTGCCGAGGTCGTCAAGAATAAGAAGCTCACATTCCATAACGAGGGAGATCATTTCGTCAGAATGTTCACGGCTGAAATGCTCGCGCTCGATTTTGCGGAGAATATTTATTGCGGAATCATATACGACTCCATATCCCTTTTTAAGTACAGTGTCGGCAATTGCAAGGGAAAGATGAGTCTTTCCGAGTCCGGTTTTTCCGAACATGAGAATGCTTTCGGAATTCAGACTGAAACCTGCCGCATAGCGCCTTGCGAAATTATAGATTCGCTCCATTGTGCGGTAATCCTCACCGCTGTAGTAGCTCAGACTGAATGTATCAAATCCGGAAAGCTTCAGTTGAGCGGTTTTGTTGAGGGCTGATGCGGAAAGCTGTCCGCACAGACGGCGAAAACAATCACAGAAGCCGCTGTTCACATAGCCTGTATCATGGCAAACAGGACATTCATAGTGCATATCAAGGTAATCCTCGGGATAGCCTCCCGAGACAAGCAGCTTCCTGCTCATTGCCTGTGCGCCTATATTGTTTTTTTTGAGCTGTTCAACGCGAAGCTGTACGTCCGGACCGCCTTTTTTTATAATTTCCATAAGCTCCCTGCCTGTATTGCAGAGCTGACGGTTTATCTCGCGGATCTGCGGAATTTTCTGATTGATTTCATCGATTCTGCGTTCGTTTTCTCTTTCAGCACGCTGTCTTCGCGATGTCATTACCGCCTGAGCGCGGTCGAATATTTCACTGTCCATAAATTAACGCTCCTCAAAAATTATTAACAAATTTCTTGTACTTGTCCACATCAAATTCGTCCTGTTCGGCACCGGAGGATTTTTTCTTTTTATATTCAAGCTTTGAAGCCTTGACATCGTCGATTGTCATCAGGCCGTCCTGCTTCCATGATTCAAGAATACGGCTGATATACGGAAACGACAGCTTGTCAATTGTTTCGATAGTTATTTCATAAGCATATCTGATAAGCTCAAGAGGATAGTTCTCGGCTTTCCAGCCGTCTATAACCGCCTGCTGCTTGGTAGTGGGACGATGTTTCATATCGAATGCCGACATGATTTTTGCCGTATAGCTGCGGCTCTCCGTAAGTCTTTCCACCTCGCTGATAGCATCGGGAAGCGTGTTGATTTCGTTCTCCGCCCAGCTTCCTGCAATTTTTTCTATGTATCCCGGATTTGTTTTTTCAATTGATATACAGTAGCTCAGCAGAGTGATGATCACCTCTTTTTTCAGTCCGAGATAGCTGTACATCCATATCAGTGAGTTCTGCTGAGTATGGTTAAGCGTTCCGAGCAGGCTCTCGGCTGTTTTAAAAAGCTCTGCCACGTCAGAGGAATCAGACATAAGCTTTGTAATTTCCGACGGCGTAAGGTTTTGCCGCTGACGGCGGGGTATCTGATTTTCCACAGGAGGTTCCGGCTGAGTATTCATAATGTTCTGCTGTTCCGGCTGCGGGGTCATAATCGAATTGCTGTCGGAATTTAACACGTTTACCTGCTGCCAGAACATCAAAGCATCTGAAATCTGATTAAGCGGAACACCTGTGTTAGCGGATATTTCGGAATCAGAGCAGCTTCTGCCCGAATGTCTCAGCAGGTACAGGAGAACCTTCAGCTGTTCGCCAGTGGCAAGTTTCAAAAGATTATCGGCGATAATTGACGGAACGCCGAACATTGCACCCCAAATTCCGCTGTTTGTTCTGAAATCCAAAAGCAGTACCTCCCCGAAAAATAGTCTGTCTGACTATTATAACATATTTCGTTCGAATTGTCACTGTTAAAATTCAACAAATATATACATGACATTTTTATTCAGAAAAAATCCGGGAATATCTGAAAGATGAGTGCGATCAACGGATTATCGGACATTACAAATCAGCTGTAATTATTTTCGGTATTTACATTTTTCGCTCAATGTGATATAATAAAAGCAATACTAAAACGCCTTACGGCTTTGCGCGCAATCATTGTGCGGTATTGCCTTAGAAAGGAAGTAAAGGGGGGCGCAATGGTGAATTCACCTTTTGCTGAACAGCCGGATCACGGACATTATACAGCCTGTGCCAACCGAATGAATGAGATAGACAGAATCAGCCGCAGATGCACTGCCTGTACGCTGATAAACTGTGCTGTAATGGCAATCCTTACGCTGTGCGGATTCAGACTAAGCGTCATTTCTTTTATACCGGGTCTTATCGGTGAAAAGGGAGCTCTTGGTGCGATTGCCGTTCAGCTGCTTATTATCACAGCTATAGCAGGGGTTTCCATTGCTTCGGTCGGCAGGTTCAAAATCGGAAACGTAATATGTTTCGCAATATACAGTGCAATGATGATTTGCTGTATATTTTCGCGGACATCGGACGATGTATTCACAGTATTTATCGGGGCGGCAGGCTTTGCTTTTTCATTCAGAGCTCCGTCGGCGTGTATGGATTACAGACAACTCAGTAAAACCGAGGGCTTTCCGCAGTTCAGTGAGCGGCTTGCATATCAGGAGGAGCATAGCTGCTTTGAATCAGACTTCGCGAATGAATATCACGAAACAAAAAGCAGGGGAATGGACCCGGCAGAGCCTGTTTCCGGAGCGGAAAGCGGGATCGGGGAGGATAAAATCAATGAAAGTACTAAAAACAGCGGATTTATGGATGAAATTTAAGAGGTGATTCCGATGTATGCAAAGATCGCAAGTCTTGGACTTTTCGGACTTAACGCATTTCCGGTTGACGTTGAAATAGATATAAGCAGAGGCAATCCTCAGTTTGAAATCGTCGGACTTCCCGATATGGTTGTAAAGGAGAGCCGCGAGCGTATTCGCGCAGCTCTCAGAGCGTGCAGCATAGCATTCCCGGTCGCATCGGTAATGGTAAATCTTGCTCCTGCAGATACTAAGAAGAGTGGCTCGGTACACGATCTGGCTATCTTTGTGGCTTTGCTGAAGGGCATGAACATTATTGCCGACGATACTGATGGCATGGCTTTTATCGGCGAGGTTTCACTGAACGGCGATATACGTCCCGTTAACGGCGTTCTCCCGATGGTAATGCTTGCAAGGGAACGGGGAATGAAATCCGTTTTTGTTCCAGATGCAAATGCTGCCGAGGCTTCGGTAATTTCGGGAATAGAAATTTACGGCGTAAAAAATGCCGACGAGCTTATCCGCCATTTCAGAGGATTCGAGACTCTTAAACCGCGCGAGCATTATATTCCTCCCGAAACTGCGTATGACGAGGTCCTTGACTTTGCTGATGTTAAGGGACAGCAATCGGCGAAAAAAGCTCTTGAAATAGCTGCGGCAGGCGGTCACAATGCGCTGCTTATTGGTCCTCCTGGAAGCGGAAAGAGTATGCTCGCAAAGAGAATGCCATCAATTCTGCCTCCGCTTACATTTGAGGAAGCTCTTGAAACTACGAAGATTCACTCCATTTCGGGAATGCTCAGCGCAGAAAATCCACTTATCACGAAAAGACCATTCCGCTCGCCTCACCATACGATCTCGTCGGCAGGACTTGCAGGAGGCGGTACGATTCCTCGTCCCGGCGAGGCTTCACTCGCTCATAACGGACTGCTTTTCCTCGACGAGCTTGCTGAATTTGACAGACGTACTCTTGAAATTCTTCGTCAGCCTCTGGAGGACGGAAAAGTCACTATTGCACGGGCTTCGGGTACAGTAACCTATCCCTGCACAATTATGCTCATCGGTGCAATGAATCCGTGTCCGTGCGGATATTATGGTCACCCAAAGAGAAAGTGTATCTGTCCGAAGAAAAAGGTAGTTCAGTATCTTTCCAAAATTTCCGGACCAATGCTCGACAGATTTGATTTGCATATTGAAGCCGCTCCCGTTGAATTTGCGGATCTGAGCTCATCCGAAAGGGAAGAACCGTCCTCGGAAATAAGAAAAAGAGTTATCGCCGCGAGGAAGATTCAGGAGGAGCGTTTCAGGGGAACCAAAATCACCTGCAATGCTCTTATTACGCCCGGAAAGCTTAATGAGACCTGTCCCATGGACGACGGTGCGGTGAACCTGATGAAAAATGTTTTTGACCGTCTTGGACTGAGTGCCCGCGCTTATGATAAGATTCTGAAAGTTGCGAGAACCATTGCCGACCTTGATGGCTGCGAGGTTATAGGCAGGAGTCACATTGCAGCGGCGGCGCAGTACCGCTCACTTGACAGAAAGTACTGGACAGAGGAATAATTCGCTCCATATACAGAAAAATAAAGGAAGATTAGAATGAAGTCAGCATTCAAAAGATTAAACACAAAACGTTACAGTATAGATAAAGGGCTGCTGTTCGCAGTTATGCTATGTTCGGTAATAAGCACCCTTCTCATATATTCAATCAGCCGCAACGGTGTTCTTGAAAAGGTTGATTCAAGCTATTGGAAAACGCAGCTTGTTTCAATGATTATCGGAACGGTTCTTGCTCTGATTATTTCGTTTATAAATTACAGAAAGCTTGTTAAGCTCTGGTTTATCTATGCTCCCGCCGCGTTGATTCTTGTCGGGCTTACGTGGACGTCTCTTGGCTATCAGCGAGCAGGCGCGGATGACCGTGCATGGCTGAATCTCGGATTTATTCAGTTTCAGCCGTCGGAGGTGCTGAAGCTTGCGTTTATTCTCACCTTTGCCTATCATCTTTCGCGTGACGAAGAGAACATGAACAAACCGCTCCATATGCTGCTTTTATGTATTCACGGTGCTTTTCCGATTGGGATCATCGCCTTGCAGGGCGACTACGGAACTGCGATAATCTTTGCGTTTATTTTCATGTTCATGCTTGTTTCGGCAAATATCTCGTGGAAATATCTTGCCGCTATGCCTGTTGTTATTGCAGGAGCGGTTGCGGCGGTATGGTTCCTCATTCTGGACAGCTTTCATAAAAACCGTATTCTTGTACTGTTCCATCCCGGCAGCGACCCGGAAGGAATTGAATATCAACAGGATCTGGGACTTGAGGCACTTCGTTCGGGAGGTGTTTTTGGCAAGGGACTTTTAGCTGGTGCTAAAGAATATGTAACTGTTCCCGAGATTCACAACGATTTTATTTTCACCTATCTCGGACAGGCTTTCGGATATGTAGGTTCAATCGGAATAATAATTATTCTCGCCTATATCTGTCTTAAAATATTTGCCGACAGCCGCATTGCGCGAGACAGACTGGGACGCTTTATCTGCATGGGTGCGTTCGGACTGATGCTCTCTCACTGTATCATGAATATCGGAATGGTTCTCAAGGTAATGCCGGTTATAGGCGTACCGCTGCCGTTTCTCAGTGCGGGAGGTACTGCAATGGTAAGTATGTATGCGATGATCGGACTCGTTCTCAGCGTATACAGTCACCGTGCAATGAATTATAATGTATTCTATAATGATGATGAGGACTGATAAAATATGCCCGATGAATTTTCAAGAGAGGTTCTCCTTATAGGCGAGGAGGGTCTTGAACGACTGAAAAATGCACATATTGCGGTGTTCGGAGTCGGCGGAGTCGGCTCGTTTGCGGCGGAAGCAATTGCCCGTTCGGGAGTTGGTCATATTACTCTTATTGATAACGATACCGTGAATGTTACTAATATTAACCGTCAGATTATCGCCCTTCAATCCACTATCGGAATGAACAAAACCGATGCGGCAAAAGCTCGTATTCTCGACATAAATCCTGGATGCGAGGTGAACACGATGAATATCTTTTATACCGGCAGTGAAGTCGATCTTACCCGGTTTGACTACGTTGCCGATGCTATCGACAGCGTAACATCAAAGCTTGCACTGATTGAAAATGCTCACAGGCTCGGGGTGAAGATAATATCCGCAATGGGCACGGGAAACAGGCTTGACCCGACGAAGCTCATTGTTACGGATCTGAGCAAAACATCGATGTGTCCGCTGGCAAAGGTCATGCGTGTGGAGCTGAGAAAACGCGGAATTGTGCATCACAGAGTTGTATGCTCTGCCGAGCCGCCTGCTGTCCACAGGGCATTGAGCGACGAAGACGAGACGCGGAGAAAAACGATAGGCAGTGTCTCCTTTGTGCCGTCAGTGGCAGGCCTTATTATGGCAGGAGAAATTATCCGTGAAATTGCCTTAAGTCAATTTTTAGAGGAGATCTAATTTTAATAAAGGAGTTCAGAAAATGAAAAATCCATTCAGAAAAATTGTCGCGGCAGCTTTGTCGGCGGCAATGACCATGTCAGCTGTGGGTTCCCTCAATCTGCACGCTGAAGTGACGAAAAATCCGATAATCAGCCGAAACGTTCCCGCATATTCTGTCTCAAATCCGGCAACAGCAGGCGCAGCAAATGACGAGCATTATTTTTCATTCTGGTTCGGAACAGCTCCCGAATATCTTGCTTATGACCTGTCGTCTGTTCCGGAGGAGCAGCGTAAACGTATCATGCTCGTCTGGTACAACACAAGCTCATATGACCAGATCGGGAATTACATTTCTAAAAATGCTGAGCCAAGCGACTATACTATTGAGGTCAATTCTGCGGAGGGCGGAGCTTTTCCCGAGGACGGCTGGGTTGTTGTCGATACGGTTACGGATAATACCCTCAGCTCACGTCAGCATCTTATCGATTTTGAGGGCTGCAACTGGGTGAGAATGAATATCTCTAAGGCAGACGGCAAAGAAGGCGGCTCGGTAAGCGTAAATATGGATATTCACAATGTGTCCGACGGAGTGAATGACAGCTGGATTTTCTTTGGCGATTCCATTACCGCAGGAGGTATGAACAACTGCTATGGTACGGGCTTTGCGACTTATGTAAATCAGCTTGACAGCCGTTACTTCCCGATTCAGGAAAACGGCGGCATCGGCGGTATTACAAGTACCGACGGCAGAAATAACATTGACCGCTGGCTTTCGGTATATCCCGGAAAATACGTCAGCATTGCCTATGGAACAAATGACGCATGGGGCAATCAGACGGGCGCGGAAAAGTATTATGAGAACACGAAATACATGATTGACGCGGCAACTGCAGCAGGTAAAACCGTGGTTCTCCCGAAAATACCGTATTCCACCGAGACAGGGATAAACACATATCTTGATGAATATAATGCTATGATTGACAGGCTTTGGGAGGAATATCCGCAGATTGTTCAAGGACCTGATTTTGATGCATATTTCCGCGAGAATCCGGATATGCTCGGCGGAGACGGAGTACATCCGAGTTCCGATGGATACGATGCAATGAGAAAAATCTGGGCGGAGACGATGTATGAACGTGTTTATACTCAGTCTGTTCCCGAAACGTCGGAAACAACCTCTGAATCCGGAGAAAAAGTACTCTATGGCGATGCAAATTTGGACGGTGAAATCAATGTAAACGACGTGGTTTCGGTAATGTGTTATTCTGCCGCTCCGGAAACGATTCCTTTTTCTGAAGCGGAGCTTGAAGCAGCAGACGTCTATCTGCACGGCGACGGAGTAAACGGCAGTGATGCGGTGACTATTCAGAAATATCTCGCAAAGATCGTACTGACGCTTCCCGAATCGTATAAAGGCAACGCTGAACAATAAGCGGCTGCTGTTCTGATGAGAAAACGGATTTAAGATTTTCCGTCATATCACACAAAATCTGACTGTGTGTCTTAATTGCAAAACCTTATAAATATGCAGTGAATTTTTCAATAGAACAAAAAATCGGGCAGCCGTAAAATCCACGGCTGCCCGAAAGCTTTTTATTACGATTCCGGGAGATCTGAAAGAATCTTGGCAAGATATTTCTGGACAGAAACCGCATCGCTGGCATTAACGCCGTCTCCCCGGCGGAAAACATCGGCATTGTTTATCTGCTCGGTACTGATCTGATTATTTGATGGGTCTGCGGCATAACACATTATTACAACAACATCGTTGATAGTTACGCTTCCGCTGAGGTCAGCGTCGCCGTATACTACATCATCGTCAGGTATATCCGTTGTGGGAACAGTTGTATTAACGGGTTTTTCGGTAGTCTCGGTCGGTTTATCTGTTACAGGCTGAGACGTAGTTGGCTTAGGTCCATCGCTCTTTGTGCCTCCGTCGAGGTTGCTTCCCTCTGTTGACGCATAGTTGGTGTAGTAATCACTGAGCGAAATGCCTGTGTCGTTTACTCCGAGAGGGATCTGATGGTCAAGACCGATAAATTTGCCGGTTGTCTGAGTCTGCCAGAGAGATTCTTCAAACATTGCATATTTCTCTTCATCCCATGAAAGAAAGTCATAACTGAGAAGTCCGGCTGTATCACCTGAGTTGGGGTTAAGGCACCAGAATGTATGATTGATATGATTTTCAATCATATAGTCGCGGAGCAGTTCCATCCACTTCTGATTCTTTCCGCCGTCCATATGACCGCCCCACTCTCCGATGAGAAGAGGAGCGATTTCCTCTTTGTTAATATATGCCCATGTATCATACCAGTAATCATCAAGGAGAGTCTGAGTTGTGAAATCCTTGTCAAACCATGTCTGATTATAAACGGACGGACCGTAGTCATGGGGAGAATAAACAATTTGACTTGTGCCTGAATCGGGAATTACGGGATAATCTCTTACACCTCTGAGGTTACCGCCCCACCATGCACCGTACCATGGGGATGTGTCCGCAGGAGCTTCCCATATATCGGGCGTGTCATAGGTGTAGCCTTTATCTGTTTTTGGGTACTGTTCAACGCCTTCGATAAAGATAAGTGCGTTCGGATTTACTTCAAGAATAGCGTTTGCACATTTTGTGGAAGCATATGCCCAGTTATTTTCATCGGTTGAACCGTCCCACTTGGCGATAGTGTCGGGACATGATGTTCCGCTGTATCCTCTTTTGCCGTGAGGCTCATTTTTAAGGTCGTATCCGATAAGAGTATCGTCGTTTTTATATTTGTCTGCAAGCCAGACAAGGGTTTCGATCCAGAGGTCGCTTGATATACCTGCCTTACCGTACCAAAGCTCATAGTCATGACCGGAATTGTTTGCATCGGGACTGTGAATGTCAATAAAAGCCTTAATTCCGTATTTTTTGCATTTGCCGATTATTATGTCAAAAATTTCCATGCTGTTTTTCAGGGTTTTTCCATCCGAAAGAACGAAATCCCTGTTAATATCTCCATAGCTTCCTGCCGGAGTAATAGTTCCGTCCTCGCCGACTTCGTCAACGGGCGGCTGATAGGACGCCTGAACGCTGCTCACCTCGTTAGGAGAGCCTTCCATCCATGAAAGAAGAAGCTCGGATGAAATAGGGAAGCGGATAACGTTAATGCCTCTGTCGGCACAGTTGGAAAGGAATGCGTCGCAGTCGGCAGCATATAGTCCGTGTGCACAGTTTTCAGAGCAGTTGAAGCCAAACCAGTTGGCACCGGTGAGCCATACTTCGTTTCCGTCTTTGTCATAGAGACGGCTTCCTTCAGCATGAAGCCAGTCGTCGTTGGTGTCATCAGCAGCGGCAGAAATAATATTTCCGCCGTCGGCAGCCGTCATTACAGAAGCCGCGCCTGTGAGAGAAAGCGCAGCCACCGAAACAACGGCGGCAATTCCTTTGATAAATTTTTTCATTATTATTTCCCCTCTCAAGATACAGAAATAAATCGGATTTTCGTGCAAACAGTGCAGGAATTGCACGAATAATACAACATCGCAGAGTATGTGCGATATCCTTTCGCCGCGTCCGTTTCAGCAGAAATATGCCTTGCAACCGGAGCGTTAAGAGGTACCGGACAAGCTCTTACAGCTTATTTTATTTTACCATAAACACAAAAAAATGTCAATAGTTAAATTAACTTTGGGCATAGCTGACAATATTTTAGGAGATGATATTCAGTGATTCTTTAATAATTGAGATATTCCGAGTTGCATTTTAAATAAAAATGTGTTAAAATAAGTGTATTATAAATTTCGGAGATGATTGAATATGAAAACCTGTCTTGTTCTTGAAGGAGGAGCAATGCGCGGAATTTACGGAGCGGGAGTAACCGACGCGCTGCTTGATTGTGATGTAAAATTTGATGCCGTAATCGGAGTGTCTGCCGGGGCGATACACGGAGCAACCTTTGTTGCGGGTCAGCGCGGGCGCAATATCCGCTACTCCAGAAAATACTGCGCGGACAAGCGCTTCATGAGCGTATACTCGCTTATTACTACCGGCAGCCTTGTAGGCGAGCAGTTCTGCTATCATGACATACCCGATAACCTTGACCCGTTCGATTACGAGGCTTTCAGGACATCAAAAACCGATTTTTACTGTGTATGCACCGACATTGAAAAAGGAAGTCCCGTTTATATGAAATGCAGCGATCTGCGCATTCAAATGGACTGTCTCCTCGCTTCTGCTTCAATGCCGATGGTATCGAGGATCGTGGAAACGTGCGGCAGAAAGCTCCTCGACGGCGGAATAACCGACAGCATTCCGATCAGAGCGGCTATGAAGCTCGGTTTTGACAGGATAGTCGCAGTCAGTACGCGTCACAGGGGATATATAAAAAAGCCTGAGATCAGCGTACCTGCACATATAATGTATGGAAAAAAATATCCCTCCCTTGTTCGTGCAATGGAATGCCGTCATCTGATGTATAATCGCCAGCTGAGCGATGCTGAGTCATTAGCGGCAGATGGTAAAATAATTCTTATTCAGCCGAGCAGAAAAGTCAAAATCAGCCGAACAGAGAAAAATCCCGATACCATATATGAGATGTATCTGCTCGGAAAGCATGACGCAGAGACAGCTATGGAAGACGTCATCCGCTTTATCGGAGAGTAAATCGAAAAAAATTGAAAAAATATCGGAAAACACTTGACTTTTTATGTAAAAGAGTGGTATAATATTAAATGATGATAGTTTATGCTAAAGACCGGAAACCTCCGGTCTTTCGTTTGTATATAGGCTATTGCATTTTTTCATCGAAAGGAGACCGTTGCGAATATATGAAATTCAAAAAATTCGGAGGTACGGAACAGCGTGTCTATGACCTTGTTAAGCCGATTACCGACGAGCTTGGCTACTTCCTGTGGGATGTATCATACGTCAAGGAAGGGGCAATGTGGTATCTGAGGGTTTTCATCGACTGCGACGAGGGAATAACCATTGACGACTGCGAAACAGCTACCCGTCCAATAAGCGATGCTCTTGATGCCGCCGACCCTATTTCTCAGAGCTATATGCTTGAGGTCGGTTCTGCGGGACTTGAGCGTGAGCTTGTCAAGGAGGAACACTTTGAGGTCTGTACTGGCGACGAGGTGAGAATCCGCTTCATCAGAAGTATTGACGGCGAAAAGGAGGTGCGCGGTCTGCTTCGCGGCGCGGATAAGAACGGCGTTACAATTGCGCTGAACGACGAAACGGAAAAGACATATCAGCTTTCGGATATATCATACGTAAAGCTTTATTTGGAAATATAAAGGCAGAGCCGCGCAGTTATTATGCGGCGATGCCGAACAGAATCGGAGGAATTAACAGAAATGGCAAGAAAAAGAACCGAAAAGGCTCCCGAAACAGGCAACAGCAGCTTCTTTGAGGCACTCGCGTCACTGGGAGAGGAAAACAGCGTTGAAACAGAGATTCTTATCGAAAAGGTAAAATCGGCAATGCTCAAGGCTGCAAGAAAAGCATATCCCCACAGCGAGGATAATATCCGCGTTGAGATCGACCCGTCTGAGAAAAAATTCGAGATGTTCATCGAGCAGGAAGTAATCGACGATTATCCTATCGATGACAATGAGGTAAATATCGATGTTGCAAGAACTATCGACCCCAATGCCTATGTAGGCGGAAAGATACTTAAACAGATCGACATTTCGAAATTCGGAAGAATGGCTGCCCTTTCAGCCAAGCAGTCGATAAAAGGTGATCTCCGTGAAATCAACCGCGAGCAGATGCTTTCACGTTTCGAGTCAAAGGAGCATGAGTGCATTACCGCTAAGGTCTCACAGGTGGAGCCGGGCAGAGGTACTGTTACGGTAATCTACGACGGCACTGAGCTTTATCTTTTCCGCAACGAGCAGATTCCCGGCGAGGAGCTTGAAGAGGGCAAGTCCGTAAAGGTTTACGTAACTGGTATAACAAATAAGAACAAAAAGCCGATCGTGAAGATTTCGCGTACACACAAAGACCTTGTAAAGCGTCTTTTCGAGCTTGAAGTTCCGGAAATCTACGACGGAACGGTCGAGGTCAAATCAATTTCCCGTGAAGCAGGCTCAAGAACAAAGATTGCCGTATGGTCGAAAGACCCGAATGTTGATGCAGTCGGTTCGTGTATCGGAGCAAAGCGTTCGAGAATTTCGGCTGTGGTAAACGAGCTGAACGGCGAGAAAATAGATATTATTCCATATAGCGAAGTTCCCGAGGAGTTTATCGCCCGTGCGCTTGCTCCGGCAGAGGTGCTTAAAACAGTGGTTACATCATATGAGGAAAAGAGCTGCACGGTTATCGTTCCGAATAATCAGCTTTCACTTGCAATCGGAAACAAGGGTCAGAATGCAAAGCTCGCCGCAAAGCTTACAGGCTTTAAAATCGACATCAAGCCGCAGTTTGATTCTGTCACAGGCGAAGAAGCTCCCGAGATGAGTCCTGATTTCAAGGTGCCGGAAAAGCCTGTTTTTGATGAAGCGATGATGCCCGGTGATATGGATGCCGCTCTTGTTGAGGAGGAGAATCCGGAATCTGCCGAAGAAATAATGACAGAAACCGGTCAGGATGCTCAGACTGCGGATGAGGAAACTTTCGCAGGTACTGTTGAAGACGGTGAATGATTATGAAACCAAAAAAAATTCCAATGAGAATGTGTCTCGGCTGCGGCGAGATGAAGCCGAAGAAAGAGCTTATCAGAATCGTTAAATCAGCCGAGGGTGATATCAGCCTTGATTTCACCGGTAAAAAGAACGGCAGAGGCGCGTATATATGCCGCAGCTGTGAGTGCTTTGAAAAGGCTCGTAAGGCGAGACGTCTTGAAAAAACTTTTTCGTGCAGAATCGACGAAAGCATTTACGAGGTGATGGCTGATGAACTCAGAGCAGACAAAGAAAACGGCTAATCTGCTTACGGTCTGTATTAAAGCAGGAAAAACCGTTCTTGGTTTTGATGCGGCTGTCGAGGCTGTTAAAAGCAAAAATGCGTATTGTGTTCTTACTGCCGGCGACATATCGGAAAAAACTCTGAAGGAAGCAGCGTTTTTCTGCGGAAAATCCGGAATACCGGTTATCCGGACGGGTATTTCAAAATCAGAAATGTCTGTGTATACCGGAAGAACAACCGCAGTTATCGCCGTGTGTGACAAGGGTTTTGCAGACGGCTTCAAAAAAATCGCGGATGCAGAAAAGTAAGCGGTGAATCACCGTATATATAAATAATGTATGACATATGTTTCCGGAAAAGCTCCGGAAGCTGATAGAAATGAATCGGAGGTAATTCAGGCCTATGATAAAAAAGATAAAGTTAAGTGAAGCAGCAAAGGATTTTAATGTTCCGGCTCAGGAACTTATTGATTTTTTTGCTGCAAGAGGGGACTCCAAGAAAAAGACGTCAACCGGTCTTAACGACGATGAAATGAATGTTCTTCTTGAGCATTATTCAAAACTCCATGAAGTTAAGTCTTTTGATGATTATTTTGCTTCGAGAAACGACCCGAAGCCTGAGAAGAAAGAACCCGAAGCTAAGCCTGCCGCCAAAAAGGCAGTCAAAGCCGAGAAAAAAACGACAAAGACCGAGACTGAAAAGGTATCTCCCAAGCCGGAAACAAAGCTTGCTCCGGCAAAGGAGGCTCCAAAGGCAGAGAGCAAGCCTGCTCCAGCTAAGGAAGCTCCAAAGGCAGAGAGCAAGCCTGCTCCGGCTAAGGAAGCTCCAAAGGCAGAGAGCAAGCCTGCTCCGGCAAAGGAAGCACCAAAGGCAGAGAGCAAGCCTGCTCCGGCAAAGGAAGCACCAAAGGCAGAGAACAAGCCTGCTCCGGCAAAGGAAGCGCCAAAGGCGGAGACTAAGCCTGCCCCGGCTAAGGAAACTCCAAAGACGGAAGTAAAAACCGAGAAATACAGTTCCAAGAAGAAAAACGAGAAAAAAGCAATGCCCAAGGCAAAGGACAGAGGAGAAAAAACAAGGCTCAATGCTGCGTTCAGTTCCGAGACTGCCGAAACTGCTACTCAGAGAAGAACTGTTGATACAAGAGGAAGCTATGTTGACCTCGATAAGTATAATGAGCGCTATGAGCAGATTGCTCCTGCAAATAAGCACAAGGATAATTACTCCTCAAAGAAGCAGAAGATAAATCAGAAATCTGCACAGCGTTCGCGTCAGCAGTATTCCAAAAAGGAAACAGAGTCCGAGAAGCTCCGCCGGCTTGAGCTTGAGCGTGCAAGAAAGCAGCAGCTTAAGGTGCTTATCCCCGATACGATTACCGTCGGAGAGCTTGCTTCACGTCTGAAAGCCACCGCTACCGACGTTATCAAAAAGCTCATGGGTCTGGGTATAATGGCTTCAATCAATCAGGAGATCGACTTCGACACTGCATCCCTCGTTGCCGAAGAACTGGGAGCAAAGGTTGAAAAGGAGGTTATCGTCACCATTGAGGAGCGTCTTATTGACGACAGCGACGACGATGATACAAACCTCTCGCCGAGATGTCCTGTTGTAGTTGTTATGGGTCATGTAGACCATGGTAAGACTTCGATTCTTGACAGGATCAGAAATGCCCATGTTACAGCTACCGAAGCAGGCGGAATTACTCAGCATATCGGTGCATATCAGGTCAAGATCAACGGACAGGACATTACATTCCTTGATACTCCGGGACACGAGGCATTTACCTCAATGAGAGCAAGAGGCGCGAATATTACCGATATAGCAATTCTTGTTGTCGCTGCCGATGACGGCATCATGCCGCAGACGGTCGAGTCCATTAACCACGCGAAAGCAGCAGGAGTTTCCGTTATTGTTGCAATCAACAAAATGGATAAGGAGGGAGCAAATCCCGACAGAATCAAGGAGGAGCTTACCAAGTATGACCTCGTCTGCGAGGACTGGGGCGGCGATGTTATCTGTGTTCCTGTTTCCGCAAAGACCGGCGAAGGTATTGACGAACTGCTTGAAAATGTTCTTCTTGTTGCAGAAGTCAAGGAGCTTAAAGCCAATCCCGAACGTCTTGCAAAGGGTACTGTTATTGAAGCGAGACTTGATAAGGGCAGAGGTCCTATCGCTACACTGCTCGTTCAGAACGGTACACTCAGACAGGGCGATGTCCTCATTGCAGGAACGGCAGTGGGCAGAGTCCGCGTAATGACAAACGACAAGGGCAGAACGGTTAAATCCGCAGGTCCTTCCGTTCCGGTCGAGATTACCGGTCTTGCAGAAGTTCCGAGTGCGGGTGATATTTTCAATGCCGTTGAAGACGAGCGCCTCGCACGCGAGCTTGTTGAAAAAAGAAAGCATGAAGCCAAGCAGGAGCAGTTCAACGCTTACAGAAAGGTTACTCTCGATAATCTGTTCAGCCAGATTGCAGAGGGCGAGATCAAGGAGCTTCCTATCGTAGTCAAGGCTGACGTTCAGGGTTCGGTTGAAGCTGTAAAGCAGTCTCTCGAAAAGCTCTCTAACGATGAGGTGAGAGTCAGAGTCATTCACGGAGCAGTCGGAGCTGTTAAGGAGAGCGACGTTATGCTTGCCAGCGCGTCAAATGCAATCATCGTAGGCTTCAACGTAAGACCTGATCCCGTTGCAGCTGAAAATGCGGTACGCGACGGCGTTGATATTCGTCTTTACAGAATCATTTATGATGCTATCGAGGAAATCACTACTGCGATGAAGGGTATGCTCGCTCCGAAGTTCAGAGACGTTGAACTTGGACGTATTGAAGTAAGGCAGGTTTACAAGATTTCCAGCGTCGGAATGGTTGCAGGAAGCTACGTACTCAGCGGCAAGGTTGTAAGAGGCTGTCAGGTGCGTGTTGTACGTGACGGAATTATCATAGCTGATGACAAGATTGCCGGATTGAAGCGATTCAAGGACGACGCCAAGGAAGTTGCCGAGGGCTACGAATGCGGTATAAGCCTTGAAAAGTTCAGCGACGTCAAAGAGGGCGATGTTTTCGAGGCATACACCGTTGAGGAATACCGCGAAGACTGAATTTGATTCACAAAATTTATTAAATAATACTACAGGCCGCCGCATATAATACGTATATCGCGGCGCCCCGGAATTTGGAGGAAGATCATGGACTATAACAGAATGAGTACAGCCGATATGCTCCAATACTGCAACGAAGCGCTTGCATGGGAAGAATTCGGACCTGTTGATATATTCTTTTTTGAATCGGTAAAAAAAATAATTCTCGGACAGTGTACACCGTTCGATAAGCCTGAGGAGGATATTGACGATCTTCTGGGCATTGAACGTCCTGTTACCGATGAGGAGCTTGCTCCTGATTATGACAAATACGCCGACGAGTATTACTACGAGGAAAATGAAGAAATCTCGAAGGCAGTAGAACAGGCTGCAGCCGAGCCTGACGCATTCAATGCGAAGGTTTTTAATGATGGCTTCTTCGACGACGAGGATGATAATTCCGAAAACAACGGAACAACAAAGCCTTCCGATGAAAGCTTTACGGTTGATGCCTGAAATACGGAAAGGATAATATGGCTAATTTTAAAAACAGCAGAACCGCAGAGGATATAAAACGCGAAATGACCGCTATTCTCCGCGAACTGAAGGATCCGCGTATCGATCCTATGCTCACTGTCGTGCGCACAGAATTGTCGGGAGATATGTCCTACTGCAAAATATATGTTTCAAGCTTCGGCGGAATTGAGAAGTCGAGGGAATCGGTCAAGGGACTTACGAGCGGCAGCGGTTTCATTAAGCGTGAACTGTTTCATCGTCTTAAACTCAGAAAATGCCCCGAGCTGAAATTTATTGCTGATGATTCAATTGAACACAGCGCCGAAATAAACAGAAAGCTCAAAGAATTATAACGAGGTGAAATTATGTTTATTGGACTAAGCGAAGCTGCCGATTTTCTGAAAAACTGCCGCGACGCGGTTATTATTACGCACCAGAGTCCTGACGGCGACTGTATCGGAGCGGCCTTTGCACTCAAAGATATTCTCGGATATTTTGGCATAAGGAGCAGAATTGTCTGCTGCGATGAATTTCCCTCACGGTATGATTTCATGACGAATACGGGCTGCGGGGAGGATTTTGAACCGCAGACCGTCATATCCGTTGATATTGCCGATAACCGCCTGATGGGAAGCCTTAAAGAGGTTTACGGAGATAAAGTACAGCTGTGCATCGACCACCATATCTCAAACACCGGGTATGCGGAAATGACTCTGCTTGATGGAAAAGCTTCCGCTACCTGTGAGCTGATATGGTTTCTCGCACGGGAAATGGGTGCGGAGCTTTCTGAGCACTGTGCAGCGTGCATCTATACGGGCATTGCTACCGATACAGGCTGTTTCAAATATGATTGTACCACTGCGGACTGTCACATGATAGCTGCTGATATTATTGAAAATTATAATATCGGTTTTGCTAAAATCAACCGTAATATGTTTGATGTCAAGTCCGTGGGACGAATCAAAATGGAATGCCGCGTCCTGGAGCTTATGGAATATTACCTTGACGGAAAACTCACCATTATCAGCGTAACGGCAGATATTATGGAACAGATGGGCGTTGACGGCAGCGATCTTGAAGGCTGTGCGTCGCTTCCGCTTCAGGTCGAGGGAGTAGAGGTGGGCATTATGATAAAGGAACGGGAGCCTGGTGTCTATAAGATTTCAATGCGCTCGGCAAATGATGTTAATGTATCGGAGATATGCCGGATTTTAGGAGGCGGCGGTCACGCAAAGGCGGCAGGCTGTCTGCTGGAGGGAAGTCTCGGTGAAGTTAAAAAGAGGCTTATCGAAGCTGTAGGAAAGGCTGTATAATGATGAACGGCATCTTATGCGTAAACAAGCCGCAGGATTTTACGTCTTTTGACGTGGTTGCAAAGCTGAGGGGAATCCTCGGAATGAAGCGGCTCGGTCATGGCGGTACGCTTGATCCTATGGCAACGGGAGTTCTGCCCGTGTTCGTGGGGACAGCTACGAAAGCCTGCGATATAATGCCCGATAATACCAAGTCGTATCGGGCCGGCTTCCGCCTGGGACAAACCTCGGATACTCAGGACGTTACGGGTAAAATCGTACAGGTAAGCGACAGGAATGTCGGAGCTTCGGAACTTGCGGACATCATTCCGCAGTTTACCGGAAAAATCATGCAGCTTCCGCCGATGTATTCGGCAGTTCAGGTTAACGGAAAGCGGCTCTATGACCTTGCAAGGCAGGGAATAGAGGTTGAGCGCACTCCAAGGGAGATATTCGTTGAAAATCTTGTGCTTGAAGAATATGACGAAAATCTGCGCGAGGGTATTTTATCGATAGACTGTTCAAAGGGAACGTATATACGTACTATTATCAGTGATATAGGCGAAAAACTCGGCTGCGGAGCGATAATGACTTCGCTTGTCAGAACAGCGTCGGGCGGTTTTACCCTGGAGAATTGCTTTACTTTCGAGGAAATCCGGATTGCCTGCGGCGAGGACAGGCTCGGTGATCTTATTCTTCCCATTGAGAAGGTATTCGAATCGCTCCCGAAGCTTCGTCTCGGAGAGGCTCAGACGAGAATGTACCGTAACGGAGTAAAACTGGATCTGGCAAGAATCCATAACATAAAACGAGACTGTGAAACCTATGCGGTGTATGGCTGTGACGGCGGTTTTATCGGAACTGCGTCCGCCGATTTTGAGCAAAATATACTCCGTGTAGGAAAAAATCTTACGTGAACGGGGTGAGTTGATGAAACGCAGAGCCGTTGCAGTCGGACTGTTCGACGGCATTCACGGAGGACATATCCGCATACTGAATAAAGCGCTTTCCGGGCTGAAAGATGATATGGAGCCTGCTGTGTTCACATTTGTCACTGAATCGCTTAAAACCAAGCACGGAAAGCCTTTTGAATACATTTACCCTGAAAGCGTAAAGGAAGAAGCGCTGCACAGGCTGGGATTTGAATATATAGAAGCAGCAGCCTTTGATGAGGTGAGGAATACAGACGGTGAAGCTTTTGCCGGAAACATACTTGCCGGAAAGATGAACGCAGCTCTTGTTGTCTGCGGAGAGAATTTCCGTTTCGGAAGGAATGCCTCCTGCGGTGCGGAGGATCTGCGCAGTTTCGGTAAAAAATTCGGATTTGAGGTCGATATTGCCGAACTTGACCGCAATGGCGGAAGCATACCGATCTCATCGGAGTGTATCAGGCAGTGCCTTAAAGAGGGCAGGCTTGACGGACTGTCGGATTTCGGATTTGATTATACGATTACCGCCGTGGTTGCGGAGGGAAACAGAATCGGCAGAACGCTGAATTTCCCTACAATAAATCAGCATTTCAGGGAGGGCCAGCTTGTTCCCAAATACGGAGTTTATCGCTCCGTTACGCGCCTTGACGGGATTGTTTATAATTCCGTTACCGATATAGGCGTCAAGCCGACGGTTGAAAACAGCATAAAGCCGCTTGCCGAAACACATATACTTGATTATTCGGGAAATCTTTACGGAAAAACAATTGCTGTGACGCTTTTGGAATTTATAAGAGAAGAAAAAAAGTTTTCGTCCGTCGAAGAGCTGAGAAAGCAGATTGCGGACGATATTGAATATTCAAGAAAAAGGATTGATTAAAATGTCAGAGACTAAAAGAGTGAGAACCCGGTTTGCACCCAGTCCGACAGGCTATATGCACATCGGAAACCTCAGAACAGCTCTTTTCACATATCTAATCGCCAAGAAAAACGGCGGTGATTTTATCCTTCGTATTGAGGATACAGATAGAGAGAGATACGTCGACGGAGCTGTGGACGTAATTTACAACACACTCAGAATGACAGGCCTTATCTGGGACGAGGGTCCTGATATAGGCGGTCCGGTTGGCCCTTATGTTCAGTCTGAGCGTATGGGAATGTTCAAGGACTACGCACTTCAGCTTGTGGAGAAAGGTGAGGCTTATTATTGCTTCTGCGGAAAAGAGTCACTCGAGGAAAAGAGACAGGAAACCGCGCTTACAGACCGTCCCGAGAAATGTGCCTGCCGTCATCTTACACCGGAGCAGGTTAGGGAAAAGCTAGAAGCCGGAGTTCCCTTTGTAATTCGTCAGAAGATGCCCGAAGAGGGCGAAACGACATTCCACGACGAGATTTACGGCGATATAACCGTTGAAAATGCGTCCCTTGACGATCAGGTTCTTATCAAGACAGATGGAATGCCGACCTACAATTTTGCAAATGTCGTTGATGACCATACAATGGGTATAACTCACGTTGTAAGAGGAAATGAATATCTTTCATCTGCGCCTAAGTATAATCTGCTTTACAAGGCGTTCGGTTGGGATGTGCCGAAATATATCCATTGCTCGCCTGTAATGAAAGACCAGAATAACAAGCTTTCAAAGAGAAACGGTGATGCTTCCTTTGAGGATCTGCTCAAAAAGGGATATCTAAAAGAGGCTGTGCTGAATTTCATAGCGCTGCTCGGCTGGGCGCCAAAGGGAGAGCAGGAAATTTTCTCGCTGGAGGAGCTTGTACAGGAGTTTGATATCAGCGGAATCAGCAAGGCTCCTGCGATTTTCGACCCTGTTAAGCTTAGAGCAATCAATGCCGCATATATCAGAAAAATGACTCCCGAAGAATTTCTGGAGGTAATAACACCCTATATAAGAGAGGTCGTAAAGAGTGACGACATCGATATTGCTCTGCTTGCATCGGTGCTCCAGCCGCGAACCGAAGTGCTTACCGACGTTTACGAGCAGATTGATTTTATTGATAAACTTCCGGATTATGACACCTCTATGTACTGTCACAAGAAAATGAAAACAAATGAGGAAACTTCTCTTGAAGCGCTGAAAGCTGTACTTCCCGTTCTGGAGGAAATCAGCGGTTGGACGGTTGACAATATCCACGGAGCACTGTTCAGTCTAATTGAAAAGCTTGGCGTAAAGAACGGCTGGCTGCTCTGGCCGGTCAGAACTGCCGTTTCCGGCAAGCAGTGTACTCCGGGCGGAGGCGTGGAGCTTTGCAGAATTCTTGGTAAAGACGAGACGATTGCCCGAATCAGGGACGGAATTGACAGACTTTCAAAATAAATTTAAGGAAGCTCCGGTTAAATCTGAAAGTATGATTTATTTATGATTCCTTAATATTATCGTAATGCTTTCACGGTGTTATCACATTAAAAAGTTAGAATAATAAAGTCTGATTTAATTATGACAGCATAATGCTGCCTCATAAGGAGGAAAACAAATGATAGAGGTTAAAAACCTTACAAAAAAATACGGCGACAAGCTTGCCGTGGACGATATTTCGTTCAGGGTTGAAAAGGGCGAAATTCTCGGTTTCCTCGGCCCGAACGGTGCAGGTAAGTCAACTACGATGAATATGCTTACAGGCTATATTTCGTCAACCTCGGGACAGGTTCTGATTGACGGAATCGACATTCTCGAAGAACCGAACAAAGCAAAGGCAAAGATTGGATATCTTCCCGAAATACCGCCGCTTTATGTGGATATGACGGTTGCGTCCTATCTTGATTTCGTCTATGACCTGAAAAAATGCAAGCTTCCGAGAAAGTCGCACATTGCTGATGTATGCGGACTTTGCAGAATCACCGACGTCAAGGACAGAATTATCCGTAATCTTTCAAAAGGTTACCGCCAGAGAGTCGGACTTGCTCAGGCTCTTATCGGCAATCCGCCCGTGCTTATTCTTGATGAGCCGACAGTCGGTCTCGACCCGAAGCAGATCATCGAGATCCGTACCCTTATCAAGAAGCTTGGCAAGAAGCATACAGTAATTCTGTCTTCACATATTCTTCAGGAAATTCAGGCGGTATGCGATAAAATTATTATCATCAACAAGGGTAAAAAGGCTGCTGACGGAACAGCCGAAGAAATCGCAAGAAGCCTTACAGACAAGCACCGTATGACTGTCCGCATTGAGGGTACAAAGGGTACTAAGGAAGATAAGGACGAGATCGTAAGGGCGCTTAAATCAATCAGCGGAATCAAGTATGTGAGAGCTGATATGATGCGCGAAAACGGTATATTTGACTATGATGTAGAATCTGACGGCGAGACCGATGTACGCCGCGAAATCAATGAACTATGCCGCAGCAAAAACTGGAACATACTCATGTTCAGCCTGTCTGAGCTTTCTCTCGAGGACATATTCCTTAAGATCACTCTCGGCGACAATATCGTTGTTGAGGACGGAGAAATCCGCAAAGAGGAAACCGAAAAAATCAGAATCAATCTCAAGCTCGACGGAGAAGCTGAAGTCGAAGACGATAACGACGATGACAGCTCAGCCGAAAAAGCGGAATCCTCAAAGGATAATTCCGAAGAAAAGGACGGAGGTAAAAACTAATGGGTGCAATTTACAGACGTGAAATGAACGCGTTCTTTACATCAGGAATCGCATACGTATATCTTGCGGTATACTTTTTCCTTTCGGGTGTGTTTTTCTATAACACAACGCTTGCAGCGGCTACGACGGATACTTCGGGTGTATTCGGCTCGCTGTTTCTCGTGGTGCTCTTTCTGATCCCTGTGCTTACAATGAGACTGCTCAGCGAAGAGAAAAAGAACAAAACCGATCAGGGCCTTCTCACTGCCCCTGTAAGTCTTTGGTCAATAGTACTCGGCAAATATTTTGCGGCTCTGACACTTTTTGTAATTGCCGAAAGTCTTATTTTCGTGTATGCGCTGATTCTCAGCTATTTCGGAAGCGTTGTATGGGCTTCGCTGCTTGGCAACTATTTCGCTATGCTCTTCCTCGGCGCGGCGTTTATCGCAGTTGGCGTCTTTGTATCGTCTCTCACTGAAAATCAGATGGCTGCTGCGGTTATCAGCTTTCTTGCACTGCTGGTTCTCTATCTTTTTGATATGATCGGAAACAGCGTGGATATTGAAATCGTAAAGAAACTCGTTGAGTCGCTTTCTTTCTATTCAAGATACATTGAATTCACAATGGGACTGTTCAATCTTTCAAGTATCATATTCTTTATAAGCGCTGCATTTCTCTTTAACTTCTTGACTGTAAGAGTTCTCGAGAAAAGACGCTGGAGCTAATCTGAGAAAGGATGGTACGAACAAATGAGTAAAAAAGAAACGGGCGAAAAAAAGCCCAGAAATCTTAAAAAATTCAAATATGGCTCGATGTCGTTTGTAATAATCGTTCTTGTTGTTGCAATTGTCGTTGCAATCAACATCATAACGGGACTGCTCATGAAGCGTTACCCGATTAAGCTTGATCTTACATCGGATAAGCGTTACGAGCTTTGCGATGAGACTATCGAGGCTCTGAAAAATCTTGATACCGATGTTGATATTGCCGTAATCTATCCTAAGGAGGCATTTGAAAGCCTTGCAAATTATTACGGTGTTCCCTATGACATGATCCCTGAAATCCTTGAAAAATACCAGATTTATGCCAAGGACGGAAACGGCAGCATCAATGTTGAATACATTGATTCAACCAAGGATCCGGATAAGGTAAACAAGTATTCAAAATATTATAACGGCGAACTATCCGATGGATATGTCGTTGTATATGCAAACGAACAGGTCAAAGTAACGCATATTGCACAGATGTTTACATCGGGCAGCCAGAGCTATTACCAGCAGAGCAACGGTATACAGTTTGTCGGTGAAAGCGCGATCACTTCGGCAATACTTGCCGTTACAGATGCAAATCCTGTAAAGGCAGCGTTCATGATCTATGCAGATTCCACTCAGCAAAATCTTGCTTTCAGTATGCAGGCAACATATTCAGCTGAACAATCATTCGAACAATTTCTTTCAAAGAACGGCTATGAGATCGGATATACTGACATTCAGACAAACGAAATCAGCCGTGACGACTATGATATTGTTGTTCTCCCCGGTATTGAATACGATATCAGCGAGGATACCGTAGACGCTCTTGAAACATTCCTCTATAACGACAGCAAATACGGAAAAAGCGTTGTATATCTCGGCGGATATATCGCTTCGGATATGCCGAATCTCACTGCGTTCCTTGATAAATGGGGAATCGGAGTTGATGCAAGCTTCATTAACGATGAAACAAACTGCATGACCGTTACACTTGCGTCAATGGGAAGCTCGGGACTTGTTCCGACCGTTAATGTCAGCGACAGCGAAAAAGTCGGTACGCTTCCGAATACAACTCTTCCGATCGTTGCACCAATCACAAGAGCAGTCAATGTTCTTGACAAGAACACCGAATATGTAGTTACAGAGCTTCTTAAATCAAACGGAACATCATATCTTATCAATCCGGAGGATTCCGAAAATGCAGGTGAAAATGGAGAATACAGCGCGGCGGTTCTTTCAACAAGAGAGCTTCAGTCAGGTGTGGATATTCTTCAGAGCAACGTGCTTGCAATCGGCTCGATCTTCATGGCGGATAACACTATCCTGAACAATACAAGCTCATATAACAATGCAAATGTACTTCTTAACATCGTTAACGGAATCGCAGGCAAAGATGACGCAGTTATAATTCCTCAGAAGAACCTCGAAACCTCAACACTCGCCCTTACATCGGGACAGCTCAAGGGACTCAAGATTCTCGTTGAATGGATTATTCCGCTTGTAGTGGTTGCAGCGGGTGTCGTTATACTTGTAAGGAGAAAGAATCGATGAAAAAAGCAGCAAAGGGCATTATCGGTCTTGCAGCAGTCCTTGCCGTTCTCGGCGGGGGCGTGGCTGCGCTCAGGCTAACCGAGCCTGATGAATCGCAGGAAAGCTCTGCGGAATCATCGGAGGTTTACGGCGCAGGCAGGGTTATTCTTGAAGACGGGGATATTGAAAGCGTAAAGCTGAAAAATACTTCCGGAGAAATGAATATCATACTCGACAGCAGCAATTCAACCGACACTGCGGCTGTATACACCATTGAGGGTTACGAGGATATTCCGCTTGTGACAGCGACGGTGAGCGCTGCTGTTAACGGAGCAAAGGGACTTACCTCTGCGGCGGTCGCCTCCGATGACTGTAACGAGCTTGAAAAATATGGTCTTTCGTCTCCCGAAATCACTGCGGAATATCACTATGCTTCGGGCAAAACTGTAACATTAAGCATAGGCGATAAGGTTCCGACAGCTTCAAATTATTATGTCAAGACTTCTGAAAATAATACTGTTTATACTGTATCGTCGGGAAGTCTGACTAACTACAGCAAGTCGGTTGAGGAATTTGTGTCGTCGACAATTCTTGAGGAGCCTGCCGAAGAGGATTATCCGATCATCAGCAGCCTCCGCATTGAGCGCGAAGATATGGACAGCGATATTTATCTTGAATATAACGAGCACAGTGATGATAAATACTGGGGCGGTTCGTCAGCCGCACATATAATGGTTGAGCCGGTCGATGCTTTTCTCTCCGTAGAAAGATCCGAGTCGATTACAAACGGACTTTTCGGACTTACTTCAAAAGGAGTCTACAGCATTCATCCCGGTGAATCCGAAATTGCCGAGGCAGGTCTCGCCGAACCATTCTGCCGTGTTACGATGAAGTGCGATGACGGAAGCAGCTACGTTTTTATCATGAGTGAACCGTACGTCGATGAAAACGGAAAGAAGCTCCACTACGCTATGTTTGAAGGCGGAAATATAATCTATATTGTGTCCGCAGACGATGCTCAGTGGGGGACGGTTAAGCTTATTGATATAACATCGAAAATATTTGTAGGTTCAAACGTCTGGTGCATTTCAGAACTTAAAATAGGCGGAAGGGACGTTGTCGACAGCGATATCGTTATCAGCCCCTCAGATGCCGTAACCGATATGGACAGCCGTTCATCAAAGACTATGAATGCAACGCGCAACGGTGCTGAGATTGATTCCGAGCGATACAGATCTTATTATTCGCTTCTGATCAATCTTCCGGCGGAGGAATTCGCCCTTGATGCTGAAATACCGTCAACCGAGCCGATACTGACGCTGAATATAACCGATTCATACAAGAATACAGTTACCGACATCAGGTTCTATGATTATTCTTCCATGAGTGCACTGGTCGTTGTGGATGGAAAGAGTAAGTATCTTTGCAACAAGTCTCAGATAGAGATGATGGCTGACAATGCAAACAGATTTGAAACCGGAGAGGATTTCGTTACTACATGGAAATAATAAACAGTAAGGAGGATTCAAAATGAGCGAAAAATTTTACACCTACAAGGGGTATCCTCTTGTACGAAACGGCAATATGATTTACTACGGCTATATGTCCGACCCGTATGTTATTATGATGCAGATTCTGTCAACCAAAAAAATCGGCAGTGACGAGGTTGCCGATAAGGTCAGAGTAATACAGCTTTCAACTGATCCGAACCTTGATCCCCTTAAAGCCTGTGTGAAAAACACTGAGCGCGAGGGAGGCCTTTACGAGGCTCTTGATGTTGCAAGAGTATGGCTTGAAAAGGCGCTTGCAACTGCATAATACGAAAAAACCGACAGTCAGACGTTCCGGCTGCCGGTTTTTTATATTAATCCCCGCAATTTTGATAGATAAAATTGCAGGGATTAGTTTTATTATGCCACTGCACGCCAGACAGTAAATAATGTTAGTCCTGCGAACATGATCAGTGTGCATGGAGCAGTAATATAAGTGAAGAATTTTCTGAAACCATTGACCCCGGGCATTGTATTCTCAACTCTGAAGCTTTCACGGTGACAGCAGATTTCGATGATCAATAGGATAAACCCGGCAATCATAAGTCCGATAATCAGCAGTTCAAACACCATAAGCCAGAACATATCGCTCAGGTTATAAAAAACTGCAGAGCTGTCTCCGCTGCTGATTTCGCTGATAGCGTCCATATCAATCAGAACCAGTTCAAGTCCTCCGATAAGATTAAGGCAGAAATGAAGTATCATCGGAGGTATCACAGACCCGGTTTTAGCAGTGAGAAAGCAGGCGAAAATTCCCAGAGTTGCAGTGTAAATGGTCTGCTCGTAGTTTCCGTGCCAGAGTCCGAAGGTGATTCCGCCGAGAATAATCATTGACCATGTGCCGTAGTTTCTCGTGCTCCTGTAAATAGACGCACGGAAGAGCATTTCTTCGAAAACAGGAGCAAGCACAACGACGGATATAAATGTTCCGCACTTGCTGACCCAGTTGTCATCAGCGGTTATTTTGGCAGGGTGCAGCTCAATTCCGGTAAGACTCTGAATAAATGTGAAAAGGAAGCTTGATAGGAATGATGCGATATACGTCATACCGAGAATAATAATAATCCATTTGAAAACCCAGCCTGCGGACTGTTTTGGCTTAACATATCCGTCACGGAGCTTAAATCCGTTTTTTCTCATTGCTTTCGCCATCAGCAGTATCAGCGGAACTCCGATGACATAAATAATCAGGTAGCTGATCAGCGTTTCCGTACCGTAAAAATATTCCGATTTCGGACTTATGAAAATCCTTGTAATCAGCGGTGAAAGTATTGCTCCTATAAACATGATCGCGTAAAAGACAATGATTGTAAGAGAATTTATATTTGAACATTTTCGTATTTCCTTTTTGAGATTTTTGTCCATTCTAAAAGCAACCTTTCTATTGATATAAGGCAATACCGCGTCTGTAAACATTCATAGAATCAGTATAACCGTATTGGATGAGCAATTAGGGCGCTGAGTGATAATGTCAACACGCCCTGATAAGTAAAGTAATTATACCACGAAAACTCCGGTGTGTCAATAATCAGCGAATTATCGCCAATCAAGACAGGTAAGCTGCTTTTATGTCAGCAGATCATTGTTTCTGTAAATAATCTCAGAGGATAATGAAGCGGCAGTGCGAACCCCGGGAATATTATTGAGACGTAAATGCTCGTGGTAAAAAATGCCTCGGAAAAATATCAATGTGACCTTGAATTAAAACAAAAAGTGTGTTATAATATTTATTATGGGATTTTGTACGGTAAGGAGTGCTGTATAATGACGGATATGGAAGCATTAAGAGAAAGATTGGGCGGAGAGAAGCCAAAAAAAGCTTTTGTGCGAAGCTTTGGCTGTCAGCTCAATGTCTCGGACGGCGAAAAAATCAAGGGACTGCTGAAAAGTGCAGGCTATAGCTTTGCGGAGTCGGAAAGCGATGCCGATCTTATTATACTCAACACCTGCGCTGTCAGAGAAAATGCGGAGGACCGCGTTTTCGGCATCGTGGGCAGCATGAAGCACCTTAAAGACAGCAATCCCGGACTGATAATCGGAATAAGCGGTTGTATGACTGCTCAGAAACATATTGCGGAGAAAATAAGAAAATCATATCCGCAGGTAGATTTTGTACTGGGCACATCAGCTCTGAATTCGCTTCCGGGACTGCTTCTTGATTGTATGAATGGCAGTAAATTTGCGGCTGACACTAACGAATACACCGGTTTTGCAGAGGGAACGGAACAGGTTCGCGAGAGCAGCTTTAAGGCTTCTGTACCGATAATGTTCGGGTGCAATAATTTCTGTACATACTGCATCGTTCCGTATGTACGCGGCAGAGAACGAAGCAGACGGTCGGAGGATATAATAAACGAGGTCAGACAGCTTGCAGCAGGAGGTTATAAAGAGATTATGCTCCTCGGGCAGAATGTCAATTCCTATGGAAATGATTCTGCGGACGAGATAAGCTTTCCCGAGCTGCTCAGGCGTATCAACGCTATTGAAGGCGATTTTATTATAAGGTTCATGTCGTCTCACCCTAAGGATGCAACAAGGGAACTGCTTGACGTGATTCTCGGCTGTGAAAAGGTCGCAAAGCATCTGCATCTTCCCGTTCAGAGCGGAAGCGACAGAATCCTCGCAGAGATGAACAGACGGTATACCGTGAAAAAATATCTCGAAACCGTTGACTATCTCCGCAGCCGCGATAAGGATTTTTCACTTACAACAGATATAATTGTGGGTTTTCCAAACGAGAGCGACGAGGATTTTGAGGCAACTGTAAGCCTGATGAAGCGTGTGAAATACGACAATATCTATTCTTTCATTTACTCAAAGCGGACAGGTACAAAGGCTGCTGAGATTGATGACAGAATTTCCGATGATGTCAAAAGCAGTCGTATGCGCAGACTGCTGGAGATTCAGCGTGAAATCGCCGCAGAGCATTATCAGCGGTTTGTAGGCAGAAGAATGCGTGTACTCGTTGAAGAACCGTGCAAAAAGCGTTCGGGCTGGCTTACCGGCAAAAGCAGCGAGTTTATTATAGCCGAATTTGAGGGTGAACCGTCACTTATCGGAAGCTTCGTTGAAATCGAGGTAATAAAGGCGATGAACTGGGCTGTTGAGGGAAAAATCATATCATAAAACAAGCTTATTATCGGACTGCACAGCGGTCTGAAATAATATCGGCAACACCGCGCAAAGTATACCGCTCGGTATGAGAGCCTGTTTAGCATCTTTTCGGTGAATTTTGCCGGTTTCTGCGTGAAAAATTCTTGCCGGGCGGTAGCTCGCCTGCGATTTTTTGTCTTGAAATCAGCGAAAATTCTCTCGAAAATCTGCATACGCCAAGATACTAAGCAAGCTCTAAGCGCTGTGCGGTATTGCCTATAATAATCATTATATTGCTCCTTAAACTAAACCTTTCCGTAAAACCTTGCCGAAAAAACAGAATCTCTGCGTTGAAATCCTGACATACGGAAGTATGCCTGCGATTTGCGCCCTGATATTTTGTTTTTCGCCTGTGTCTTTTGACAGCGTTTAATTTGGTGGAGCAATAATACGGAGGAATTAAAATGGATATTATCAAGATGACAAGAGAACTCGGAAAGGCTCTTCAGAGTGACGACAGGTACACGGCATATATGCTTGCAAAAAAGAAGAACGACGAGGATACCGAGCTTCAGGAGCTTATCGACAGCTTCGATAAGAAAAGGACAGAGCTTAACATGGCAATGAGCGCAGAGGACAAGGATACTGATAAAATCAAGACTCTCGATGCAGAAATCAAGGAGACCTATAGTAAAATCATGGGAAATCCGAATATGGTATTTTTCAGCGGAGCACAGTCTGCCCTTGAGCAGCTTGTTACTGAGATGAATCAGATCATCACAATGTGCGCCAACGGTGAAGACCCTGACACCTGTGAGGTTCAGCATGGCTGCACGGGAAGCTGTTCTTCATGCAGCGGCTGCCACTGATCAGCAAAATATGTGTGAACGCACATTTTCGTTAAAAGTCTTTCATTTGAGAAAAAGTTTGAAGTACGGGCATGTTTATCATGTCCCGCTGTTTGAGGCAATAACGCACAAAGCACACAGTTCGGTTTTAAACCGACTCTGTGCGGTGTTGCCCTGAATTTCTGATTTTATTACAAAGGAGTATCGTATAATGGAGATCGACAGAAGTAAAATTTCTCCGATGATGCAGCAGTATTTCGAGGTAAAGGATAAGTATGAGGGTTGTATTTTGTTCTTCCGTCTCGGAGATTTCTACGAGATGTTCTTCGATGATGCGCTGACGGTTTCAAAGGCACTGGAGCTTACGCTTACAGGCAGGGACTGCGGTCTCGAGGAACGCGCTCCTATGTGCGGTGTTCCTTATCATTCTGCGGACGTATATATTAAGCGTCTGATTGATCTGGGATATAAGGTCGCTGTCTGTGAGCAGCTCACTGACCCTGCCGAAACAAAGGGTATCGTTGTACGCGATGTAATCCGCGTTGTAACTCCCGGTACGCTCACTGACAGCAGTATGCTCGACGACGGAACAAACAACTATATGTGCAGTATTTTCTACGACGAGGAAAAGAAGCTCTGTGCCGTTGCATCTGCGGATATTTCCACAGGTGACGCGTATCTTGCCTCTTTCGGCGGAAAAGACCTTGAAGCAGGCGTAATCAACGAGCTTTCACGGTGCCGTCCGGCGGAGATTATTTTTCCCGAGAGTTTTCTTTCACTTAAAACAGTTGCAGATTTTATCAAGACAAGGCTTGGCTGCTCGGTGACTCTCAGAGACAGTGAATGCTTCGCTCCGGACCTTAAACGTGATATGCTTGCGGAAGTATTCGGAGTATCTTCCGTTGAGGAGCTTGGAATTTCGGAAAGCGGCGCTGACTGTTCGGCGGCGTGCGGACTTTTCGACTACATAAATGATACTCAGAAAAGCTCTGTTTCTCGGTTTACGTCAATTGAGCTGCTAAGCAGCGACGCGTTTATGGGTCTCGACCTGAATGCGCGGCGCAATCTTGAGCTGACCGAAACTCTCCGCAGCAAGGAGAAAAAAGGCTCGCTGCTGTGGGTGCTTGACAGTACGAAAACATCTATGGGACGGCGAATGCTGAGATGCTGGATCGAACAGCCTCTGAAAAGTCCTGCCCGTATCATCGAACGTCTCGGGGCTGTGGACGCGTTTTGCAAAAAGAGTGTGATTCTCGGCGACGTTTCAGACCTCCTCGACCGTGTTTACGACCTTGAGAGGCTTATGACAAAGGTAATGTACAAAACTGCCAATCCGCGCGATTTAAAAGCTCTTTCCGCGACAGCGCTCCAGCTTCCGCTGATAAAGGCGGAGCTTGCGAAGCTCAGTGAATCAAAGCTGATTACTCGCTGCAACAGTGAAATATCGACCCTTGACGAAATTGTAAGGCTGGTTGAAAATGCCATTATGGACGAACCGCCGGTTTCCGTAAAGGACGGCGGAGTAATAAAGGACGGATTCAGTGAAGAACTTGACAATCTTCGTCACGTTATGAAAAACGGAAAGGAAATAATCGAGGAAATCGAACGAAGCGAGCGTGAGAAAACCGGCATAAAGAGCCTTAAAATCGGATTTAACCGTGTTTTCGGATATTATATTGAGGTAACGCGTTCCTATTACGACCTGATTCCCGAGGGATACATACGAAAACAGACTCTTGCCAACTGCGAGAGGTTTATCACTGAGGAGCTTAAAACCGCCGAAAACAATATCCTCGGCGCGAAGGATAAGGCTCTCTCTCTTGAAGCCGACATTTTTGCGGAGGTCCGCGATTTCCTTTCAACGAAGCTGGAGAGCGTGCAGAAAACTGCCGCTGCCGTCGCTCAGATTGATGTACTTGCGTCCTTTGCGGAGGTTTCTATAAGGAATCTTTATGTGAAGCCGGAAATCTCCATTGACGGTTCGATCGAGATTCACGCAGGAAGACACCCTGTTGTAGAGCTGATGCTGAAAGATGAAATGTTCGTGCCCAACGACGTATATATCGACACCAAATCAAGCAGAATGTCCATAATCACAGGTCCGAATATGTCGGGTAAATCAACTTATATGCGTCAGACAGCACTTATAGTCCTCATGGCTCAGATCGGATGCTTTGTACCTGCTGATTCGGCTAAAATATCGGTTGTGGATAAGATTTTCACCCGTGTGGGAGCCTCCGATGACCTCACTGCCGGTCAGAGTACTTTCATGGTGGAAATGAGCGAGGTTTCGGATATTCTGAAAAATGCGACTCCGAACAGCCTTGTAATTCTTGACGAGGTTGGCCGCGGAACATCCACATTTGACGGAGTGAGCATTGCCCGTGCGGTTGCTGAGCATATATGCACATCGAAAAAGCTTGGCTGCAAGACTCTTTTCGCCACTCATTATCACGAGCTTATCGGTCTTGAAAACGAGCTGGAGGGCGTGAAGAACTACAGTATTGCCGTTAACAAGCATGGCGGAACGATTCGTTTTCTGCGGAAAATTGTCCGCGGAGGAGTCGATGAAAGCTACGGTATCGACGTTGCAAAGCTTGCGGGACTGCCGAATAAGGTTGTCAGCCGTGCGAGGGAGCTGCTTGAGGAAATGGAAAAGGCTCATGCTTCTGAGATGACAGCTCCTGTAAAGGACGACGGCGGTCAGATCAGTTTCGGAGCAGTCAGCCGGGAATCTGCCCTTGATATGCTTGAACGGACGAACATTGACGAGCTTACAGATGCCGAATGCCGCGAACTTCTGCGAGACATGCATGCCATGATTGGAGGATAAGATGTCTATGTTAAAAATAAATCAGGAAAATATGCTCAGTGCGCTAAGGATGCCTCTTGATGAGGGAGGACTGAGCGGAGAGACTATTTTGTGCCCGATATACTGCAGTTTTGCTTTTAAGGACGAATTCCTTCCGATGACGAGCGTGATCTACGGCTATGCCGCGATAACAACGGAAAACCGTCTGGCATTTGCCAGCTTCAACGCTCTTGGACAGGTGCACAAATACGGCGCGTACCGTCTTGAAAAGCCGACAAAGCTCAAAATAAGCAAATGCTTCAGTGTGCGCACTTTTAAAATGACCTTTGACGACAACGGAAAAAGGCGTCGTATGCAGATAAACGCGAACAAAAGGGTCTTTGGAAGCAATCTTGCCGAGCAGGAGACGAATCTGGCGGAATTCGCCGGAAGAATGTCCGAATTGCAGTGAAAGGAGCGCTGCAAATGCCGAAGATAAATGTTTTAAACAAGGAAATATCCGAGCTTATAGCGGCAGGCGAGGTGATCGAGCGTCCGTCATCGGTAATAAAGGAACTTGTAGAAAACTCTGTTGATGCAGGAGCAAGGCATATAACCGTTGAAATCAAAAACGGCGGAGCTACATATATGAGAGTAACCGACGACGGCTGCGGAATGGCATTTGACGACGTACCTACAGCGTTTCTCCGCCATGCCACAAGCAAAATTGTAAATAAAACAGATCTGGATAACATCTGTACTCTTGGATTCAGAGGTGAAGCGCTTGCATCCGTTGCGGCGGTTTCAAGGGTTGAGCTGATGACGAAGCTTCCTTCGGAGACCTATGGCACGCTTTACCGGATTGAGGGAAGCGAGGAGGTCCTTCATGAACGGAGCGGCTGTCCTGACGGCACTACAATTATTATCCGTGACCTTTTCTATAACGTTCCGGCTCGTCAGAAGTTTATGAAAAAGGACGTAACAGAGGCGAATGCGGTCAGTCAGATTTTGCAGAAGATCACACTTTCGCATCCGGAAGTCTCGTTCAGAATGATTCGCGACAACAGGACGGAATTCAACTCGGGCGGCGACGGAGAACTGTTCACGGCTGTTTATGCGGTTTACGGACGGGATTTTGCACGCGACCTTATTCCTGTCGATTACGAATTCGAGGGAATCAAGGTCGGCGGCTATGTCATAAAGCCGCTGTATGCAAAAAATAACCGCACGTTTCAGAACTTTTTTGTCAATGGCAGATACGTTAAGTCGCGGCTGTGTTCATCGGCTCTCGAAAGCGCGTTCACAAATATGGTTATGACGGGAAAATTCCCTGCCTGCGTGCTTATGATTGATCTTCCTCCGTCAGCTATGGATGTGAATATTCACCCTGCAAAGGCAGAGGTGCGTTTTACCAATGAAAAAACTGTTTCTGATGCTATTTATTTTGCTGTCAAGAATGCATTGATGAATGACGGACTTATTTATGAATTTGAGCTGAAGCCGAATACCGACTGGACGAAGCACGAGGAAAAAGCCGAGGAGCTTCCTCAGCAGGAGTTCATTTTCACTCCCGTTGATAAAATCGAGGAGACTGAAAAAGCGATAGCTGAACCGGTTTCCGCGGCATCTGTACCGGTTGTGAAAGTCGATCCGATCAGTGAGACTAAGCAGACTGAGGAGCGACATGAAGCTCAGCCGGATTCAGAACCAGTCGTTCCGAAAGATGAAGCTGCAGGGACAAAGCCGCAGGCAATCGGTGATTTCAAATACATAAGCGCGAAATCCTTTGAGTCTGTTCCTAAGCCTGTTCCGGCTGTTCGCACCGAGACTCCGGCAGAGGAGAAAAAAACGTCGATACGTGTAATCGGCGAGGCTTTCAAAAATTACATAATGGCAGAGGCGGATAATAGTATCATCATGATTGACAAGCACGCGGCTCACGAGCGGATAATTTTCGAGCGGCTTAAAAGCCGGAACTGCCGTCAGTACAGTCAGATGCTGATCAGCGGAGTAAAGGTGCTCCTGCCGCTGAACGAGTTTGATGCTATGGAAAATAATACCGAACTTCTCGCGGATATGGGTTTTCAGTTTGACTTTTCGGAAAAGCCATGCATTATTGCAACGGCTGTTCCGACATTCCTGATGGGTCTTGATTTCGACGAAATTATCCCCGAAATTGCGGAGAATCTCTATATGTGCCGTCAGAATCCGCAGACTCATATTTTTGATGATATGCTTCATACGATCGCCTGTAAATCGGCGATAAAAGCGAATGATAAGAACGACATTACCGAGCTGCAGTCTCTTGCCGAGCAGGTTTATTTCAACGACAACATACGCCACTGTCCACATGGCAGACCGGTAATGTTCACGATGACCAAGGGTAATATCGAACACCAGTTCAGGCGGACGTGATTCTCGTGGACTCTGTATGCAGTGTATTCTGTCGGATTGCAGTAGTAAGATGAATTGATTTGCGGAGGAGGACTGAATTTGAGCAGCAAGCCATTTGTGCTGGCGGTCGTAGGACCGACGGCTTCCGGAAAAACCTCGCTGGGAATAGAACTGGCAAAAGCATATGGCGGAGAGATTATTTCAGCGGATTCCATGCAGATTTACAAGGGTATGGACATAGCTTCCGCAAAGCCTACAGCCGAAGAAATGCAGGGGATTCCCCATCACCTTATCGGCATACTTGAACGTGATACCTCGTTCAGCGCCGCGGACTACGTAAAGCTTGCAAACGAGAAAATCCGCAGTGTTCTCGGTCGGGGCAGGCTTCCGATAATCGTCGGCGGTACAGGACTTTACGTTGATTCATTGCTGAATAACGTCCGTTTTTCCGAGGGAGGAAGCGATGATAATTACCGCAGGGAACTGTATGAATCTGCGGAAAAAAATGGCAGCGGATCGCTTCATGCGATGCTTTCCGAAATTGACCCCGAAGCCGCCGCTTCAATCCATCCGAATAATCTTGTAAGGGTTATCCGGGCGCTGGAGGTCTATCATGTTACGGGAAGAACTTTTTCGGAGCTAAAAGCTGAGAGCCGTCTTGAGGAAAGTCCTTATGATTCACTGATTATCGGACTTGACTATACCGACAGGCAGGTGCTCTACAGCCGTATAAACAGGCGCGTGGACGAAATGCTGAGCAGAGGACTTGTTGACGAAGCGCTGGCTCTGTGGCTCGAGCACGGCAGAATGAAAACCGCCGCCAATGCAATCGGAGTCAAGGAGCTGTTTCCTTATTTTGAAAAAAAAGCATCACTTGATGAGTGTATCGACAAAATCAAGCAGGAAACGCGCCGTTACGCAAAGAGACAATTGACGTGGTTTAGGAAAAATGAACGTATAAAGTGGATTTTTTTAGGCGAATTTGATAAAAAAACTGAAATTTATAAGAAATCTGAAAAATGTATAGCAAATTGCAGAAATGTATGATATAATATATTATGTGTAATAAAAAACACGTGTCAGAATTGATGCCTTTCGCTTCGGACAGGCTTCAATAAAAAAAGAAGTTAAGGCATAACACGGTTTTGCCTTAAAAGAGGAGAATGTGTATGAACAAATCAATCAATCTTCAGGATGTATTCCTGAACCAGTGCAGAAAAGACAAAATCCTTGTAACTATTTTTCTCACAAACGGTTTTCAGTTCAAGGGCATGATCAAGGGCTTTGACAGCTATGTTGTTATCCTCGACTGTGACGGAAAGCAGCAGCTCGTTTTCAAGCACGCTATTTCGACCGTTGTGCCGGCAAGAACAGTTTCTATTCTTGATGCTGCCGACAAAACGGAATGATCCGGTGAGCTGAATGCATCCGGAGAAAAATATCGTCTCGAAAATACTCCGTAATATTGTACTGATTCTCTTTGTTGTGGTTTTTATCAGCATTATTTATAATTTCCGCAACCGCGAGAGCGCTACGGTAAGCGCCCTTATGGCAGATGCCACTGCTTCAAAGGAGTTTAAAGGAGTTTTTGTAAGGGACGAAACTATCGTTACATACAGCGGCACAGGCATTCTCAGTTACGGCGTTTCAGACGGAGGAAGACTTGGCAGCGGCTCCGTAATCGCCGAGGTCTATCCCGATGACAGTCAGATAAGCAATAACAGAGAGATTCAGCAGCTTACCAAGGAGCTTGATATACTGAACAAAATTCAGAATCCGGGTACTCTTGAATCGGCTCAGCCTGCGAATCTTTCCGCAAGCATTGAGGAGACTTACAGAAATCTTGTTTACTGCCGCGATATGCGCGACTATGATACAATCAGCTCCGAAAAGGATGACCTGCTCGTACAGCTGAGTACATATCAGATTATCACCGACGACAGCGTCGATTTCACTCAGAGAATCCTTGACATAAACAATCAGCTGAATCAACTGAAGCTTGCCTCTGTTTCTCCGAGTGAGATAATTACCTCCGACCGCTCGGCTTACTTTGTGAGCTATTGCGACGGCTTTGAAGATAAGTTCAAAAAGGAGAACATCGATTCTATCACAGCCGAGATGATAAAAAATGTTCAGGATGTGAGAGCCGATGACAGCCGCGTCGTAGGTAAGCTTATTGACGGTTACGAATGGTATGTTGCCGGAGTTATTGATAATTCGCGCAAGGAGTATGAAATCGGCGACAGAGTTACTCTCAGCTTTGAGACGACCGCCGATACGATTGACGCTGAAATCACCGATATAAGAGGAAGCGGAAGTTCCTCGGTGATTATTCTTTCATGCAGCGAGTTCAACTATGAGCTTGTTCAGCACCGCTGTATGAATGTCGAGCTTATAAAAGGCAGCTACACCGGACTTAAAGTCCCCCGTGAAGCTATTCGGTTCTGCCGGATCGAAGAAAAAATTACCGACGAGGAAACCGGAATCGACTCTGTTGTTACGACCAACTACAAGGGCGTTTATATTCAGGAGGGCGAACAGGTTGAATTCAGAAAAATCGACGTTATATACGAGGGAAATGATTACGTTCTCTCGGCAGTGCACGAAAACGATAAATCCTATCTTTCGCTGTATGACGATATAATGATTGAGGGTGTAAAGAAGCATGAACAATGAGTTTCGTGAAATCGATGAAAATCTGAAAGAGATACGCTTCAATATTGCCGAAACAGTGGCAAAATACCGCAGTCAGGATGAGAAGATACGTATTATGGCGGTTACAAAAACCGTTCCTCCCGAAAAGGTTAATCATGCAGTATCGCTGGGAATTGATCTTCTGGGCGAGAACCGCGTTCAGGAGTATCTCTCCAAAAAGGACGAGTATGACAGCTCGGCGGAAGTTCATATTATCGGTCATCTTCAGACGAACAAGGTCAAGTATATTATCGGCAGCGTGGCGATGATACAATCCGTCGACAGTATCAGGCTTGCAGAGGAGATCAACCGTCTTGCCGCTAAAAACGGAAAGATTATGGATGTATTGTGCGAGGTCAATATCGGCGGAGAGGAGAGTAAAAGCGGAGTTGCTCCCGATTCTCTGAATGAGCTGCTTCAGGGTGCGGCAAGGCTTGAAAATATCCGTGTCTGCGGACTGATGACAATTCCTCCTCCGACAGACAGCGACGTTTATCTTGCCAGAATGCAGGAGCTTTTCATGTCGGTTAAGGAAAGCAGACCCGACGGAATCAATATGGACATTCTTTCAATGGGAATGACTCACGATTACGAACGGGCAGTTAAATATGGTTCAAATCTTGTCAGGATAGGCACAGGTCTGTTCGGGGCAAGAAATTATAAATAACAAATCAAATATCCGGAATGTCCGCATTCGTAAATTCCGGGGATAAAATTTTTAATGCGGAGAACAGGAGAAAATTATGAAGCTTTTTGAGAACATTAAGGAATTCTTCTTCTCGGACGAGGATGAGGGTATGGAACAGGACGATATGCCTACTAATCCCAGAGCAAGAGCATATCAGCAGGACAGCGACGACCAGCCGGTAAACGAGGGAAGAAGAAACAAAGTTGTGAATATTCAGACCACTGCACAGCTTCAGGTTGTGCTTGTTAAGCCGTCGGCTTTCACTGATGCAAAGCAGATTGCGGACCACCTTATCGCTAAAAAGACTGTTGTGCTTAACCTCGAGACTGCTTCGCCCGAAAACAAGAGAAGAATTATCGATTTTCTCGTAGGTGTTGCCTATGCCAACGGAGGAAGCCTTAAACCCGTTGCTAATCTTACATATATCATCACTCCCTATAATGTCGGATTTATCGGTGAGGACCTTGTAGGAGAGCTTGAGAATAACGGTGTGTTCATCTGATGAATGCCGGCGCTGACCGCCTGCTCGAGGCGCGTATCGGAGATATGCTCGAAAAGTGCGGACGCGGCTGCAGTTATGCGTTTTCACGTTTCCTTGACGAGCACCAATGCGCCGAAGCCGAACTGTTATGCGGACGGGAAGTGGGCGGAAGCCTGAAATACCGTTTTTTTGGCGGATATGAAGGCGCACAGCGGAAAATGCTCTGCATATACGAGGAGTATTGCGAGGATTATATCGAAGAGGAATTCCCGCTGAAATGCCTGACTTTTATTTTCAGAAAAGAGGACAGGCTCACTCACCGCGATTTTCTCGGAAGTCTTATGGGACTGCGATTAAAGCGCGAGGTTATCGGTGATATTATTATCGGCGAGGGAATTGCTCAGGTATTTGTTACCGAAACTGCTGCAAAGCTCATTATGACCTGTGTTTCAAAAATCGGCAGAACAGGAGTTAAAGTCAGTGATGACCGACCTTTTGAAATTGAGGTCAGACAGGAATTTGAGGAAATCAGTACAACCGTTGCGTCACTCAGGCTCGACTGTATCGTCGGAGCAGCCGCAAAGCTGAGCCGTGAGGGTTCGGCAAGGCTTATCCGCAGTGAAAGAGTATCGGTCAATCATTTCCCCGAAATGTCGCTTTCGCGTGAAATACGTGAGGGAGATGTTGTTTCCGTAAGAGGAAGCGGAAGATTTATTCTGGACAAAATCAGCGGAACTACTAAAAAAGGACGTATACACATAATTTTACGTAAATATAAATAAGAGGTGAATGTCAAAATGATTACTTCTAAGGATGTAAGAAACAAAAGATTTGAAAAGGCGGCTTTCGGCTATAAGCAGGAGGAGATAGACGAGTTTTTCGCTCAGCTCGAAGCCGAGCTTGACGAAATGGAACGCGAAAGAGCCGAGACAAATAATAAGATTCAGATTCTTGCCGACAAGGTACGCGAGTATATGAAAGATGAAGATGCTCTCAAGGACGCTCTTCTGGGCGCCCAGAAGCAGGGACATCAGGTGATTGCCGAAGCTCAGGAAAAGGCTGATAAGATCATCGCCGACGCTCAGGCGAAGGCTGACGAGCTGGTTGACGAAGCTACACGCCAGCATGAAGAGGCTATGGAACATAACCGTGCTGAAATTGCCAAGGAAAAGGAAGCTCTTATCGTTGCGCAGCAGCAGGTTGCCGACTTTAAGAAGAGTCTGTTCGATATGTACAAAAATCACCTCGAGCTTATTTCGTCAATGCCCGAAACCTACGAAGAAGCTGTCGAGCAGGAGCCGGAAACAGCCGAAGAAATCGCTGCTGCGGTTGCAGCTGCCGACAACGAGGACTAACAGAATTTTACGTGGGATATTATCCCTGAAGAGGAACTGCGGAAGAGCAACAGTTCCGGGAGTTTGTAACGAAAACGGATTTATATCTGCTTTCGTAATATGCTCTGAATCGGAAATACGATGAAAGGAGGATTTTTCATAGCTTCCGTATGAAAAATCATGGAAAAATGGCGCAGGATTACAATTCAACCTTAAATTTACCGAAAACCGATTTCCCGATGCGCGGAAATCTCCCCAAGAGAGAGCCTGAGACTCTCGAAAAGTGGGAAAGTGAGAGACTTTACTACAAGATGATCGAGAAGAATCAGGGCAAGCCCACCTTTATTCTTCACGACGGTCCTCCCTATGCCAACGGCGAGATCCACCTTGGTACGGCTCTTAATAAGGTTCTCAAGGATTTTATAGTAAAGTACAAGAATATGAATGGATTCTGTGCTCCATATGTACCGGGCTGGGATACTCACGGACTTCCGATCGAACTTAAAGCTATGAAGGAAATTGGTGTTGAAAACGGCGCTATCGAGCCTGTTGAGCTGAGAAAGCACTGCCGCGATTTCGCTATGACTCACGTTAAGAATCAGATGAAGCAGTTCAAGCGTCTCGGTTCTCTCGGAGATTACGATGACCCGTATCTGACCCTCAGACACGACTATGAGGCTCGTCAGATTGAGGTATTCGGCGAAATGGCAAAGCGCGGATATATGTACAAGGGACTGAAGCCTGTTTACTGGTGTCCCGACTGTAATACTGCTCTTGCCGAGGCGGAAATCGAGTATTCCAACGATCCATGTCATTCAATTTATGTTAAATTCAATGTAACCGATGACAAGGGTATCTTCACCGGCATGGGCTACGACCTTTCAAAGATATATTTCGTTATCTGGACAACGACTACATGGACAATTCCGGGCAACCTCGCAATCTGTCTCGGACCAGATTATAACTATACTCTTGTCCGCGTCGGCGACGAGTATTACGTTATGGCTGAGGAGCTTGTCAGAACGACGATGGAAACCGCAGGCATATCCGACTACACAACTGAGGGTATTTTTACCGGAGCTGAGCTTGAGGGAATGAAAACAAAGCACCCGCTTTATGACAGGCTTTCACCAATTATCGTGGGAGACCATGTAACTCTTGAAAGCGGTACGGGTTGTGTTCATACCGCTCCGGGATACGGTGTTGAGGACTTCGAGGTATGCAAGAAGTACGATGACATCGGAATTATCGTATGTGTTGACGCAAAGGGACGTCAGACTGCCGAAGCAGGCGAATTCGAGGGTATGGACACCGATACGGCAAACAAGGCTATCGCGCGTAAACTCGAAGAAACAGGCGCTCTGCTTGCAATGCAGAAAATCGTCCACCAGTATCCTCATTGCTGGCGATGCAACAGTCCTATAATCTATCGTGCAACAGAGCAGTGGTTCTGCTCGGTTAACGGATTCAAGGACGAGGCTGTAAAGGCTATTGAGAACGTTAAATGGATTCCGGAATGGGGCGAGGACAGAATTAAAGGCATGGTTCGCGACAGAAGCGACTGGTGTATTTCACGTCAGAGAACATGGGGCGTTCCTATTCCTATTGTTTACTGCAAAGACTGCGGTAAACCGATAGTCAACGATGAGACAATCAAGGCAATTGCCGAACTGTTCCGCCGTGAAGGTTCGGACGCATGGTGGACGAGAGAGGCTACCGAGTTTATTCCGGATACTGTCAGATGCGAATGCGGCTGCGGCGAATTCACAAAGGAATACGACATCATGGATGTCTGGTTCGACAGCGGTGTTTCTCATTCTGCCGTTATGGAACAGCATGATGGTCTAACGTGGCCTGCTGACCTTTATCTTGAGGGTGCAGACCAGTACAGAGGATGGTTCCAGTCATCGCTTCTTACCTCCGTTGTATATAAAGGTACAGCTCCGTATAAGGCTGTCTGCACTCACGGCTGGGTAGTTGACGGTGAAGGAAAGACCATGCACAAATCGCTTGGCAACGGCATTGCTCCCAGCGAAATTACTGACGCTTACGGAGCAGATATTCTGCGTCTTTGGGTAGCTTCATCCGACTACCATTCGGACATCAGAATCTCACAGCCGATTCTCCGCCAGCTTTCAGACGCCTATAAAAAAATAAGAAATACAGCCAGATATATCCTTGGAAACCTCGGCAACGGAAGCGTATTTAACCCCGATACCGATTGTGTTCCATATGATAAGCTTACAGAGCTTGACAAATGGGCGCTTATGCGTCTGGATGCTGTAATTGAAAAGGCTAAAAGCGGCTACGAGTCCTTTGATTTCCATATTGCATTCCACGCAATTCACAATTTCTGCGTAATTGATATGTCTAATTTCTACCTTGACATCATCAAGGACAGACTTTACTGTGAAAAGGAAGATTCAGAGCTGAGACGCGCCGCTCAGACAGCGATGTATAAGATCCTCAGTGCGATTGCAAGACTTGCCGCTCCGATTATTTCGTTTACCGCCGAGGAAATCTGGCAGTATATGCCTCATTCTTCCGATGATGATACTGAAAGCATTTTCCTCAATCAGATGCCCGAAAAGAGCGGTATAGAGCCGGGTGCTGACTTCGTAGAAAAGTGGAGCTTTATCTATGCGACCCGTGAGACCGTTAACAAGCTGCTTGAGGAAAAGAGAAACGAAAAGGTTATCGGAAAGTCCCTCGAAGCTGCAATCGTTATTAGCTGCGGCGATGATGATTCCTATAATAAGTACAGCTCACTTGCAGGTCATCTTGCGGAAATCCTTATTGTATCTGACGTTAAGGTTGTTCGCGGAGGCGACGGCGAGACTGTCTTTGAAGTCGTTAAGGCAGAGGGAGAAAAATGCGAACGCTGCTGGAGATATTCACCGTCTGTCGGAAGCAGTTCCGAGCATCCGACGCTATGCGGCAGATGCGCATCTGTGGTTGAATAATTATAACTATATTGCTATTGCCTGTTGCTGCGGCGGCAGGCAATCTGTTCTGTGAAAGGATAAAGAAATTATGATGATTGCGCTGCTGACTGTCGGTATCGCCGTTCTTGTCGGAATCGACCAGCTTGTAAAATACTGGACGGTTATCAACCTGAAACCCGTTGGTACAATGGATTTTATCAAATTCGGCGATTTCAGAATTATCGATCTGACATATGTTGAAAACAGAGGAGCAATTTTCGGCAGCATGGCAGGGCATCAATGGTTTCTTATCGGATTTACCTCTGTGGTGATTCTTGCCTGCATAGCGGCTATGATTAAGTTCCGTAAACGTTCAAAGCTGCTGACTGCGGCAATTGCGCTGTTTATTGCAGGGGGAATAGGCAACCTGATCGACCGAATAAGGCTGAATTATGTTGTCGATATGTTTGAAATAAAGCTTTTCGATTTTGCGGTTTTCAATGTGGCGGATATCTGCGTAACCTGTGCGTTTGTTATGATGATCTTCTATATGTTTTTCGTTGAACCCATAATTGAAAAACAGAAAAAGTCGGAGTAATCCCGATGAGCGAGCTTATTACACTGACCTCCGAAACGGACGGAGAGCGAATTGATAAATATATTTCGGATAATATTGCGGAGCTTACACGTTCAGCAGCACAGTGTCTGATTGCCGACGGCAAAGTCACTGCCGACGGAAGAACCGTAAACAAGAACCATAAGCTCCGAAAGGGAAGCGTTGTTGCGGTTGAAATCCCCGAACCGCAGCCACTTGACGCAAAGCCTGAAAATATTCCGCTTGATATTGTCTATGAAGATTCTGATCTTCTTGTGGTAAACAAGCCAAAGGGAATGGTAGTTCATCCTGCTCATGGAAATCCCGACGGAACGCTTGTAAACGCACTGTTGTTCCACTGCGGAGAAAGTCTTTCAGGGATAAACGGCATTATTCGTCCGGGAATTGTCCACCGGATTGATAAAAATACCAGCGGACTTCTGATCGTCGCTAAAAATGACAGATCACATCTTGCCCTTGCTGAACAAATTAAGGCGCACAGCTTTACACGCGAATATGAGGCTGTTGCCGTGGGTGCGTTCCGCGATAAGGACGGGACGATTGACGCTCCGATTGGCAGAAGCCGCACAGACAGGAAGAAAATGTGCGTGACTGCCGAGAACTCGCGTAATGCCGTGACCCACTATACAGTGATTCATCAGTACGGCGGCTTTGCACATCTGCGGCTCAGGCTCGAAACAGGGCGGACGCATCAAATCAGAGTCCATCTTTCGTATATTGGTCATCCTGTTTTAGGCGATGATGTTTACGGAAAGCCTTACAAGGGAATGGACGGACAATGTCTGCATGCCCGGAAAATAGGATTCATTCACCCGACAAGCGGTGAATATATGGAATTTGTAAGCGAGCTGCCCGACTATTTCAAAGCTGTACTGGTGAAAATCGAAAAAATGTAGGAGGCTTCATGTTTGAAGATATTTCAAAGGTCGTTCTTATAAGTGATATGGACGGCACGCTGCTCAATTCAGAGAAAAAAATTTCCGAAGCTGACCTCAGGGCGATTGACAGGTTCATGTCACTGGGCGGAAAATTCACCGTTGCAACAGGACGGACAGCTCAGTCGTTTGAGCAATATCGTTCAATGCTGAAGCTTGAAATGCCCATTATTATGTATAACGGCGCAGCAATTTACGATTACAGTGAGGACAGGTTCTGCTATATGAAGCCGCTTCCCGATACGGCAAAAACTATTGCCTGCGAGATTCTGGACACATTCCCCGAGGTCGGAGGAGAGGTCCTTAAATCCGACGGTACTTATGTTTTCAGGAATAACGACTATCAGAAGCTTCACACCAAGCTGTGCAATATAGTACCGAATTATGCTGAGATAAAGGAGATTCCCGACGGCGAATGGCTGAAGGTTCTGTTTGCAATGTCGCCGGAGGATATTCCTCATGTCGAAATTTTTGCGAAAAAAAAGAACTACACCGGAGTAGATTTTGTGAAATCGTCGGAGATCTTTTACGAGATGCTTCCCGGCGGAATTACAAAGGGAACTGCTCTGGACGAGTATCGCAGGCTTGATGGAATGGATGGATATACCTTTGCGGCAATCGGCGATTTTGACAACGATATTGATATGATTGCAAAAGCTGATCTGGGAGCCTGCCCTTCAAACGCACAGGAGGTTGTCATGAAAACAGCTGATATTGTTCTGAAAAATACAAATGACACAGGAGCTGTGGCGGAGCTTATTGAATATATAATCAAAAAATGCGGTGAAAACAAATGAGAAAATTTTTAGCGATTCTGCTGTGCTGTGCGGCAGTCTGCTGTCCGATGTGGAGCTGTAAGGATAAATCCGGACAATCCCAGACGGAAAGCTCGGTTCAGCTTGAATGCAAACGCGTAGGTCAGCCGAAATACGGGTATATTGATATTCCTGTCTACTGGAAAGGCTATGTTGACGAGGCTGTATCTGATGCGGATGTAATACAGTTCAGCGACGCGAACGGCACGAATATCATCACAATGAAATACTACACCGATACAGACGCTCAGACTTTGACGCTCAATATGTGGGGAATGCTTGAAAGCTCGGTAAATGAGCTGACTTCGGCAATCGTTGAGATTGACGGGATTAAGACATATCAGCTTTATGGAACAGTTCCCGAAATCGGTAAGATCATGGCGATGTGGATTCTCGACGGCAGCGACGGACTGACTCACTGCATAACGATTGAGGGTACGCAGCGTGAGGTTTTTGACCTTGCTGACACCTTTAATACCGACAAGTGATTCTATTTTAAAATAAATACGGAGGTTATTATGGACGCTAAAATGAAAAGGGATCTGCAAAAGACTGCCTGCAAGGTGAGAATGGGTGTTATAGAGGGCACATATAACGCCAAATCGGGACATCCCGGCGGCTCGCTTTCTATTGCCGATACGCTGACGTATCTTTACTTTGCAAAGCTGAACATCGATCCGAAAAATCCTGAAATGCCGGACAGAGACCGTTTTGTGCTCTCTAAGGGACACACGGCTCCTGCGCTCTATGCAACTCTTGCCCGGAGGGGGTATTTCACAGAGGATGAGCTGAAATCGCTTCGTCATATCGGCGCGATGCTTCAGGGGCATCCATGCATTCACACTCCCGGAATCGATATGTCCAGCGGCTCGCTCGGACAGGGAATCTCTGCTGCCTGCGGAATGGCTCTTGCCGGCAAAATTGACGGAAAAAAATATAAGGTTTATTCGATCCTCGGCGACGGAGAAATCGAGGAGGGACAGGTCTGGGAAGCTGCAATGTTCGCGGCGCATTACAAGCTTGATAACCTTGTGGCGATCGTAGATAACAACGGACTTCAGATTGACGGCAAAATTACCGATGTATGCTCTCCGGAACCTATCACCGACAAATTCGCGGCTTTCGGCTGGCACGTAATTACTATGAACGCTCACGATTTTGACGACATTGAGCGTGCTTTCAATGAAGCTGATACGGTAAAGGACAAGCCTGTTGCTATTATCCAGAAGAGTGTCAAGGGTAAGGGCGTATCATTTATGGAAGATCAGGTTTCATGGCACGGTTCCGCACCGAATAAGGAGCAGTATGATACGGCAATGGCTGAGCTTAAAAAGCAGCTGAATGAATTGGAGGACTGATAATATGGCAGATGTAATTAAAAAAGCTACCAGAGAGAGCTATGGCGAGGCTTTAAGAGACCTTGCCAACGAATATAAAGACCTTGTTGTCCTCGATGCGGATCTTGCCGCCGCTACAAAAACAGGCATTTTCAAGAAAGCTTATCCCGAGCGTTTCTTCGACTGCGGAATCGCAGAGGCTAACATGATGGGCGTTGCAGCAGGACTTGCAGCCTGCGGAAAGATTCCCTTTGCGAGCACATTTGCGATGTTTGCGGCAGGAAGAGCTTTTGAAATTGTGAGAAATTCAATCGGTTATCCTCATCTTAACGTAAAAATCGGTGCTACTCATGCAGGAATATCTGTCGGAGAGGACGGAGCTACTCATCAGTGCAACGAGGATATCGCTCTCATGCGTACAATTCCGGGCATGACGATTATCAATCCCTGCGATGACGTAGAGGCGAAAGCCGCCGTTAAAGCTGTGCTTGACTTCAATGGTCCTGTTTATATGCGTTTCGGACGTCTCGCAGTTCCGGTTATCAACGATGCTGATACGTATAGATTCGAGCTTGGCAAGGGCGTAATAATGCGTGACGGAAGTGATGTAACTATCGTTGCTACGGGACTTATGGTTAACGAGGCTCTTGAAGCCGCAAAGACTCTCGAAGCTGATGGAATTTCCGCTCGCGTGGTGAATATTCACACGATCAAGCCGCTTGATAAGGAGCTTATCTGTAAGTGTGCAAAAGAAACAGGATTAATCGTTACAGCGGAGGAACACAGCGTTATCGGAGGACTCGGTTCGGCAGTCGCGGAGACAGTTACGGAATGCTGTCCGGTTCCTGTTGTGAAAATCGGTGTCAACGACGAGTTCGGATATTCCGGTCCTGCTGTTGAGCTTCTGAAACAGTTTGGTCTGTCGGCGGAAAACATTGCTGACACTGTTAAAAAGGCTCTTAATAAATAACAGATTCGGACAGCTTCGGCTGTCCGTTTTTTTCGGTAATATTGACATTTGTTTTATGGAATGATATAATCAATTTATAAATTATTGAGTATAGGTATGCTATCAGGATTAGTATAAGACGCAGTTTGATCGGTGATTTCCAAAGTATGTCAGTCTGATTGCGCGGAGACAGATAGTATTTGAATAAAACGGAGGTAATCTCGTGAATACGGACAGCTACAGCAAAAAAATCAAGCGGATTATTTTCACTGAATCCGAAATAAAAAGCCGCATTGCAGAGACGGGAGAGCGCATTGCCATGGAATATGAGGGAAAGCCGCTGCTGATTATCGGCATTCTCAACGGTTCGTTTATTTTCATGTCTGACTTATGCAGAGCAATTCCGATTCCGTGTGAGGTGGCATTTATGCGGACGCAGAGCTATTTCGGTGGCACGGTTTCCAGCGGAAGCGTGGATATCCTTATGGATGTTGATCAGGACTTATCGCAGTATAACGTGATTATCGCCGAGGATATAATCGACACGGGGCGTACCCTTGCAGAGGTTGTCAGATTTCTGAGGGCGCGTAATCCAAAATCACTGAAGATAATCACGCTTCTCGACAAGCCTGAGAGACGCGTAACCGAGCTGAACGCTGATATATCGCTGTTCACGATACCTGATGTTTTCGTAGTCGGCTACGGTCTTGACTGCGGTGAGCTTTACCGGAATCTTCCGTATATTGCGGAATACAATGTGGAGGAGTGATCTGAAATGAGTATAGCAAAACGAATTGTCGGGATTATTTCGTCGGTCTGCTGTGCGGTCAATTTAGTTGTTCCGGGACTTACATCGTATGCAGTATCGGACAGTTTAACAGATTGCGGACTCAATTATACCGAACAGACGGGGTATGATTTCAACAATTTCGACTGCGGATATTCTTCTGCAGAGTGGATAAATGCTGCTCCGGGAAAAAATTGGAGCGTCAATCCAACCACATTTACGCTTCTTCTCATTGGTATCGGAGAATATTCAAGTGCTCTGAACAGCTCAGGTACCGATTTCGACCTCGATGACGCTTTTTTCGGGAGTCTCGAAGCTTCACTGAAAAATGCACGTTCCAACGGAGTAACGGTCGGAATCAGACTCCGTTACGATGCGAACGGTTATGAAAATCCCGAGCCTGCAACTTTTGAAAAGGTGCTCAATCATATTGACCAGCTCGGTGCAAGCGGACTCCTCGACAAATATGAGGACACTATAACCTACGTAGAATCCGGACTTGTGGGTTCATGGGGCGAGCAGTGGGGAGGAAAATACACTTCCCTTGAGTGTAAGGCGCAGATTCTTGAGCGATTTCTTGAAATAACGCCTGATACGATTTCGGTATCTGTGAGAACGCCTAATACAGTCAGAACGTGGCTGTCGATGTACTGCAATATTGAGACTACAGCGGCGGATATGAGCTGTACGATCTCTGATCCCGTGTTTGCAAAGAGATATTCCCGAATCGGACTTTATAACGACGGATATATGGGTTCGGACAGTGATCTTGGAACATATTCAAACCGTGTAGGCGAGACAGCATGGCTTTCGGGAGCGGCGATGTACGGAGGCGAATTTTCGGGAAATGACGAATGGAGACTGAAATACACGACATGGCAGCCTGCAAACGCCCTCCCCGAGATGTATTATACAGGACTATCGCATATAAACTGCAATATTTACCGCGGCAAAACGGCTTCCGGCAAGTATTCGACCCGTGAGGAGGCTCAGAAACGACTTGATGAAATCGGTCTTCTTTACGAGTCATCAGGTCTCGGAAATTATGACTTTGGCGGTGAAATCGCTGAAAATGACGGAAGCTATGTCGCCTCGTGGAAGTGGATGGGATATGATGATTTCGTATTCGACAGTGAGCTTGACGCTCTATGCGGCGTAGAATGTGATAACAGCGCGTTTTACGGTGAAACGGTATGGCAGTTCATTCGTGCGCATCTTGGTTATCGGTACGTAATCCGCTCTGCTGAAATGACCGGTTCCGCTGATCCGGGAGAGAAACTGAATCTGCGCTTCGATATGGAAAATACCGGATTTGCTGACGCTCCAAAGGACAAGGAAGCAGAACTGATCCTCACCGACGGTGTGACAAGATTTACATATGATACCGGAATCAATCCGAGAAATTGGAAATCAGGTGAAAAAACTTCTGAAAATATTTCGGTAACGCTCCCTGAAACCTTAACCGGCGGCGATTGGGACGTTTATCTGAGAATTTCAAATTTAAACGATGACTCTGCCGATGATTCTCTTTTCTGTACTCAGCTTGCAAATAAGGATATTATTTACAGCAGTGAGCTTGGAGCGAATTACATAGGCAAAATTACTGTTTCGGGCAAAAAAACGGAGCAGCTTCCCGAAGCCGGAAATAAGCGCGCATCAGGGTATTATCCTGCTGAGACGGCAATCAATGTGGGTGACAGTGACTGCGTTTCGCTTCTGGACAGGGTGTACACCTTTGAAGAGTCGGATCACTGCGGATTCACTTTTCTCTATAAAGCCGATGGGATTGAAAGCGGCAGCGTCCGCCTTGGCAACTGGTATCTGTCAGCAAGTCACGAAAATAACGGTTATTCAAGTGCGTATACGACCTATGGTCTGAACACAATGAATCTTACGCTGGAAGAAAACGGTTACTATCTGCTGAATATCCCGTTTTTCGGCTGTGTCTTCAATATGGATATTTCGTCCACGGCAGGGCAGACACGTATTAATGCGCTGAATATCAATGATCCGCGCAACTACTGGAGCGATGATACTTATACGATAGTCGGAGAAAACAGCAGTTTTACAATTATGCCAATAGGCTTTGCGGAAGGTTCACCATCCGGCTACAGCGTAACATATCATCTTCCCGACGGAGATGTGGTATTTTCGGGGGATTACGGTTTAAAGGACGTGAGCAGTCAGTCAATAACAAACAAAAAGGCAGTTACAGCTCTGTCGCTTCTTGACAGGGAATATCCCGGGTCATACGTTGATGTCAGTGGTATAACTCGTGTTTTCAAGGGATTTACCACAAAAGAAAATGATGAAAGCTGCATTATCAGCGAAAGTTTTATTGCAATCGGCGATATTGAACTTTATCCTTATTATGAGATTGATAAGTCTGCTTCAAATTTCAATTCTGTAACCAGTAAACTTAACGGAATTACTGATTCACAGGGCATCAGGTATATCCTCGACGAGTCAACCATGACTGCTTCGGCAGGCGACGGCTCGGCTTGGGAGAATAACAGCGGATTAGGCACACAGTCGGTAAGCAGTATTGTAATTCCTGCGTTTGTTGTCAGTGACGGAAAAAAATACGCAGTTACTTCGGTTGCCGAAAATGCCTTTGCATCTGACGTTAATCTGAAAAATGCCGTTCTTCCGAATACTGTTTCCATAATCGGCGAAAATGCTTTTTACATAGGGACGGAGCTTAGTATTTATTCCGACAGTTCGGCTTTGAAAAACGGTTCGGCGTCGGACTTCGCGATAACTGAGATGACATCGAAAACCGTTCCCGGAGATGTCAATTTTGATTCTCTTGTAAATGCTGCCGACCTTGTTGCAATGCAGAAATATATTCTCGGGCGGAATACTGTTATAAATACACCTGCCGCCGATCTTGACGGAAGCGGATGTGTTAATTCAATTGATACCGCTTTGCTGAGAAGAACTATATTTGAATGATAAAGGCAATACCGTGCAAAGACCGCATAACGGCTTTGTACGGTATTACCCTAATTTTTTCTGACACTGTCATGATTTAACAAAACAATTGCCGCAATTATCATCGCAATTCCGATAAGTTTAAACATTTCGTGATTTTCGCGGAAGAGCGTCATTCCGATAACCGCGCCCACAAGAGGCTCAACAGCGGCAAGAATTGCAGCTCTGCCCGATTCAAGATTTCTGAGTCCCCATGTATACAGGAAATACGGAATAACTGTGCAGATAAAGCCTATTCCCAGGCACCATGGAATAAGAATCGGTTTATCTGAAATAAGCGCAGCGATTTTGTTAATGCGGCATATCGGAATAAGTCCTGCCGCTGCAAAAATAAACGTATAGGCGGTGACTGTCCGGGTATCATAGCGTTCAAGAGCTAATCTGCCGAAAATTGTATACATTGCGTAGAACAGTCCGGAGGCCAGTCCCGTTATCAGAATCAGCGGAGTAACTTTGTAGCCTGAGCCGAAAATTCCGGCAACAAGAGTACAGCCGATAAATGCAGTAATCAGCGATATTATTTTAATCGGAGTAATCTTTTCTCTGAAAAAAATTGCAGACAAAAGCGTTACGAACACGGGAGAGGTGTAAAGCAAAACCACAGCAACCGAAGCCTGCGAGTGAATCATTGTGTAGAAATAGAAGCAATTGAACAGCACGATGCTGATAATTCCCATTCCTGCAAAAATCCATAGGTCGGAAAGCTTGATAATTAATCTCTCTTTGTCTCCGACAGCGAGGACGGCGGAAAAGAATACAGCTGCAATAACAGTACGGACGGCGGCAATCTGAATCGAATCCAGTCCGGCATCGGAAAGTGTGCGGATAAATATGCAGATAATTCCCCACAGTGTGCCTGCCGCGATGACTGCTGCGGAGGCTTGTTTACTCATTGCCGGAAGCGCCCCTTTCTTTGCGGTATGCAACTGTGTATGCCGCAAAAAAGCAAATCATAGGAATCGGAACGAGCATGAGCATGAGGAAAATCTGCCCCTGATTCAGCGCAGAAACTGACGCGTCGGAATTTATAAGGTTATAGATCTGTAAAAAGAATCCGTTAATCAGCTTGTGCCAGCGATAAAAATCAAAGCTGCCCGTACTGTGTGAAATATAAAGAAGAATCCAGCTTACCAGCGGCGGAAGAGACAGAATTCCCCCTTGTGCTGCAATAACAGTACGGCTGATTTTTTTTCCGCTGATACGTTCGTTTCGTCTGTCTCCGTAAGCCGAGCGGACGGCATAGCTTGCAATAAAGCAGATCAGAATGCCGCTTGTACAGACAGCACAGATTACACGAATGACGGTCAAAGATGAAGATGCAAGCGTCAGACCGATAAACAGCGAAAGAATATCGGCGGCGGCGAGATAGCCGAGTGATTTTAAAATTTTCATAAAAAACCTTTCTCTGCGGTGAATATTTTTTCCGTGTGTGCAGACAATAGTTTAAAGGCAGATAATTATGCCTGAACGGAGGGCGAAAAGTATGACAATGGCAGATGAAAATGTATTTGAGAATGAGGACGTAAAAATCTATACGCCGAAAAATTCAGCGGGAGACAGCCGCAGCGGAGTCTCCGAAAATGATTGTGAAGAAGTGAAGATCTATCCGGGAAGAATTATTTCCTGAAATGACCGACAGCCGAGAAAATCAGGAAGAAAAACACATTTACGATTACAATGCTCGCTCCGGGAGCCGTATTGAGCATCAGGGCAATAAACATTCCGATAAGGAAGCTTACCGCCGATACCGCTCCCGCAGTAAGCACAACTCCGCGAAAGCTTTTACATACTCTCATTGCAGTTACAGTCGGGAAAACGATAAGGCTTGAAATAAGCAGTGAACCCATCATCATCATGCCGAGAACAACTGTAATCGCCGTGAGTACGGCAATTATCATCTTATATCCGCCTGCGTTTACTCCTGTAGCTTTTGCAAAGCTTTCATCAAAGGTTACCGAGAAAATCCTGTTATAGAGCAGAAGAAATGCCGCGATAACAATAACCGACATAACGACCGACAGGATAACATCTTCGCGGCTCATGGCAAGAATACTTCCGAACATATAGTGGCTCACGTCATTGGTCAGACCTGCTTTTGACGAGACGAGAATACCAATAGCAAGAGCAGTCGTAGAAAACAGCGCAATAGCCGAATCACCGCTCAGTATACTGCTTTCGCTGAGACGCAGAAGTATGAATGCCGCGATTATCACTACCGGCAGAGCGACTTTGAGGGGTGCAAGGTTCATAACTGCCGCAACTGAAAGCGCGCCGTAGCCGATATGAGAAAGTCCGTCCCCGATCATCGAGTATTTTTTCAGTACAAGGGTAACCCCCAGCAGCGAGGCGCATATCGTTACGCAAAGTCCTCCGATAAGTGCCGGAATCAGTATTGAGCTGAGAAATTCGCTTGTGAACATAAGCTTCAGATTATCAAACATAATTATTAGTCTCCGGAATTTTTAATGTTAAGGTGTGATGCTTCATATTCCCCGGGTGTACCGCAGAAGCTCTCGCTGCAGCTACAAAGGCAAAGAATACGGTTGGAATATTTAAGTGCATTTGAAACATCATGAGTAACCATTATTATAGTCATTTTGTCCTTTTTGTTCAGCTCGTCAATGAGACCGTACATATCGTTCATGGCGGAAGGGTCAAGACCGGTAACCGGCTCATCGAGAAGCAGCATCTTTTTAGCCGCACACATTGCCCTTGCGAGGAGCATTCTCTGTTGCTGACCGCCCGAAAGTTCACGGCAGCTCTTGTCGGCAAGCTCGGTGATTCCAAGCCGTTTCATAGCATCGTCGGCGGTTTTCTTTTCGGCTGCGGAGTAGAACGGACGCAATCCTCTGCGACCGAGACAGCCGGATATTACGATTTCCCTTACTGTTGCCGGGAAGCCTTTCTGCATATCAGTGTGCTGTGGCAGATATCCGATGTCTCTGTAGGTGAGCTTGTCCGCAAAGACTATATTTCCCGAATCAAGAGGTTTTATCCCGAGCAAGCATTTTACAAGGGTACTTTTTCCCGAGCCGTTTTCTCCGAGAATGCAAAGATAATCGCCCTCATTAACATTAAAGGAAAGTCCTTCCAGAACAGGATTTCCGTCATAGCTTGCCGAAAGTCCGCTGCATTTTATTATACTTTTCAATATAAAGCCTCCCTGAGATTATTAAGGTTCTGCCGCATCAAATCGACGTATGTCGCACCGCTTTCAAATTCATCCGGGGTTACGTTGTGACAGGAATGAAGCGGAAGCATCTTTGCGCCTGTAGCATAACAGAGCTTTTCAGCCAGTTTTTTTGTGGAAAATTCAAGGTAGAATATAGTGTCGAGGTCATGTTCGAGAATTTCCCTGATGAGATAAGCCATTGTGTAGACTCCCGGCTCGGATTCGGAACTGCATCCGCTGAACGCAGCAAGGTATTCAAGGTTATAGTCGGCGGTCAAGTAACGGAATGGAAATCTGTCGCCGATTACAATTAAGTCTGACGGCGCATTTTCTGCCATTTCCGTAAATTCGTCGTCAAGTCCGCTGAGCTGTGATACGTATTCTGACGAGTTCTGAACGAAATCCTCTGCAAGCTGAGGAAAGACCTTGCCCAGCTGCTCCGATATACCGTTTACACACTTTATGGCATTCCTTGGAGATGTCCATATATGTTCATCATATTCTTCGGATTCTTCATCATGGTCGTGTTCATCCTCATTCTCATCATCTTCGTCGCCTTCATGATGATGGTGTTCGTGACCATCGGGGGAAGCACCCTTTACCTCTTCCTCATACAGAGGGTCAACAAAGTCGAAAAGCCGTATTACCGTCATTTCTGAGGTGTTAAGTGAATTGAGAATCTTGTCTGCCCATACCTCGCCCTCGCCGCCGATATAGACGAAAACATCGCATTCCTGTATTTTCAGAATATCGAGAGGAGCAGGTTCGTAGGAATGTGCCTCAGCTCCCGGACAAAGCAGCATGGAAATATCGGCATTATCTCCTGTTACTGCACGGACAAAGTCATATGGCGGAAATGCGGTTGTTACAATCGAAATTCTGTCATCTTCGGGTTCTGCCGAAGCCGCGCAGCCTGAACAGGGCAGCAGAATGATTATCGCACAGATTATGCAGGAAAGTATCTTTTTCATTCGGCGCCGCCTTTGCTGCAATTGGAGCATTTTCCGTAGAATACAGTCTGTGACGAGTCTACGTTAAAGCCATGGTGCTCGAGAATGTGTCTGTTTATGCCGGAAAGAAAGTCACAGTCGAAGTGTATCAGTTTTCCGCAGCGGACGCATTTAAGATGATAATGCTCATGGCAGCCGCTGTCAGCTCCGATGTATTGATAGCACGCTCCTGATTTCCCATCGAGGACGTATCGGCGTACAACTCCGTTTTCCACGAGTTTATCAAGCTGACGGTAAATCGTAGCCATGCCCATTGGAGTACCTGCGTTTGTCAGAAACGCGCTGATTTCCTGAACGCTTGTATGTCTTTCCTTGTTATTTATAAGAAAATCGAGAAGATTTTCCTTTTGTCGGGTATTATATCCGGAATCACGTTTCATTTTGACCTCCGTGAAATTGAAAATGATTTTCAATTTCAATTTTAACATATAATATAGCATTTGTCAAGAGGTGTATTTTTATTATTTGCGGTTTTAGGGATTTATTCGTCAGTTATTTCTCTGACAAACAGCAGGCTCCCCATTGTCGGGGAGCCTGCTGTTTGTGTGTTGTATATTAAGGAGAGCAGCCGAAGCTGCGGAATCAGTTGTTTTATCGCCTTAAACCTCACGGCGGGTGAAGCCGTCCCAGGCAGTGAGCAGGAATACCAGCATATGCACTGCGATTACACCCAGCGCAAAAGGCAGCGAGTGATGCGAGAACATTGAAGTTCCCTCAATAATTGATTCAATATCAGTGTTTGCGAAAATGAGATATCTCGCCCAGTCAAGGTTGAACGCCATTTTCATAAGCTGAACAATTGTGCTGCCGGAGAGCATTGCGAAAATCGAAACGCCGATAGCCAGCGATGAACTTCTTACAAGCGAAGAAATTGCAAATGCAAGAGTAGACATAACAATCACGTTGACGCTCTTGAACAGGTACTTGCGGAGAATAAACAGGAAACCGTTCATTTCGGTAATAGTACCATTTTCAATTTTGATATACGGAATATCTGCCAGTGACGCTCCGAAGAACAGCATCGAAAGAATTGCTGAAAGAATGTACATGAAAGCCATCATCAGGAATCCAAGTGTAATTGTCATGATGTACTTGGACATAAGGATTTTCCAGCGCTTTACGGGATTGATAAGCAGGAATTTAACCGTACCGTTTGAGAATTCCGAAGCGACTGTACCGCCCGCAACAATGATAAGAAGCATACCAATAACGCTTACAAGAGAAGCTGATGTTCCGAATACAGACCAGAAATTGATGTAGTCGGTGACGAAAATGTTGCTGCATTCCGAGATGTTTACTTCAATGTCGTTTTCAAGCTGATAGTTCAGAAGTTTAAGCTTTTCTTCGGCGGCAGCTTTTTCAACAGCGACTTCTTCAGATATATCACCCATTTCGTCAAATCCGGCAATTGAAATGCGCTGTTCACTTGCTTGTGAAACCGTGTTGTAGGGGTATTCGATCGAATCCGAATATGATTCGGGAAGGGCGATTTCATTTTTCAGACAGTAATCGTAGAGCCAGTAATAAGCTTCGGACATTCCTGCCGCTTTTAATACATCAATTTTGTACTGACAGTAGGATTTCCAATCGCCGTCTTTTATCATTTTTTCCAGTTTGCTGCGCTCGGCATCGGACATATCATACTTTGTTTCGTTTTCTTCATGAGAGAAAAGGTCGGAAGCGGCTTCGTATTTCCAGCTATCGGGGGTGATGCCGTTGTCTGTAAGAAAGCTGTATTTTTCAACATCAAGCTCATAGCCTTCGTATTTCATTTCCTTAGCCTGCCCGATTTCATAACTGTAATCGGAGCTTCCGCTGTAGTAGTTGACCATGTCCTTTTCAATTGTATTCTGTGCGAATTTGGAAAGTCCGATAAGTCCGATTACGAAAAGCGCGATCAACACAAAAATAATTTTTGTGGAGAGCTTTTTCATTACCTTTATATACTCGTTATGAACGAGTTTCGGCATTTTAACCAATTTGCGTACCTCCCGACTGTGTAAGTTCAATAAATACATCCTCGAGCTTCTTATTTTCGAGTATCGAAACGGTATAGAGCTTTATTCCCGAAGAAATCAGCATACTATTGATTTCTGCCGCTCTTTCATGTGAATTTTCAGTTGCGAGCGCAAGCTCAAAATGAGTTTCGTCTTTTATTTCCGTTTCGGCATCGGTGATGAGTGAAACAGCCTTTTCCGGGTCGTCAACCTCATAGATGAATTCAACCTTGCCGCTGCTTCCGACGTTTGTAAGCTCGTCAATAGTATAAACACCGAGCATTTTTCCGTTGCTGATAATTCCAACGCGGTCGCACATAAGCTCCATTTCCGCCATGAGATGACTTGATACGAGGACGCATATTTTTTCCTCGTGAGCAAGGCGCTTGAGTATATCACGCAGTTCCTTGATTCCGGCAGGGTCGAGTCCGTTTGTCGGTTCGTCGAGTACGAGCAGTTTAGGATGATGGAGAATAGCCTGAGCAACGCCGAGACGTTGTCTCATTCCAAGAGAATAACGCCTGATTTTCTCATTGATACGGTTAGAAAGTCCGACCAGCTTAACTACCTCGTCAATACGTTCCTTAGTCACTCCATCGCGGATTCGTGCATATTGTTCAAGGTTTTCGCGTCCTGTCATGTACTTGTACATTTCCGGATTTTCTACGATTCCACCAATGCCTGCAAGAGCCTGTTCATAGTGCTTTCTGATATCGAAGCCTCCGACGTAAATATCTCCCTCGTCAAGGGAAAGCAGACCTACGATAATCTTGATAGTCGTGGTTTTACCCGCACCGTTAGGTCCGAGGAATCCAAAAACCTCACCCTCATATGCTTCGAAGCTGATGTCATGGAGAATCTGACGTCTGCCGAGAGTTTTATTCAGATTCTTGATTTGAAGCGCAGCCTTTGGAGTATCGGCAGCTGCGTTAATTTTAGTATTTTCCATTATTCAGATGCCTCCTCTCCGGATTCTTCGCCATCGCTGAGCAATACCGACTGGGAGTTCCATCCATAGCTTTCGCAGCCTGTGATTTTCCACATTCCGGAAACACGTTCCAGATAGAAAGTGCATTCGCTTTCTATATTGCTCTTATAAAGACCGTTGCCTTCGTTGTAAACGTTATCATAACCTCCTGGAGATATGTATGCGCATTCGGAAGTTCCGCTGACGATAATATCGATGGTACAGTTTACTTTTGCACCGTTCGGACCATCCTGACCTACTTTTATATTACGGACGGACATTGACATATCAGTGATATAGTCTTCATACTCGTCATTGACAAGCTCTTTTATGCTGTTGCGGAAGTCGCCGATTTCGTTGCCGTAGAAGTTTAAGGGCATACTGTCGGCGGATGTCCAGTATTTGTCGGTGAAATCAGAGAAACCGCTGATGATTTTCTGTTTGTCCTCAGGGGAGTAGTTGACGCTGCTGTTCTGATATTTCTGAGGAGTAACACTCCACTGTGACAATTCCGAAGCGTAGTCGGAGATGTTTTTTTCAATGTCGTTTTTTTCCTTTTTGAAGCGGCGGTTATCGGCGATAATGACGAAAACCATAACGATAATCAGAACCGCACCGAGCAGGAGTCCTCGATTGATTTTTTTGATTTTGAGTTTCATTGCAGTAATCCTTTCTATGCATTGTCTTAACTGTACTGTTTCAATTAGGACACCTTCTATTATACACAGAAAAAAAGTTTTGTCAATAGGTTTTTAGAATTTTTTAGAAATTTTTTTGTTCAGTTGTCAGTGAAAAGTCTTACCTATTATTGAAAACTGAATATGTTCTGATATAAAACTTGACAAAATCGCATCGGATAATATATAATTAAAGTGTATATTATTGGAGGGGGATTGAGTGTATGTGCAGACATCTTATTCCCAAAGCAGCGGCATTGTGCTGCTGTACCGCTTTGCTGGCCTCATGCGGCAGGGCGGAAACAAGCGCCGCAGTCAGACCCGACGGAAACCTCGACGAATGCACTCTCCGCTTTTCATGGTGGGGAGGCGACGACCGTCATGAGGCAACCTTAGAGGCTATCGAACTGTGGAACGAGCTGCACCCCGAAATCAGAATAATTCCGGAATACGGCGGTTGGGACGGCTGGACGGAAAAAATCAACTCCCAGATAAGCGGCGGAAATGCCCCCGACGTTATGCAGGTCAACTATGACTGGCTCGTTACTCTCTCACGGGACGGCACAGGTTTCTACGACCTTGGAGACCTCGGAAATTATCTTGATTTATCGGGATTCGACAGCGAAACTCTTTCATTCGGAATGATAAATGATCGTCTGAACGCTGTAACAGTATCCATGAGCGGCAGAGGCTTATTTTACAATTCGCAGGTCTATGACAGGGTCGGAGCGGAATATCCGGCTACATGGCAGGAGCTTCTCAGCCTTGGAAATACGTTCAGCAATTATGGCTGCTACCCGATTGATCTCGACATTCAGTCGGGAGGTACAGCGTGGTATCTTGCGGTTGTTTACGTTCAGCAGCAGACAGGAAAGACCTTCATAACAATGGACGGCGAGCTCGGTTTCGACATATCGGACATCAAAATGGCTCTCGACTTTTATAAGAGTCTTGAGGACAATCACGTTATACGTACCGTTCGTCAGCGCAGTGACGAGGACGGAAGCAGCGCACTTTATCAGTCAGCTGAATTTATCGGCGGAAATGTTGGAGGAGTATTTGAATGGGGCAGCGCTATAGGAAAGTATGAAGCGGTGCTTGACGAAAATGTCCTCGAATGCGGACCATATCTCACTGACGGAAACGGTAATTCCTCCGGCTGGATGATCAAGCCGTCGCTTATGTACGCAATTTCCAGCAGTTGTGCCTACCCCGACGAGGCGGCAGCATTTATGAATTTCCTGCTTAATGATTCCGGATGTGCTGAAATTCTCGGTACATCAAGGGGTATTCCCGCATCGTCATACGCGAGGGATGAGCTTGAAAAAAGCGGTCACATCGACGGTCTGAGCAAGCAGAGTACGGATATGCTGCTTGAACTGGATACGATAACTGTCAGTCCTTATATGGAACTGTCACGAATGAAGGACTTCTACAACACAGCCATCGAACAGATTTCCTATGGCAATACCGATACGGAGACCGCGGCTTCTGAGATGTATGAATCAATCAAAAACTATCTGGAGAAGCTGAAATCATGAAAAAAAACTATAGCAATCCCGTCGGCGTGAGCAAATATACGGGGCTGCTGCTGACATCGCCTTTTATAATTGGATTCCTGGTATTTATTCTGTGTCCGTTTATAATGTCCTTTTTGCTTGGGCTGACTGATTACGACTACAGCGGCTCGCCGGATTTTATCGGTTTCGGAAATTTCAGAGAGATGTTTTCAAATTCTGAATTCAGAAATTCGGCTCTTGTAACACTGAAATATGCCGCCATTCTTGTTCCGCTGAAACTTATCGTATCGCTTTTCACGGCTTTGCTGCTCAGTCTGGAAATAAAGGGAATCGGATTCTTCCGTACGGCTTTTTACGTGCCGTCGATACTGGGGGCTAATCTGTCAGTCGTAATAATGTGGCAGTATCTTTTCACGGGCGGCGGACTGGTAAATCAGCTTCTGGAGCTGATCGGATTTTCGCCTGTGAGCTGGTACGGCGAGCCGTCAAATGCAATGGCTATAATCGTACTGCTCCGTCTCTGGGAGTTCGGCTCGACTATGATAATCTTTCTGAACGCACTGAAAGAGATTCCCACAGAGCTTTACGATGCTGCAAAGGTCGACGGCTGCGGAAAAATCGGGTCTTTTTTTGCAATCACACTTCCTATGCTGAAAAAAACAATTTTTATCAATCTGATTCTGCAGATCATTGCGGCAGTGCAGGAATTTAACGCTCCATATATGCTCACCAAGGGCGGACCTTTGAAGAGTACTTATACTATGGGGATGTACATTTATGACGAAATGTTTGTCTATAATAACGTCGGATATGCAAATGCAGTCTCATGGGTAATGTTTGCGGCGCTTGCAGTGATAATCGCGGCAATGTATGCTGTTTCAGGAAAAGCGGGGAGGTCGGTCAGATGAAAAAACTCCCTGTATATATATTCATGGCGGCTGTTTCGCTGGTGATGCTGTATCCGCTGGTGTGGCTCATCGGAGCGTCATTCAAGTCGAATGAAGAAATATTCACATCAGTCGGCTTTATTCCGAAAAGCTTCGACTTTGCTCCATACCTGAATGGCTGGCGGACTGCGACTCCCTATACAATGGGACATTACTTTATAAATACGTTTAAAATAATAATACCGAAAACTGTTTTTGCGGTATTATCGTCGGTGCTTGTTGCATACGGCTTTGCAAGGTTTGATTTCCCGTTTAAAAGGCTGCTTTTTGCGCTTCTTATGGGAGGAATGCTCCTGCCGCAGATTGTAACGATAATGCCGACATACCTGATGTGGAGTTTTATTGACTCCGACTTGCTGAACACCTATATTCCGCTTACTCTCCCGTCACTTTTCGCCTGTGAGGGTATGTTCGTGTTCATGCTGACGCAGTTTTTCAGGGATATTCCGAAGGAATTCGACGAAGCTGCTAAAATCGACGGCTGCGGTACGTTGAGAACCTTATTCTTTGTGCTTGTGCCGTGTATAAGACCAGCGGTCATTTCAATTGCTGTATTCACGTTTTTGTGGACGATGAACGATTTTCTGAACCCGATGATTTTCGTGCAGCAGGTTAAGGACTATCCGCTTTCTCTTGCACTTCGGCTTTCCTCCGACAGCACGGGACAGGGATATGAACAGAATAAAATTATAGCGATGTCGGTAATCGGACTCATACCGTCAATAGCCGTGTTCGCACTCGCTCAGAAAAGCTTTGTCGGCGGAATCACAGCCGGAGGTCTTATAGAATGATACAAACTCTCAAACATCAAAAAATAGTCAATTCCTATATTGAAAAGCTTATTCTGCCTTCCAGACCGGAGTCTCCGCTATGGAACAGGGAAAGTATTATTTACGGAAAACCAGCACGGTGGAACTATATAGACGGCTGCATGATAAAGGCTCTGCTGATGCTTTATTATTGCTGCGGAGACGATCGGCTTCTTGATTTTTCTGTCGGGTTCACTGACTTTTATGTCACTGAAAACGGCGATATACCGACGCTTAATCCGCTCGATTATAATCTTGACAACATCAATGGATGTAAAAACCTGCTGACTCTATATAAGCTTACCGGTATGAAAAAATACATGGCTGCTGCCGAAAAAACGGTTAATACCCAGCTTGCAGGGCAGCCACGGCTCAGATGCGGAAGTTTCACGCATAAGGCGATTTATCCATCGCAGATCTGGCTTGACGGTGCGTATATGGTTCTGCCGTTTATGACGGAATACGCGTCAATGACCGGCGATACCGATATGACAGAGGACGTACTGATGCAGCTTCAAAATATCCGCAGGATTATGCTCGATTCAGAAACGGGACTTTATTATCACGGCTATAACGAATCGGGAGAGCAGCAATGGGCTGACCCGGCAACAGGACTTTCGGGAGAATTCTGGCTTCGGGCTATGGGCTGGCTTTGTGCCGGACTTGCGGATATATGTGAGTTAAGCGACGAAAACGGTGAGCTTTTCAGGTTCAGCCGTGATATGCTGACAGAGCTTCTGGATTCGCTTTCTTCCTGTATAACAGACGGAGATATGCTGCTCCAGCTGCCTGCGCGCAGTGAACTCAGCGGCAATTATCCCGAAACGAGCGGAACGCTTTTAACCGCATATTCTGCATTGAAAGCCTGTCGGCTCGGCATAGGTAGCGAGAAAACAAAAACAGACGGAATGAGGCTTCTGGCAGCGGTTTTCAGCAAATATATCAGTTATGAAAATGAAATTCCCGTTCTCGGGAATATCTGCCTTATGGCGGGACTCGGTGGCTCGCAGCAGCGCAGCGGAACAGCTGAATACTATCTCAGCGAAAAAATCGTCAGCAATGACGCAAAGGGAATTGCTCCGCTGCTTATGGCTTGCTCCGAGATTTGCAGAATTTGATAAAAAATGCACCTCTGTACCGGCTTTTGGTACAGAGGTGCTGCTTTTATTTTTACTTACCTGCCTGACGCTCAATAAGAACGGACGCTCTGCTGAGCTTCCGACCGAAGCTGTCGGAAATTAGAAACAGAAAAATCACATTAGACACTGCGTAAACTGCAGTAAACGGAAGCGATGAAATTACTGCCGCTTTGTAAAGTTCGGGACTGAAGCTGCCGTTATACCAGATAACAGTCCAGACATCGGCAACAAGGGAATAAAATACACCTGACATCGCTCCGTAAACAAGCAGTATCAGTTTGCTTCTTTTCAGCGGATATGACAGAATTCCTGCAATGAAGCCGATAAGTCCCCATGCAAGCATCTGGAAAGGAGTCCATGCACCGTGTCCGAAATATATGTTGGAAATCAATGCAGTCAGCGCGCCTGTCAGGAATCCACCCTGCGCGGTGAGGTACATTCCGCTTATTATGACCATTGCAGTAACCGGTTTAAATGCAGGTATCGGTGCAAAAATGAAACGTCCTGCAACTGAAAGTGCAGTCATAACGGCAAGGAGAACCGCATATCTGGACGATACTCTCCTCCGCTCAAATGACATCGCAAATCCTGCACACGACACAGCTGCAATGATCAGAGAAGAAAGTGTATAGCTTTTTTTGCTCAGAAGTACGGCACACAATATACAGACTGTTCCGCATAACGGGGCTGCTGCGGCTTTCCGGAACGATTTTAATTCAGACATTTCCGCGCCCTCCGACAATCGGGTTCCGGCGGCAAAGCTCCGAAAGCTGAGCCGCAGTTACCGCGCCCGAGCAGATCCCTCTTGACATTTTTGCTGCCTCTGTGGTATAAAAAATTCCTTCTGCAAACAGCTCGCGCGGTGTCATGACTGACATAACCGAACCATCAAAAAAAATTCCGCATCTGTCTGCACATTCAGCAGCAAGCTCAGTGTCATGGGTTACGATTATTACGGTTGTGCCATTGCCGATAAGACTTTTAATTATTTCAGTGACGCGGCTTCTGAAAAATCCGTCAAGACCTTTTGTGGGTTCATCGAGGAGGATTATCTGCTTGTTCCGGCTGAGCAGAACGGCAAGACCGAGCAGCTGAGCCTGACCTCCGCTCAGGTCAAACGGGTGCATATCAGTCAGCTCCGAAAAGTCGTAGATATCTGAAAAATCTGCACCGTCAAGCACTTCGCCGACCGTATCGCCGAGGAACAGACATCTCACATCCTGCGGCAGGATTCCTACATTATCTGTGGATTTTTTCAAAGATCTTCCGAAAATTTCGATTTTTCCGCAGTATGGCTTAACTATACCGGAAATAACCGAAAGGAGAGTACTTTTACCGCTTCCGTTGCCGCCGAGAACAGCAAAGCATTCGCCTTTTTTTACTTCGAGGTCGGCGTGGCTTATAATATCTCTGCCTTTTCCGCTGTAAGCAAAGCATACATTGTTCAGCCTGAGAGCCGTTTCGTCCGAACGGATTCCGGGCGTTTCAGCGATGGATTTCCCCTCCAGACCGAAAGATGTGCGAAGCATATTCCTGCTCTCGCTGAGTCTGAGCGGAGGTGAAATATTTCCGGTTTGTTCCGCGCAGTTATTCCAAATTTGCAGTCCGCAGGGCATTGATGAGCCCAGACTCGGACTCATGCACATTTTTTTCACTGCGGCTTTCGGAAAATCAAATGCACCGACTTTTCCGTTTTCGAGGAAAAGGACTCTGTCCGCAACTGAAAGCAGTTCCGAAAAGCGGTGCTCCGCGATGATAACAGTTATTGAAAGCTCTCGTGTGAGCCGGTAAAGTGTACGGATAAATTCTCCCGAAGCGATAGGGTCGAGCTGCGCCGTGGGTTCATCAAGCAGCAGCAGCTTAGGGTACATTGCCACTGCTGAAGCAAGATTAAGCAGTTGAAGCTGACCGCCCGAAAGGGTCGAAAGCTCTGCGTCAAGGATGTCGGAAAGACTGAAGAATACAGAGATTTCTGCAATTCTGCGGTGTATTTCGTTTTGCGGAAGTCCAAGACTTTCACAGCCGAATGCAAGCTCGCTTCGCACTCGGTCGGTTACTGTCTGATTTTCGGGACGCTGCATAACATAGCCGATTTCCGATGCACTTTGCTTGCTCGGAACCGACGAAATATCCATTCCGTCGAAAAACAGGCAGCCGCTTCGGATGCCATTCGGGGCAAGCTCGGGTTTCATGCTTTTCAAAAGCGTAGTTTTTCCGCACGCCGTCGCTCCGCAAAGTAGGATCAGCTCGCCTTCGTTTACTGAAAAGCTTACATTATCAAGTATTTTATGTCCGCCGAGGGTATATGAAAAGGAAAATCCATCGGACTTAATCAGCTCCATTCCGGCAAGCCTCCTTTTTTTTATGATTTATAATTAGGTCCGAGATAACCGGCAGCAGAAAGGTCACGGATACCGAGACAGATAAAACAATCACAGTTTCAGAACAATCGGGAAATTTAATAATCGGATAGAACGAAACCTCTGCAGAATCACTGTAAACCGTGGTAAGAAAAATAAATACCGCACTTACGGCAATGAAAAGAGCGTCTTTCCGACGAAAACGGAAACGGCTGTAAGAGGTTCGTCCTCCAAGCTCAAAGCCTCGTGCGCTCATTGAGTCAGCGGCAGACATTCCGTCCTCGATCGTCCTTGTTACAAGAGCTGAAAAAATACGCATTTTCCGTTTTATTCGGCTCATTAGAGTGATATTGTCTCCGTTGGAATTGTCGGGATTACAGTCGCTGAGCTGTCTGCTCTGCCGCAGAAGCTTTGGTACAAATCCGACGGTCATCATCAGAATTGCCGTAATTCTCGGGGACAGCCTGCCTGTCAGACAAAAAAGCCGCTCGCTTGTCATTGAAGCAGACAAAGCCCTGCACCAGATAATCCCGGCAAGCAGGCGCAAAGAACTGTCCAGTCCGAAGAATACAGCCTCCAGAGTGACCGCTTTGCCATTAATGAAAATCAGAGGAGTCGCCCCTTTCCGGACAAACAGCGGATTGAGAGCTGCCATGAGTACAAACAGGGCAAAATAGCCCAGAAGCTCTCTCCTAATCGTTTTCTCATTCTTTAGTCTCAGCAGAACCAGTGCTGCTCCTATCAGTGATATACCGACATATATCGGGTGATTGACAAGCATTAGACCTGCGAGCATTGATGAAAAAAATACCAGCTCGGTTATCGGGTGAAAATTATTCATCTTCAATGTCCTTTCCGATATTTCGGGTATAAATAAATTCGACACGGTCACCGTCGCTCAGCTCATAGTTTCCGCAGCCGACCGACGGAAATTCCCCGTTTACCATATACATCCACCCCGACATCTCACCAAAATCAAATTCGTAGAGTCCGTCGATTCCTTTGATATAAGCATCACTGCCAGTTAACCCGTCATAGTCGATAGAGATTTTATGATATGCGAGAACGCGCTCCAGAGCCGAAAAAGCCGTGTCACCGTCAATCAGTACGTATTCCGTTTCGGGAATTATTATTCTGCCGCTTTCTGCATTTTCAGCATTAACTTCGAGGGTGAAGGTGAGACTATCAGGCTGAACGTCGTCGATGTGACGGCGGTAGTATTCCTCGGGTGTCTGAATGTTAATCCACATTATCGTGCCGATACAGACGGCGCTCAAAGCTCCGCCTGCAGCCGCTTTTTTGATGCTGAGCTGTTTTCGTGCCGCAAGGTAAATCAAAGTTACGCCATAAGTTACGGCAATCATCGCTGCTGCGGCATATTTCCACATCGGGGCGTTGTTACCGCTTTCGTCTGCGGTGAAAATAACCGATTCAGTATTTGTTTCGGTTACCGCCGAAGTTATGGTCTCAACGGAATTCTGGGTGCTGCTTCGGGAAGACACAGCGGTTTTCGTTTCCGAAGCAGTTGTAATGCTGTTAGCAATTGCGGTTATGGTTTCAGCAGCAGCCGTTTCGGTCTGTGAATTGGCGGTTACGGCTTCGGTCGCAGAAGTATCCGCAGGTACTGTTGCTGTTACATCGGTGTGGACGGTGGTTACGGCTGATTCTGTCGGATTGACCGGAGCTTCGGAGACAGACTGAGGCTGAGTCGGTATCATTGACGGAGTACCGAATTGATATGGAATATAAAAGCTTCCGCAGTTAAGCGATGTTATTGCCATAAATGCCTGAACCGTTGCGGTGGAGTTGGATTTTCCGCCATGAATATGGGAAAATCCTCCGTCGGAATTTCTAAAGCTCATGAGTGCATCTGCAGCTGTATTTCCGTTTTTGATAAATCGGCTGTCAGAGAAAATATCGATGCCGAGAGCGGTGAGTGCAATAATAACCTGAGAGCAGCTTTCGGAACTTTCAGCGCCAAAACTTTTCCAGCCGCCGTTGTCAAGCTGCGATACGGAAAGTCTGTTCAAAGCAGTTTCAACCGCATGATCATAGCCGCTGATTCCGGAAAGGGCACATAATGCCATTGAAGTTACATCGGGGTCGGAAACATTTCCGCTCAAGGCCCAGCCGCCGTCGTCCAGCTGCCTGGAAACAATATCATCTGCGGCTTTGCGGGTATCGCCGCAGCCCGAAAGCTTCATCAGAATCAGTCCGTATATTTCGCTCATAATGCCGAGTCTGCCGTAAGTTTCGTCAAGAACAGCAGACGCGTTATCCGTAAATTCGCCCGTCATGATACGCGAAATGGCAATTCTCTGGCGTTCCGTGGCGTTGCCGGCGTCAGATTTCCTGTCGAGAGCTGCAAGGTATGAGGAAAAGTCGTATTCTCCGCTTCGTGCAAAGGAACAGGCATACCAGTCAGCCTCACTTGTACCTGCTTTTTGAGTAATATAGCCGTTTATGAAGCTCTGAATATCGGCGCTGTCTGCTTCTGACAGTCTGTACTCTGTAATTTTATCGGCTTCGGTTTTGAAATCAAAGCTCTCTGTGTACACAGTGACGGTAATTCCCGAAAAAAGAGCGAGAATTACCGCCATTGCCGTACATACAATCCGTATGCTCAGTTTATTCATTTGTTTTTCTCAGCCATAAATTCCTCAAATGTGAATTTTTCTGTGCTTGTTGAGGCGGCAGCATAATATGCAAGTATATTTGAAGCGTCGACCGCGTCAATACAACCGCTGCCGTCGGTGTCGGCTGAGACGGAAATCAGCGTTCCTGCACCTGTTCCAAGATCAGCGTATGTCTTAAGAATTTCCGATGCGTCCTTTGCGTCAATAACCGTATCACAGTTGACATCACCGACAGTCCGAATCGGTTCGGATCGCAGCACGAGGGGAATTCCTGAGTCTGAATATTTCTCATAGAAAATATCTCCGGAATCCGGATTTTTAACAGTCACGCTTCCGTTTTCATCTGTCAGGTACGTCTCTCCGCCGCAGTATACCGTCATTCCGACAACAGGATTCACAGTTGTGATCGGATTCCATTCCGGATCATAGGATATATCGCTGCTTGAAAATGTAAGTGTATTTCCGTCTGCGGTCATTTCTGGGAACTGCATACCGACTCCGTAAGGGTCGCCGTAGAAAAGCACAAGCTCGTCTCCGTCACTGATCCCGAATTCTGCCGCTGTTACTGACGGTTCAATACCGTTCACTCTGTAAAGCCAGCCGTCCCAGCCGCCGAAGCTTGCGGCAGTATCGCCGTTGACAGCTGTGATATAGCCGTCGCTGAGTCCGGTGATTTCGAATCCGTCGTCGATTCTGTCTGCAAATTCAAGCACGTCCGAAGCCGAAACATCATTTCCCTTAGCCGGATAATAAACGTCCTTGTCGCAGAAACATTTATTGATTCCTTCAATGCGTACAGAAACCCTGACATAGCCAATTCCGTCAGCGGCAGCGGAATTCATTGGCAGACAGGCGGTAAGCATTGAAGCTCCGACGAGTGAAATCAGCATTTTTTTTGTTGTTTTTTTCATAATAAAAACTCCCTTGCATAGATTTCAGCAATAATCAGAGCTATAACCAAATGCAAAAGAGTTTGATTGAACTTTTAATTTGCCGTAAATACATATATTGTAAACGTCAGATTGATTCGGAGTTTACTATAATTACGGCTTAAAACGGTCACTCTTCATACACCCAAAAGTGTTATAGCAGAAACTATATACCGATTCCGTTTTTTAAACGGGAATACACGGGCGATCCGACTTGTGCGTTAAACGCAGATACGGTAATGGCTGTTGCGGCAGATTCTCACTGCGCTTCTCCCGTATTATTCGCTTTATATTATATCATGGAAGCTCAGGTTTGTCAATGCTTTCATTTTTGTGTAAGGCTATTGCTAAATCGTGTAAAATATGTTATTATATATCTATAATTACGAAAAGGAACGATAATATGCTTTTAAGCTTAACTAACATAAATAAATTCTATAACGGGAATCAGGTGCTGAACAATGTGTCACTGACGGTTGATGAAAGTGACAGAATCGGACTTGTGGGCAATAACGGGTGCGGAAAATCAACATTGCTGAAGATAATCACGGGCAGCGTTGAGCCTGACCGATTCACCGAACGGGACGGAATAATCTCAAAAGCGGCAAAGACCTCGATCGGATACCTTGAACAAATGGGTGGACTCAACAGTGAAAATACTGTTATCGACGAGATGCGGAGTGTGTTTGAATCTGAATATCGTGCTATAGACCGTCTGAGAGAAATAGAATCGGAAATTGAAAACGGAGATAACTCGTCTGCCGATGAGTATCAGCAGCTTTCCTCGTGGCTGGAAGCCAACGACGGATATAATACCGATGTAAAAATCCGTATGGTACTGAACGGAATGGGTTTTACTGAAAACGAGCTTAGCCGTAAAGTTTCGGGATTCAGCGGAGGCGAAAAAACCCGTCTTTGCATATCGCGTCTGCTTCTTGAAGAACCGAATCTGCTTATTCTCGACGAGCCGACAAACCATCTTGATTTCAAGACAGTGATGTGGCTTGAGGATTATCTTCGCACATACAAGGGCGCTGTGCTGATAGTCTCCCACGACCGTTATTTTTTAGATCGTCTGTGTACTTCTATATGCGAGCTTGAACGCGGAATACTGAAACGCTATCGCGGAAACTACTCCGCATTTGTCCGCCAGCGTGAAGAAAACGATGCACGTCAGGAAAAGGAATATGAGCTTCAGCAGAAGCAGATAGCCAAGCTTGAGGATTACGTTGCAAAAAATATTGTGCGCGCCACGACTTCAAAACGTGCACAGAGCCGTCAGAAGCAGCTTGAAAAAATCGAACGTATTGAAAAGCCGTTTCACGATACAAAATCAGCGAAGATACGCTTTACCTATGCCGCCGAACCGCCTATCGATGTGCTGAAGGTCAAAAATATTGATATATCCGTAGGTGAAGGCAGTGCAAGGAAAACGCTTATCGACGAGCTGAGCTTTGATGTCCGCAGAGGCGAAAAAGTTGGAATTATCGGTGATAATGGTATCGGAAAATCAACATTGCTCCGTATCATTCAGGAGCAGATTCCGCATAAGGGCATAGTCCGCTGGAACAGCAATGTAAAAATATCGTATTTCGAACAGGAGAGTACCAATCTCAACAAAGAGCTTACCGTTATGGAGGAGCTTCATAGCCGTTATCCGCTGCTTTCTGACTTTGAGGTAAGAAGCCTGCTCGCACAGGTGCGTCTGGTGGGCGAAAATGTATTCAAGGAAACGGGTGTTATCAGCGGAGGCGAGCGTGCCAAGCTGTGTTTTGCGATAATGATGCAGGAGCACGGAAATGTACTCATACTTGATGAGCCTACAAACCATCTTGACCTTTCCACGAAGGAAGCTATTGAGGAGGCTTTACAGGCATATACGGGAACGGTAATTTTCGTATCCCATGACCGCTATCTGCTCAGCAGGATCGCCGACCGTCTTATCGAACTGAAGGACGGATCCTACAGATGCCACAGCTTCGGATTTGAAAAGTACCTTGATCTGCTCCGCGATGAACAGGCTGCGGAGAGGCGTGCCGCCGATGCAGAAAAATTTGCAAAGGCTGCCGCAGCTTCAAGAGACAAATCTGTCAGAGCATACCGCAATAAACAGCAGAGAAGCGCCGATGCTGCACGAAAAAACGAGATGAAAGCTCTCGAAAAGGAGATCGACGGTCTGCAGGCGCGTATTGACGCTCTCAGCGAGGAAATCACTCATGAGGACGTATGTGCAGATTATGAATTGCTGAACAGTAAATGCACTGAAATTGAGGAGCTGAAATGTAAAATAGACAGGGACTTTGAAAGACTAATAGAGCTCGACGAGGGCTGAACATTAAGCAATTGAGAATCTGTCCATATAGACGTGTGTACACGCCTGTGTGGACAGGTTCAAAATTTATTATTACGATTGTATGCACAAATTGTCAAATCCGCTTTACTTTTTTAAGCTGCTGTGATATAATATAAAACGGTACCGGACAATGGAGTCCGGATACCTATATCAGAACGGAGGAATTTTACATGAGTAAAATCAGAATTGCAATCGCAGGCTATGGCAACCTTGGCAGAGGCGTAGAGCTTGCAGTAAAACAGAATCCCGACACAGAGCTTGTCTGTGTTTTCACAAGACGTGATCCCTCGTCGGTCAAGCTCCTTACAGAAGGAGTTAAGGTAATGAATATCAGCGACGCGGCTTCAATGAAAGACAGCGTTGACGTACTGATTATCTGCGGCGGAAGCGCAACAGATCTTCCCGAACAGACTCCGGAGCTTGCAAAAATGTTTAATGTTATCGACAGCTTTGACACTCACAAGAGGATTCCGGAGCATTTTGCAAATGTTGACAAGGCAGCAAAGGAAAACGGTCATCTTGCAATGATTTCTCTTGGCTGGGATCCGGGACTTTTCTCACTGAACAGACTTTATGCCGAATCGATTCTCCCGAACGGAAAGAGCTATACTTTCTGGGGAAAGGGCGTAAGTCAGGGACATTCCGATGCTATCAGACGCGTTGAGGGTGTCAAGAGAGGAATTCAGTATACCGTTCCGGTTGAGGAGGCTATGGATGCTGTGCGTTCGGGCAGTCAGCCTGAGCTTACAACTCGTCAGAAACACACAAGAGAGTGCTTCATCGTTCCCGAAGATGGTGCGGACCTCGCAAAAATCGAGGCTGAAATCAAGGGCATGAAGAATTATTTCGACGAGTATGATACAACCGTAAACTTTATTACCGAGGAAGAATTTGATGCAGTACATAACAAGATGCCGCACGGAGGCTTTGTTATGAGAAGCGGTATGACCGGCGACGGTGAAAAGACTCATCAGATGATTGAATATTCGCTCAGACTTGAATCAAACCCCGAATTTACCGGAAGTGTTCTCGTATGCTTTGCAAGAGCACTCAGCCGCATGAGAGCCGAGGGAGCCACAGGCTGCAAGACAGCTTTCGATGTTGCACCGGCATATCTTTCACCCCTCTCCGGTGAGGAACTGAGAGCTTCGATGCTTTAATCATTTCCGGGAAACAGCCGCTTTTGATTACTTTCGTCAAAGGCGGCTTTGTTTCGGTTTATCAGCTGAATACAGAGGTGATGTGATGAATACCGGTACATTTGTATGTTTGTTAATGCTGTTCTTTGTTTTTTTAACAGTCAGGAATCAGCGTCAGAACTATATTGCCGCAAAAAATATAAGAAAAAAAGGAGACAGATCACACATGATTGAACTTGCAAAGAACTTTATCGGAAAGGAATGTCTTATTTACACTTTTAACGGTTCACAGGTTGAAGGAGTTATAAAGGATATTTCGGGAAATGCACTTCTTGTTGAGAACAAGGGGAATACTGAAGTCCTGAATCTTGATTTCGTTATAAGAATCCGCGAATATCCGCGCAATAAAAAAGGAAAAAAGAAGTCGGTCGTTATTGACTGATCGGAGAATGACAATGAAAAGAATTGTTATATTGCTGGTGACAGCAGTCTGCATGATATTTTCGTCAGGCTGCGGAAATACTGACATTGAAATCGGCGAACCGTCCTATGAAAGCCTATGCTCAGAATTATCTGCTGATACGGAGCAGACCGAAGCAGCCGAAGCCGATGAGTCCGAGAGCTCTGAAGATAATGAAATCGAATCACTGCCGGACAAGAATTATACCGAAGCCAGCGAGAACAACGCTGACACGTCACTGTCCGAGGATGACGAAGACACAGGAGACCCTGATATCGATGAGCATGGCTCATACACATCCAAGGAGGACGTCGCTCTTTATATCCATATTTACGGCAGGCTGCCTGAGAACTTTATAACCAAAAAGGAGGCTGAGGCTCTCGGCTGGACCGGAGGCAGTCTCGAACCATACGCGCCTGGGAAGTGTATCGGAGGAAGCCGTTTCGGCAATTATGAGGGGCTTCTTCCCGAGAAAAACGGCAGGAGCTACACAGAATGCGACATTGACACTCTTGGTGCTTCAAAGCGTGGAGCAAAGCGGATCGTATTCTCCAATGACGGATTGATTTACTATACCGCTGATCATTATGAGTCCTTTGAACTGCTTTACGGGGGTGAAGAATAATGAAACGATGTCTGATTGACGGAAATGAAATTAAGTCAAAAGCACAGCTTCATGATAAGCTTGCGTATTCGCTCGGATTTCCGGAATGGTACGGCGGAAACTTTGACGCGTTTCATGACTGCCTTTCCGATATTAAGGAGGAGACAGTCATAACAGTGATTAATTATTCCGAGCTTTCAGCTAATATTGGGAAAAACGCGCAACTCCTGATAAAAGTGATATGTGACTGCGCAAAGGAAAACGAAAATATAAAACTGAACAAATATTGATTTTATGACAAATTTCCGGATTTGGCAATGTTCATATAATACTCAGGAGTCAACTGACAGAGCAGTAAAATTAAGGCAGCACCGCAAATTAAACGGTGCTGCCGATTTTTTTATCCTATCTTAACAAGCTTGATGCTGTAAAGTGTTACATTGTATGAATCTGTGCCGCCGACCTGAAATACAATTTCTGCACTGTTGTCGGTTACAGGAGATTCAAACTCCGCTTCGTAATGGGATTTTTCGCCCGTTCCTGTAAAAATATCAGAAAAGTAAATATTTTCCGGGTTGGAGCAGCTTCTGATAAGTATCGGAATTTCCTCACCTGCGGTTGTAGAACAGTCGAAAGAGAAAGTGTATTTGCCGTTTTGCTTTATTCCGATGTTGGAAATACGTCCCTCAATTGCGTCATCACCAGTGCCGCCGGAGACCATGTTTATCCAGAATGATTTGTCATAGTCGGAAATATATTCCGCTGCATTTCCGCCCTTATCCGGGTCTTTATAGAGACTGTACTCCGCATCTGCCGCAACATCCAGACCGAGCTGGTCGGATTCCATTCCAAGAGCCTGACAAATCTTATCTGCGAGGACGTATGCGCTGTTTTGCTGAGTTACCGCATTCGGATGCCAGTCAGAGCCAAGCCCTGCCGTCATATCCTGAACCGCTGACATATAGCTCATAATGCGTTCATAGCCTGTTTCTTCAGTGAATGCCGAAACAGCGTCGTCGATCAGCGGACAGAGATCGGTGCAGCCCATTGTACCGAGAGTGCAGATGATATAAGCGTCGGGATTACACTCGTGAACCTGTTTGAGAAATTCGGTGTATCCTTTGGTGAAGTCTCCGCCTCGGGCGTCGATATCCTTTGAAACATAGCTTGAATCATTGGTGCCGAGGTTTATAACAACAACATCGTTCTTATGCGAGCTGAAGTCCCACTCGCAGGATGCAAATTCACCTGTTTTGCCGACGTATTCGTAATATGGGGGAACGAGACTGTCGGTATTGATGCTTCCGTCGTTGGAGTAGCCGGAGATTATTCCGTGACCGCTGTAGCAGACCGCACTGTAATCAGCATCGAGCTTTTCAGCAGTGAGATACGCATATGACTTCATGAAATTTTCCGTTGTTGTTTTGAACGACTCATACTGTGAAGCGCCTTCTACTCCGTAAGCGCAGGTAATCGAGTCACCGATAAACTCAATATTAAGGTTCTTTTTCGGAACAGGCGCAACCGGAATAGCTGAGTCCGAGGTTACGGTGACGCTCTTAATACCGATAGGACCGTTGTTGGCTTCCGAAAGGTGAATAACCTTGACGGAGGCTTTTCTTTTTTCTGTACCGCTGAAAAGCTCAACAGTACGTGACTTGGTGCTTATTGTATCATCGAGAATGATCTCGCCGTCAACGATTACAGCAAATCTCGGCCGGTAATCTTCGGAAGCGTCAATTCCCTGATTGCCTGCGAGGGTTACTGATGCCGATGTTCCGCTGACGGTAAATTCAGCAGCTGAACCACTCTGTACGAGCCAGGTAACATCGTCGGTACGGCAGGTTCTTCCGATAAGCTTTACATATTCCTCTGTTGCGGAATAGTCTGCGGTACTGATTTCACCCGTTGATGCGGTTATAAGCTTTCTTGCTGCGCACAAATCGAAGATATTGACGATCCCGTCGTTATTTACATCGTCCTTTTCGTTCAGTGTGCCGACGCCGAGAAGCGAATCCCGCAGATGAACTGTGTCGCTGACCGTAAACGATGCTGCCCTTGAGGGAATAATCGCAGCAGAACCCACGATGATAACAGAAGCCGAAATGATTGAAAGCGCTCTTTTAATCTTCATGATAAAACTCCTTTATTCATACTCTCCTCTATTTCAAATCGCACAACATCTTCATTCACAACTGAATTTTCTATGCGTTACCCTCCCTTGACTTACGACAGTAAGCCTGCGGTCGTGCGCCCTGATAAAATCCAGTTCAGCACGAATCTATTGTACACTTTGGGATAGAGGGGAGTATATTTTCGATATCAATTAAACCAATTATACAATATAATTATGAATATTTCAAGATATTTTTGGCAGATATGGGTTATTTATCAACAGAATTTTTAATAGAATATATAAGATTACCGTATAACCGGAGGAAAAATATGAACATAATCAAGAATAAAATCGCGCGGGACACGGCAATGCTGACGATAATGCAGCTTTTCCTTGACTCGGCATCGCTGCTGCTGAATGTTTTTATAACACGCAGACTGGGAACTTCGGCAATCGGAGTTCTCTCACTGACAGGTTCTTTTCTTGCACTGGCAGGGACAATTTCGAATGGAAATGCATTTTTGTGTACCAGCCGTCTGATTTCGGAGGAGCTTGGCAGGAGAAAAGGAAATCCCGAACGTGTACTTTTCAGCGGAATAATGATGTGCATGATTCTGAGTATTACTGTTTCGGCGGCATTGTATGGCTTTTCTGACTATATCGGACTGCGCTTTTTCAAGAGTTCAGAGATGAGCCGTGCGGTTTCTCTGATGCCTTTCGCACTGATTCCGGGAGCAGCGGCGGCTTGTTTTAAGGGATATTTCAATGCGCGGAGAAAATCTTCGGTGACGGCGGCTGCGGACGTGATGGAATTTGCAGTTCGTTCGTTGGTTATAGTTATAGGCGCGCTCCGTTTTAAAACAGAACTTTCCGACGGAGCAGTCTGTTCGCTTATGATAAGCAGCATTATTGCAGGCAGCTGTTTTTCTCTCGTTTATTTTATAATAATGTTTCTGCGGTTCCGGAACAAAAGCAGGAGCAAAGCGTCCGTTTCGTTTGGAAGATATGTGTCTCTTGCATTTCCGATAATGGTCGGAGGAATAATGACCTCTGCTCTCAGCAGTACCAACGATGCACTTATACCGATAACGCTCCGTCAGTACGGAAGCTCGGTATCCGAAGCGTTCAGCAGCTTCGGAATTTTTGAGGCAATAGTGATTCCGGCGATATTCTTCCCTTCGGTGGTTCTCTGCTCAATGTCGGGGATAATCGTCAGCGAATCCGCACGCGCGTCATCCTCGGGAAATCATGAGCGGATTAAGAGTATTACCGGAAAACTCATTGACGGGACACTGATTTTCTCGATACTCGCTGCGGCTATGCTCATGCGGTTCGGCGGAGTAATCGGAGCGGTTATGGGAGGCGGCAGCGAGGCAGGTCACATAATTACGATTATCGCTCCTGTTGTACCTTTTATCTATCTTGAAATCGTTCTTGAGGCATTGATCAAGGGCATGGGAATGCAGGGCTTTTCATCGCTGAACTACCTTGCGGAATATGCCATAAGAATTTCAGTTGTATTGATCTTTGTTCCGAGAATCGGATTTTACGGTATAGTTGCATCATATTATGCAAGTAATGTATTAGGCAACTGTTCGCGTCTGATGAAGCTTCTGAAACACACGGGAGTAAGGCTCAATCCGTTCCGTTCAATTATAGTTCCTGTTGCAGGCTCTGTTCTTACTATGGGTGCGGCAGATTGTTTTGCACGTATTTTTAGAATTAATGCAGGCTCGCTTATCGGATGTATTATAATCGCATTAATCTGGGTATCGGGTTATATCTGGGCTTACCGGCATTTTAGTAATACGGAAGTCAAGACAGCATGAAATATTGAGAAAATAAATAATATATGAAGATTTAGCAAGATAAATTCCAAAAAATGTATAAAAACGGCTGAAACTGACGCAAGACAGTGCTTGAAGTTCATCTGAACTTGTGATATAATCATATTATCACATGAGAGGAGCGAACGACAATGGAAAGGTTAGTACCGGGTACAACAATTAAATTTGCCGAACAGGCACGACAATCCGCATTTTCTCTTATTTCTCCGGTTCTTGAAGCAACGGGAGGTCTTACTCTTTCTCAGCTTTCTAAGCTGACCGGACTTGAGGGCTCTACGATTCAGAACTGGATAAAAAGAGGCTGGGTTTCGTCTACAAAGGGGAAAAAATATTCCGAACAGCAGATACTGCGAATACTTCTTATAAATATGCTGAGGGGTGCGATGAAGCTTGACGATATTGCAAGACTTATGGTCTATGTAAACGGCGATGTTGAAGACACCTCGGATGACATTATTGAGGAGCAGACATTATATGATATACTGTGCAGGATTATTTTTACCGCCGAGGATGTAGGGGCATTCGATTCCACATCTGTGAGAAAACTGATTGAAACGGAGCTTGCATACTCTGCACACAGCGTCCGTTCTGATATTGAAAAGCTGAAAAGGGCTATGTTTGTAATGATAATGGCTTATCGGAGCGCATATCTCAAACAGGAAATGGATTCGGAGCTTGAAGTGATACTAAAGGGGAATCAAACATGAAAAGAGGCAGAATAATACCGCTCTGTATAACGGCAGGACTTGTTAACGGAGTTGTTTTCGGAATGCTTTTGGGCGGTCTGTGTTTCGGCAGTGCGTCCCTTGGATTGCTGCCGGGAGCTTTTTTCGGTGCGGCAGGGGGGCTTGCATTGGGTTACACATCAAGAAATGATTACGACAGGTCAAAAAATATACGCTGAATTTGTTTAAGGAGAAGAAAATGGCAAGATTTGAAGAGCTTAACCCCAACGGAACAGTTAAGCATAATTTTAAATGGGTAAAATGGGTGGTTGCAGGAGCAGCAGCAATAATATTATGTGCGAGCACATTTACTGTAGTTCCTGCTGGCTGTACGGGTGTTGTAATTACTTTGGGAAAGGTCTCATCCTCATCGCTTCAGGAGGGCTTTCACCTGAAGATACCGTTTGTACAGGATGTTGAAATTATGTCAAATAAGATTCAGGTTTACGAAACACCTGCTTCTGCGGTATCAAAGGATATGCAGACCGTCAGCAGCACGATAGCCGTAAACTACCGTATCAGCACAGACAAAAGCCCGGATATATACAAAAATGTCGGAGTTGATTATCAGACTGTTATTGTAACTCCTGTTGTCCAGGAATGTATGAAGTCGGTTACTGCCAAGTATACTGCCGAGGAGCTTATAACCGAGCGTGCCAAGGTCGGCGAAGAAGTTAAGACCGATCTTGATGCAAAGCTTAACGGCTATGGAATTTATATAGAGAAGTTCAATATAGTAAACTTCGATTTTTCGGCTGAATTCAACAGCGCAATTGAAGCCAAGCAGGTCGCCGAGCAGAATCTGATCAAGACCAAGACCGAGCAGGAGCAGGCAATTGAAATTGCCAATGCAGAAGCAAAGAAAAAAGTCATCGCAGCTGAGGCAGAGGCTGAAGCGATACTGGCCGAAGCTCAGGCTCAGGCGGACGCAAACAAGCTCATCAGCGATTCTATTACCGATAAGGTACTCTATTATGAGCAGATCGAAAAGTGGGACGGCGCACTTCCGAAGGTATCGGACGGCTCTGACGGACTGCTTGTAAACATAGATATTGATGATATCGACAATACACCGGCATCGGCTGAGCCTGCAACACAGGCAGCAACGGCTGCACAGACGGAGGATTAGGAATGAGTAAAATATCAGCACTTGCAGAATTTATAATTGAATTTATAATTGAAGCAGCTTTTGAGCTCATCTGACCATGATTTGATTTTGGGGAAAATCAAAATATATTTTAATCAGTGATTCATTACATACAATACTGCGTATTTTTGTCATGCAGATACGCAGTCAAAGGCAGAAGCTGTTAATTGCGGCGGTGATGCCTAAAGCAACAGCCGCAGCTGTGGGGACAGCTGCGGCTGTAAATCAGACGGTAAAGCCCTGTGCTCTGAAATCGTCGATAACATCGCCGAGTATCTGTGCATTTGTGGACGACACCGAGTGGAGCAGGAGGATTTCTCCGCCGTGTGCCGATTTGGAAAGTTTATCAAGTCCAATATTGGGGTCGGGCTGATTATCGGTAATCCAGTCGACATAGGCAAAGCTCCAGAACAGCGTGGCATATCCGCATTTGTTGGCAGCAGCAAGAGTCTGCTCGGAGTATTCTCCGCATGGGCACCGGAAAAATTTCATCTCATAGCCGTATTCATCAAGAACGTAGTTATGGAGCGACATTATTTCCTCTTCAGCCTCGCTTTCGGAAAGCTTAGGCAGACTTGCATGAGTCATACCGTGATTTCCGATGATATGACCCTCGTCGATCATACGCTGTACAAGCTCATGCTCGCTTTTGGCGTAGTCGCCTGTCAGAAAGAAAATCGCAGTGACGTTCTTTTCTTTAAGCGTATCGAGAATCTGTGCGGTATAGCCATTTTCATAGCCCTGGTCAAATGTTATGATAATCCGGTTTTCGTCATCCGATAGAGCGCAGGCATCAAAATCGCAATATCGCTGACCGAAGCTTACTGCATCGCACGGCTGATTCTTTTCGTTCACAGCCGTTCCCTGACCATACCCGATAAGAGTATTGTCATAGGCATACACAGAAGCGCACGGCATTGCCGCGGCAAAAATTGCAGCCGCAGCGGCAGGTGCTATAAATTTCATAAGCTGTTATAGATCCTTTGGTTTAATTGCGGCGGCTTGCTGCCTCCGCATAAGTATTATAGCCGTTAACGAAAACAATATTTGAGGAATATAATAGCATTCGGAACAAAACTAAGGGCAAGGCAATACAGCTGCATGATCTTGTCGGAAGGGGTGATTGAAAATTGCTGAAAATCAAAACGGCGGCAATATCCTGCCGCCGTTGAAAAAATGTGAAATTCGTTGATAAATAATCCGCAGCTGCCGTTCATGTCCGAACGGTCGGCATCAGAATTAATCAGGAATTGAGATATGAGCGCACAAGAACCTGAAGCAGCTCATCACGGTCGATATGGCGGATAAGGCTTCTTGCATTGTTATATGTGGTTATGTAGGTCGGATCTTCCGACAAAATATAACCGACAATCTGATTGATTGGATTATAACCCTTTTGAGTCAGGGCATCATAGATTATGGTGAGATTTTTTTTCAGCTCAGCCTCTTTGTCCTCGTTGACTGAAAATGTCATGGTTTTATCAAACATAGTAACGGCCTCCTGCTTAGTAAATTGCAACGTATAGCTATATGTTTATATTATAGCGCAAATCGATTCGTTTTTCAAGCAAATAAGAAAATTTTCACGATTTGACTGTATTTAACGTTTGTTTTTATGAGAAATGCACAATGGAAATATGTAGCCCGATAAATGTATCGGGCAGGAAATTATCAGCCGCAGCAGCCGGTTCTCTTAACGAACGAGTTGCAGTCGGTGCATTCGGGAACAGTGGGGTTTTCCTCATGAGTTCCAACGTTGATGCAGTTGAGCGAGCAGTAGTTCTCGGTCACCATGTTGTGCTGGCACTGAGAAACGGTACATTTAATGTGGTCGTTCTTAGTCTTGTTTTCCATAATTAAACACTCCTGTTTATTTATTTGGAATCGTCATGCAATTCCGGAATGTGAATGAGCTGTGCGGAATTTGGTCCGCACTGCCTTGTAAGTAGTATGTACAATAAACTTCAAAATATGCACATACCCGTAATTTGCAAAATACTCAGCTTTTAACTTTCTTTATTACAGAATGTATACAAAACGGCAAAATTTTAAAAAAATGATTGACTTTAATGGTTTAATATGATATTATTATAAAAAAGTGTATTAAAGGCAATTATTATGCGGTATTGCCTGAACTCTTTTAAACGCCCCGGTGCGGAGGCACTTTCATATTATTATAAAAAGGATTATAGGAGGAATTTAATATGAGCGATTATTTGAATAACGACGATATGCAGCCGGAACTTGATTCCGTAAGCGGCGTCGAAAAAGCACCTAAGAAGAAAAAGGGAGTTATTATTGCCGGTGTAAGTGCCGGTGTGGTTGCTGCCGCAGCAGGCGGAGGAATTATCGCCTATAACTGCTCCGATTTCGTGAAGAACAAGGTCAAGCTTGCCACAAGCGAACCGGAGGAGTATTACGCATGGGTTGTGGAAAATACTTCCGACGAGCTGTCAAAGACCGTTTCAGAGACTTATGAAAAGTACCTTTCAAGAATGGATAAGGGTTCAAAGTCGGTCATTGAGCTTAAATATGAGCCGAGCGATGATGCCAAGAGCGTTCTGACCGATGAATTAGGTGATGATTCAAGCGATGAAACTAAAGAACTCCTCGACGTTATCGACGGCATTGATTCAATCAGTATCGGCATGGACGCTTCCGTTAAGGACACAAATCAGTCAGCAGCTGCTTATGCTTCCATAAACGATGAAAAGCTGATTTCTCTTGAATATGCTGCCAATGTTTCGGATATGGTCTATTTTGCAAGAATTCCCGAACTTTCGGAAAAATGGATCGGCTTTGATGCAGGAGACATTCTCAAAGAGGAAATGGATGCCGGAACCAGCAAGATCACGGATATAGTTATGGAATATGCTCAGGATCCAGGAAAACTTCTTTCTTCCGAAGATCTTGCAACTCTCGTAAAGAGATATGTTGATCCCCTTGCATCGTTTACTGATGAAGTGGGCGTTGAGAAAAAGGACGAGATAGACATCGGCGATATTACAGTAGACTGCTCTGTTATTACACTTGAGCTTGATGAAAAGACCTGCTATAAGCTTGGCAGAGATTATCTCAAGACTCTCAAGGGAGACAAAATAATTGAGAAGATTGTAACCGACAAACTCGGTGATGTAACCGAAATGGATTCCGATGAGTATAAGGAAAATATCCAGGAGCTTATCGACGATTTTGATGACATGATTGAGGAAGGCGATTTCAGCAAAGAAACCGTTGAACTTGAAATTTATGTTGATAACAAGGGTAAGATCTGCGGCTTCGGTATGGACGAGGATGAGGGTGAATTCTTCTTCGCATACGGCAGAGACGGCAAACAGCTTGCAGTTGAGTGTGTATTCAAGGCTGACGAGGACGAAGGAATGAACTTTGAACTCAATCTTGAAACAGACGGCAAGAAGTACAATGGCGAAATGGAAATTTCCATTAAAGATTACGACGATACATATGAAGCTTCCGTTGAGATCAGCGATTATGAGGTCGTAGACAAGGAAAAAGGCTATTTCAATGCAGGAATCAAGGTCGTTATTCCGGATGTTGACCCGATCAGTGTTGACTTCAAGTCCGATGGCAAGAAGCAGGATATTTTCTATGATATTGAAATTGAAGATACCGACTATGGTACAGTAACTCTCAGCCTTGCTTTTGACGAGAGCGGTTCTGTTGATGTTCCCTCCGCTGACGATGCGTTCATGATTACTGAGGATTCCAATTTTGAAGATTATGCAACTCTTGACGACATTGAGAATTTCATTTATGACCTTGCCGTTAAGCTCGGATTCTCAGATGAAACATCTGATATGCTTGCAATCTATGTTACCGATGAAATCGAATATGAAATGAACGGTTCAGACGATTATTACGATGACTGGGATTATGACGACTATGATTATGACTACGACGACTGGGATTATGACGATTACGATTATGACTATGACTATGACTACGACGACTGGGACTATGACGATTACGATTATGACTACGACGACTGGGATTATGACGACTATGATTATGACTACGACGACTGGGACTATGACGACTATGACTACGATGACTGGGACTATAATGACTCCGATTATGAGGACTACAATTGGGAATAATCATTCCGTAACAGTTTCAAAAAAAATGACTTCGCCGATGTGCGAAGTCATTTTTTATCTCTAAACAGGTTACTCAGTCATCAACATGGTAGTCGTTAACATCAATAACCGAATCTGTTTCGCTGTGCTTTTTCGCAGTGGGAATAAAGCCGGGAATCAGACGGATTATTCCGCAGAAAATCAGAATTCCTGCGATAATACGTTTAACAAGGTCGTTGAATTCGCTGTGGTTGACAATCAGAATAATACTGAGAACCGCGAGCAGAATTCCGATAATGAGCTGTGCCACTGCTCTGCCTGAACCGAGCTTTTCGGTAATTGCAGAAACAATAAGCCGCGAGCCGTTTACAAAGAGTATCAGTGCAAGGACAAGAGGAATTCCGAATCCGATAATCCTTGGTATGAGGATTATTAGTATTCCGATGATTATGCCTGAAATTCCTCTTCCTGTTTCAATTGGATTCCCGGCAGCGACAATAAGCATGAACAGGCTGAACAGAATTACTGCCACGCCTGCTGCAGTAATAAGAAATGAGAGGATTCCGGGAAGTATCATTACTGCAATTCCTGCGATAATAAGCAGAATTGATGTAAAGATGTTTTCGTTTATCTTGATATTTTTCATTTTGACTCCTTTATGCTGATTTTTGAAACAATTAAATAATCACGATAATGTATTTCAGATAGATTTTTTTGAATGGATTTGCTTTTTCATAGATTTTATTGCTGAGATTCCGGACAAAGCTGTATGAGCAGTTAAGCTGCTCTTTTGACGGAACAGCATTTCCGAAGCCAACTGAAAGGGCGGTCTCAACAAACAACGTAAATTCTCCGCTCCGAGCATATTCGGGAACGAGTATCTTTTCCGCCGCTGCGGCAAAGTCCATATAGGATAATCTGCCCTTGACGATGCCGAGGATTTTCAGCAGCTTTTCCGAGAATTCATACATTTCGATTATACGTTTATGTGTTTTGCCTTTTCGGAGCAGCTTGTCTCTGTGCCGCAGAATAAGAACCCGTCTCAGCAGAATTGCTCCGATTACCAGGACAATGCACACTGCAGCAATCAAGGCATTGGCAGCAGGCTTTGGAATTATACCTTTATGGTCGACATCGGAAGCATCGCCTTTGCTTCCGTGAGCGCCGGACGGGGAGGTGGTTGATGCTGAGGTAACGGTACGGTTATCGGTAGTTGCACGGGTCGAGCGTGTGCGGTGTGTGTCGGTGGAATTATCTGTTGAAACCGACGAAACGGCAGTTGTCTCGGTTTGAGGCGATGAAGTGCTTTCGGGGGAAGTACTTGTCCCTGTATTGATCGACGAGTCTGAGTAACCTGCGGTGAATTCGAACGGAATCCAGCCGTAGCCGTCGAGGTAAACCTCTGCCCATGCGTGACTACGTGAATCAGCGACTTTAATGGTATAGCTGCCGTCAGAATTTTTAGATGAGGTGTTGAAATCGTCTCCGACGACGATATATCCTGTGGCATAGCGTGCGGGAATACCTGCCATTCGTGCAAGAATCACGCCTGCGGTAGCGTAATGGGTACAGTATCCTTTATGATTTTCGAGGAGAAAATAGTTAACGAAATCACGGTTGGAGGGAGTTTTTCCCGGACTGAGAGAATACTGCGTCATTGAATTTATCCGTTCCTTTAAAGCGTAAAGAACTTCCAGCCGAGCCGACGCTGTATCGGCACTTTCGGCGACTCCGAGAATATCACCGTATATGTCTTTTACTTCGTTAAGCTCTTTGGTATCGGGAACACGCAGATAATTTTCGTAAACAAAGCTGCGGTAATCCTCTTCAATCATTATTGCAAGTGCAGCAGCTCCGCTGTTATATATGTTGTCGGGAGTAACGGCTGAGTTATCAAAAAAGGTATCGACGGAAAAGTAAGTGTCATAATCGTAGCGGTCGTTATTCTCGCAGTATTTTTCGGTATCGGCTCGGCGGTCACTGTCGGTGATTCTGGAGGAATCAAGGAGCATCCGGTTCTCTTCGTCCAGAATTGCCGCGGCAGCTTCAGCTGATACTTCCGCAAATTTATATGAATATGACGATTCGCCGCTTTTTTTCGAGCTTACGGTATTATCAAGACTGTAGCTCATACCGCCGAAATCGGAGGTGCCGTAAGGAGTGTAGCAGCGATTCTTTTTGTGCTTGTTCTCGATCCAGACAGTGATATATCCGCTGAAATCGTCGGTTGTCTGGGAAAAAGTGCCGGGGAAGTCCTGAGGATAGATTTTGTAATCCTTAAAGCTGCTGAACAGCGCGTCTGCTTTGTCATAGCTTTCTGCACTCAGTGAGAACCACTCGTTGTTATTATACAGACCGCCCGAGTAATTTTTCAGATAAACCGCACCGCTGCATTTTTTATCAAATGTAACAGAGAGGTCGGTTGTGTTGCGATAGCTAAGCCTGTCCATATCTCCAAGCTTATGGGATTCATAATCGAATGTGAATCCGAAAGCTTCGGTAATTGCGGAAATACTTGAAGCGAGGTCATCCATTGTAAAGGAATTGACAGCGTTTTTAATATTTGTTCTTTTCTGATTCAGGTCGTCGCTGCGTTTGTAGCCTGTGGCTTTCATTATTCCAAGCGCGAACGACGTGACGATCAGAACTGAGAAAATAACAATTATCGCGCATTTTTCAGTAACCTTCAGTCTCATATGCCGCTTCGGGAAAAAGAGATTGTATTTCCTTACGAATCCTCCGTCACCGCCGTAATATTCACCCATATCAATGCTGCACATAGCGAGTACGGCGAACCAGAATGCGACAGTAAGAATACCCCAGAAAATCGGGATATGGATACCGTTGTAAAGTCCGATCTCGATTATCGGGAACGTAACGGCAAAAATGGGAATAGGGTTAGGACGGGCAATCGTAAATGTGTAAATTACCAATGCGAGAAGCCAGATGCAGAATATGAAAAGAATCGTTGTGCATTGCCGTTCGTGCGCTGTTTCGAGAAATTTATAATACTTTATTTCGGTATGGTTTGCATCGGAATATATAACGTTATAGACATATTTGAAGCCTTTTATGATCTGGTCGGAATATCGGTAAACTGCAACGGCAAAAACGATAAAGGTAGTTCCCACGAGGGCAAAGGTGCGCTTGCCTATAAGGGCGAATACAGAATAGATTATTGAAAAAATGATTGCTGCTGCCAGGACATAGGATTCCTCAAATCGAAATCGGAACATCTCGAGAAATGCCATGATAACTGTTGTAAAGCCTGTGGCGGCAATTAGTACAGATTCGGCGAGGCGGAAATCGTGTTTTTTCTTTTTAACGGACATCGTTATGCTGTCACAGACGACGATTCCGCTGTAATTGTTGTTATCCTTTTTCTTCATAGTTATATCCTTATAGCTCGATTGCCCTTATCGACGCCGAAATTCTTCCCACTGCAACGGGAATCACGTTCACTGACGACTGGTCTTTATTGATAAATGAATCATAATCATTTACAGCAACGGCTATGTTTTTTATATCTGCATCAATATTGTCGCCCACTGCCGAAAACAGAGCGTCACTTACAGTAGATGTGATAAAGGTAAATGAGGTCAGCGGGCGTTCCTGCGGTTCGTCAAGATAAATACTCGGTTCGTCGGCGTAAAGCGATTCATCAAGTGATAAAATCAGCTCGCATATTGCGGCGGAAAGGGCATCGGGACCGTCTATTTCGCGTGCTGCAAATTTTTTTTCGGTATTGCTGTAATAAACGATTGAATGGATCCGCTCATTCTCAATAAACAGGCGCGAAACAGATACGCATAGCTCAATCATCGTGTCATACAGAGTGAGACTCAGTTCCGATTTTTCGTGACAGCACAGGTCAAGAAAAATCACCGCAGGTGAGTCCACGGGACAGCTGTATTCCTTGACTATAAAATCATCTTTTTTTGAGCTAAGTTTCCAGTGGATTCGGTTGAGTCTGTCTCCAGGATTGTATTCCCGCAGATCGAAAACCTCTGACGGGTCATCACCGCTGTGATGCTCGGAGAAAACGAGCCCCTCTGATTCTATACAGTCGGTATTGGTGACGATACCGTCAATATTCTGTCCCTCAGGAACAACAACTATATTTTCGGTTATATTTTTTCCGATTCTCATGCGGAAAATTCTTAGCGGGTCGTAAATGCTGATATATGCACAGCGGATTTTAAGCCTGCCGCAGAATCCGGAGCTTAGCCGAAATGTGACCCGCTGCACGTTTTTTGACTGAATGGGGAAGTGAAGCTCAATATTGTTGGTACAGCCGTTAAAAATGTTGCTGTATTCGATAATAGCCTCCGCCTTACCAACAGGGAAAAAACTCCTGTTCTCCACACAAAGCTGTATGTTGAATTCCTCGTTTTTGGCGACACATTGGCTTTTTACGGCAAATTTAACACTGCTTCTGAGTTTGACTGAAAGAAGACTGAAAAACATAATTACCGGCAGGGAGATCATGACAATGAGCAGGATAAGCGAAAAATCCCATATATACAGAATGTAAAACACAGCTGATATGATTATCAGCACGAGGAAGATTAATTTCATCAGAATCATAGCATGATTACCTTCTGCCGGCGGAAATTTTAGGTGCAGGCACTGTTTTGATTATTTCGTCAATTATTTCGGATGCGGATTTCTCTGAAAGCCGAGCCTTGGAGCTGAGGATTACACGATGCTCGAAAACATCGCGGCATATATAGGTGATATCGTCGGGAATGACGTAATCACGTCCCATAGCCATTGCAATACCCTTTGAAATATTCATGAGAGCCAGCGTGCCGCGGGGACTTACGCCGAGACGCAGCATGGGATTATTTCTCGTTGCGGCGGCGAGAGCGACGATATATTCGCTGATTTTGTCGTCAACATAAACATTTGAAACAGCTTCCTGAATTTCGAGGATAATATCGGCGTCGGCGGCTTTTTTGACACTGTCAAGGGGATTTGCGGTGTGGCGTGCTTTCAGTATTGATATTTCGTCAGCGGCGGATGGATATCCTATGCTAAGCTTGAGCATGAAACGGTCAAGCTGTGAATCAGGAAGATTATGAGTTCCTGCCGAGCCGATTGGATTCTGAGTTGCAATAACTGTGTATGGCGAAGGGAGTTTATATGTCACGCCATCGACAGTTATGCGCTTTTCTTCCATAAGCTCAAGGAGTGCGGACTGGGTTTTGCTTGATGTACGGTTGATTTCATCGGCAAGGAAGAGATTGCAGAATGCCACGCCGGGTCGGAATTCAAAAGTTCCTTTCTGCTTGTTGTATATGTTGAAGCCTGTAACGTCGGCGGGGAGCACGTCGGGAGTAAACTGCATACGGTTGTGTTCAAGGGAAAGAGCTTTTGAAAAAGCGAGAGCAAGGGTAGTTTTGCCGACTCCCGGAATGTCCTCAATGAGAATATGACCCTTGCACAGTATTGCAAGCAGTACTTTAATTACAACGGTATCCTTTCCTACAACGGCTTTTCGTACTTCGTTAATAATTTTGTTTATATAATTCTGATAATAAGCAGTATTCATTTCAGTCTCCTTAGTTATATAATATGATTGTATTATATCATATTTTTTTACATTTTGCAATAGAATAACTATAATTTGCCGGATTGTAATTTCTTTCGGTATAACGAAAAAGAATCCTCAGGATTTTTTCAAGGTATTTACTGTCATTTTTCTGTTCAGCTGTAGAAATAAGATCATATCATTGGGGGCTTTCATTTTTTTCTATTGAATTTTGCTTTTTTTTATGTTATAATAACATGACATATGCAGACTTGCGGTCGAAAAAGAATCTTTCGGACGGACATCCGTATACTGTCACATATAATAATTTATATACATAATTATCTGTCGTCTGTCTCAGCAGCAATGACGAATCGACCTTTTTTTCGGCAATATATCAACAAACGCTGTCGGGTAAATAACTGAAATGTACCCGTGCCCTGTGAATATGGAAGTACCATTCCTGCCGGAGAGAAAAATTATATTTATACGATTGGAGCAATCAATGAAATGAAATGGTATGAAAACGCAATAATTTATCACATCTATCCGCTCGGTTTTTGCGGAGCACCTAAATTCAACGACGGCGGCGAGGTCGTTTACCGTCTTGATAAGGTACTTGAATGGATTGATCACTTCAAGGAGATGAACGTTGACGCAATTTATTTCGGACCTGTTTTTGAATCCGTTGAGCATGGATATGACACAACTGACTACAAGAAAATTGACCGCAGACTCGGAGATAACAGTTCGTTCAAGCGTATCTGCGATACACTCCATGAAAACGGAATAAAGGTTATTCTCGACGGTGTTTTCAATCACGTCGGACGTAAATTTCCTCAGTTTGTGGATATTCAGGAGAAGGGACAGGCATCCGGATACTGCGACTGGTTTCAGAATCTGAATTTCGGCGGTTCGAGTCCATGCGGTGATAATTTCTGGTATGAGGGCTGGAACGGTCACTACAATCTTGTAAAGCTGAATCTGCGCAATGTCGGTGTCTGTGATCATCTTATCGATGCCGTGAATTATTGGATCGAGGAATTTAAAATTGACGGAATAAGATTTGATGCCGCTGACTGCATAGACTTTGATTTTTTCAAGAGAATCCGCAGCTTCTGCAAGGGAAAGAATCCTGATTTCTGGCTCATGGGCGAGATAATTCACGGCGATTATTCACGTTGGGCAAATCCTGAAATGCTCGACAGCACTACAAATTATGAGTGCTATAAAGGTCTTTATTCCTCCCATAATGATAAAAACTATTTTGAGATTGACTACTCGATTAACCGTCAGTCAGGAAATTACGGTATATACAAGGGTATCAAGCTTTATAACTTCGTTGATAATCACGACGTTAACCGCCTTGCAAGTACCGTAAACAATCAGGCTTATCTTCCGCTGATTTATACGATGCTTTATACAATGCCCGGTATTCCGTCGATATATTACGGAAGCGAGTATGGCATTCAGGGAAGAAAAGAGAATAATTCTGATGATAATCTTCGCCCGTGTCTTTATCTTGCCGACATGGATCGCGAGAATACGGCTCTTTACCGCCATATTGTCAAGCTTGGACGTATTTACCGCGCTTATCCCGCGCTTCGCACAGGTGAATATCATACAATTATTATCCGGAATCAGCAGATTCTCTACAGCAAGGAGCAGGGGGGACAGACTATTTATGTTGCACTCAACCTCAGCGACTGCGAATTTGACCTCAGCTTCGGCACGCACCTGCCTGCTCTCGTTGATGTTATAGGAGCAAAACAGCTAAGCGTCGAGAACGGCAGCGCTTATATCAAAATGCCGCCATTTTCATCCATGATTATCGTTTCTGACGACATCGTAAATAATGAGCCGGAAACCGATGAACAGTCTGTTGAGGACAAGGAGACTGAAATTATTGTCGGAGCGAAATATCGTCATTTCAAGGGCGGTGAATACGAGGTTGTATCTCTTGCACGTCACAGTGAAACTCTTGAAGAACTTGTTATTTATAAGTCACTTTCCGACGGTCAGGTGTGGGCAAGACCAAAATCAATGTTCGTCGGCAAAGCCGGAAATGTACGCAGATTTAAAATAGAAAATTAATTCCTTTCATTGTTATCACACGGAAAAATCCCTCCGCCCTGTTAATGGGCAGGAGGGATTTTTTAATGGAGAGATAATATATGGTATTAGTCGCTGAATACTTCTTCTTCGAGGAGTTTATAATTCTCGTCGAAATCGACAACGAGTACAGAGCCGCAGTCCTTATTTGCTCCGCTGTATGTTCCATCGGAGGGAATCCGAATCTGCTCAATGTTGTATCCGATACAGAAAGGCAGTCTCAGCGAGAGAAGATACAGTTCGGATGTTGTCATATTGGTGGTTATGTTCGGAACAGCCTTGTCTGTAATTTCTTTTATACCGCTGATTCGTATGGATTTGAGTTTACCTGCGATCTGAGTCAGGACATTTCTCTGACGCTCGGTGCGTTCAAAATCAGCGTTGCCGACGTGTCGGATTCTTGCATATGAAAGTGCCTGCTTACCGTTAAGGTGAATTTTTCCTCCTTCGCTGAGCAGATCGGAATCGACGGCATCGCCCATAAGCTCGTTGACCTCCGCCTGGAGGATCGTGTTGATTTCCTTTGCTTCTGAGTCGGATACCTCAATTTCAATACCGCCCACAGCATCTACAATTGCCGCGAAAGAACTGAAGTTGACAGAGATATAGTCATCAATACGTACACCGAAATTATTTTCTATAGTCTGCATCAGCAGATCAATTCCGCCATAGGAATAGGAGTTGGTGAGTTTATCCCATCCGCGTCCCGGAATTTCAACATAAGAGTCGCGCATCAGTGAAGTGAGTGTGATTTCCTTGGTTTTGCTGTTGATTGAGAGCAGAATCATTGTGTCGGAGCGCCCGCGTTCGTCTGTGCTTCTTCCGTCAGTACCGACGAGCAGGATGCTCGTAACATAGCTTTCGGAGAGAGCGGATGAAGAATGACTGTAGCTCTCACTTTCAACATAGTTTAGCTTTTTGATAACCGAAAGCGACGCACAGGAGTAAAGTCCGAACGGAATCGCGATAATGATCAGCAGAATGATAAGCAGTTTTAAAACAAAGGGAAATTTCTTCCTGCGTTTTTGTTTTTTCTTTTTCTTTACAGGCTGATTCTGCGGTCTGCCGGCGTTATTTTTCGGCGGCTTTCGATTAGGCTGACCCTGATGCGGCTGCGGACGGTTTCCGTCTGACTGACGGTAATATCCGTTCTGCCCGCTTCTGTTAGGCGGAGGAGTGTTGCCGTTTCCCCTCATGTTAATAGGACTTTCGTTGTCATAGTAGCTGTTTCGCGACTGCGGCTGCCCTTGACTATATCCTGTCTGCCGGGGATATCCGTTGTTTTGCGGATTCTGACCGTAGCTCTGCTGACGAGGATTTCCGTTATTCTGTGGATTCTGACCATAGCTCTGCTGACGAGGATATCCGTTATTCTGCGGATTCTGACCGTAGCTCTGCTGCCGAGGATATCCGTTATTCTGTGGATTCTGACCGTAACCTTGCTGATGTGGATAGCCGTTATTCTGCGGATTTGGTCTTTTTACGGGGCGTGAAAATTCCGCCGTATTTTGATTATCGGAGGGGCGGGAGAAAAACTGCGTTTCCTCATTGTCTGTATTTCTGTAATTGCCGTTATGTTTATCTGACATTGCAGTCTCCTTTCAGTAAACGCGAAAGGGTGCAAGAACAACCCTGCACCCACTCAGTTATAGCTTTTTCAGGCTTACAGCGAAAGCGGTAAGCGCCGTACAGATAAGGTTATATATGATAAGAGCAGTAGCCGATGTGTATATATAATCAAATGACTTTGAAAGAATCAGAAGCATACACAGTCCGAAGCCGAGCAGAATTGAGACCGTCTGAAAAATGAGTCCCATAATTGTGGCAGAATGAACGACTTTTGTACCGATAATCAGCTGAGCAAGTGACGAGAACTTACCGGTACACGCCATGGACGAGCTAAGTCGGACGACTTTGCTTGTTTCGGCATCGAAATCGCTGTGCAGCTTTTTCGGAACGATTCTGAGCATTTCCTCGGGTACTCCAAAGAGCGACGAGAGCTTCCGGAGAGATACACAAGGGTCAACACTTTTGATTATAACGCATATTTTATTTTTGCAAAGACGTCTGAACCATGTTTTAACGTCTTTATCGGCGGTCATATCAACGATGAACATTGCAGCGAGGTTTCCGGAAATGGAGAGATAAAGCGCTTCCTGGGAATTGGCAGCGTACTCATCCTCCTTTGTTTTTGTCGGAATACCCTCAATGTTATGACTTGTCATAAGCTCACGGCTGCCGAAGAGAACACGCTTATTGTTAATCCAGCCGCAGAGTCCGAGAGATTCCTCATACGAGAAATTTTCAATATTATAGAGCAATTCTTCCTTGCCGGCAATAACATCACTGAAAAGCTGCTGCATTATGCTGTCGGCGTGATATGTCAGACTTGCAGCTTCAAGAAGAGCCTCATCGATTTTTGTATTTGAGAAAACCTTGATTCCGCTGAGCTTTACTGAGTTTGCCGGAAAAAGCTTGTCGGCATTTATCAGAATAGAATTTGTGTCGTAAAAATCGTCAACGCTCTGATAGCCAAGCATTATTCCCTTGTTGCGTATAGTTTTGTGAGAAACATTTTCAAGAGGAAGATTTGAAACAAGGGGAATTGCAATACATGACGCAGCACAGAGAAGCATTGTATATATCGAGAATCCGAACGCTGCGGATTCTGTTCCGACGAGAGTTCCCTGACGGGCAAATGTAACGAAAACTGCGATCAGAGCAGAGAAAATCAGACATAGCGGAGAAGCTTTGCGGCAGAATTTGTCGGTCATATCCGAGGAATAGGTATACCGCAGAAAATCTGTGAGAAAGTCTGTTTTTCGCATTGAGGCGAGAATCGGGAAGTCCCCGAGAGTTCCTCTTGTCAGCAGCTCGGCGCGTTCCTCGTCACGGACGTATGATATGCCGTGACGGTCAAAATTTTTAGATACAAAGTTGAAATTGCGTGCCGCGCGTTTTATAATCAGCAGCTTGCCCAGTGCGTTTATCAGCAGTGCAGTAACTCCAACAGGCATATATATGTGGATGTAATTCTGCAATACAAGTTCCGGAACGAGCAGAGCCGGAATAATCGCCGCAATGCATGAAACGATCGTGACGGCGGTCATAGAGTCACTGTCGGCACGGAAAGTGAACAGCTTTTTCAGTCCGTTCGTAATCACCGAGGTCGAAGCCGCAGCGGAGACAACTCCTATAAGCAGGTGAAGAAGGAGATAGGTCTTAGTATTGCTTTTGCTTAAAAGACTTATAACGGGAATGTCAAACTGGTTGGTAATTGTGATATAAAGGCTTAAAACCGTCATCATCGTGAGAATGACGACTCTTGCGGTGATTGAGCTTTTCAGCTCGTAAATATCCCGTCCGACATCTTCAACGTCACCGTAATAGTTAAAATCTACGATGCGTTTTGTACGCTTTTTCTTTGCGCGTGATGATACGTATTCGTCCGTATCCTGAGTAATGTGAACGTCAAGCTCGGAAGCGTCGAAATCGTAGCTTTCGCTGAGGTTAATGCTTGTTTTTTCAGCTCTCGGCGCAGGCTCAATAGGCTTTGACGCTTCGACGGCAGCAGGAGAGGGAACAATATCTGTTATATGTTTTTTTCCCTCCGGACTGTTAGCCTCGTCGATTATCTGGTCACGGGAGCGATTTTTGCGCTTGACTTTGGGCGGCGAGTACATATATTCGCCGTCCGGCCGTTCCTTTTTATATGTGAAGCTCAGGCTGTCGCGCCTGCGTTTTCTGCTTTTCTTGATGCTTTCGATTTCCTTTGCACGGGTTGAATCAGTCATGCGGCGGATTTTCGGGGTATGGTCTGCTCCGAATGTGTTTCTTACCTCTGCGCTGTCGTAGCCTGCGGTCTGCTGAGCCTGTGAAGCTGCACGGATCTCGCTCATTGCCTCAGAATTTACAAACGAAACCTTAGACCGTGAAAGATCTGAGGGTTTAACGTCATTTGCAGGATTCGGGCGGCGGAGTGTACCGTCTGAAAGTCCTGAATTACCGTGTTTTCTTAGCGTTGTCTGTGCGTTGATGCTGTTGGCGGCGACCTCTTCATATACAGCAGGAGTACTCAGCTTTTCTGCTGAATTGAGCAGTTTTTCGGTTTCAAGCCTGCTTTCATTTGTTTTTTCCGGAGCGTCTTTTTCGGGAGAATATTCGTTCAGAATATCTTCCAGTGACAATTTTGAATCAGCCAAACTGCCACCTCCTAACGGGAGCGCTCACTGCGCTGACGGAGAACCTCATACATGAAGATACCGGCAGCGACCGATGCATTAAGCGATGTAATTTTTCCGAGCATGGGAAGCTTTATCATAAAATCGCATTTTTCGCGGATAAGTCGGCTTATTCCAAAGCCCTCCGAGCCGATTACCAGTGCGATACCGCCTGTGAAATCGGTTTCGCAGTAATTGCTTCCCGAAGCGTCGGTCCCGTAAATCCATACTCCGTTTTTCTTCAGCATATCGATGCACGCCGCAAGATTTGGAACTCTTGCCACGGGGACGTAGCTTGCCGCACCTGCGGATGTTTTGAAAACGGTGGAATTAAGCGATGCGCTTCGTCTTTTGGGTATAATGACTCCGTCCGCACCGGAGGTTTCAGCGGTACGGATAATAGCTCCGAGGTTATGCGGGTCCTCGATTTCATCGCAGATGATGATGAAAGGGCTTGTCCCTTTTCTGGCAGATACGGCAAGAATATCCTCAGCCGTGACATATCCGGCGCAGGCTCCCTCAGCAGCGACTCCCTGATGGGAAGCCCCGTCCGAAAGCTGAGTGAGCTTTTCCTCGCGTACTTCCTTGACTACAACGCCCTTTTCCTTTGCAAGTTTTTTAATCAGGTTCAGACTTCCGCCCGAGCCGTTTATGTAAATCGTATCGAGGGGCGTATCTGACTTAAGCGCCTCAATAACGGGATTTCTGCCGACGATGATGTTTCGGCTGAAATCATTGCTGTTCATTTTTTCCATATCTTTTTGTGGAGGCAAGCCTCCGCTCCTTATTGTTCTTTTTGTCTATTTAATTTGAGGCAACACTGAAAAGAGCACAACGCCCGGTTTTGTACCAAATCTGCTCCTGTATTTTCAACCTTATCGCAGTCAGTATGCCTTGGGTGCCTTTTATGCGATCTGCCGGAAAATCCGGCTTTGCATCTCAGGCACAAGCTCTGCGCGGTATTGCCTTGAGAATATTTCTATTATACCATATCGAATTAAAAAAAACAAGTGCCTGCCTGAATTTGGCAGTGAATTATGACAATAATTATTCTATGTTGCGTTTATCTCTATGACCGTCAGCTCAGGACGGTTGAAGATTCGCGGAATAACACACATTCTCATAGGAATTGCGAGTCCTCGGCTTATAATCTGAACTGTTCCGTTCTCGTTGAATAAACCGTTTGTACGGTCGGGAAAAATGCCCTGATCCGGAGCGTAAGTTCCTTGTTCAAGTACGAAAGGCAGTCTCCACTGACCTGCATGAGCATGACCGGAAAGTATCAGATCGAAGCCATGACCGGTCACAGATCCGATTCCTTCGGGTTGGTGTAAGAGCAGAATATTGTAGGAATCAGGATTTACCTTCTCAATACATGAATCAAGCTGGGTTTTGTATTTAGTCGATTTGGGCTTTTTTGCATAAATATCAGTCATTCCCAGAACATTAACACGCTGTCCGTCAATTTCATATTCTGCGCAGTCGCCCTCAAGTACGTTTATTCCGAGGGAACGTACCTGACTGACAAAGCTGCCAAGGTCATCGCGCGATTGCTCGTGATTGCCCTCAGCATAGCAGCATGGGTATTTTTCGGCAGTATATTTCATGACGGTAAGAGCATTATCAGTGCCGCCGTACTGATCCACAACATCTCCGCCGAACAGTACGAGGTCAGGCTCTGCTTTTTCGATTTCACGGATCAGCTGAGTCTGCTCCGGACCGCCGTAAATACAGTTATGGAGGTCGGATATGAAAACGATTTTCAGTCCGTTCTCAAGCTTATCCGACTTCAGTACGTAATTTTCGGTTTTAAGGGAAAATCCCCACATATAGAGGTCTAAAGTCAGCAGCAGAGAAATTCCGCCTGCAATAACTCTCCGCTTTTTCCGGCGGAGAGTAAGCTGTTTTTTTTCAGACATTTTTTCCTCTTTCACAGATTATATCAAGCATTTCGCCGACATTTTTCATGCCCGAAACCTCTTTCATTCTGAATCGCAGTCCGAATTCATTTTCAACCGCACCAACAAGGTTGATATGCTCAATGCTGTCCCAGTCCTCGATGTCAGCTGAGGTCGTTGAAGGAGTAATTACGATTGAATCGTCGTCGAAAACGTCTCTGAAAACGTTGGTAAGCCTGTTCATAATTTCATTTTTGTTCATTTTTTTCTCCTGTTCTGACTTCAATTGATTTATTCTTATTTTTGTATCCGTCCAGGTCAAGACTCCAGACTGAGTCTCCGTTATCTGACTTCTCATCAAGCCTGAAACCGAACGAGCCGAAAAGCTCTGATACCATATTATTCTTCGCGGTTTTGAAATAGTATCCGATAATCCGTTTAATGCCTCTTTCTCGGCACTTTTCGGCAAGAGAGTCAAGCATTGCAAGCTCCATTCCGCGCTTGAGAATGCGGCAGCTCATAAGCCACAGTTCAATATGAAGCGTATCGCCCTCACAGCGTCCGATTACGACTGAGACAATACCGTTGTCACCGAATTTATCTGAAAGTCTGCCGCAGAGACGAATATGAGTGTCACTTTCTGCGATTTTCTCCATTTCTTTTTCGGTATACCGGCGAGTGGTCAGATTGAACTGATTGCTTTTGTTGGTCAGTTGTGTGATCCTTCCCAGCGCAAGTGGAGTGAAATCGCTGATTTCCGCTCTCATTTCAAGGCTGAGCAGGTATTCCGAATAGTCAGAATACCGTTTGCGGACTGCGGCGCGTTTTGCGTTTGCAGCATACATTTCGCTTCGTTTAAGGTCATCGGCGGAAAGTGAGGTGATTTCAAAGTATCCGCTCCGGCTGAGCCTGTACATTGCCTCCTGAACCGAGGTCAGGTTAATTACGGCGGTTTCGGGCAGCTGAGCTTTGATAATCTCACATTCGGCAGGATTGTCGTCTATGAAAACAAAGCTTTCCGTAAGGAGATTAAGCTCTTCGGCGGCAGATTCGATGTTTCTGTCTTTGCTGTCCCAGTTTGCCTTGATGCTGGCAAAATCATCGGGTTTCAGAATGCAGTCGGGGTGATTAAGTCCAAGAAGTGCGTTCTCCTCGTCGTTTTTGGAACAGACTGCAAGGAGTACACCATAGTTTTTATATTCTTTTACGAAGCTCTGAAACTCGGTGAATGACTGACCTACGGCGGTCTCATGTCCGATTTCAATGCCTTCTTGACCGTCATCGCCGATAACTCCGCCCCACAGGGTGTTATCAAGGTCAAGGTCGAGAACCTTTTTGTTCCTGCCGCAGATTGATTTTATTATGCAGGCAGCGCTGTAAGCGAGATCGGGAATTACATCGAGACTCATAGCGTATTTATAGAGATACCATGCTTCCGCGTCATGCCATTTTTCAAGTCCGATGCAGGCGGAAAGGTAGCTGATGTCATTTATATAGAAACCGTTAATCTTTCTTGCGTAATCCGACATCATTACGTTCAGACGCGAGATAAAGGCGGATTTGCCATAATATCCCCAGCCGTCATAATTGCCGGACTGGCGGCACAGCGGAAGCTCAAAATTATTCTGAATTATAGGACAGGCAAACTTCTGTGCAATGCTCGTCCAGACCTGCTTGAACAGATCAAACTGAGCTTCGAGCCGTTCGTTTATCTGCTCCGGAGATTCGTCTGTGCGGTCGGGGAGCATAGTCAGATTCCGCGAAGTTGTGTGTATAAAAACAATATCGGGCGAGAACGAATCAAGCTTTTCCGAGCCGAAAACAGCATCCTCGTAAAACTTGTTATAATCCGAGATGTAGAATTCCGGCTCAATGCCAGAATCAAGGAGAAAAAGCTCCAGCATTAACACAATGTCATCACAGGTCGAGCCGCCGAGAACGGCTATTCTGCGTTTTATTCTTACCGAGCCGTCGGCGAGCAGTTCACGTCTGAGCTTTTTTCGGTTTTTGCGCAATAATTTTCCGTCAAATGGGTATAAGATCCTGTTCATGGCGACTCCTTAACGTGTTCTGTTGACTTCAAGATAATCGTGGTTTACGCCCACAGCCGAGAAAGTACACATTGAGAAAAGCAGATCGGTTGCTCCGACATCCTTACAGAACTGAACAGCATTCAGGTCGAAATAACGCAAATCGCAGAGATAGATGTTCTCAAACGAGCTTGTCAGTACAGGAAGCAGGGCATTGCCGTAGCTGTCCTTGAAGATGACCAGTGTACGTCCGTTTTTGCAGCTTGTGCTGACATGAGTGATCTGTTCATCACCGCCGAATACCATATAGTAGCTTGAATTGGACATATTAGCCGGATTGAGGAGCAGACTGCAGTTCTCGGTCGGATTTTGGAAAGATGTATTATATCGGGTAACATTTACTTCGGTTTTAGGCTCATAGTAGATGAACTGCTCGGGATTGTTCAGCAGAGCGGAGCTTTTCGTATATCCGTAAAGCGTACCTACATAGCCTTCAAGAGTAATTTCATTGTAGCTGCTTATGGGAGCAAAGTCCACTCCTGCCACACGGGCAAATTCCTCGGCTGCATAGAAAGCTCCGAGAGGCTGCCAGTGATGATCTGTACGGCTGTAAATTTTTTCCTTTTTGTGGAAAAGCAGTGCAGTGTAAGCATCGACCGGAGTAACGTTCACAAGAGCGGAGTTGATGTTGTCAATATTGTCTTTTTCGCTGGCTGTGAGGTTCTGGTAATTTTCGGGCAGATAGTACGAAACGGGAGTCGGACAGACCATTGAATAAACGTTGACGTTATCGCCGAGATCACGTTTGTATGCGTTGAGCGATTCAGCGTATTCGATCCCGTTTTTCTTGCCGCCGCCAAAGAGCATTATGCCTCTGTTATCGACAATTACAATACCGTCGGAGATTTCTCCGTTAGCCTCGGGATTTTTGTTGTCCGGAATAGTTGTAGAGGTAACAGCGGCAGTAGTTGTTTCGGTTACAGCTGTGGTGACTTCGGCTGCATCTGTTTGATGCGCTTCGGTTGTTGAAACGGTAGTTGCCGGTTCGGTAGGAGGAACTGCTGCCGTATCGTCGTCATCTTCATTGCTGTAGGTTTTTCCGATTATAATAATTCCGTCATCGCCGTACGACATACCTTTGAGCGGAAGAATATGCGACGAAATAAAAGCTTTTATTTCGCTGCGGTTATGAACCGTATCGTCGTAGTAATCAGCGATCGCGGAGGTGTATTCGCCTTTAAAATACGACGAAAGAGAAAACTTTGGAAATTTTGTAAGATTGCGGTTTTCTTCATTGGAGACGGTTTCTCGCTTAAAAAAGAGCAGATAGACGAAACCAAAAATGAAGACAAGTGATATGACGAGAATATTAACAGCGGCAAGAATCCGCGTGATTTTTCTTCTGCGGCGCTTTTCGTCAAAGCTGAGCTTATCGGTATTTTCAGACATTTTCAGGACCTCGGTGAATATGGATTTTTAATTATCAGAAACGGAAATAAAGGAACGGATTTGTGGTCGCGTCAACAAGCATAATACTGCTCAGAATCAGCAGAACTGCGCAGGCAAGCGTTCCGGCAGCTGAAGCTGCGGACTTCAGGGCAAACGATTTGTCCCCGAGCTTTTTTATACCCTCTAAAATCGGGAAACAGCAGACTACGGCTGCAATCAGCAGATAAACATTGTTAACGACTGAAATTTTATCCGACATCGAGATAAATCCGTTTCCGCCGAAGCCAAAGCAGGCTTTGAAGAACCGTCCGAGTTTTCCGAGATCCTCGAAATAAAAGATTCCGAAGCCGAGTATAATAACAAGCTTGCTGTAAATATGCCTGATTACAATGGGGATTTTCTTCATCCGTTTTTTTCCTATGAGCATTTCTGCAAAGACGAATAAACCGTAATAAAGTCCCCATATTATGAAGTTCCAGCTTGCGCCGTGCCAGATTCCTGTGCAAAGCCATACCAGAAAGAGTCCGCCATATTTTCTGCGCTTTCCGAAAATCGGGATATACAGCAGATAATCGCGGAAAAATGTGCTGAGTGAAATATGCCACCTCTGCCAGAATTCCGTAATGTCCCTGCACATAAACGGGTGGCGGAAGTTCTCGTCAAAATGGAAGCCGAAAACGCGTCCGAGACCGATAGCAATGTCGGAATAACCGGAAAAATCAAAGTAAATCTGCATTCCGTAGACAGCTGCGCCGTACCATGCGCCGATAACCGAGGAGCTTCCGATATTGTCAAGAATATTCGATGCGATTTCGCTGAGCTGATTGGCAATCAGAACTTTTTTCGACAGACCGAGGATTATTCTGCTCAGACCGTTTGAAAGGTCGCTGACCGATGTGCGGCGGTTTTCGATTTCCTTTTCGATAGTACTGTAGCGGACGATCGGACCGGCAACGAGCTGTGGGAACAGTGACAGATACAGCAGGAAATTTTTGAAGCTTTTCTGCGGCTGAACCTTTTCCCAGCTGCAGTCGATTATGTATGATATGGTCTGGAACGTGTAAAAGCTGATTCCGATAGGCAGGGAGATGTCGGGCACAGGCAGGCTGGCATGAAAAAAGGTGTTGATATTTTCTGCAATAAAGCCGCTGTATTTGAATATGCCGAGCATGAGCAGATCATAAAAGACGGCAATGAAAGCTGAAAAGCTTCCAAGAAAACGCCCTTTGAACCTGCCAATGAGGAGACCGCATCCGTAGTTTACCGCTGCACTTAAAAGCATAAGGAAAACATACATCGGCTCGCCCCAGGCATAAAAAATCAACGAGAAAATAACAAGCACCGTGTTTTTGTGTTTAATTTTACCTGCCGCCGCATAGGAGATTATGCACAGAGGCAGAAAGAGATAGAGAAAGAAAAGCCGAGAGAAAACCATTTTGATACCGCCTTAATTTTGTTCTTTGTTCTTGTTTGCTGAGTTAATTTATCTTTATCTTACAGCAGCTATTTTGTTTATATTTATATCTTTTTGTTTAACGGATTAAAAATATACAGCCGCAAGAAAGCAAGGCGGTAGCAATAAAAAATACAGTTGTCAAGTTTTTACAGATTTAAGCAATATATAATATGTAAAATGTACATAATGCAGTGAAAATAAAAAGAAAATACATTTTACAAGAGGTATATTGTAAAATCTATATTGTTTACTATTTCATTATACACCAATAGAAATTTAATTGCAATAGAAAAAAATCAACTTTTGCTGAAAAAACGCTTAAAAGCAAAATTTCGGCGTATGTTACAAAAATTAAATATAATACTCGGTGTTTTTTATGAATTTTTGTTCGGAGACAGTAAAAAATCCGCACACTTGTTCTTATAACAAATGTGCGGATTTGCTTATATGGAATATGTATCCGAGCTTTAATCAGTCAAGAAAATCCTTGACCTTTTTGCTTCTGCTCGGATGACGGAGCTTTCTGAGCGCCTTGGCTTCAATCTGTCTGATACGCTCGCGGGTCACGTCAAAACGCTGACCGACCTCCTCAAGAGTGCGTGACTTGCCGTCCTCAAGACCAAAACGGAGCTTGAGTACTTTTGCTTCGCGGTCAGTAAGAGTCGCAAGCACTTCGTTAAGCTGCTCCTTCAGGAGGGTATGGGATGCGGCTTCAGCAGGAGCGGGAGCATCGTCATCCGGGATAAAGTCACCGAGGTGGCTGTCTTCTTCCTCACCAATTGGAGTTTCAAGAGATACGGGGTCCTGTGCAATTCGCATGATCTCGCGAACCTTGTCCACGGGCATTTCAAGCTTTTCTGCAATTTCTTCGGGGCTGGGGTCGTGACCGTTTTCGTGCAGGAGCTGGCTTGAAATTTTTTTAACCTTAGTGATAGTCTCAACCATGTGTACAGGGATACGAATAGTTCTTGCCTGGTCGGCAATAGCGCGTGTTATTGCCTGACGAATCCACCATGTGGCATAGGTTGAGAACTTGAATCCTTTAGTGTAGTCGAATTTTTCAACAGCCTTGATAAGACCGAGGTTACCCTCCTGAATGAGGTCGAGGAACTGCATACCGCGTCCGACATATTTCTTGGCAATGCTTACCACGAGTCGGAGATTGGCTTCGGACAGTCTTTTTCTCGCATATGGATCTCCTGTTGCCATTCGCTGGGCAAGCTCAATTTCCTCTTCAGGAGTGAGCAGAGGAACACGTCCGATTTCCTTTAAATAGATTTTAACCGGGTCATCGATTGCGATTCCCTCGGTAGACAAAGCCATTTCGAGATCGTCGGTCATAGTGGAATCGAGACCTATTTTGAGGTCGTTGTCAATGTTCATGTCCTCAATGATTTCTATGTTCAGACTTTCGCAGTTGTCGTAGAAGGAGTTAAGCTGCTCCACATCGAAATCAAGGTCTTCAAGAGCGTCGGTAATTTCTTTTGTGGTGAGTTTTCCTGTGGATTTACCCTGCTCAAGCAGAGTATCAACTGTAGTTTTTTTGTTTTCCATAGAATTATCCTCCTATTTTTTGCCCTTGGATCTGAAAAGATCCAGAAGCTCGTCGTTGCTTATTTCATTTTCCCCGTCGGATTTCGGCTTGTAACTTTTCAGTACATTCACGCAGTCGGAAAAAACCTCAGGGTTTATATCAAAATCCTTGTTATTAGCCGTTATACCGATTATTTTACCCATTTCTTCGGCAGAAAACTCATCGGCAAGCAGCGAAATCGTAAATTTTTCGCAGTTTTTCATTTTGTCCAGAAGAGCAGAGTAGACTTTTTTGTTGAAAGCTGTCACAAAAATGTCCGGCGGAGCTTTATTTTCAATTTCGGAATAGTCCTCGGTATTGCGCATCAGATAGCAGATTATATTCTCTTCCGCCTTGGATTCTCTGCGTAATTTTGCTCCTTCGGGATTTACTCCGTCGCGGATATACGTTGCAGCAGCTTTGATATTCCGCCATTCCTGTTTTTTTTCAAACTGCTTGTTTTTTTTCAGAATACTGTCGATATGCGTTTTAAGGACCTGAACAGGAATATCACATTTCGACGCGGTCCGGGATATATAAACCTCACGCTCCAGCGGCGATTCAATTCCCGCAAGCACTGAAGAAGTCCGTTTCAGCAGCTCAACTCTACCTGCTTCTGTTGAAAGGTCAAGTCCGTTTTCGCATTTGTCAAGCATGAAATCGTTGGCGTCGGAAGAACCGTCAAGGAGCATACGAAACCGGATTGCACCGAATTTTTTTATGTATTCGTCAGGGTCCTTTGCACCCTCCATTCGGATGATCCTGGTTTTGAGACCTACCTCCGAAAAGTGGTTAATTGCCTTTCTCGTTGCGTTCTGACCGGCATTATCGCTGTCATAGGCAATTATAACTTCATCGGCATAGTGGCTGATAAGACGTGCTTGTTCAGGCGTTATTGCGGTTCCCAGCGTTGCGACCACGTTGTCGAAGCCTGCCTGATTCACAGCGATTACGTCCATATAGCCTTCGCATAGTATAATCCGCTTTGTTCCGGCATTTTTTGCGAAGTTCATCGAGAACAGATTGTTACCCTTGTCAAATACCGGCGTTTTGGCTGTATTGAGGTATTTCGGCTGCGAGCTGTCAAGAACCCTTCCGCCAAATCCGATTATGTTTCCGCGGAGATCGACAATTGGAAACATGACTCGTTTGCGGAACATATCAAAGATTCTGCCGCTTTTCTGTGATCTTCCTGCAAGCCATGCGTCGGTGATTTCATCTTCGGAATATCCCTTGGATTTGAGGTAAATACAAAGCTCGTCCCACGAATCGGAAGCGTAGCCGAGACCATATTTTTTTATGGTAGCAGGAGTGAGCTTTCTCTCGGAAAAATATTTCAGTCCCGATTTATCTTTGCCATTGATCAGATTGAGGTAGAAATAATTTGCGGCAAGGCGGTTCATCTCATAAATGCGCGTTTTCCGCTCGGCATATTTAGTATCTTTCTGGTTGTATTCGGGTACTTCGATTCCTGACCGCTGCGCGAGCAGCTTGACTGATTCGGAAAAACTGAGGTTCTCGATTTTCATGATAAATGTGATAACATCGCCTCCTGCGCCGCAGCCGAAGCAGTAAAAGCTCTGAGTATCGGTAAAAATGGTGCACGACGGAGTTTTCTCCGAGTGAAACGGGCAGGAACAGACATAGTTGCGTCCTCTGCGGACAAGGCTGACATAGCTGCCCATTACGGTATCGATGGGGTTTGCATTTCTCAGCTGATAGAGAAATTCGTCGTTGCGAAGCATTATATCCCTCCGTTATTTCCAGAATTTAGGAACAAAAAGGTCGGTATAAAGATCAACTGCATAGGAGTCGCTCATACCCGAAATATAGTCGCAGACAGCGCGGTCAGCGTCGAATTTCTTCGCTATATTGCGGTATTCCTCCGGGAGCTTTTCGGGATTTTTTATATAGTAGGAATACAGTTTTTCTATAATACCTACTGCTTTGCTTTCTTCAATTTTGGCAGCAGGATTAGTGTAGACCTTGTCAAACATGAATTTTTTCAGTTCGTCATGGGCTTTGCGGATTTTCGGCGAAAAATCAATGTCGAATACGGCACCATGTTCAATTACCGAGGCGATCAGAGTTGTAATACGCTGGGTTTTAGTCCGTCCGAGAACCTTGATGCAGTCGTATGGCAGGTCTGAGGGCTTAAGGATGTTCGCACGTATAGAGTCCTCAATATCGTGGTTTATGTAGGCGATGGTGTCGGCAAGTCTGACTATATTGCCCTCCTTGGTGGCAGCGACTGCGTTAGTGTGACAGGCGATACCGTTTTTGACCGCGAAAGTAAGGTTAAGTCCTTCTCCCTGTTTTTCGAGTGAATCAACGACACGCACGCTTTGAAGATAATGCTTGAATCCATAGCGGCAGATCTGGTTGAGAACAGCCTCGCCGCAGTGACCGAAAGGGGAGTGTCCCAGATCGTGACCGAGTGCAATCGCTTCGGTAAGATCTTCGTTAAGCCGAAGTCCACGGGAAATAGTCCGGGCAATCTGCGAGACTTCAAGAGTATGGGTGAGACGTGTTCGGTAGTGGTCGCCGACGGGAGATAGAAACACCTGCGTTTTACGCTTCAGCCTGCGAAACGAATTACAGTGAAGAATTCTGTCTCGGTCACGTTGAAATTCGGTGCGGTACGGGCATTTTTCCTCATATCGGCGCCGCTTTGTTCCCTTTTCGTCAACACTTGTACAGGCGAATTTGCTGAGTATCCCCATTTCGGTAATTTCCGTCTGTTCACGAATATTCATAAAATCACCCCTTTTAATACTTATACTTTTAAAAACTAAAAATCCCTTTTTTTATTATTCTGCGGCAGAAGAAAAATCATAGAACATTTCTTCACCGATATTTATGGATATATCGCCGTTTGCCGCTTCAACAAGCGCTTTTTTCAGTGGTTCGAGCATTTCAGTCAGCACAAGAATTTTCATTGATACTTCTGTTCCAAAATCGGAATTGAGGGTGATTGTGCGAAAAGACGGAAGAATATAGGCAATTTTTCCGTAAATTCCGTAGTCGCAGGTAATATCAAGCTGCAGACAGCTGCACATATTCATTATGTGAGCGGCATCGCAGGCGAGGGAAGCGGTGTGGGAATAGGCGCGTACGAGTCCGCCGCCTCCGAGAAGAATTCCCCCGAAATAGCGCGTGATCACGATGCATACATCGGTAAGTCCTTTTTTGCGGAGCACCTCAAGAACCGGGACTCCCGCCGTACCCTGAGGCTCACCGTCGTCGGAATATCGGGAAATATTATCGCTGCGAAGAATATATGCGTAGACGTTATGACGTGCTTTACGATGCTGCGCCTTGATTGAATTTATAAAACCTACTGCCTCGTCGTTTGTGGCGACGGGGGAAATATTGCCGATAAACTCAGAGCGTTTTTCGGTAAATGAGGCAGTTGACGCCTCGGAAATAGTGTAGTAATTCATATTATTGCACCTTTTTCCGTTAGTGTCTTTAAGGCAGAACCACTTCTGTACGGTATTGCCTAAAGTAAAAAGCCGGTCAGTGACCGGCAATTGATTACTTGTCCATATTGAAACGCTTCTTGAATCTGTCAACACGTCCGCCTGTATCAACGAGCTTCTGCTTTCCTGTATAGAACGGATGGCACTTTGAGCAGATTTCAACCTTGATGTTCTCTTTTGTAGACATTGTTTCAATGACATTGCCGCAGTGGCAGGTAATTGTAGTCTTTACAAAATTGGGGTGGATTCCCTCTTTCACGATTGTCACCTCTTTCGGATTACATATTTGTAAATCTCAGTAGCCCATCAGTTACCTTAGACAGTAGTACTTTCGTTATACATTTGCTTTAATATTATATCACGGCGCTCATTAAATGTCAAGCATAATTGTATATTTTATTATATTTTAACTTAGATCTGTGCCGAAGTGTACTGCTGCTCAGAAAATTCTTCAGAAATGGTGTATGAATCACATCAACAAGAAAAAACAGCGGCTGATGCAGGAGCACCAGTCGCTTATAATATTTATTAAAGGAAAATTTTTGTAAAATCTCCGCTGATTTTTTCCTCAAGAGCCGCAGCTTCATCGTGAGTAGGGGCTTTAGCGGTGAAGTAGGTCTTGATTTTCGGTTCAGTGCCTGAAGGACGGACAACAGCCTTGTTTCCGCCCTCAAGGAAGAATGCAAGAACATTCGACTTCGGGAGAGTTATTGGCGTTTCAGTTCCGTTTTCTGTATTCTTGGAGACACTTACCTTGTAGTCATCGAAGCGGATAACCTTGAATCCTGCGATTTCCGTCGGCGGATTTTCGCGGAGAGAAGACATAATATCATTCATTTTAATCATACCGCTCTCACCCTCAAAAGTGAAGCTGTGAAGAGTATGCAGGAATACACCGTATTTCTTGTACATATTTTCGCGTGCTTCAAGGAGTGTAATTCCTTGTGTGCGGTAATAAGCAGCCATTTCACAAATGAGCATTGATGCATTAACTGCATCCTTGTCGCGGACATAGCTTCCCGAAAGGTAGCCATAGCTCTCTTCGAATCCAAATATATAGCGGTTTTCCTCGCCTTTTTCTTCAAGGAAGCCGATCTGTTCACCGATGAATTTGAAGCCGGTCAGTACGTCGATAAGCTCAACGTTATATTCCTTGCATATCGCAGCTACAATGTCAGTTGTAACGATAGTCTTAACTGCAATTGGGTGCTCGGGCATTGTGCCTTTCTTTATTCTCTGAGTACAAATGTATTCAAGAAGCATTGCGCCGACTTCATTTCCGCTGAACAGGACATAGCCGTTATCAGAAGGAACTGCGATACCGACACGGTCACAGTCCGGGTCAGTTGCGAGGAGTAAATCAGGCTTAACTTCCTCACACTTTTTTAGTCCGAGATTCAGTGCTTCACGGATTTCCGGGTTCGGATAAGGGCAGGTTGTGAAGTTTCCGTCGGGATTTTCCTGTTCCGGAACTATTGTAACATCGTTGATTCCGATTTCCGAAAGAATATGACGTACAGGTTTATTGCCTGTTCCGTTAAGCGGGGTGTATACTACTTTCAAGCCGCTTGATGCACAGAGCTCGGTGTTGATTCCCTGAGCGAGTACGCTGCGGTAATAAGAATCAATTACTTCCTGTCCGATGTAAGATATGGTGCCGTCAGCGAGCTTTTCGTCGAAATCGACGGTTTTAACATCGTTAAAAATATCCAGGGAGTTGATTTTTTCAAGGATAATCTCAGCGCCTCTCAAAGTGATCTGACAGCCGTCATCGCCATAAACCTTGTATCCATTGTACTTTGCAGGATTGTGACTGGCAGTAACCATGATACCACCCTGGCAATTTAATTCACGTACAGCAAAAGAAAGCATCGGAGTTGGCATGAGTTCACTATAGATATGAACCTTTATTCCGTTTGCTGCGAGAACACCTGCTGCAGCACGGGCAAAAACATCGGACTTGATACGGCTGTCATACGAAACGGCAACAGAAGGATTTTTGTACTCCTGGTTAAGGTAGTCAGCGAATCCCTGGGTAGCTCGTCTTACAGTGTAGACGTTCATTCGGTTTGTACCTGCGCCGATAACACCGCGCAGACCGCCCGTACCGAATTCGAGGTCGCGGTAGAATCTATCGTTAATTGCCTCGCGGTCGTCCTTTATATCGTCAAGTTCTTTGATCAAGTCAGAATCGTCCGTAGCGTTTGCGCGCCAAAGATCGTAGAGTTCATTTTCAGTCATAATTAAACCTCCTAAATGAAAATCAAATATATTATACCATATTATGGCGGAAATGAAAAGCTTTTTTCTGTGAAAATAATATATATTTTTGTTTTTACAAATACAAGCGTGCAAAACACGGTTTTGATATATATAATAGTATAAAAGGGAAACAGAAATTAGTGGGATTGTGTACAAAAATGAAAGCAGAATAAAAATTGTTGAAAATCAACAGAAGCAACTCGTATTTTTCAACAGATGTTTGTTGAAAAATACGAGTTGACAAACGTACAAAAGGGTGATATAATAATAAAGCTGTCTGAGAGAGACGGACAAGTACAAAAAAGATTAGAAAAAATCGAAAAAAGTACTTGACAACGACTTAAAAGTATGATATACTGAATAAGCCGACTCTTGCAAAGAGCAGCGCACAGCATCTTGAAAATTGAACAATGCAAGAAAAGAACGACGACCCTTGAAATTCCAGAGTAAGAGATGGAATAGAAAAGAAAGTCAAAGAAAAGACTAAAAAACACAAGTAGATTGCGAGCAATCGAAATGAACA